>SUZF01000016.1 GCA_015060065.1 Rikenellaceae bacterium | reverse complement strand
GAGGAATATGGCTTGCACCCAAGTAGGTGGGGCCTGCGGTGTAGGGTTGTCCGCCCCAATAGGTGGGTAGATATGTCGCGGTGTTACGTGAGCCTAAATCCTCCATAACATCCCCTACGGGGCCCTTTGCCGAGAATGTCGAGCCGGAGTCGCCACCTGCGAAGTCGGGGATGAGCATATTCCAACTCTCGGCAATGCCGTAACTCCACGCTGTGGCATATTCGAGGTCGAGACCATTGGCTCCATCCGAGGTCTGTTCCTGTACGAGTTCCGAGCCACCTCGCATCGTGTCACCGGTGTGCTGGGAGGTGTACCATAACGGAGCGAAGTTCGAGCCGAGGGCGACGATACCTGCCGTAGCAAGAACTGCTGTGCGTTTCCAGAACGAGGCGTGGCACTTCTCTTTGATTGCGACAACGAGTTCGCTGACCCAGAAGAGAAGCATTGCCAGCAGAAAGTAGTAGGTAATCTGTGGATGGTTGGCTCCGAGTTCGAGCGAAGTGAAGAGTGCCGTCACAACGCCTCCGGCAAGCATCCTGCCTCGCATAGTCATATAGGCACCGCCCATCATCAGCGGAGCATAGACCAAAGCCCACATCTTCGTCACGTGACCTGCACCGATAATGAGGAAGAAGTAGGTCGAGAGGCCGTAAGCCAATGCGGCAACCAAACCAACCCAAGGCGATACGCCAAAGATGAGCATCATAACCCAAAATGCCGTCATGGCAAAGAAGATGAACGATGCCGGTGTGTCCAAAATTTTAACAACGGCACCGAGCGAGTTTTTGACCGCTTGTGCCGGGTACTTCACGTTGATAAGGTATGCCGGCATTCCGCCGAACATTCCGCCCGTCCATTGAGCATCCTCGCCCGTAGCCTCGCGGTGTGAGCGGATGTCGCTCCACATACCCTCGTACTGTTCGACGTCGTGTTGGGGTAGAACTTTACCCGCAAATTGAGGGGCAAAATATGCCGCGCTAACACCGAAAAAGAGCAGTATAGGAGCCACATAGGGCAATATTTTTGAGATTATACTCTTCGCTTTATTCATAATTTTCTCTTTATACACCGCCAAAGGTACGAAAAAAAACATTGACATATAGTGGTCGAAGATGTGAAAAATGATTATATTTGCAAAATAAACGGTAACTGTTAATGATTACAATCAATACGATTCGCAAACCGATAGAGGCTCAACTTGCCGAGTTTGACACATTCGTCAAGCATAATTTCAGTGCCGAGGATGGTTTGATAGCCGAGATGCTCGAATATGTGCTTACTTCGCGAGGTAAGGGCATACGTCCCATTTTGGTTATGCTCTCGGCCGCATTGAACTCTGCGAATGAGGGTCGTTTTGGTAAGCGGACATTCTTGGCTGCGATGTTGGTCGAGATGATTCACGTCGCATCGCTCATCCACGATGACGTTATCGATGAGTCGGATATGCGTCGTGGCAGAGCCTCGGTCAATGCACGTTGGCAGTCGAGAAATGCGGTGGTCGTAGGCGACTATATCCTTGCTAAAAATATGGATCTCGGTCTGTCGAGCGGTCAGTTTGACCTCGTGTCGCACGTCATCAAGTCGATGACCACACTTTGTGAGGGGGAACTTATCCAGAGCGACCACGCATCGAAACTTGACACCTCGCGTGATGCCTATTTCGATATCATCTACAAGAAGACGGCAAGCCTTTTGAGTGTAAGTGCTTCGGCAGGAGCATTATCGGTGGGAGCCTCGGCTGCGAATGTGTCAGCGATGCAGCGTTTTGGCGAGGCTGTGGGTATCGCTTTCCAGATTCGTGACGATATCCTCGACTACACCCCGACAGCCGATACGGGCAAACCTGCGAATAACGACCTGCGAGAGCGTAAAATTACCCTCCCGCTTATCGAGGTGCTCGAAAAGGCGGATGAGGCGGAGCGTGCCGAGATAATCTCGCTTGTCGAGCGTTGCGCGACGGATGAGAGTTGCGTGGAGCAGGTGCAGCAGCGAGTTGTGGCGGCAGGCGGTATAGAGTCAGCAACCGAGGTGATGAAGAGTTACCTGCAAAGAGCAATGTCGATACTTGGCGGATATGAGGAGACTCCCTATCGTCAGGCTCTGCTCGACTTGTGTGCATTTATAGCCGAGAGAAACAGATAAATTTACGCAAAACAATACTTAATTTTAATTTTAACCAATCTAAATTTTATGGAAAAAAGACAAAATTCTAATGTGCCGGCGATTATCGTGTGCATCTTGCTCTTCGGTATGATTTCGTTTGTCACAAACCTGGCATCGCCCATGGGCGATATCTTGAAGAACCAGTTCCACGTGGCTAACTGGATGGGTACGCTCGGCGTGTTGTGCAACTTTATTGCATACGCTGTAATGGGTATCCCCGCAGGTAATCTCTTGCAGAAGAAGGGTTACAAATTTACCGCTCTGGCTGCTGTGTTGGTAGGCTTTACGGGCGTAGGTGTTCAGACCATCGCAGGTCTTTTGACCGGTAACCTCGCATTCGGAGTATATCTGCTGGGTGCTTTCATCGCAGGTTTCTCGATGTGTATGCTTAACATCGTGGTAAATCCGATGCTCAACAAACTCGGTGGCGGTGGTAACCGCGGTAATCAACTCGTTCAGGTGGGTGGCTCGTTCAACTCGTTGATGGGTACTGCCGTAATCTTCCTTACGGGTGTATTCGTTCCGAGCATCGTTGATGCAAAGATTAGTCAGGTATTCCCCTTGATGTTCATTGCGTTGGCTATCTTCGCTGTGGCATTTTTGGTTATTCTCTTCACGAATATCCCGGAGAATCCTACGGTTGGTATGGCAAAGGCAGAGCAGAAGTCGCAGTATGGTCCTATGTCGTTCCGTCACTTCGTTCTGGGTGCTGTTGCAATCTTCATCTATGTAGGTGTTGAGGTAGGTATTCCCAACGTATTGCAGAAGTGGTTGCAGAATGGCGGTCTGAACGTAGAGTCGGGTGCCGAGGCTATCGCCGGAACGGTAACGGCTACCTATTGGTTGCTGATGCTCGTAGGTCGTTTGGCTGGTGCTGCACTCGGTGCAAAGGTTTCGGCAAAGTCGATGCTTTCGGCTGTATCGTGTGTAGGTCTTGTTTTGGTACTCTGCGCAATGTTCCTCAATCCCGCAACGGCTGTAAATCTCCCCGTATTCAAGGGTACCGCAGGTTTCGGTATGGCATCTGTTCCCGTAAATGCAGCATTGCTCGTTCTGTGCGGTCTCTGCACATCGGTAATGTGGGGTGGTATCTTCAACCTTGCTGTTGAGGGTCTTGGTAAGTACACCGAGAAGGGTGCAGGTATCTTTATGGCAATGGTTTGCGGTGGTGGTATTCTGCCGTTCATCCAGAACTTTGTTGTCGATATGACCAATGGCGGTGCAGGTTACCTGACCAGCTACTGGGTAATCGTTGCCGGCTTGGCTTACCTGCTCTTCTACGCATTGGTAGGCTCGAAGAACGTGAATAAGGATATCCCGACTGCATAAGTAGTGATAGATTTTACGACTTCGGTCGTGAAGATTTCGGGCAAGGCAGACCAAGAAGGTCGCTTTGCCCGATTTTTTTGTAGAGAGGAGAGTGGTGTGTTGTGTGAAAATGTGTACCTTTGTCCGTGGATTTGAAAAATGACCTGAACATTATGACAACAGCACAGATAAAAGGCTTTTTGCAGAGAGCCGTAGGCTTTAACCCAAATGAACATACTGCCCGCGTGGAGATTATGGCGGGATGCACTACGTTCCTTACAATGGCATATATTCTTGCCGTAAATCCCGATGTGATGAGTGCTACGGGAATGGACAAGGGCGCACTCTTTACCACTACCGCCCTCGTGTCAGCGATAGCGACGATATTGATGGGAGTTTATGCCAAGATGCCATTTGCTCTCGCTCCGGGTATGGGTTTGAATGCCTTTTTTGCATACTCCATCTGCCAGATGATGGGATATTCGTGGCAGTTTGCGCTGACTGCGGTCTTTATCGAGGGTTTGTTATTTATCCTGCTGACGGTTACCAACCTGCGCGAGAAGATTGTCGAGGTAATACCCGACCCGCTAAAACGGGCAATAGGTATCGGTATAGGTCTTTATATCGCCTTCATCGGTCTGCACAATGCCGATATCATTGTACGCAATGATGCTACGCTCGTGTCGCTCGGAGATTTGTCAAGTCCGTCGGTTATCTTGACTATCTTGGGAGTTGTGATTACGTCGGTGCTGCTGGTCAAGAGGGTTAAGGGAGCTTTGCTGCTCGGTATCGTGATAACCACGCTTATCGGTATTCCGTTGGGCGTGACCAAATTTACGGGAGTGATGAGTACGCCTCCCTCGATAGAGCCAATCTTCTGTAAACTCGAATGGAGCAAAATCTTCTCCGGCGAGATGGTGGCTATTGTCTTCTCGTTGTTGTTTGTCGATTTGTTCGACACTATCGGAACGATTATCGGAGTGACCTCGCGAGCCGGAATGGTCAATGCTGACGGCTCGATTCCCCGCCTGAAACAGGCATTTATGGTCGATGCCGTGGCTACCACGGGAGGTGCGTTGTTGGGTTCCAGCACTGTAACAACATTTGTGGAGAGTGCCGCAGGTGTAAATGAGGGTGGTCGCAGTGGTCTTACGGCTCTTGTTGCGGGCGTGTGCTTCGCATTGTCGCTACTCTTTGCGCCATTCTTCCTCGCAATCCCCACAGCGGCAACGACGCCCGTCTTGTTGCTTGTTGGTGTGATGATGATGGCGGAGGTACGCAAAATCGACTTCGAGAACTATGCAGATGCCATTCCGGCATTTGTCTGCATGCTCTGCATTCCGCTAACTTATAGTATTTCGGATGGTATCGTTCTCGGACATTTGAGTTATGTCTTTATCAATACGTGCAGTGGCAACTTCCGACGTGTGAAGGTCGGAATGTATATCCTTGCCGTGTTGTTCCTGTTGAAGTTCTTTATATAGGTAGATTACGGAGTGGGGTAGTACGATGACGGCCTACTCCAAGTATTTGGCGATTTTCTCGGCAAGGATGTGCATCAGCGGCTTGCCGTTGAAACTGCCCAATGCCGTAATGCCGCGATGGTCGATGTAAAAAATCTCATCGGCAGAGTCGAGCATCTCGCGAGATATAGGCTCCGTGAGGAGTGACATCCCTGCGCGGTGTATCGCCTTGGCGAGCATTCTGCCCTCGACACTGCGAGGGGTTTGCGGTGTCGTTATCGAATACTCCCTGACGATAAATATTTCGGCATCGTCTGCCGAGCAGACAAAACCATTGCTGTCGATACGTATGGCAACCCTTGCTTCGTGAGCCTCGGCTTCGATTTGGGCAATCTCGGCTGCTGCCCGACGCGAGGAGGTGTGATGCTCCGAGAAGGGTAGGTCGTATTCGATATCGGTACCCGACGGCATCAGCAAACGCAAGCCGACCTGCGGATATAGCGACACTTCGCCACCGAGCAGGACAATCTCTCCGGAGCGATAGATGCGCAGTTCGACGTGTGCAGGCATTGTTGCAGGGTAGCCGTTACGACGCAGAAAGTCTGATATGAGTTGCGCTGTGGGGGCGATGTCCGGGACTCGGTCGCTATGCAACGTATCGAGCGACGCCTCGCGCAGGAGCGCGAGATATGAGTCGAGGTGTAATGCCCGATGTCCGAAGGTCATTATCGGCTGATAGACATAGACTCCCTCCGGGAAGTTATCTCGCTCGCTCGGAATGCCATCTATGTAGCAACTCTTAATCATATTATTTATATATATAGTAGGTCAGAGGTCGCCTACTGCATAAAAATCTTCAACAGAAGTTCTCGCAGAAGTTCCCCTTCGGTGGCACCTCCGGCATTCACTCCCTTACTTTTGGCATCATACTCGCGTAGCAGTCCAAGCACGGCAAAGACCTTGCTGTTCTGCCACTGTGCCGACACCTCCTTGGCCTCGCGCAGTGCGTATATGTTGTTGATTTTGGCAAGGCCCATAAGTTCTGCATCGCTTGGGAAGGGAGTCTGCTTGTGGCGCGACTGCCAACGCAGGTAGTTTATGACGAACATCTCACGGAACTTGCCAAAGAGAGCCAAGACCGTGACCAGCAGAGGGTTGTCCTTCGGATTGCGGGCAAAGTGTTCGGCTATGGTCAGGGCGCGTTTTACATCGCGCGTAACCACCGCCTTGCACAACTCGAAGTTATTAAAATCCTTCGAGATACCGACATTCTCCTCGATATGTACATCGGTAATCTGCTTTGTTCCCTCCGGCAGTGAAACCAGCAACTTGGCAATCTCGTTTGAAATCTTGGCGATATCGGTGCCGAGGTGGTCGGTGAGCATGGCTAACCCCTTGGGCGTAATCGAACACCCCTTCGATGCGATATAATCTGTGAGCCACGGGCCAATTTCGTAGTCGCGCGGACGTATCGATTCGAAGACCACTCCGTTTGCCGATGCGCTCTTGTAGAGCGAAGAGCGTTTATCGACGTTCTTCTCCTTATGGCAGATGATAAGTATCGTCGTGGCAGAGGGCTTTGTGGTGTAGAGCGAGAGTTTGTCGATGTCGCGCAACTGCTGCGCCTCTTTGAGAATGATGACCTCGTAGGCACCCATCATCGGCATCTGACGGCAATAGTTTACAACCGTGCCGGCATCGCTGTCTTTGCCATAGAGCGTTATCTGGTTGAAGGAACGCTCCGCCTCGTTCAGTATCGAGCCTGCGAGTTGCTCGCACAGACGGTCGATAAAGAACGACTCCTCGCCCATAAGCAGATATATCGGGGCAAATCTTCGTGCCGAGATATCGCGTGTGAGCGAGTCGAATGCTGCGATGCTATCTTTGAATTTCAGTGTGCTTTTTGCCATTATCAGATAATTTCTCGTGTGATTTTCAATACGTTTTCGCTCTCGGAGGTGAGGGCAAAGCGGTCGTCGATACGTCGCCCCACAATCCAAACGATATCTTCGCCCGAAAGCAGTACAAACTGGCGTTTGCGCTCCGGAGCCGAAACTTTTGTGTCGGTCAAAAAATCTCCAACCTTCTTGCGTCCCGACATTCCGAATGGCACAAACCAATCTCCCGCACGCCAACGACGCAGGCGGAGCGGATATTGCAGGCGGTCAGCATCTATTTGAGCCATATTCTCCGGAACCCCGAAGGTCTTGATGCTGTCGATGTCGGTATGCTCATAGTAAAGTACCGAGTTGCCACAGAACGAGCGCAGGTCATCGGCATTAACCATGATTTCGCAGTCGTCATCATCGGCGATGGGTGCAATTGCTATCTCGCCTCGTTCAAGGTATGCTACCCACTCTTTCGAGTAGAAGCGTTTGCCCGTCACTCCGGCATGGTATGCACGCATCAGTGCATTGACCACATCGCTTTTGAATCCGTAGGTCGAGTTGAGAATCTCGTATGCCACGAAGTTTTGAGGTATGCGGTCGCCCAAGCGGTTGAGGTGTAGTTTGTGTATGCCGTTCTGCTCCTCGATAACCGTTTGACGGATGATGTCGATAGCGTAATTGACAAATATTTGAGCCTCTGCCAGATGAGCGATATTCCCGCGCATCAGCGAGGTAAATTTCGGGTTTATCTCACGAATCATCGGTACCAAGCCGAGGCGTATTTTGTTACGCAGGTACTTGGTGGAGCGATTCGATGAATCCTCGCGGTAGGGTATTTGGCGAGCCACGGCATACTCGGTAATCTCTTTGCGTGTGGCGAACATCAGCGGGCGGATAATGTTGTTGCGACGAGTAGTGATACCCGTCAATCCGCGTAGTCCCGTGCCACGCAATAAGTTGATAAAAAAGGTCTCTATCGAGTCGTCAATATGGTGCGCCACGGCAATTGTCGTGTATCCGTGTTCGGCACACAACTCATCAAACCACTCATAGCGGAGCCTTCGTGCCGCCATCTCCATCGATTCGCCCGTGCGCTCCATCTCGCCCTGTGTGTCGAAGCGACGATTGTAGCACTCGATGCCTCGCTTGCGAGCCTCCTCGGCAACCAACACCTCGTCTTCGTCACTCTCGGCTCCGCGCAGACAGAAGTTGCAGTGTGCAACTCCCACATTGAAGCCACACTCCGTGAAGAGCGAGAGCATAACCATCGAATCGACACCGCCCGACACCGTCAGCAGAATGCGATCATCGGCGGTAAAGAGTTCGTTGTCGCTTACATACTTGCGAAAACGCTCCGTAAAGAGATTGCTATTGGTTGCAGCCATACCTACTCGCAGGGGGAAGAGAAGATTTTACAAAATATTGACCTCGGTGTCAATCTCGATGCCGAAACGCTCCTTCACGCGCTCTTGTGCCATACGGGCAAAGGCTATAACCTCGCCTCCCGTGGCGCCTCCGTGATTGACTAATACCAGAGCCTGACGCTCATGAACTCCGACCGCTCCCTCGCGATATCCCTTCAAGCCCGCCTTGTCGATAAGCCAGCCGGTGGCAAGTTTGACCTTACCCTGCTCGGCAACGGGATAGAGCGGCATTTCGGGATAATCGGCGCGCAGTTGCTCGGCAACCTCGACCTCGACTACCGGATTTTTGAAGAAACTGCCGGCATTGCCCAGCACCTCCGTATCGGGCAACTTCGAGCGACGTATTTCGCAGATAGCATCGCGAATATTGCGCAGCGTAGCCCCTCCACGAACTTCGACCTCGCGGATAACATCCCCGTAGCCGAGTATCGGATTTGGCTCCTTGCCGAAGCGGAAGGTTACGGATGTGATAATCACTTTGCCCCGCAGACTGTGCTTGAAAACGCTCTCGCGGTAGCCGAAAGCGCAATGCTCGGCTGCCAGCGTGAGGAATTTACCACTCTCCGGAACAAACATCGTAACCGCGCAGATGGCATTTTTAGCCTCTACGCCATAGGCTCCGATATTCTGCACCGGTGCTGCTCCGACCTTACCCGGAATAAGCGAGAGGTTTTCGATTCCCCAGAGGTCGCGCTCGACACACCACTGCACCAGATTGTCCCATTCGAGACCCGCCTCGACCTCGACCTCGACCGAGTGGTCATCCTCGGCAATAATCCTAATGTCGGTGCCGCAGGGGGTTATCAAAGTACCGTCGTAATCGCGGGTAAAGAGAATGTTGTTACCTCCCGAAAGTACCATCCATCGCTCCGGATGATATTGTTCGAAAAGCGCAGGCAACTCCTCCGCCTTATCGAACTCTATAAGACGTGCCGCGCGCTGTGAAACGTGGAAACTGTTGCGACCTTGCAGGTCGGCTTGTTCAAAAACTCTTATCATTGTTGCAAAGTTAGAAAATATTTTTGTAACTTTGAGGTACAAAGCAACAATTTAACCTGATAATATGTTTACCGAAAAAGAGAGGTCGCAAATCGAGGCTCACGGACTTACTGTTGAGCAGGTTGAGCGCCAAATCGAAAATTTCCGCAAAGGATTCCCCTATTTGAAAGTCGTCTCGGCAGCATCGCCCGATGATGGCATTTTGGTACTCTCGCCCGAAGAGGTCGCTGCCGCAGTGGCTCGATACGAGGCGCAGGCTCCGACGTTGAAGATTCAAAAGTTTGTTCCCGCATCGGGCGCGGCTACGCGAATGTTCAAGGAGTTGTTCGAGTTTGTGAATGAGGGCAAGCGCGGTGCCGGTATCGACAAATTGATTGCGAATCTCGATAAATTTGCCTTCTATCCGGAGTTGCAACACTTTGTGGCGGTCGATGCTGACGATAAGGCGAAGGTGGATGCCATTGTCAAGAGCGGACTCTGCTACGGCTCGAAGCCAAAGGGTTTGGTTACGTTCCATGCCTACGCAGACGGCAATCGCAAGGCTGTGGAGGAGCATCTGGCAGAGGGCGCAATGTATGCAGCATCGAATGGTGTTGTGAAGATTCACTTTACGGTTTCGCCGGAGCATATCGAGGGATTTCGTGCGCTGTTGGACGAAAAACTTGCTCGCTACGAGGAGAAGTTTGGGGTAAAATACGATATTTCGTTCTCGGTGCAGAAGCCTTCGACAGATACTATTGCCGTAAATCCCGACAATACACCCTTCCGTACCGATGAGGGTAATCTGCTCTTCCGCCCGGCTGGGCATGGCGCGCTTATCGAGAACTTGAATGAGATTGATGCAGATGTGATTTTTGTCAAGAATATCGACAACGTGACAACCGATGCCCGCAAAGAGGATACGGTAACTTACAAGAAGGCTCTTGCCGGTATTCTTGTGGGATTGCAAGCCGAAGCAGCATGCCTTTTAGAGAAAATGCGTAGCGGGGATGTGGATGTTCAAAAAGTCGCAAAATTTGTTGAGGAGAGTCTTTGTGTCAAGTTGCCTGCGGAGTATGGTGCAGAGTTGTTATGTTCGATTCTTGACCGCCCGATTCGCGTCTGTGGAATGGTGCGTAACGAGGGCGAGCCGGGTGGCGGTCCCTTCTGGGTTGCGAATCCCGACGGTACGCAATCATTGCAGATTGCCGAGTCGAGCCAGATTTCACCCGAAGATATGCCACTGATGAAGTCGGCGACGCACTTCAATCCCGTAGATTTGGTTTGTGGCGTGCGTAGAGCCGATGGCTCGAAGTTTGACCTTACGCAATACACCGACCCGGAGACGGGCTTTATCTCGTCGAAATCGAGCGGCGGTCGCGAGTTGCGTGCGCAGGAGTTGCCCGGCTTGTGGAATGGTGCGATGGCGAAGTGGAATACGGTATTTGTGGATGTTCCCATCACGACCTTCTCGCCTGTAAAAGTTGTTCAAGACCTGTTGCGCCCACAGCATCAATAGGCGACAGTGAGCGATGTTCTAAAAGTCGAAATGTCGGAGCGATAATTCTGTTGCTCCGACATTTTTGTTTAACAATTTTCTCATATAATCTCCAATAGAGGAAAATCGCCCTATTTAATATTTGTACGTTGAGGGAATTTTTTGTACATTTGCGCGCAATTTAAGACGAACTGCGTTAGGACAGAAATTCAATAACAACAATACAATAAAAACACTATGGCAAACAAACTTCAAGAATTGACCGAGAAACTCTACGGAGAGGGTCTGGAAAAGGGTCGCGCCGAGGGTGAGCGCATGGTTGCAGAGGCGAAAGCCGAGGCTGCCAAGATTCTCGCCGAGGCAGAGGCCAAAGCCGAGGCTATTGTTAAGGATGCTCAAAACAAGGCCGAGGATATCGAAAAGAACACGATGACCGAGATTGCACTTGCAGGTAAGCAGGCTGTTGCGAAAATCAAGGCAGAGATTGCCGAGATGATAATCGCAAAAAGTACCACCGAGGCAGTGAAGAGCGCAACGCTCGATGCAACTTTTGTTAAGGATATGCTGCTCGAAGTCGCTCGTAATTGGAATGGTGCCGCTTCGCAGGTGGAACTTAATGCGTTGTTGCCGGAGACTCACAAGGCAGAGTTCGCTGCTGCATTCGAGAAGAGTGCGAAAGAGCTGCTCGCAGCCGGCATCGAGGTTGGTTACTCGAAGGATGTGAAGAGTGGTTTCAAGGTGGGTGCCAAGAGTGGTGGCTACTACATCTCGTTCTCTGACGAGAGTTTCGATGCCCTTCTGAAAGAGTATCTCCGCGAGAAGGTTTCACAAATGCTCTATAAGGCATAATTGTTATGTTTGCGAATAACTACTACGCACTCGTAGCCGGTTTGAGAGAGTATGCTCTCGATGCCGACACCAAAGGATTCGACGCGCAATCGATTGTCGATGAGATTTTGGAGGTCGTGTCGAAGGGAGATGCCGCAGCTGTACGTCTGCTCTACACCTACTACGATTGCGAAAATCTCGCAAACCTCCGCAACGGAAGTGCTGCGCACAATGCGCTTGGCAATCTGTCGCGTGAGGAGATTGAGGCAGAGATGGCAAACCCGACACATCTGCCGCAACGCATCGCCAATGTGATTCGTGCCTATGCGAATCCGGAAGGCGAGGAGGCGGAGTCGGTCGATGTCGGTAAGCGTTTCGAGAAGTCGCTCTTCGAGGCTTACTACGAAGAGTGTGCGCGCTCGTCGTGCCGTTTTCTGCGTGATTGGTCGTCGTTTGACCGAACTCTGCGTAATATTCTGGCGGCAGCCGTTGCCCGCTCGCAGTCACGACCTATCGAGGAGGTGACCATTGGCGGTGGCGATGTTGTTGAGCAGTTGCAGCGCAGTTCGGCTGCCGACTTCGGTCTGCGTGGCGAGTATGCCTTCGTGGATGGAGTGATTTCGGCTGTGAATGACGAGCAAAACCTGCTCGAAAAGGAGCGTAAAATCGACCTTATACGTTGGAACGAGGCTGGCGAACTCTCGACGTTTGACTACTTCGATATCAATGCTGTGATGGCATACCTCGTGAAGGTCAATATGGTGGCACGTTGGAGCGTGCTGGATGTGCGTCATGGTCGCGAAATGTTCGAGCGTCTGCTTGCTGACCTGGACGGTAAAGATTTGATCAATAAATAACAACAAAATATGAAAACTACAGGACTTGTAAAGGGTATCATCTCGAACATCGTTATCGTCAATGCTGACGGTGCGGTGGGTCAGAACGAAATCTGCTTCGTTCACTGCGGTGATACCAAGATGATGGCAGAGGTCATCAAGGTTGTGGGCGACGATGCCTACGTGCAGGTGTACGATAGTACACGCGGTCTGAAAGTCGGCGACAAGGTTGAGTTCGAGGGACACATGCTCGAAGCAACGCTGGCTCCGGGTCTTCTTTCGCAGAATTATGACGGTTTGCAGAACGACTTGGCGAAGATGGACGGTCTGTTCATTGAGCGTGGTTCGATTACCGAGCCTCTCGACTTCGAGAAAAAGTGGGAGTTCAAGCCATTGGCAAAGGCTGGCGATAAGGTGTCGGCAGCATCGTGGCTCGGAGAGGTTCAGGAGCAGTGGGTGGCACACAAGATTATGGTGCCGTTCATCATGACCGGCAACTACACCGTGAAGAGCGTTGCCGAGGCAGGTGAGTATAAGGTTACCGATACGATTGCGGTAGTTACCGACTCGGACGGCAACGAATACAATATTACGATGGTGCAGAAGTGGCCCGTGAAGCAGGCCGTGCGCTGTTATACCGAGAAACCGCGTCCTTCGCGCGTGATGGAGACGGGTGTTCGTGCAATCGATACCTTCAATCCGCTGGCAGAGGGAGGTACGGGCTTTATCCCCGGACCGTTTGGTGCAGGTAAGACTGTGTTGCAGCACGCTATTTCGAAGCAGGCTGATGCGGACGTAATCATCATCGTAGCGTGTGGAGAGCGTGCAAACGAGGTTGTGGAGATTTTTGCGGAGTTCCCCGAACTTACCGACCCCCGCACCGGTCACAAACTTATGGAGCGTACCATCATCATCTGTAACACCTCGAATATGCCTGTTGCGGCACGTGAGGCTTCGGTTTATACGGGTATGACCATCGGAGAGTACTACCGCTCGATGGGATTGAAGGTGCTGGTTATGGCGGACTCCACGTCGCGCTGGGCGCAGGCTCTGCGTGAGATGTCGAACCGCTTGGAGGAGTTGCCGGGTCAAGATGCCTTCCCGATGGACCTCTCGGCTATCATCTCGAACTTCTACGCTCGTGCCGGTTTGGTGAAATTGACCAATGGCGAGACAGGTTCGGTTACATTCCTCGGTACGGTATCGCCTGCGGGTGGTAACCTCAAAGAGCCGGTGACCGAATCGACCAAGAAGGCTGCGCGTTGCTTCTATGCTCTCTCGCAGGGTCGTGCAGACTCGAAGCGTTATCCCGCTATCGACCCGATTGATTCGTACTCGAAGTATTTGGAGTATCCCGAAATCCGCACCTACCTCGATGAGCATATCGAGAAGGATTGGGTGGACCTCGTATATGAGGGTAAGACCATCGTTCAGCGCGGTAAGGAGGCTAACGACCAGATTAACATCCTCGGTGATGACGGCGTACCCGTAGATTACCACGAGCGTTTCTGGAAGGGAGAACTTATCGACTTTGTGATTTTGCAGCAGGATGCATTTGACGATATTGATGCCAACTGCCCCATCGAGCGCCAGAAGATGATGTACGAAATGGTACTCGATGTCTGCCATCACGACTTCGAGTTTGACGACTTCGAGGCTTGTTCGCACTTCTTCAAGTCGCTCATCAACCTCTTCCGTCAGATGAACTACGCCGAGTGGGAGTCCGAGAAGTTCTTCGACTACAAGGCGCAGATTGAGAAAATGGTTAATGAACAAGCAGCTAAATAATTCCGCGCTATGACAACAAGAGCATTTCAAAAAGTATATACCAAAATCGACAATATTACCAAGGCAACCGTAACGCTCAAAGCATCGGGTGTGGGTAATGATGAACTGGCTACCGTAGGCGGTAAGTTGGCACAGGTCGTAAAGATTATGGGCGAGAACGTAACATTGCAGGTTTTCGCCGGAACGGAGGGTCTGAAAACCGACTCGGAGGTGGTATTCCATGGCGAGCCACCGAAGTTGAAGGTGTCGGACAATCTCGCAGGTCGCTTCTTCAATGCATACGGCGAGCCGCTCGAAGGTGGCGAGCAGATTGAGGGCGAGGCACGTGAGATTGGCGGTCCTACGGTAAATCCCTTCAAGCGTAAGCAGCCTTCGGAACTTATCGCTACGGGTATTGCAGGTATCGACCTTAACAATACCATCGTGTCGGGTCAGAAGATTCCCTTCTTCGCAGACCCCGACCAGCCCTACAATGCCGTAATGGCAAATGTGGCACTGCGAGCAAAGGCCGACAAGATTATCCTCGGAGGTATGGGTCTTACCAATGACGACTTCCTCTACTTCAAGCAGGTCTTCGAGAATGCAGGTGCGCTTGACCGTATCGTGTCATTCGTGAATACCACGGAGAATCCTCCTGTGGAGCGTCTGCTCGTTCCCGATATGGCACTTACTGCTGCCGAGTACTTCGCAGTGGACAAGGGCGAGAAGGTGTTGGTGCTTTTGACCGATATGACCCTCTACGCCGATGCGCTGGCTATCGTATCGAACCGTATGGACCAGATTCCTTCGAAGGACTCGATGCCCGGTTCGCTCTACTCGGACTTGGCGAAGATTTACGAGAAGGCGGTGCAGTTGCCTAACGGAGGCTCGATTACACTTATCGCCGTTACGACCCTTTCGGGTGGCGATATTACCCACGCTATTCCCGATAATACGGGTTATATTACCGAGGGTCAGTTGTTCTTGCGTAACGACTCCGATACGGGTAAGGTTATTGTCGATCCGTTCCGCTCGTTGTCGCGTTTGAAGCAGCTCGTTATCGGTAAGAAGACTCGTGAGGACCACCCGCAGGTAATGAATGCTTGTGTGCGTCTCTATGCGGATGCTGCAAATGCAAAGACCAAGTTGGAGAATGGTTTCGACCTCTCGGATTACGACGAGCGTGCATTGAAGTTTGCGCACGACTACTCGGAGAAGTTGCTGGCAATTGACGTTAATATCGAAATCGAGCAGATGCTTGATACCGCATGGACCCTCTTTGCAAAGTACTTCACTCGCGAGGAGGTTGCAATCAAGGCAGAACTTATCGAAAAGTATTGGAAAGCGTAAGGCGCAATGGCAATCAAGTTTCAATATAACAAGACTTCGCTCGGCGAACTCGGCAAACAGCTGAAAATGCGCCAGAAGGCTCTTCCGACCATCAAGTCGAAAGAGTCGGCTCTGCGCTCCGAGGTTAAGCGAGCGAAGATCTCTGCCGGGGAGTACCGCGAACTCTTCGACCATGCGGTCGCGGAGTACGAGTATATGGTTGCTCTCTGGGGAGAGTTCGATTGCACGCTGCTCCGTATTGCGGATGTGGAACTCACGACCCAGAAGATTGCCGGTGTGCGTATTCCGGTGCTGGGCGAGATTCTCTTCGAGGAGAAGTCGTACGACGTATTCTCCTCGCCCGTGTGGTTCGCAGACGGATTGGCGATACTCAAACGGTTGGCAGAACTCGGCATTCAGCAGGAGGTCTATAACCGTCGCGTCGAGTTGCTTGACTATGCTCGTCGCAAGACTACTCAAAAGGTAAACCTCTACGAGAAGGTGCAAATTCCCGGATATGAGGATGCTATACGTAAAATCAAGCGATTTATGGAGGACGAGGAGAACCTCTCGAAGTCTGCACAGAAAATCGTTAAAACTCGACAACAGCAAGCCGCGGAGGGGCAGACGTTATGATTTCGAAGATGACAAAATACGACTTTGTCCTCTATGCAGGACAGAGCGAGGATTTTATCGAACGCTTGCGTGAACTCGGTCTGGTGGATATCACAACCACGGGCTGGGAGCCGCAGGAGGAGGATAGACAACTGCTTACCGACATCGAGGCTCGCCTGAAAGCGAAGGATGCTCTCGAAGCGTTCCGCGCAAGCGAGAAGTTTATCGAGAGTGCAGGCACCACTACCGGTGTGTTTGAAAAATATACCGCAGTGTCGCAGCAGATTGCCGAGTTGCGCTCGGATATCGCCCGTATGACCAAGATTGTCAGCGAGTGGAGTGCTTGGGGCGACTTCTCGGTCGATACTGTAAAGCGACTCTCGTCGCAGGGTGTCGTTCTGCGCTTCTTCACAACGCAGAAGAGTACATTTGATGACAATGCAGAGGTGTGGAACGAGCAGTACAACATCTCGGTAATCAACGAGGAGATGGGTATTGTCTATTTCGTCGTTGTTACGGAGCCGGAGGCAGAGGTTGTTCTCGATGCTATGGAGGTTAAACTGCCGCAGTGTGATGCCGGCAAGGCTGCTGTCGAGGCGGAGGCTCTCGAAGCGAAGATTTCGGAGTTCGACTCCGTGCTGTCGCAGTGCGCGGCATCGGTTGAGGAGTTGGATGCCGAGATTGCTGCACTCAAAGAGAGATTGCAGGGTGTTAAGGTCGAGGCTACCGCTACGCGCGAGGCTGATGGCTTATTGCTCGTTATGGAGGGCTGGGCAGAGGCTGCCACCGCGGAGAGAGTTGATGCTCTGCTCGAAGAGTATCCTAATGTAGTATATGTCAAGAGTGACCCTACTCCCGAAGACGATACTCCCGTAAAACTCAAAAACAACCGTTTTGCGCGTCTGTTCGAGTTGATTGGCGGAATGTACGCTCTGCCGAAGTACGGAACACTCGATTTGACTCCGTTCTTCGCTCCGTTCTATATGCTCTTCTTTGCAATATGTCTGAACGATGCGGGTTATGGAGCAATCCTCTTCTCACTCGGTCTGGTGCTTGCTATTAAGAGTGTGAAGTTGCGCCGTGTGGCATATCTGACAATGATTTGCGGTGGAGCAACCACTCTGTTCGGACTATACACAGGTTCTCTGTTCGGAATGAGCATTCCGGCATTGATGGGCTACGAGGATTTGGCTCAATGTCCCATCCCGTTCCTCGACTTCCAAGGAAAGTTCTTCTCGTGGGCATTGGCTCTCGGAATCTTCCAGATTCTGTTCGGTATGTTGCTGAACATCATCTTCAAGGCTCGCACCTTCGGTATCACATCGACCTTCGCTACGTTGGGATGGTTTATCGTGCTGGTATCGGCTTGCGTGGCGGGTGGATTAAAGATGCTCAATCCTGCGTGGGTTATTCCGGGATTCACGACCTCGTCGCTGGCATTCTATATTGCGATGGGTGTTGGTGCGGTGTTGATGCTCTTCCTGAATGATGTACATCGCAACCCGCTGACAAACTTTGCATCGGGTCTGTGGGATACCTATAATAATATAACCGGTCTGTTGAGCGACGTGCTGTCGTATATCCGACTCTTTGCTATCGGCTTGTCGGGTGGTGTGTTGGCACAAGTGTTCAATTCGCTGGCTATGGGTCTTACGGGTCTGGACCAAGGCATCGAGCAATTTACGGTCGGAACGATATTCCAGATTATCGGTGCTACGGCCATTCTGCTCGTGGGTCACGGTATCAACCTCTTTATGTCCTCTATCTCGTCATTCGTACACCCGATGCGTCTGACCTTTGTGGAGTTTTACAAGAATGCGGGCTTCGAGATGACGACACGCTCTTTCGAGCCACTGAAAAAAGAACAATAACAAACAAATTCAATAACTAATTAAAACATTTACAATTATGAATTCAACAGCTTTGATTTTGGCTTATGTCGGTGTTGCACTGATGGTAGGCATGGCAGGTATCGCATCGTCTATCGGTACTGCAATTTGCGGTCAGACCGCAGTAGGCGCAATGAAGAAGAATGGTGCTGCCTTCGGTAGTTACATGATTCTCTCGGCGCTTCCCGGTTCGCAGGGTCTGTACGGTTTCGTCTGCTTCTTTATGGTTCAGGGTCTGCTGACTCCGGAGATTACCATGTTCCAAGCAGCAGCCGTATTCGGTGCCGGTCTTTTGGTTGGTATGGTAAACCTCTTGGCTGCTATCTTCCAGGGCAAGGTCTGCGCTAACGGTATCGCGGCTATCGGTAATGGTCACGACGTGATGGGTAAGACCCTTATCCTCGCAGCATTCCCGGAGTTGTATGCAATCTTGACCGTTGCGGCTACGTTCCTTATCTCGAACATCGTGAAATAATTCCGACATAGAGAGTGAAAAGAGCGGAGAGGTTTATCGCCTCTCCGCTCTTTTTGTCAAAACCTTTTGCGGTGATGTCGTAACACGAAGTTCTCTATTCGTGGAGTTGCATCTGACAGATGGTGTGTTGGATGTAGTGTTCGATGTCGAGGCTCAATCGTTTGTAGAGCGGACACGAGGTGTAGTTCTCGTTGTCAAGCAGCACGTCGCGAATCGAGCGTAGGGAGTTGTTGTAGTTGCTTACCTCGTCGCGCAGGGCAATGCCCTCCTTCGAGGAGGCACTGATGCGGGCGTGCGAGAGTTTGCGTAGTTTGTCGCAGACATCGTTGAGCAAGACCATCACGACATTGTCCATAAGCGTATGCCCATGCATATAGAGATAGGTCTGCTCCGGCACAACATCTTTTGAATCACGCAGATATCGACCAAACTCATCGACTTTGGACTGCATCTGCGGATATTTGCGACGCAGGGAGCGTAGGCGTGACTCGACGTTGCCTCGCAACCATTCGAGGGTTGAGCGTCCATTCTCTTTCAGGTCTAGGAATCCGAGACGTACCGTCGCGCGGAAGTCATTGAGCGTAAAGACACTCTCGGTACCCATCTGTGCCGAGTGTGCATACCACAGAAATACGGGGTGGATTATGCGCGAATACTCCTCCAAGAATGCTACGAAGTCGAAGATGCGCGTATCGTTCTTGGTCGCTTTGACACATACGTTGTGCAGCGAGGGGGCGTAACATAAAAAGTTCTCGGTGGCATAGGCGTATGTGTGGAACATATAGCGCGAATTGCAGACCGTACGTGACTGCTCGGTGCGGTCGCCGAAGAGGTAATCGAAGTCGGAATCTACGCATAGCAGTTGCTCCTCCGAAGAGGTCGGAATCATCGACATCAAGACCTTTTTGCCTTTGGGTAGGTCGGGGCGTGTCGGCACCGAAATCTCGAAGCGCAGATAGGGGTTGCGGAAGTGGTCGAAGATGCCACGCCAGAAGGCAACATCCTCATAACCTTCAACATAGACACGCACCAGTCGCTTCGTTCCAAGATAGGGCAGAGGCTGTGGTAACGGCTCATTTATACCGTTTTTGTGCGTAGTTTCGGAATTTATCTCACTTTTCATACTCTACAAAGATAGTAATTTACTATCTTTGCACAAAATAGAGAGCCAAGAATATTCGTTTAATAACCGAAAAACGACATTTTTTATGACCAACGATTGGAAAGCACGACTTGGGATGGTCTATTCCACCAACCCCGACTTTGAGTATAATACGGGTGAGGAGCCGGAGGTTGAGACCCTGCCGCCAGCCAAGCAGGAGTTACGTGTATGGCGCGACTCGAAGCAACGCGGAGGAAAGGTTGTAACTCTTGTGAAGGGCTTTGTCGGCACGGATGAGGATTTGGCGGAGTTGGGGCGTATGGTTAAGAAAAAGTGCGGAGTCGGTGGCTCGGTCAAGGATGGCGAGATTATCGTGCAGGGCGACCACCGCGACCGTATTGTTGATATACTTTTACAGGCGGGATATCGTTGTAAGAAGGCCGGAAGTTGATAGGCGTGTCAATGAAAAGACTGAAATATATATTGTTGTCGGTAGTGGCGATGCTCTTTTGTGGCACTGCCTCGGCACAGTATTACTCTTGGGGTGCCGATCCCGAATCGATGAATTGGCGCCATATCAAGGGTAATAAGATTTCGGTCATCTATCCCGATACGGCTCGTGTCTTGGGACATAAGTTGTTCCACTATGTGCAGGCGGTGCAACCATCAATAGATTTCGGATTCCGTCATGGGGCGATGAAGATTCCATTTGTTGTCCATCCCGAAAATGCGATGTCTAATGGTATGGTTATGTGGTTGCCGAAGCGTGTGGAGATTCTCTCGTCGCCCGCAATTTCGAGTTACTCGATGCCGTGGCTGAAACAGTTGGCGGCACACGAATATCGCCATGCGGTGCAGTATAACAATCTCAATCGGGGTTGGGTCAGGGTGTTCAGTTACCTGCTCGGTCAGCAGAGTACGACCATCGGTCTGCTCTTTATGCCGTTGTGGGGATTGGAGGGCGATGCTGTGATATCCGAGACGTCGATGTCGTCGTTTGGTCGAGCCTTGCAACCGTCGTTCTCGATGCACTACCGCGCTCTTGGCGACAGAATCCTCGACCGCAAGAGTAACGACAAGTGGTTTTGTGGCTCGTTCCGCGAATATGTGCCCGACCACTATCAACTCGGATATCAGATTACATCGTATGCAAATACCAAGTATGACGAGAATATATGGAATAAAATCGTGCGCTATGCTGTGCGTAATCCATACGTGTTTGCTACGACATACGTCGGTATGAAGAAGTTCTATTCGACCTCGACAAACAAACTCTTTCGCGAAACTTTTTCCGATTTGAACAACTATTGGCGACCTCTTGCCGAGGTCGAGGATTCGTCGGAGAGGATTCCTGCACCAAAGCAGAAGAGTTATACGACCTATCGCTATCCGATGCCATTCGGAGAGGGCTGTGTCCTCTCGTTTAAGGAGGATTTGGACCGCCCGTCGGCATTGGTCGTGACCGATACGGAGAGTGGGGCGGAGAGAAGGTTGTGCTATACGGGTAATATATCGACACGTCCGACAATATCGGGCGATAAGATTTGGTGGACAGAGTATCGTCGAGGTGTGGTCTATCAGCAGAGAGTCAATTCGCGCCTATGCTATATCGAGAAGGGAAAACGTCATGCTCGTACGGTCTTTCGCTACCGAAATGTACAGTTCCCGACCGCGATTGATGGTAGCAAATCGTTGGCGTGGGTAGAGTATCGGCCTGACGGGGTCTATCAGGTGGCTCTTGGAGATAGACGCTCGCGCAGAGTGATTGCGACGATGCCGGAGGGGGTGGAATTGCACTCGCTGGCTTATGATAATAGAAGCTGTAAGTTGTACTTTATTGCCACGGATGATAGCGGTATGTGGCTGGGTAGAGTGAATGACGATGGCTCGATTACACCCCTTACGAATGGGGCATATATCACATTAAGCGACCTCCGCGCGCGTGATGGAGTGCTATACTTCGGCTCAATAGAGTCGGGTAAGGATGAGGTGCATTGCTACAATATCGCTTCCGGTGAGGAGTATCGTATATCGACCTCGAAGTATGGCTCGTTCTCGCCTATGCCGACCGATGACGGAGAGGTCTTGATGACCACATACGACAGCGAAGGCTACCACTTGGCAAGTCAGCGTATAGACTCTGCTGTATTGCATCGTGTGGCGTCCTCACGCCTGCCACAAAATATTGTAAATCCACCACGCAAAAGGTGGAATACCGTGAATCTCGATACCGTGAAGTTCGATAAGCAGACGGAGGCGCGTCAGCAGAAGGAACTTAAACCTCGCAGATACTCGAAATTTACCCACCTCTTCAATGTCCATTCGTGGGCTCCGGCATCGTATGACCCCTTCACTCTGACCGAGGGTCATATCGATTTCAATCTCGGTGCTACGATAATGTCGCAGAGTCTGCTATCGAATGCCGAGGGTATGCTCTCGTGGGGTTGGAACAAGGAGGAAGGCTCGGTCTATAAGGGTACGTTGCGATACTATGGTCTGGGCGTGAATTTGAGTTTGAGTGCAACATACGGTGGTACTCAACGAATGTATCAGGCCTATACGTGGGTGATGAATCCCGAAACAGATAAGTACGAACTTGTGCTGCCGGATAAACCGCGCCTCGATAAGTATTACGATATTACGGCATCGGCATCGTTGCCACTCTATTTCCAACTCGGATATCGCACACGCTATTTGGGAATCAGCACTTCGTGGAACTACTCTAACGGATTGGTGGCAAAGGTGCGAAGTATGGCTGATATGATTCTTTCGGGCGAGATTTCGAATGTTGCCAAGATTGGTTATAGGGAGGGTGTGCATCTGTTGCAGTTCGGTATCGGTTATCAGAGTATGGTGCAGTTGGCACATAAGGATTTCCTACCCCGTCAAGGTCATGTCATCTCGTTGAATTATGCTCTGAACCCCGCAAACCGCGATTTCGGACAACTCATTGCTGCCTATGCCAAGGTCTATCTGCCGGGCGTGGCACGTCATCATTCACTCTCGTTGGCGGGTGCATTCCAGACTACACTCGGAGGCTTCGAGTCGGATGTGCTGGCGTCGAATCTCTCGTTTAAGTCGTCGTTGCTGATTCCGCACGGATTCAATTCGGGCGATATTATGAATCGTAACTACTTTGCTACGTCGGTAAATTACCAACTGCCGTTGTGCTATCCGGAGGGTGGCATCCCGACATTCTTGTACTTTAAGCGTATTCGTCTCAATGTGGGCTTTGACTACGCTTCGTTTGATAAGCAGTCGTTTGTGGGCGACAAAACTCCCGAAGCCGGAGATATTGCCAATATCATCGAGCGACGTAGGCATCTGTTTGCTTATGGAGGTGACTTGACCTTTGATGTAAACTTTTTCAGAATGCCCTCGTCGGCGACCGTGGCACTGACCCTGTCGGTGTATAAGCCCCACGGAAAGAGAGGTGTGTTCGTGTCGGGAGGTGTCGGACTGCCGTTCTGATGCGGATATTTGACGAGAAATATGTAACTTTGCGAAAATTTTTGATAAGATATGGCTCAAAAAGATAATAAAACCCCGAAGCGTCGGATAATCAAGTGGATGTGGTATCTCGTAATGGTGCCTATGGGATTGCTTTTTGCGATGTTGTTGCTCACATCGCTCGGTGTCTTTGGACGTATGCCTTCGTTTGAGGAGTTGGAGAATCCGAAGAGCAACCTCTCGACCGAAATCTATTCGGAGGAGGGTAAAATCCTCGGCACATTCTTCGTGCAGAATCGCTCGTATATCCAATATGAAGACCTCTTTCCGGAGGAGCCGTCGCAACTGCTGCATTTGCAGGGACGTGATGTGCCTCCGATTATTGCGGCTCTGATTGCGACCGAGGATGTGAGATTTCACACCCATTCGGGTATCGATATCCCGTCGCTGATGCGTGTGGGAATCAAGACCATAGCCTTGCAACGCAGTTCGCAAGGTGGTGGTAGTACCATTACGCAACAGTTGGCTAAAAACCTCTTCCCGCGTGATACGGTGCGTAATCGTGGCAAAATTGCCCGTGGTACGAAACTCGTGATATCGAAGTTCAAGGAGTGGATTACCGCCATAAAACTTGAATACAATTACACCAAGGAGGAGATTGCCGCAATGTACCTGAATACGGTGGCTTACGGCTCGAATGCCTATGGAATCAAGTCGGCTGCGCTGACTTTCTTCAATAAAGAGCCACACGAACTCAATATTCAGGAGGCTGCGGTGTTGGTCGGTGTGGTAAATGCTCCGACGAGATACTCTCCGGTGCGCAATCCCGAAAATTCGTTGGCACGTCGCAATCTTGTAATTTCGCGTATGGAGGCTGCGGGGGCTATCTCCAAGGCACAGCGCGATTCGATATCGGACCTGCCTATCGTGTTGAACTACAAGCCTGTATCGCACAACGAGGGCGAGGCTACATATTTCCGCGAGATGTTGCGTTTGGTGATGAGTGCCAAACGTCCTACTCGCCGACAGTTCTACACCGAGTGGGATTATGAGCAGGCTGTGAAGGAGTATGAGGAGAATCCGCTCTATGGATGGTGCCACAAGAATCGCAAGGCGGATGGCGAGCCGTATAATATCTACCGTGATGGTCTGAAAATTTATACCACAATCAATGCCTCGATGCAGGAGTATGCCGAGACGGCTCTGCTGAAACAGATGCGCGAAGAGGTGCAGCCGATGATGGATGCGCAGGTTAAGCGTACCGGGGTGCTGTTCCAAGATACTGAACCGGAGGAGCGTGATGCTATAATCCGTCGTGCAATGCGCAATTCGGACCGCTACCGCAATATGAAGCGTGCCGGAGTGGGCGAGAAGGATATTATGGCGAGTTTTGAGCAGAAGTGTCGTATGAAGGTCTTTACGTTCAAGGGCGAGCGAGATACGATGCTGACTCCGCGTGATTCGATTCTGCATCACAAGCGTATTATGCGTGCAAGTTTTGTGGCTATGGACCCTCATACGGGTTATGTCAAGGCTTATGTCGGAGGGCCCAACTTCCGCTACTTCAAGTACGATATGGCGAAGCAGGGCAAGCGACAAATCGGCTCGACCGTGAAGCCATTTATCTATACATTCGCTATCGACCATCTCGGATTGACGCCTTGTACGATGGTGCCAAACCTACCTGTGACAATCGAGACCTCGCTCGGTACGGCTTGGTCGCCCAAAGAGGCGGGAAAGGTCGAGTATGACGGTGTGCTACATCCGCTGGCGTGGGGCTTGGCCCGTAGTCGCAACAACTACTCGGCGTGGATTATGAAGCAGGCGAAGCAACCGGAGGCGGTGGCTGATTTTGTGCATAACATGGGTATTCGCAGTTTCATAGACCCTGTATATGCAATGTGTCTGGGTACGTTTGAGTCGAATGTCTTTGAGATGGTTAGTGCCTACTCGACATTTGCAAATGAGGGTGTGCATAATGACCCGATTTTCGTTACGCGTATCGAGGATAGACAGGGTAATGTGATTTCGAATTTCAGTAACCAGTCGCAGGATGCCATCAGCAAGCAGACCGCCTACACGATGCTCACGATGCTTAAACGTGTGATTTCGGGTGGTACGGGTGGCCGTATGGTGTGGAAGTACGGATTCCGCGATATGGATATTGCCGGAAAGACCGGAACGTCAAACGACAACCGCGATGCATGGTTTATGTGTATTACCCCCAAGTTGGTGGCCGGTGCGTGGGTTGGTGCCGAGGACCAACAGATTCATCTGCGTTCAGGTGGCGAGGGTAGTGTTATGGCTCTGCCAATCGTGGGAGAGTTCCTCACGAAGGCGTATGCCGACCCGAAGTTGGGACTGAATCGCGAAGATACATTTGCGCGCCCACCGATGGCTCCGACCTATGAGTGTCCCGACGAAGCGGAGGCAGAGAGTGCGGATGACGCAGGTGCAGAATTTTTTGAATAAATAGAGTGGAATAATATAAAACAAATAGTTATGAATATTGCAATAGTTGGCGCAAGTGGCGCTGTGGGTCAGGAGTTCTTGACCATCTTGGAAGAGCATAATCTCCCTATCGATTCATTGACTCTCTTCGGCTCGGAGCGAAGTGCCGGTCGAGTCTATAAATTCCGTGGCGAGGAGCTGACTGTGAAGTTGCTGCAACATAATGACGACTTTAAGGGTATCGATGTGGCTCTGGTGTCGGCAGGAGGTGGAACATCGAAGGAGTTTGCCGAGACTATCACCAAGCACGGAACGCTGATGATTGATAATTCGAGTGCCTTCCGAATGGACGAGAATGTGCCTCTGGTTGTTCCGGAAGTTAATCCCGAAGATGCACTGAATGCTCCTCGCAGAATTATCGCAAATCCCAACTGTACGACTATTCAGATGGTGGTGGCGTTGAATGCTATCGAGAAACTCTCGCACATCAAGCGAGTGCATGTTGCCACCTATCAGTCGGCGAGTGGTGCGGGTGCCGCAGCGATGCAGGAACTTGAAACGCAGTATGCCGAACTTGGTGCAGGCAAGGAGGCTACGGTCGAGAAGTTTGCCTATCAGTTGGCATATAACGTGATTCCTCATATCGACGTTTTTGCTGATGACGACTATACGAAGGAGGAGTTGAAAATGTATAACGAGACCCGCAAAATTATGCACTCGGATATCGAGGTGTCTGCAACATGCGTGCGTGTGCCGGTTATGCGCGCCCACTCGGAGAGTGTGTGGGTCGAGACCGCAGAGCCGGTGTCGGTGGAGGCGGCGCGTAAGGCCTTTGCCGAGGGAGAGGGTCTGGTGCTGATGGACGAGCCACAGTCGAAGGTCTATCCGATGCCATTGTTTATTGCGGGCAAGGAGCCGGTCTTCGTGGGTCGTGTGCGCAAGGATTTGACTAATGCTAACGGCTTGGTATTCTGGTGTGTAAGCGACCAAATCAAGAAGGGCGCAGCACTGAATGCTGTGCAGATTGTCGAGTGGCTTGTGGCCAAGGGCATATTGCAGTAATCGGTTGTTTTTGGTCGATTTTTTGGAACAAATCGGGCAAATTGCGGTGGATGTGCAATTTTAGTTTGTGAAATTCGTTAATTCATTGTATTTTTGCAAGATTTCAGTTGGAAGCGACTGGCCGTATTGAACAAATAATGATTCGATAGATATGCTAAAAGGTTTATACAGATTGCTTGCAGTGGTGGTGTGTTCGGTATTCATTATCGGCACGGCATCTGCGTTCCCGGAGCGTCAAAGTGCCAGAGAGCGTATCGCAATGGGCAAGAAGGTCAGCGTGTCCCGAATCATTAAGAGTGGCGATGCTCGTCTGATGTTTGACGAGGGTTACAAATATTACCAAAAGGAGAAGAAGGGTACGTGGAGCAAGGCGTATCAACTCTTCGATGCGGTGCAGCACTACTATACCGGAACACGTACCGAGGATTCGGTGATGTTCTTCCGTGCGCGCTGTAAGTTTAAGGAGCGTGATTATGAGGAGGCAACGACACTGCTCGATGAGTATCGTCGTAAGTATGGTGGTGGTGATAGCCCCTTTATAGAGAATGCCGAGGGTATGTATGCACTCTGCTTCTACTACATGTCACCGGAGCCTCGTCACGACCAGACGATAACCTCGCAAGCGATTATTACCATTACGGAGTTTATGTCGCGATATCCCGAATCGACCCGATTGGATGATTTTCGCAATATTGTTGCCGAACTGACACAGCGTCTGCATGATAAGGCTTATATCAATGCCTACACCTATTTTAAGATAGGTCGTCATAAGTCTGCCATTGTGGCTTTTCGCAACGCGCTGAAAACCTATCCCGACTCTTCGCACCGAGAGGAGATTATGTATCACATCGTAAAGTCGGGATATGAGGTGGCTCACAACTCTGTTGAGGCGAAGCAGACCGACCGATATATGGCGATGCTCGACTCCTACTACTCGTTCATTGCGGAGTATCCCGAATCGAAGCACGTCAAGGAGTTGAATCGTCTGGCAAAGACAGCAAAGGATTATTTGGAGAAAAACAATAAAGAAAATCTATAAAGATGGAGATTAAGAAGAACATTCCCAACAACACCGTAACACGTCGAATCGTCGATCTCGACAAGGATACGGGTAACATCTACGAGAGCATCAACATCATTGCTCGTCGTGCAAACCAGATTGCTTCGGAACTCAAAACCGAACTCAACCGCAAACTTTCGGACTTCTCGTCGCCGACCGATACTATGGAGGAGACCTTCGAGAACCGTGAGCAGATTGAGATTTCGCGCTACTACGAGCGTCTGCCCAAACCGGTAATTATCGCTACCGAGGAGTTCCTCGATGACGAGATTTACTACAAGAAGAAGGAGGAGTAGGGTTTTGTCACTTGCAGGAAAACATATCCTGTTGGGAGTAACGGGTAGCATAGCGGCTTACAAGGCTGCTGTGCTTTGTCGTTTACTTAAAGTTGCAGGTGCCGAGGTCAAGGTTGTGATGACACCTCTGGCAAAGGAGTTTATTACTCCGCTGACGATGGCGACGTTATCGAAAAATCCTATTGCCGTCGAGTTTTACAACCCCGAAAATGGCGATTGGCACTCCCATATTTCGCTCGGAGAGTGGGCGGATTGTTTTCTCATTGCCCCTGCTACGGCAAATACGATGGCGAAGATGGCTGCCGGTATTGCCGATAATCTTCTGCTGACGACCTACCTCTCGGCTCGCAATCTGGTGATGGTTGCTCCGGCTATGGATTGCGATATGTTTGCTCATCCGGCTACGCAGCACAATTTGGAGGTTTTGCGTGAGCGTGGGGTGCAGATTATTGAGTCCGGCGAGGGCGAATTGGCGAGTGGTCTTGTCGGCAAGGGTCGTATGGCGGAACCCGAACAAATCGTTGCAGCGGTGGAGGCTGCACTTTCCGAAAAAAAAAAGAGCCTACAAGGTAAGCGATTCCTTGTAACGGCAGGAGCCACGATAGAGGCTATCGACCCCGTGAGATTCATATCGAATCACTCGACGGGTAAGATGGGCTATGCCCTTGCCGAGGAGTTGGCTGCGCGAGGTGCGGAGGTTACGCTTGTGAGTGGCCGCACGTCGCTTGCTACGCCCAAGGGAGTCGAGCGTGTCGATGTCCTCTCTGCCGAGCAGATGTATAACGCTGCGGTTGAGGCTTTCGAGGGGGCGGATGGTGCAATTATGTGTGCTGCGGTGGCAGATTATACGCCTGCCGAGGTTGCAACATCGAAAATCAAGAAGAGCGATGACGATATGGCTATTCGCTTGAAGCGCACACGTGATATCGCGGCTTCACTCGGAGCGGTAAAGGGCAAGCGTCTGCTTGTGGGATTCGCTCTCGAAACCGATAATGAAACCGTCAATGCCGAGGCTAAACTCGCGAAGAAGAATTTTGACTTTATCGTTCTCAATTCGTTGCGTGAGGAGGGTGCCGGTTTTGGTGTCGATACCAATCGCGTATCGCTTATCGACCGCACGTCACGCGAGGAGTTGCCGTTGATGTCGAAGCGTGAGGTTGCAGAGCAAATTGTCGATAAAATCGAGAAATTACTATAAATCCGACAGAGATAAATCGAGGTGTTATGCTGTGCCGACTGACTGTTGAAAATTATGCACTTATCGAGCATCTGGAACTCGATCTCGACAACCGTCTGAATATCGTGACGGGCGAGACCGGTGCCGGAAAGTCTATTCTGCTCGGTGCGCTCGGACTGCTGCTTGGAGCCAAAAATGATGGCTCGGCAATGAAGGATAATACCCGAAATTGTGTAGTCGAAGGTCAGTTTGCGCTCGAAGGGTTGGGCTTGGAGTCACTCTTTGAGGAACTCGACATAGATTATGAGGACGAGACCGTTATCCGTCGTATAATCACACCTGCCGGCAAGAGCCGTTCCTATGTGAATGATATTCCGGTGCAGTTGGCGCAACTCAAAGAGTTGGGTGCGCGACTTATCGATATACACTCCCAGCATCAAAATCAGATACTCTCGTCGGAGGCGTTCCGACGTCAGGCTGTGGATGTGGTTGCGGGATGTGGAGAGTTGCTTGCGCGTTACCGAGAGGAGTATGATGGTTGGTGCGAGGCGCGCAAAAGGCTTGCAGAGTTGGTTGAGAGTGCAGCTGTGGCACGCCGCGACGAGGAGTGGGTGCGCTTTCAGGCTGACGAACTTACTACTGCTGCGCTCAAAGAGAATGAAATCGAGGAGTTGGAGCAGGAGCAGGCCGTATTGGCAAATGCCGACACGATAAGTGCTACGTTGGGCGAGATTTCTGCCTCACTTGACAATGAGGAGTTGGGTGTATTGACCGCTTTGAAGCGAGGCGAAACGGGATTGCTGCATATTAAAGATAGTTATCGCGCGGGCGAAGAGTTGGCAATGAGAGTGCGCTCAACGTTGCTCGAACTCAAAGATGTAGCGGCAACGATTGCTGCCGATGCCGAGCGTGTGGAGTCCGACCCTGAACGATTGGAGTGGGTGGATGGCAGACTGGCTACACTCTACAACTTGTGTCGTAAGCACGGAGTCGAAGGTGTTGGAGCGTTGATATCTCTGCGTGATAAATTCTGCGCTCAACTCAATGCAATAACCCATTCTGACGAACAGATTGCTGCTCTGGAAGAAGAGGTGGAGCGTCTGCGTTTGAAGGCTTCGGCTCTGGCGGATAAACTGCATAAGGCTCGCGAGGCTGCCGCGTCGATATTCTCGTCAGAGATAGGTGGTAGATTGACTCTGCTCGGAATGCCGGAGGCGCGATTTACGGTCGAGGTACGTGCCGGGGAGGAGTTGCGTGCAACGGGTCGTGATGAGGTGGCTTTTATGTTTTCGGCAAATCGGACGGCATCGCCACAGCCGGTCGAGCGTATTGCGTCAGGCGGAGAGATTTCGCGTATGATGTTGTCGCTCAAAGCGTTGTTGGCGGGTCGTATGAAGTTGCCGACAATTATATTTGACGAGATTGATACCGGTGTGTCGGGGCGTATAGCTGATGCTATGGGCGAAATTATTGCCGAGTTATCGCGCACGATGCAGGTGGTCAATATCACACATCTGCCACAGGTGGCATCGAAGGGCGAGGCTCACTTTGTGGTATATAAGGAGAACTCTCGTACAGATATTAAACGCCTATCGGCAGAGGAGCGTGTGGTCGAGATTGCCAAGATGCTCTCCGGCTCGCAGGTTAGTGATGCGGCTCTTTCGCAGGCAAGGATTCTGCTGGGCGCGGAGTAGGCTTGACGTGTGGAATATAATGGTTAAGGGCTGTCCGACAAATCTGTCGGACAGCCCTTAATCGTTATTTGGTGTGTGATGTTACTCGGCAATGATAAGTTGAACGCCTGCTTTCTCGATAAGTTTGCGCATTTGGGGAGCAATGCCATTATCGGTAATAATCACATCGACATCTTCGAGTGCGTTGATACGACCAAAGCCATGCTGACCGAACTTTGACGAATCAGCCAGAACTACGGTGCGCGAGGCAGCATCCATCATTCGACGCGAGAGCAGAGCCTCCTCGATGGTGGAGGTGGTGATGCCGTAATCGGGGTCGATGCCATCCACGCCAAGGAAGAATTTCGAGCAGACAACATCCGTAAGTGCGCGCTCTGCCTCTTCGCCCATCGTCGAACACGATTTGCGATGTACCTTGCCTCCCAACTGCTCGACACGAACATTGTCCATATCGTTCATCAACACCGAGAGTTTCAGGAATGGTGTAACCACATTGAGCGAGCGTTGCGGCATCGTGTTGCGAATCTCCTCTGCCAGAGCATAGGTGGTTGAGCCTGCCGAAATCATTATCGAGTCGTTATCCTCGATAAGTTTTGCTGCACATTTGGCAATCAGGCTCTTCGCCTCGCGATTGAGGTTGCTCTTGGTCGAGAGGTCGCGGTCTGCAACGTGAGGATTGACAGGGCGTGCGCTTCCGTGGACTTTGTAGAGCAGTCCGCGGCTTTCGAGAATCTTCACGTCCTTGCGAATCGTAACTTTGGTTACCTTCAACTCCTCGGCAATATCCGTGATGCGGATAAATCCATACTTTTCGAGGCTGTCGAGGATGTACTTATGTCTTTCGGCTATACTTAACATACTCTTGTGTTTTGTCGGGGAGGTGTGTTGCCTCCTCTCTATTTCTCTAAAATTGTGTTGCTTTGCGGATATTCTCCTTCCAGTATCCTTTCAAGTCCTCCCAGCGATAGTAGGGCGCACCCTTGCTTGCAAAGTCGAAATGTACCTCCTGCTCGTTGAGCATCACGCGAACCAAAATGTCGTCACTGCCTTTTTTGCGATAGAAAATCATTTGCAGGTTGGCAGCCATCGGGGTAAGGCGATAGTTGCGCCACACTTCGTTGATGGTGTCGTAGTCGGTAGTTGCCACAGTACATCCGGGCAGACCCATTAACGGCGAGATGCTGAAAAGGCAGGTGTCGTGACCAAAGCGGAGCGAAACGCTCGGTGTGCCGGCTGCGATGTCGCTGTCAATCTGTGCAATGATGGCGTTGAGAATATCTGCACCGACACTCGCCATCAGAGGGTAGTAGAGATACTTGCCATAACGAGCATAGTACGAGAAGTTGTGCGAACGCCAATACTCATATAGTTCATCTTTTGTGAAAACATCATAGAGAGAAACATCCTCGATATCCAAACACTGAACATTGAGGGCGATATCAACCAAGTATAACCAGAATTTGGATTCGTTAAACGTCGAGATGAACTCCTTGTCGGAGAAGATGTTTTCCAAAACTCGCGAGAAATCGATGTGTTTAGCAATCTCTTCACGCTGACGCATACGCCAATAACTGTTCTCGTTCGCAATAATTTCAAGAACTTCCGGGGGTAGTTTTTTGTTCCACTCCGGTCTGAAATAGTGAATCTGTATCATCTTGGCATCGGAGGCATCTCTCGTGATTTCGATGGTCGGGTTTTGGGTCTTTAATCCGTCGCAGAATGCCGACATGCTGACCAAACAACGCGGAATTACCGAAGAGAGCGCATTGACCTTCAAGCCCTTCTGCTTGAAAATCTCCGGGAAATTCTGTGTCATACGGGTTGCAATCTCTTCGTGTTGGCGTACTCCCCTTTGGGTAAGTTCGCCTCCTCGACGCTCGGCTACGGCATAGATTTTAAGCATGCGGTTGCGAACATCCTCACCAAAAGCGGTGAGTTTGCCGGCCTTGTGTGCCTTGTTGAGAATCTGAACGGGGGAATTATAATACTCATCTTTGAGAGAATAACGAGAGCCGTGACGGCCGTAGTGCGAGATGTAGAACGGCTCATAACCCTTCGGTGCAGGGGTGTAGGCAGCGGTCGGTGTGGTGTATCCGTAATATACGCCACCGGCGCGATTGATGTCTGCCATAATCTCATCGCGAGAACTTTGTGCCGACAGGCTCGCTGTCGAAACAAATATCAGGGTCAGTAGTGTAAAAAGTCGTTTCATATAGTTGTTTTTAGTTGTTTATAGCCACTTTTTATAGCGGAAATACCACATTGTAAGTCCCGAACAGAGAATCATCAGCAATATGGCAAAGAGGTAGCCGAGCGGTATGGTCCAGCCATTGGAGAGCGTTACCGCCCAATCCAATTCGGGCATAACCTTGAAGTTCATTCCGTACATGCTCGCGATGAGCGTCGCCGGAAGGAAAATCACCGCAGCCACCGAGAATATCTTGACAATCTCATTCTGCTCGATGTTGATAAGACCGAGTGCCGTATCCTGAATATAGTCCAGACGCTGGAAACTGAAATCGGCATGGTTGATGAGCGAATTGACGTCCTTAATCATCAGTTGCAGGCGCGGGTAGATATCATTCGGGAAACGCTCGCTACGCAAGATGCCCGAAAGAACGCGCTGGCGGTCGAAGATGTTTTCGCGAAGCAACATGGTACTCTCCTGCAAAGCACTGATGCGGAGCAGAACCTCCTTGTCGATAGCTTCTTCGCTATGGAGTGTCTTGCTCAATGTGGCAACCTGCTTGGTAATCATCTCGACAAGGTCGGCATCGAAGTCGATGCGGACTTCGAGCAACGAGATGAAGATGTGATAGCCGGTTGAGTAACTGCGGTAGTTCATCTGCAAGCGTTTCTCTGCCTCGCGGAAGGTGCGGAACTCGGCATTACGCACCGAGACCAGCACACCCTCGTTGGAGATTATGAATGATACCGGCTCGACAACGAAGGAGTCACCCGTCGGAATAAAGAAGTTCGAGTTTGATATGATGGCATTCTCGCTCTCGGAGTATTTCGAGGTCGATTCAATCTCCTCGACCTGCTGTTTGGTTTGAAGGCTTATCTCCATAAAGTTCTCGACAGCCTTCTGCTCCTTAATCGAGGGGGTTATCATATCAATCCACAAGATGTCGTCATAGCCCAACTCCTCGAAGAGTTCGACGTCGGCATTGCGGATAATCTTGTTGTATTGTTTCAGGTAAATTGTAATCATATTAGCACACCTCTGTTTATAAATTTGTTGTTTTAGGCTGATTGCCGCTTACCTTGCGGCTGCTTGTGGCTTACCGAAGTGGGGTGTATCCGCACTCGCAAAGCCTTGGGGAGTAACGGGAGCGCAGGTCGGCTCTCTCCGCGTTACAGAGGCGCTCTTCAACCCGGGTTCGCTCTGGGCTCGACCTTGATGCCGGAGTTCCAGAACTTTTGCAGGGCTTTATGCTTCTGTTCGTCGAACAGAAAATCTATGTTTTGTGTAAGATATTCGTATGCGTAGTCCCTATCGCCATAGCCATACTCTACGATTGCCTCGTAGGTGTGTTCAATGCCGTAGGTCAGTGCGTGTTGCAGTGAGTCGATGACCGAGTAGGAGGTGCCTTTGCGGGCAACCCAAACAGCAAAACAGAAGGGAAGCCCCGTTGCCTTTTGCCAAGCCTCGGCAAGGTCGTAGTTGTAACGGAATTCTCCTTCGTGTTCGAAAACTTTATCTCCGATAAGCAGGAAAGCATCTCCTTCGGTTGCCGACTCTGCGAGGTGGTCGTAGGAGTCGAGGGCAATCCATTCCGGGTCGATTTTCCAAACTTTTTTTGCCAGATAGCCAACCAATTGTACGGATGTGCGCGAATGAGCATCGAGGAAGATGCGACGAATATCCTTCAATTCGCAGTCGCTCATCAAGGCAACGGTACGCACCGAGCGCACGGCTCCGATGCAGTAATCGGTAATTATTTCGGTCGATTTGAGTTGAGGAACGACGGCTGCGGGCAGTAGGGCGATATCGGCTTTGCCCTCCATGTAGAGCCTTGCGCACTCGGCAGGAGGAGCCAATGTAAGTTCGGCACGGAGGTTACCTTCGCGCTCGATACCATAGACGAATGGTATCGTATTGAGATACGACACTGCCACTATTTTTGTTACAACTGCCATCGTCCATAGAGTGAAAGAATTTATTTATCCTTGCAAAAATAGGTATTTTTCTTGAAAATGATGCAGATAAAGTGATTTTTCTCATCGCAATTTTTCTAAAAAATATAGAAAAAATGGACAAACCTCTTGACAAGGGGGTATTTGCTATTATATATTTGCACTGTCAAACGTCAGAAATCGGCTCTTATGAACAGTGGCGTACGAATTGTTCGTAAAGTTATCGACAAGATGAAATTTCTGAAATTCAACCGGTATGACTTGTCTTCGTGGCGTTATCGACATCTTTTAACAAATATTAAACAGATTTTTTAACAATGAATTGCGCACAACTCGAAAGTGCGCTGCGAGATTTGTCCTCTTCGGGCGGATATTCGTTTCATCTCCTCCACCAAAATCGGATTTCGGAGGTAAAAACGCTGCCCGCAATGGTTCTCGAACCCCCGACCGTCGCCTCGGTCGATGGCAAACGTCACGGACGAATCTCCTACAATGTCACCCTTCATCTTTTGAATCCCGGTGCCAGACTCTCCGCTCCGCAGCGGATGGCTCTGCTCGATAGGATGGAGTCTGATGTGTTGGAGATGTTCGCCTCGCTCTCGAATGATGAGCGTGTGATTGCCGTCGAGGAACTCGGCATAACACCGCGGGAGTTCGCCTTTACGACCCATGGAGATATCTCGCAGACAGCACGAGCAAAAGTAGTTACATATTTTTAAGAGACAGTTACCATGATTTTTACATCTATTCCCGACAACTATACACCCGTGACACATCCGCTTATCTATCGATTCGCTTTTGACGAGGAGCAGGAGGTCGTGGATGTCCAGATTATCGATGCCCGACACTCACGAACACTCGGCATCAAAAGACTCTACAATGTGCTACATGGCGAGATTGATATCGCCCCGATGCTTGCCGAAACATTTTGTTGCGAGTATGTCGAGGGTGGCACGTTGTTAGGCGTGGCAGAGGGCTTGTTCGCTACGATTGTCGTTCAAATTGGCGACATTGCGACCCCCATACGTTACTTCTCTCCCTACCCGGTAATGGATGGTGTGGGTACAATATTTCGAATCTCACCCAAGGTGCAACGCCTATTCCGCGGAGAGAGCGATTTTGTGGTTCTATACGCTCCGAATGGAGGTTTTATATCTTGCGAATCGTATCATGACGGCGAGGTCGTGGATGTAGCGGATTTTATGATCGATCCAGACCACGCATTGCAGATATTCAAACTCTCGACTGCCGACTGCGCAGAGATGGCCGATGAGATTATCGTGCAGTTCAATCTCGATGGGGTGGAGGACTTCCAGACCTATCGAGTTGTACCCAAGCCCGAATCGACACATCGACTTGTGTGGCTTGCCTCGGATGGCTCACTACAACTCTACACCTTCCCCACCTGTCGTAGCCGTCGTTTGGCAGTGCAGAAGCAGAGGGTTGTGTCGAGTGATGGGGTAGTGGTAGCATCCGCTGCCTCCGAGAGTTCTCTGACTTTGGTGTCGGATTACGAAACGACTGCCGAAATCGAGCGACTCGGAGAGATTATCGAGTCGAAGCAGGTTTGGTTGGAGCGTGGAACGAAGGGCGTGAAGGTAGATGTCCTCTCGTCGGAGAGTGTGGTGCGCTACGGAGGTTCGCTCAACTCTCTACAAATCGAGATACGTCCGTGTGACAGAAAGGAGCGTCTGCTATGATACGGGTATTTGTCGATGATGTGGCTTGCGTGGCAGATGCCGAGCAGAGTGTGACGATAGACTACCGCGCTACCGACCTTGCCGACGTGGAGAGTGGCCGTGAGGGTCTGCATGTCCGATTGCAACTGCCAGCCACAGCGGAGAATGGCCGAATATTCGGTAATCCGGAGGATTTGGCAAGTGCCGAGCGTTTCAATGATGAGTATCATATTGCGCGTGTAGAGGCTGACGGAGTCGAGATTTTCAGAGGAACGGCATATCTCGACGGTGTCGAAATCGACGGTGTGGCAACGTGGTATCGACTCGAAATTGTCGGCGGAGCCTCGTTGTGGGCAAAGCAGTCGGCAAAGCAGATGTTCAACCTTATAGGAGTGGATTATGACGCCACGCTCGATATGAACGAGATTTGCGAGAGTTGGCAGAGTGACTCCCCCGTAAAGTTCCTGCCTGTGCATCGTGACCGATACGAGTTGCATAATGGAGTGACTACGTCATTTACTCCCGAAAAGATTCTGACGACGGATGATTACCATCCGTTCCTCTCGGTTGCTGCCCTTGTCGGAGCAATCTTCGCGAAGGCGGGATATCGTGTGGAGAGTCGGTTTTTTGATAGCGACCTTTTTCGCTCGCTATATGTCAGCGGAGCATATCCGACAACCGACATCACAGCCCGTGCCGAGAAGATGGATTTCAAGGCGGGACGACTCGATAGCGTGACGGCAACGGCGAACTATGCAGGCAGAGTCTATGTGTCGCCTGTCGTGGCTGCCAATTCGTTGGGTAATATCGTCGATACGGTTGCGGAGGTTACTACCGATGACAACGGCAACGAAGTTTCTACGGGATTCTACTCCAAAAATGGTTGCTTTGCCCTTGATGAGAATGGATGTATCACATTTACACCGCTCTCTGCTGTGAAGGTGGGGTTTGAGTACGTGTTGAAGTTTGCCTGCGGATATCGCATCGCGACGAGGAGTAGGTTGGAGAGTTTTGACCATATCTACTTCGGGGATGGCATCACGATTCCGCTGTCGCTTGCCAATCGATATGTGGATTATCGCGAAAATCCGATAGCGAATTTCGAGTATCGCATCGTAATCTTTGGCTACTTGTCGGAATACGACTACCGCTTGCGGTGCAAAGTAAATGGCGCGTGGGTGAATGTGGCAGACATTACGTCGCGCACGGCTCTGGTGCGAACTCCGCGAAGCACCACCGGAATTACGGCAATCGAGTTGTTGAGGGCAGAGGTTGGCAGCGGAGTCTATGAGCCTTGCACGGAGGATTGGGCGTTGTATGGTGGATATGTTGCCTATGAGGACACCACCGAGGTCGAGATGACTCTGCGAACTCCGGCCGTTGAGGTTACACCGACATCGCCCAAGCGATTCGATTCAATCTACTTTGGCGGTGGAGAGTTTGGCAGAGAGATAACCTTGCTGCCCGGAACAACCTTGCGACCGATTTTTACAGCCACCTTGGGCTATGGCTCGCGACTGTCGTTTGCGGATGTGGCTCAAATTGCTGTGCGACAAAATGTTCTGCTGGATGCTGTTCGGCATATGTTCGACTTGCGATTCTACACCGATGAGCGACGTAAAACGGTCTATGTGGAGCCGTATGGCGACTTTGTGAGGAGTGACGAAGTCTTTGATTGGAGCAATCGTGTGGATTTTGCACAGCCGATAATCATCGAGGAGCAGGTGCGCAATGTGCATGAGCATCGGACACTCGCCTACAACGAAGATGATGGCACGATACGTCGATACAATGGCGACGAAGGGGTGCCATTTGGAGAGTGGAGTTTCGATGTGGCTTCGCGCGCCTCGGTCGAGGGTGAGGAGCGTCTGCAAAATCCGATGTTCACGCCAACTATCAGCGCTGACGGCAAGTATGCGAATGCGGAATCTGCCCTGATAATGCAGGTTAGCGACCGTGATGCCGTGGAGGTGGATGACGGAGCCAACTTCTCGCCACGTATCGTGCGCTATGTCGGGATGCACCCTCTGCCTGCAAATGAGCGATGGGGATTTCCCTATGGCGGAAACGACTATCCGCTGGCTGCCTTCCACTTCGCGGGGGATGAACACCTCGAAGGCTTTACGCTCTGCTTCGAGGATAGAGATGGTGTAACGGGTCTGCACTCTTACTACGACCGTCGATTTGCCGAGGAGGCGCGAGGGCATAAATTGACCCTCTCGATAAGAGTGTCGGCAGAGGATTTCGACCATCTGTTCCACTTCGTTGATGGTGCGGCTTCGATTCGCTCGACCTTTGTGCTGAACATCAATGGGGTCAAAGGTCGATATACGCTCTCGGCGATTGACGGCTACGACCCTTCGAAGAGTTCCGTGCGTTGTGTATTCTTGCAAACGGCATCGATGTATGAGTAGGGAGGAGGTTATGTCTGCTCTGATGTCGGCATTACCCTGTGATTTTGTTTCGGATTCGGGTGCATCGCGCAACCTTGTCGCGATGCTCCTCGACCGAGGACTAATCGATTATCGCGAGGTGGAGCGTATGGTGGCACGTCGCATGGTCGAGTCGCTCTGCGCAAAGGGTATGGGTCGATGCGATGCCATGGCAGAGGCTGCCGAGAAGATGTGCTGCTCGTATGAAAAAATAGGGCTTTTATCTATCAAAAAAGAGAAAAAAATTATGCAATCAGAAATTAACATTCGTAATGCGGCGGAGGTTTGCTATATCGATATTGACGGAACTATCGGAGTCCCCGAAGAGTGGCAGTTTGACGACCCATCGTCGAGAGTTACGACCTACGAAAAATTCAGGGATACGGTGGCGAAAATTGCCGACATTGCGACTCCGAATATTGTGGTTAATATCCGCTCGACCGGTGGAGATGTGAATGATGCACTGCTTATTCACGATGCATTGAAGGCTCTGGATGCCCACATCGTGACCCGTTGCTACGGCTATGCCGCATCGGCTGCAACAATCATTGCGCAGGCAGCCAGTGAGGGGTGTCGCCAAATCTCGGCAAATGCACTCTACCTTATTCATAACTCGATTTGTGCCACCGAGGGCAATGCTGCCACGTTGGAGTCGAAGGCAGACTTGCTGCACAAGACCGATATCCGCCTTGCCGAGTTGTATGCTGCGCGTTCCGCTCGCTCGGTAGAGAGTATTGTCGAACTGATGAACGAGAACGGAGGCGATGGCAGGTGGCTCTCCCCGGAGGAGACCCTCGAAATGGGGCTTGCTGATGAGATAATCGGCGATGCAGAGGAGAAGAAGACAAAGAGTCATGCTGTGCTTGCGTCCGTGGCGAGTGGCGTATCGCGACTTTGGTCGGCATTGGGTTTTGCCGACAAGAAGAGTGAAGAGAAGCCCTCCGACCGCAATGTACTACACTTCGAGGAGCCGAAGGCCTCGGCAATCGCGTCGCAGTCGATAATTTCGTTTCAGGAGGGACAGCGGGCTGCCGCTCCAACCAAGACCAAGTCGGTCGAAGACCCCTCGATATGCGGTGATGTAAAGCACACGTTAAACGAGGCTGCATACGCTGCGGATGTACGCAGTTTTTCACGATTCTAAACCCTTGGTGGGAGTAATCAACAACTCAAAATTTTAACAAACAACTCAAAAAACTAAACAATTATGGCTTTAATTGAAAATTCGAAAATCTATTCGGGCAAAGACCTTGAAACTGTATTTTTCCGCCCCTTGGTATCGGGGCCCACGGCAGAGGCTCTCGGTATTCGCATCCTCTACAATATGCCGCAATCGTCGTTGATCCATTTATGGACCCCGTCGAACAGTGTTCTTAAACCGTTTGAAGCCGGTTGGCAGGGTAAATCGGCTGCAATTCGTGAGCAGAAACGTGTGAATCTGACGCGAGTGAAGGCAGAGACATCTTTTGACGCAACGGACTACTATTCAACGGTCTTCCAGCATATTGTTGCTCGCGCCGATGTCAATTTGCAGGATCTTTCGGGTACTGAACTCGAAGAGGCGGAGACTGCGATCTTCAAGAAGTCCGTTGCCGAGAGCCTGCGTGTTACAATGTGGATTGGTGCTGTGGGTTGCAGTGACAATCATGACTCTTTTGACGGCATTCTTACGCAGTTGATGCAGGAGTACGAGAATTCGGAAAAACCCTATATTTCGGCACCCTCTGATGGCATCTCATCGGAGAATATTACCACCTATCTGGACAATGTCTGGGCAGCCGCTTCTCCGGAGTTGAAGTCGCTCAAAAAGGAGGGCGAGTTGGTATATTACGTCTCGTCAGAGGTGTATAGTGCCTTTGAGGACTATGTGTACAACACCTCCGATAATGCCTGCATCGACAATGTCAATGCTCATCCTACGCTCTCGTACCGCGGTATTCCTCTTGTGGATATCGGTATTACGAATGATATGTTGGGCAACAATACCTACCTCACGGGTAACTTCTGCCTGCTTACCGATCGTCGCAACCTTGTGTTGATGCTCAATACTGCTGATTTCCCGGAGGCGGAGGTTCGTATGTGGTACAACCCCGACGAGATGGAAAATCGCCAGCGTGCGGTATTCCTTGCGGCGGTAGCATACATCGACTTCAACCTTGTTGTCTATGGTGCAAATTAGTGAGTAGAGATGAAAAAACTGTCGCAGAGTTCCTCCCACCACAAACCGGTGGGAGGGGTTCGCGCAGTAGCCCTATCGGCAACGGATAATATTGCAGAGGTGCAGTTTGCTGCCGGTGGGGTGCTGTGTACTTCGTTAAAGTTTGTCGATGATGATGCCGTAATGGAGTGTTCGCTGCTTGAAGAGGGCTCCTGCTACGAGGAGGAGATTCTGCCTGACGGCTTGGCTGTGGCGGTGAAGCACCGCTTGATACTCACGTCAGACCGCAATCTGGCGGAGGCGTGGCTCGAACCCGACTTCCGATTGGAGGGCCTTTATCGAGGTTTATGTGCCATTGTGACTCTCAACGATGGGCGCAAACTGTTGGTGGGCTATTCAGAGCGATTCGAAGCGCAGCAACCGCTACGTATAGTCTCAATCAAGAACTCTTCGGAGCAAAGATGCTCGGATGTGCCTACCGTAGTTCTCGTACTCGAAAACTACGACACTTCGGAGGCGCCAATTATAGTGACAGATTAACCGTTAAATTATGGAAAAACGTACAAAAACTCAAATTGCAACCGTAGGTAATAAGGTCGATTCCTTTTTGGCGTTAGGACAACCTTGTGCCAATAATGAAAAGTTTTGGCGTTGGGGAGATGATAATCTCCTCCCTGCGGCTCTCGCGCTGATGTCGCGACGCTCGTCCACGCATCGAAGAATCATCAACGACAAGGCGGACTACATCTCCGGAAAGGGCTTTACCTTCGATGCAGAGGTGCCTCTGTTGGGCGAGTTTGTCGCTTCGGTAAATGGAACGGGGGAGTCGCTACGTCAGGTGATGAATAAGCTGGCTTTTGACAAGTCGCTCTTCGGTAATGCCTTTTTGGAGATTGTAACCGATGCTGACCACTCGTTCCTCTCGCTGTTTCATCAAGACGCTTCGCGTTGCAGGGTGGCAAAGGATAACCAACATATCGTGATGCACTCCGATTGGTCGCACTTCTCCGTGTCGGATGCTGTTACATTGCCTCTCTATCCCCTCTTTGAGGAGCAAGCAGACGGAACCCTGCGTGCGATGATTCATTATAAGGATTACGAGCCGATGTTCGACCACTATGGCGTGCCTCCTTACATTGCCGGCCTGAATGTATCGGCAATAGCCTACAAGACCGACAAGTGGAATATTTCGCGTTTGGACAACTCGTTCCAACTTTCGGGCGTGATGATTCTCGATGGAGGTACTGATGATGAGCAACAGACCGAGCGCATCGTGCGTACTGCCGAGCAGAAGTTCGGTGGAAATCCGGGACAGGTGATGTTTGTGGTGCGTAACGGGACAGAGGATGATAACTCCCGCTTCATACCTTTCGTTTCGCAGAACGATGGCGATTGGAAGCAACTCCACGACCAAGCGACCTCGGATATCGTTGTTGCGCACTCGTGGTTCCGCTCACTCAGCGGTTTGGACTACTCGTCGGGATTTAACTCCGAGCGAATTTTGCACGAATACGAGATAGCGCTCAATACGGTAATCCTTGCCGAGCAGGCGGAGTTGCTCGAACCGATTGTCGCCCTCTTGCACGATGTCGCAGGCATTGACTCTTCGTCGTTGCAGGTGGTGAATCGCCCACCTACGCGCTCGAAACCTATCTATATGAAGGTGTGGGAGGCTCGTAAGGCTGACGGCTTGGAGTATGACCCCGATGACGAGAAGCAACAATATTACCTCGCCCAGATAACAAAGTATAACATTACAAGTATCGACTAAACATTATGAAACAAACCCTCATTACCCCCGAAAAGGTTGCCTCCCTCGCCTTTAACGATGGCGAGTTCTTCGATGCGGCAAGCATATCGACCATAGATATCGCAGTGGCAGAGGAGCGTCACGTTGTGGCGGTTGTCGGCTCTGCGATGTATGCAGCGATGTGTCGTGGCGCGTATGCCGATTTTTGTGAGGAGTATGTGGCTCCGGTAGTGGCGTTGCGCACACGTCTGTTGATGCTCCCCTCGATGGTCGCCCGCAGTGGCAGATTCGGAGTGAGCGTACCAGCCTCCTCGACCATGAAGGCTCCTTCTGATGCGCAGGTGCGCCTGCTTGAACGCTCCCTGCGCGAGAAGGCTCGCACGATGCAGCATCGAATGAGCCGATATCTGAATGAAAATGCCGCACAATTTCCTGAATATAATCCCGGAGAGAATGTGCTTAACCGATGCAGTAACGATGGAAACATTGTCCAGACTCTTTAATGTTGCCTTGATAGGCATCATCTCGCTCTTTGCTCCGATAGCCCCGCTTGTGGGGTGCGCCATAACATTTGTGGCAATCGATTTTATTACGGGCATCGCAGCGAGTCGGGCTGTGGCTCGCAGGCGTGGCGAGGAGTGGTTCTTCGAGAGCCACGAGGCGTGGCGGACTGTGCTGAAACTCGGTTTTGTGATTATTGCTATTGCGATGTCGTGGCTGGTTGAGCGTTGTGTCCTCGACTTCGTGACGCTCAACCTTGCAAAGATTTTTACGGGATTTACCTGTGCCGTTGAGTTCTGGTCATTTCTCGAAAATGCTTCGCAACTCTCGGAGTCGCCGATGTTTGTATGGTTGAAACGGTACGTGCGTCGCAGAATCCGGAAGGAGGTGGAGGGTGAGTAGAGGTCTTGACAATAACAACCCCGGCAATATCCGTCGCTCACCAGTCCGCTACAAGGGCGAGCGTGTGCCGAGCAGTGACCCCGAATTTCGTCAGTTCGAGAGTGTCGAGTGGGGCTATCGTGCGATATTTATGTTGCTCTATACCTACCATGTGCGCCATGGCTGTCGCACACTTCGTCAGATGATAGACCGCTATGCACCACCGACCGAAAACCCAACCTCCGCATACCTTCGGTTTGTGGCGCAGCGGTCCGGACTCGACCCCGACTATGTGTTGGACGTTACCAATGCTGCTACGATGATTGAGGTGGTTGCCGCCATCTCTCATTTCGAGAATGGAGTGCCTGCCGACCGGGATGCCGTTTTGCGCGGCTGGAAACTATTCAGAGAGAGATAACACGAGGTCTGCCTTTTGTGGGCAGACCTCGTGTCGTATTATATTTTACTCTCTGGTTACGCCTTGAAAGCCTCCTGCATCTTGGAGGTTACGTTTGACGAGATTGTGCGCTCGGTCGAGAGAATCATATTCTTGATTGCTAACGGAGTCGATTTACCATGTCCGATGGTTACCGGGGCATTAACACCAAGCACGGGTGTTCCACCAACATTTTCGTAGTTCATGGCAGCCCAGAATGGGTTTGTCAATCCCATACGGGTATTGATTTGGTAGAATCCTTCGACCATTTTAAGGATGGTGTTGCCGACAAAACCGTCACAAACCACAACATCGGCAATCTTGCCGGTGAACATGTACGACGACTCGACGTTACCCACGAAGTTGAACTTGCCCTTCTCTGCCTCTGCCTTCATCAGCGCGTATGCGGCCTGCGATTGGGCGTTACCCTTCGCCTCCTCCTCGCCGATATTGAGCAGTGCTACGCGAGGATTCTTGATTCCGAGTGCCGACTCTGCGAAAATCGAGCCGATAAGTCCGTATTGGCACAACACCTCCGGCTTGCAATCGACATTCAGACCCACGTCCAACAACATCAGCGGCTCGCCCTTGATGTTGGGAACCACGGTCGAGATTGTAGGGCGGATAACCCCCTCGATAGGCTTCACTGCGAACATCGAGCCGACCATCATCGCACCGGTGCTGCCGGCACTCGCAAATCCGTGAATCAGACCTTTGGCGAGGTAGCCGAAGCCTACGGTAATGCTCGAATTGGGCTTCTGCTGGAACGCCTTTGCTGGGTGGTCGCCCATCTCGATAACCTCTGTTGTGTGTACTATTTCGATTTTATCGCTATTGCAATTCTCTGCTGCAAGGATAGCCTTAATCTGCGCCTCGTCACCGAAGAGAACGATGTGGCTATCGGCTCCCAACTCGTTCAGAGCCATCACTGCACCTTTTACGGCTGCTTCGGGAGCGAAGTCGCCACCCATTGCATCTAAACCTATTTTCAACATAATTTCTCTAATTTTGATGGTTTTACGGATGTAAATATAGTGTTTTTTCGCAAAAAAAAGACACTATTTTTGCAAATAGTGCCTTTTTTTCTCGTGAAGCCGTCAAAATTATTCGGCAACCTTCTTCTCGATAGCGAGTTTGCCGCGGTAGAAACCGCACTCCGGGCATACACGGTGGTAAAGTACCGATGCGCCACAGTTCGAGCAAGTTACAACGGTCGGAATCTCCGCCTTGTAGTGAGTTCTTCTTTTGTCTCTTCTGGTTGATGAGACTTTGTGTTTAGGATGTGCCATATTTCAAAAACTGTTAAAATTTATAATTTTCTAAAATATCTCTTTCAAATTTTTGTCTATTCGCTCTGCTCCTCATCGTCGCTCTCCTCGACCACCGTAAAGCGGGCAAGCATATCGGGATTGCACTCTCCCTCTGCATGCACTCGACTGTAAGGCAGTGCCAGCACGATACTCTCATATATGTACTGCGCGAGCGACACCTCTCCGTCTGCCGGCGAAATCCACATTACCTCGCCATCGTAGTCGCGCACTTCGGTCGAGAACTTCACGAGCAACTCTCCCTCGTACTCGACCGGAACTTTGCAATCATCCAAGCAGCGGTCACATTCACACACTACGTATCCGTTGATGGCAAAGCCAAGTTCGAGCATTGTCTCCGAGCGGTTCATTGTGACATGTACGTCGCAGTCGCCACCCTTGATATCCGCATTCTCCATCGCCTCAAAGAGAGTATCATCGACTTTGAAATCAAATTCGTGATGCCCGTTCTTCAACCCTTTGTAGGCTATCGAATATCTCTTTGCAATCTCCATTCTACGCAATTAGTCCGCAAATGTACGATAAATTCATAAATTGTGCAAAGTTTTCGACGAATTTAGTATTTTTGTTGCAGTAAAATGTTGTGTTATGGGCAAAAATGAGGGTTTTAGTGTCGAAATAACGAGTGATTTTGACGGATTTTGGTGCTATAATGTGATGGTAACCTGCGGATGCTTCGATGAAAATGACGAGCGGACGGGTTACGTTTCGGCAGAGGATATTGTTGCGCCCGTCGGAGCCAACCTTGAAAAGATGCCGAGCGGATATCCGCTCAAACGAAAAGTCGCCTTTGAGACGGAGGCTTGCGACCATCTTCTGATGTATGTCTATGTTATACCCCATACCATTCCCCTCGGAAGAGCGGTCGATGAGCATAAACCATTCGAACTCACGTTGCGAGCATCGCGTGGCGGCAGAGTTGTTGTGAGTAATCGCCTGCCCGTGAATCGCTGGTCGGGGGCTTCGCTCGAAGTGCGTGTAGGGGGCGATGCGCAGAAGTGATGCGCTACTATTAAATAAACAGAGGTGTCGTTATGCCTTTGTGATGAAACAAAAGGGGCTGTCGCAACAAATTGTTGGACAGCCCCTTGCTATTGAATCACTCGTTGATTACAACTGCGGACCGGCAGCCACGAGAGCCTTGCCCTCCTCGTTTCCGGTGAATTTCTGGAAGTTCTTGATGAAGCGACCAGCCAAATCCACTGCCTTGGTGTTCCACTCTGCTGCATCAGCGTAAGTGTCGCGCGGGTCGAGGATGCCTGTATCAACACCCGGCAACTCGGTCGGGATAGTGAAGTCGAAGATAGGCAACTTCTTGGTCGGAGCCTTGTCAATCGAGCCATCGAGGATAGCGTCGATGATACCGCGAGTATCCTTAATCGAGATACGCTTGCCGGTACCGTTCCAGCCGGTATTTACGAGGTATGCGGTTGCACCCGAAGCCTGCATCTTCTTAACCAACTCCTCGCCATACTTGGTCGGGTGGAGCGAGAGGAATGCTGCACCGAAGCAAGCCGAGAAGGTCGGCGTAGGCTCGGTAATACCACGCTCGGTACCTGCCAACTTCGCGGTGAAGCCCGAAAGGAAGTAGTACTTGGTCTGCTCTGGAGTCAAAATCGATACCGGAGGAAGTACGCCGAATGCATCAGCCGAGAGGAAGATAACCTTCTTTGCTGCGGGAGCCTTCGATACACCCTTGACGATGTTGTCGATGTGGTAGATAGGATACGATACACGAGTATTCTCGGTAACCGACTTATCTGCGAAGTCAATCTTGCCGGTAGCCTCATCAACGGTTACGTTCTCCAAGAGAGCATTGCGACGGATAGCGTTCCAGATGTCAGGCTCGTTCTCCTTCGAGAGGTTGATAACCTTTGCATAGCAACCACCCTCGAAGTTGAATACGCCCTCGTCATCCCAGCCATGCTCGTCGTCGCCGATAAGCTGACGCTTCGGGTCGGTCGAAAGGGTAGTCTTACCCGTACCCGACAGACCGAAGAAGATAGCGGTCTCGCCCTTCTCGTTGGTGTTAGCCGAGCAGTGCATCGAAGCCATACCCTTCAACGGGAGGAGGTAGTTCATATACGAGAACATACCCTTCTTCATCTCACCACCATACCAGGTGTTGATGATAACCTGCATCTTCTCGGTGAGGTTGAAGACAACAGCCGTCTCCGAGTTCAGACCCAGTTCCTTGTAGTTCTCAACCTTTGCCTTCGAAGCGTTGAGTACAACGAAGTCAGGCTCGCCATAAACCTCCAACTCTGCATCGGTCGGACGGATAAACATATTCTTAACGAAGTGAGCCTGCCAAGCAACCTCCATGATGAAGCGAATCTTCAAGCGGCTGTTCTCGTTAGCACCGCAGAAAGTATCTACAACGTAGAGTTTCTTGTTCGAGAGTTCCTTCGATGCCAACTCCTTCAACTCCTTCCAAGCCTCCTGTGTTACAGGCTTGTTGTCGTTCTTGTACTCGTCAGAAGTCCACCAGATGGTATCTTTCGATACGTCGTCCATTACGAAGAACTTATCCTTGGGCGAGCGACCGGTGTAAACACCTGTCATCACATTCACTGCACCCATCTCGGTAACCACACCCTTGTCAAAACCTGTCAAGCCGGGCTTGGTCTCCTCGCGGAAGAGTTCGTCGTACGAGGGATTGTAAACCACCTCGGTAGTACCGGTAATACCGTACTTTGTCAAATCAATTTTAGCCATAGTTCTTAATATGTTTTTAATTAAACCTCTTCTTTTTTAGCATTAGCCATTGGCCGTTGGCTGTTTTTCTTTTTTTAGCCATTGGCCGTTACTGCTTACTTTTCTGCATCGTTAGCAGCCGTCGTTTAGTAGCCGTTACTGCTTGCTTTTCTGCATCGTTAGCAGCCGTCGTTTAGTAGCCGTTACTGCTTGCTTTTCTGCATTGTTAGCAGCCGTCATTTAGTAGCCGTTATGCTTGCTTTTCAGCATCGTTAGCAGCCGTCATTTAGTAGCCGTTAGCCGCTTGCTCTCTTGTTTGACACCGGCCAACCCCTAATGTTCAGCCTCCTGCAAACTTTCGTGACAGCCCCTTTTTCGGCAATCTAAATCGCAGCACAAAGATATATCTTTTTTTTGTTTTGTGAAAAAAATAACACTATTTTTTAACTTTTTTACAATTTGTGTGCCTTGATTGGTCAATGGCTATTAGAGATATTGGGGATATTGGGGATATTGTGGCTATTGTGGGAACTCTCTAAATCCCCATAAGTGATCGCAGACCTCGCGCCCCATTATCCTCATCTTTCCCACTCCTCGCCCAATACGAGGAGAAAGAGATTTTTTCTGAAAAATCCTCTTAATTGTGAATTGTTTTGTACCTTTGCGCTGTCTTGATAATAACACGTTATTATGAAAACAGATTTTCTGGTTATCGGCTCCGGTTCTGCCGGATTGAGTTTTGCCCTGAAAGCCGCAGCGCACGGACACGTAACAGTTGTCACAAAGGGGGAACTTGTCGAGTGTAACACGAACTATGCACAAGGAGGTATCTGCTCGGTGACTTACGAGCCGGATACCTTCGAGAAACATATCGAGGATACGCTGGTGTGTGGAGCCGGCAAGTGCGACCGTGAGGCGGTGGAACTTGTTGTGAAGAGTGCGCCTGATGCTGCTACCGACCTGATAGGCTGGGGTGTGCAGTTCGATAAGACCGAGGATGGTCGCTTTGACCTCCACCGCGAGGGCGGACACTCCGAGCATCGCATCCTGCACCATAGCGACCTTACGGGAGCCGAGATTGAGCGTGCTCTGATTGAGCGGGTGCGCGAGCATGAGAATATTACCGTCTTGGAGCATCACTTTGCTATCGACCTTTTGACCCAGCACCACTTGGGCGAGATTGTTACGCGCCACACGCGAGGCTTGGCATGCTTCGGAGCCTATGTGCTGAATACCGACACTGACGAAATATTGACCGTACTGGCGAAATTTACGGTGGTGGCTGCGGGAGGTTGTGGAAATCTCTATAACACTACGACCAATCCGTTGGTGGCTACGGGAGATGGTATCGCCATGTGCCACCGCGCGAAGGCGCTGACCAAGAATATGCAGTATATCCAATTCCACCCCACGTCGCTCTACAATCCGGGCGAGCGACCCTCGTTCCTCATTACCGAGGCGATGCGTGGCTATGGCGGTATCCTTCGATTGCAGAATGGGCAGGAGTTTATGGATAAGTATCACCCGATGCGCTCACTTGCTCCGCGTGACGTTGTGGCACGCTCGATTGACCACGAACTCAAAATCCGAGGCGAGGAGTTTGTCTATCTCGATGTTACCCATATGCCTGCCGAGCAGACTCGTCGTCACTTCCCCAACATCTACGAGAAGTGCCGCTCGATAGGTATCGACATTACCAAAGATATGATTCCCGTATGTCCGGCGGCTCACTACTGCTGCGGAGGTGTTACGGTAGATTTGAATGGCGAGAGCAGCATCCGTCGTCTGTATGTTTTGGGCGAGAGTTCCTGCACGGGACTTCACGGAGCCAATCGCTTGGCGTCAAACTCGCTCACGGAGGCGGTGGTCTATCCGGAGCGTGCCGTGCGTCACGCTCTCAAATCGCTCCATAAGGTGGAGTGGCAGGAGGGTATTCCCGATTGGGACTTTGAGGGTACTGCCGAGGCAGAGGAGATGGTACTCGTATTGCAGAATCGCAAGGAGTTACAGAATATCATGTCGAACTACGTGGGTATTGTCCGCTCGAACTTGCGCTTGGAGCGTGCAATGAAGCGACTGACAATCATCTGGCAGGAGACCGAAGGCTTGTACAACCGCACCAAGCCCTGCCGCGAACTCTGCGAGTTGCGCAATATGATTGCCGTGGCATACCTCACAATCAAGCAGGCGCGCGAGTGCCACGAGTCGGTCGGTCTGCACTACACCATCGACTATCCTCCGAAAAAATAATTGATAATTGATAATTGAAAATTGCGTTTTTTTGAGATGCGTTAATTGTAATTTCAGCCATCTTGATTTATCGTGAAAAATATAAACTAAAACACCTTTAATTGTCAATTGTCAATTATCAATTATCAATTAAATATATTCGTATTTATGACATTACAGGAAGAGATTTTACGCCGTAGAACATTTGCCATCATCGCCCACCCTGACGCGGGTAAGACGACGCTGACCGAGAAGTTGTTGCTTTTCGGTGGTGCTATCCACGTTGCGGGTGCCGTCAAGAGTAACAAGATACGCAAGAGCGCGACATCCGACTTTATGGAGATTGAGCGTCAGCGTGGTATCTCGGTGGCAACATCTGTTATGGGTTTCGAGTATAAGGATGTGAAAATCAACATTCTCGACACGCCGGGTCACGAGGACTTTGCCGAGGACACCTACCGCACGCTGACTGCCGTAGATTCGGTAATCATCGTTATCGATGGTGCGAAGGGTGTTGAGGCGCAGACCCGCAAACTTATGGAGGTGTGCCGTATGCGCAAGACTCCCGTAATCGTCTTTATCAACAAACTCGACCGCCCCTGCAAGGAGCCGTTTGACCTGCTTGACGAGGTGGAGCGCGAACTCAAAATCGGTGTGCGCCCGCTGGCATTTCCCATTTCGAGTGGTGCGACATTCAAGGGCGTGTATAATCTCTACGAGCATAACCTCTCGCTCTTTACCAGCGACGAGCGACTCACAGCAGATGCCTCGACAGTCGAGATTGAGGATATTTCGCAGCCTATACTTAACGACTATATTGGCGAGCGTTATGCCGACCAGTTGCGTGGCGATGTGGAGTTGGTTGAGGGTGTTTATGATGCCTTCGACCGCGATGCGTATCTGCGCGGAGAGGTTGCACCCGTATTCTTCGGCTCGGCAGTAAACAACTTCGGTGTGCGCGAACTTTTGGAGTGCTTTATCCGCATTGCGCCTTCGCCCCGCCCCTCGACGACCGAGAGCCGAGCAATACAGCCCGAAGAGGCGAAGATGAGCGGTTTTATCTTCAAGATT
>SUZF01000034.1 GCA_015060065.1 Rikenellaceae bacterium | reverse complement strand
TGAGCGACATTCCGTTCGATATGAAGGAGATTGCAAAGGGTATCGATGAGGCTGCAATGGATAAGGCAGACAAGACACAGGAGGAGGCTATTGAGTTGCTCCGTGACTACTTTATGGTTAAGCGTGGTGAGCGCACACAGGCTATCATGGCAGAGCGTGCAAAGGCCGACAGCATTCGCCTTGCAGGTGGCGATTCGACTCGCGTAGAGTATCCCGTGGCTGACCCCGCAATGTTCGAGACCGAGGAGGAGCGCGAGGCGTTGTCGTATGCATTTGGTGTTGATGTAGGTACCAACGTGAAGAACAGCGGTATTCCCATCCAACTCTACTGGCTCAACAAGGGTATTGCCGACATCCGTGAGGGTAACGGCAAACTTACCGAGGATGAGATTAACGAGTTCCTCCAAAACTACTTTATGGTTGTTCGCCCGCAGCAGATTGCAGAGCGCTCGGCTGCGTGGTTGGCACAGGTTGAGAAGAAGAGCGGTGTAAAGAAGACCGAGAGCGGTCTGCTCTACAAAGTCGTTAAGGCCGGTGACGAGAACGTGAAGGCTACCGACGACCGCGATATCGTTGTAGTCCACTACAAGGGTACTACCGATGATGGTACGGTATTCGACTCGTCGTATGACCGTGGTGAGCCGGCAGAGTTCCCGCTCGACCGCGTTATTCCGGGTTGGACCGAGGGTATGAAACTCGTAGGTAAGGGTGGTAAGATTACACTCTGGTTGCCTTCGGATTTGGCTTATGGTCCTCGTGGTGCAGGTCGCAACATTGGCCCTAACCAAGCACTTCAATTCGAGGTTGAGTTGCTCGACGTGAAGCCGTTCCTTTCGGAAGAGGCTCCCGCAGAGGCTGCTGTTGAGGCTGCTCCCGCAGAGTAAGACAAGGATAACCATACAATAGAGATTAGGACTATGCCCCAAAGGTCGTAGTCCTAATTTTTTATTGTGTAATCCATCCTACACCCAGCGCGGCTAACCATTCACTTTATAAGAGGAGACCACCAGCCACACACCACAAAAGATTACCGCTGCAAATGCCACAGTATCCCAATGCAGGCGGTCAAGACCCATAGCCACCGATATCGCTATCGCCAAGAGTGGTTGCAGGTATCCGTATATGCTCGTCACGGTCGGGGCAACATTTCGTAAGGCGTAGTTAAGCATCAGATTAGGCAGGTAGGTCGGCACAAAGATTACAAACAGTGCCGCAAAGAGCGCACGCCCGTGCAGAGCCGTAAAGTCGGTATGTATAAGACTTTCCGTACCGAATGGCAGCACCACAAGGGCTGCAATACAATATATCCACCGCATAACGGTAGTAGTCTTATAGCGCGTAACCAATCGCTTAAACCACACCATATAACACGCTGTGGTACAGGCAGCACCCAAAATCAACAGATTGCCGACCATGTGAGAGTTCTCGTGTTTGGCAGCAGCACCCGTAAGCACCACAGCCACAGCACCACCCATACCGAGTAACAATCCCGCAATTTTACGTTTCGTGAATCTATCAAAACCGAGAGCCACAGATATCAGCAGCACCAACAGCGGCCCCACGGTATTGATTATCGAGCCGTCAATGGGCGAGGTCTGCGACAATCCGTACATCATCATCAACTTGCGCACCACACCCACTAGCAGTGCCGCCCCGAAAAAGAGCCGTTTATCTCGCGGCTCAACCCTCTCGGCAGGCTCCCATATCAGAGGTACGAGCGAGAGCAATGCCGTAACAACAAGCGCAGCCGTAACCATCGGCAACGGCTCGACATATCGCCCCAACACAATAGTATAGAAGGGGTAATCCATAGCCCATATAATATTACAAAGTATCAACGCCAGATGCGGACGTAGTCTGTTCATATCAAACACTTTTTGCTGTGGTTTTACAAAAGTCGTACAAAAAACCACTCTGTTGATATAATTAACATTGAAGGTTTGCCACCATTTTTGTATCTTTGCGCCCCGATGTACAGATTCTCGAAATATAGAGAGCATTACTCCGCCATATTGAAGTTGGCACTGCCGATTGTGATATCTCAACTCGGTCACATCTTCGTACAGTTTGCCGACAACGTAATGGTCGGTCAATATGGAGGCGATGACCCGCTACCTCTGGCTGCCGTATCATTCGGCGTGTCGATGTCGTTTCTCTTCTTCATCACCGGTCAGGGAATCACGCTCGGCCTGACACCCCTCATCGGAGAACTATTTGCACAAGGCGATGTACGACGCTCGGCGTCGTACCTCAAACACGCCATACTGCTCTACTCGCTTCTCGGCATACTCTTCGTCATCTTGCAGATAGGTGCAGAGCCATTGCTCTATCGCATGGGGCAACCGGTCGAAGTTGTGGATGCTGCACTACCCTATTATCGGATGATGGCATACAGCATACTCCCCGTGATGCTGTTCAGTGCCTTCAAGAATTTTCTGGATGGCGTGGGCAATACCACCGTTCCAATGATTATTATGATGTTCTGCAATCTGCTGAACATTGTCCTCAACTGGGTCTTTATCTACGGAATGCTCGGAGCCGAGGAGATGGGTGTCGAAGGAGCCGGTCTTGCTACCCTACTGTCGAGAATATTGATGCCGATATTGGGCATCGGTTACTTCGCACTGCGCAGTCGCTATCGTGCCTACACCTCGCTGATACCCTCAACGTCGCTGGGCAAGTCGGAGGTACTCTCGCTACTGAAAATGGGAACTCCGATAGCAGCACAGATGCTCCTCGAATCTGCCGCCTTCGTCATTACGGGTGTGATGATGGGGTGGTTTGATGCGATTGCCATCAGCGCAAACCAGATAGCCATGACACTCGGCAATGCCGCATTTATGATTGTCGTGGCCGTGGGTACGGCTGTAACCATTCGCGTATCGCACTGCTACGGAGCGCGTGATGTCGATAGTATGAGCCTTACGGCAAAGGCTTCGCTACATCTGGTGCTACTCTGGGACTCGTTTGCCGCGCTGATTTTCGTGATATTCAACCACCAAATTCCGCAACTCTTCACCTCGAATGCCGAGGTTATTCAACTCGCCTCGCAGATGTTGATTATGGTGGCTCTATATCAGATTTTCGACGCTATACAATGCGCCGGCATAGGCATCCTCCGCGGAATCCAAGATGTGAAGATTATCCCATGGATTTCGTTCCTCGCCTATATTGTACTCAATATCCCCGTGGGATATCTTTGTGGTTTCACGCTCGGCTTGGGTCCCTGCGGACTCTTCCTCGGATATCTCTTCGGACTCGGCACCTCCGCAATACTCTTCCTATTCAGAATTCGTCGCAAGATTCACGGATTCAGAGTTTCGTTTTAACGTCGCAACCTAAATCGAAAATGGGTGCAGACTCAACTCGCCCACACCCATATAACCATTGTATTATCTCCTCGGCATTTTACTGCTTGGAAGTGTATCTCTCGCCCTTTAAGACCACACGCTCTGCAACCGAGCGCAAGTATGCCGCCACCTCCGGATTCAGGATTCCGTTCGCGGTGTTCTTACCAAACGGCTCCTTGAAGATTGTAAGGTATGACACCGCGGCCGCAAGATAAGAGCCTTCATACGAAGGGTGCGAGCCATCCTTGATGAAAAGGTCGATGTCGGGTCGCTCGTGGCGAACAATCTGCCACGCAGGTCCTTGCACAGCGATTTGCGCATCAATGCTCCGCGCCTCGTTTGCAACCACCTCGTTCAGGCGAGCCTGCATTGCATCGAAATCGGCAAAGAACGAAGGATACTTCTTGACAAGCGGCAAATCCACCTTTCTAATGTTGTTACCACCATCTCTACGCCCCCACGTGAGAGCAATGATAGGCTTTACTGCGGGGTTATGCTTGCGTACATACGCAGCGATGTCGGTCATGCCTTTCAATGAGCCATAATCATCCTCCGTGCCGGAGAAGACACGCTCATAACTCTGGTCTTGCAGAAAAACATAGTCGTAGCCCCCCGCCTCGACAGCCTCAATCGTAGGAGGATATACCAGATGCTTGGTCATCGTCCAACCGCCCTTTTCGCTCATCCAGCAATCTGTATAATGGCCCTCACTCATCGCAATCTCCTTGAAAATGTAGGGATAGTTATTATAGTATGTATAACTATTGCCGACAAAGAGGATACGTGTCGTATCACGCAACTCCACTCCCTGATAGGTGGTAATCTGCGCATATCGATTACCTCCGACCACATAACTTGCTCCGGTAGCCTCTTCGATTTGGCGTATGCGTATCGAGATAACACCTCTCCGTATGCTCTTTTGCAGGCGGAAACTCTGCCAGAAGTATTTAGCGGTCGATACTTTCGAGGTGCGGAAGTTGGTACCATCCTTCTCGGCAGGCATCAGTGGCATCCACTTCTTGCCGTCGCGATACTCAACCGCAAAACGGAATCCCGTACCGGTAGGATAAGAGTGGAACGGACACCATATATCGACAATACTACCCTTCTCGAAGTTCTCAACAGGTATCTCAAAGAACCAACTATCGCCTTTTTGGGTGTTGCTGCATATCGGCTCCGACCTCTTTGTCAAGCCCGGCTTTGCATTCTTGTTGTCACTCTCGAATCGAATCCACGCCTTCTCTCCGAATGTTGGAGCATAACGACCCTCTTTTAAAAAATCGGCACCGGTGCGGTTCTCTCTCTTCTGGGGGATAAACCGCCATTCGGTATGTTTGATTCTACCCTCGGCGAACAATAACCATGGAGCAACACACAGCACCACGAAAAGTAAGACAAATCTCCTCATTTTAGCCAGTTTTTTAAGGTTTATATATACAAAAATAGGCAATATTTGCGAGAAACGCGAATAAAAATCGATTTTTTTGCGTATAGTTTTTGCAATTTAAAAAAAAGCACTATCTTTGCAACGCAAAACCAAGTCATGGTGGATTCATCTAAGGGCTAGGATACCTGCCTCTCACGCAGGACATAGGGGTTCGAATCCCCTATCCACTACAAAGAACGAAGCAAGGAGATGTCGAAGAGATTCGACATCTTTTGTTTTTGATAATATGCCGACAAACTTGTTTGTAGGGCATAGTGGCAAAAATAAAGTTGTTGATTTATCAACTCCTTGCGAAGTGATTTTGTAAGAGCCCCCGCGGCGAGCGGAGGGGAAAGGCGTTAAGCGGAGCGAGCATAAGCGAGCGCAGTAGCCAATCCCCTATCCACTACAAATCAAAAAAATAATATAAGGAACTCATTTCGAATCCCTTATATTATTTTATTCATTTTGAAGTGGTTAAGCAAGACTCAACCTTTGCAGGCAAGAAAATCTAAAAGCCGAAGTATCGCTTGGCGTTGTTATACGATACATCTTCGACCATACGACCGATACGCTCCATCTCTGACACCGGCAGAAGCCCGCTCTCGACCTCGCGACCCAGCAGGTTACAGAGTATGCGACGGAAGTACTCATGTCGCGGATACGACACGAAACTGCGTGAATCGGTCAGCATACCGACAAAGCGCGACAGCAGACCGAGCGAGGAGATGGCGTTCAGTTGCTTAACCATTCCATCCATCTGGTCGAGGAACCACCACGCTGCTCCGTACTGCATCTTACCCACCTGCGAGCCGTCGTTGAAGTTATAAGCCATCGTTGCCAGCACCTCGCTGTCTTTGGGGTTAAGATTATAGAGAATGGTGCGTGTGAGGACTCCCTGCTCGTCGAGTCGGCCGAAGATACGCGACAGTCCTTCGGCAACATTGCCATCGGCTATGGAGTCGCAACCCACATCCGGGCCTAACGACTTGAACAGTCGCAAGTTATTGTTGCGAATGGCTCCGATGTGGAGTTGCTGCGCCCAGCCCATCTCGGCATTGAGTTGCAACAGGTAGTAGAGGATACCTCCACGCAGGCTCTCACTCTCCTGCTCATTGAGTATCACACCCGAACGCAACTGCTTGAACAGGCGATGTGTGCTATGTTCGTCAAATTCTGCATTGGGAACATACGACACTCCGTGGTCCGACAAGCGACATCCGTGCTCGGCAAAGAACTTCTGGCGTACACGCAGAGCCGTGAGCAACGACTCGAAGTCGTCGATTTTGACTCCGCTGACCTCTGCCAGACGGTCGATATATTCGTTTATGCCTGCCGAGTCGGAAGTATTTAGCAATTTATCGGGACGCCAAGTCGGTAATACCTTTACGGCAAAACCACTTTCGGCTATACAGCGATGATATTCGAGCGAATCTACGGGATCATCGGTCGTACACAGCACCTCGACATTCATTCGCAATAGCAGATTGCGCACGCTGAATTCAGGTTGAGCCAACATCTCGTTACACTTGTCGTATATCTCATCGGCATTCTCCTCGCAGAGCAACTCCTCGATGCCGAAGTAGCGTTTCAGTTCGAGTTGTGTCCAATGGTAGAGCGGATTGCGCATGGTGTGGGGCAGTGTGCGAGCCCATGCGCGGAACTTCTCGCGGTCGGGGGCATTGCCCGTGATTAACTCTTCGGGGATGCCGTTGGCACGCAATGCACGCCACTTGTAGTGGTCGCCACCGAGCCACAACTCGGTGATTGTGGCAAAGTGGTAGTCCTCGGCAATCATCTGTGGCGAAAGATGATTGTGGTAGTCGATAATCGGCATACGCTCGGCATGGTCGTGGTAGAGCGTGCGGGCGCAATCGTTTTCGAGCAAAAAATCTTCGTGAATAAAGGGTTTCATCTTGGTATTTGGTCTGTTTAGTTCTCGAAAAGTGATTTTGCTATACCCATCTCCAAGCCTCGCAACTCTGCCAAGCCTTTCAGACGACCGATTGCCGAATATCCCGGATAGGTCTTCTTCTTCAAGTCATCTAACATCTGGTGACCGTGGTCGGGACGCATCGGCAGAGAACAACCTCGGCGATTCATAACCCCAAGCAGACTCTTTACAATCTCGTACATATCTATACTGCCCTCCAAGTGGTTGGCTTCATAGAAATTGCCCAACTCATCACGCTGGGTGCTACGCAGATGTACAAAGTTTATTCTGTCACCCAACTCCTCCGCCATTTTAGGCAGGTCATTATCGGGGCGAATGCTAAACGATCCCGTGCAGAAACACAGACCATTGCTCTTGTTAGGTACAGCCTCAACAAGTTCAAGGAAATCGGCTTTGGTACGCATAATTCGTGGCAGACCCAACAACTTATAAGGAGGGTCGTCGGGGTGTATCGCCAACACCACTCCCACCTCATCTGCCACAGGGGCAACCTCGGCAAGGAAAGCCACGAGATTGGCTTTGAGTTGAGCCTCGTCAATATCTTTGTAGAGTTCCAACCCCTCCATAATAGCCTTCTCCGTGAAACTCTCATCGGCACCCGGCAAGCCCATAAGCAGACTCTCCACCAATATCTTCTTCTCCGCATCACTCATCTCGGCAAACCTCTTTTCTGCTCGCTCAATTTCCTGTTGCGAGTAATCCTTCTCGGCACCTTCTCGTTTGAGAATAAAGAGGTCAAATGCCACGAATGCAGCCCTCTCAAAACGAAGAGCCTTTGACCCATCACCCACATCGTAGGCAACCGATGTGCGACTCCAATCAAGTACAGGCATAAAGTTGTAAGTAACCACCTTAATACCACACTCTCCCAAATTTCGCAAGCTCTGTTTGTAGTTTTCGATGTGAAGTTTCCAATCTCCGGTCTTCGACTTAATCTGCTCACTGACAGGCAGACTCTCTACAACGGTCCAAGTAAGACCTGCTGCCTCAATCATCTTCTTGCGTTTGAGTATCTCCTCTACACTCCACACTTCACCGGGAGCAATCTGGTGCAACGCATTTACCACACCCGTAGCACCGGCTTGACGAATGTCAGCCAACGAAACGACATCGTTGGGTCCATACCAACGCATAGTCTGTTCGAAACGATACAATGTTTTATTTGTCATATCCTCTGCTTGTCAAATATTATACACCACTAAAAATACTAAAACCTCCATCGATAGGTAACACCGTACCTGTTACAAACTTCGAGGCATCACTTGCGTAGAAAATCACTGCGCCGTGCAGTTCATCGGCTTCGCCCAAACGCCCGAACGGAGTGTTGCGAATTACATCCTTGGCTCTATCGGAGTAACTGCCATCGGGGTTTGTCATCAAGGTTCGGTTTTGCTCGGTGATGAAGAAGCCCGGAGCGATGGCATTCACACGAAGACCCTCGCCGAACTTCTTTGCCATCTCCATTGCACACCACTTCGTGAAGTTGTCTATTGCAGCCTTTGCCGACGAATAGCCACATACACGAGTAATCATCTGTTGAGATGACATCGACGATATGTTGATGATGGAGCCTTTGCCACTCTTTGCCATAACCTCGCCAAAAACCAATGTCGGGATAACCGTTCCTACCAAATTGAGATTCAGCACCTCGCGATAGGCATCAATATCCAAATCAAAGATATTTTTGTCGGGCATAATCGTAGCACCGGGCATATTGCCGCCGGCCGCATTTATCAGTATATCGATGTGTCCCCACTTGCGCAGAATCTCTTCACGCGCTGCCACAAGGGCTTCACGGTCGAGGACATCCGCTTTGCAGAAGATTGACTCTGCTCCCAAGGCTGTCAGTTCGGCAGCCAACGGCTCGCCCTTCTCTGCCTTGCGGCCAACGATTGCAATGTGTACTCCGCGCTCTGCCAACGAGTGAGCCATCGAGGCTCCCAAAACGCCATAACCACCCGTGATTATGGCAACCTTTCCTTTAATGTTAAATATATCCATAACGGTCTATTTTATTGTTATTCGTTTATATTCCGGTACCAAACTCTTCATTACGCACCACGCCACCAGATATGCCACAGCACAGATACAGAAGATAATCATATAGCCGGCAGGCTTGCCCTCGAAGCCGAGGAAAGAGAATGCTTCGCCCTGTGCCGCAGCATAGACAAAGAGCATACCTGCTCCCTTATTGATAAGGAACGAGGCGATGCCGCCTGCCATGTTGCCGATGCCGGTGATGGTTGCGATGGTCGATTTGGGGAACATATCGCCCACGGTCGAGAAGATGTTTGCCGACCACGACTGATGACCTGCTCCGGCCAAGCCGATGATGATAGCCGGGAACCATACCGAAACGCCCTGCAAAGGCTGTGCGAAGAGTGCCAGAAGAGGGAAGAATGCGAAAATCAACATTGCTCGCATACGCCCGGCATAAGGCTCCATACCGCGCTTCTCGACAAAATATTTGGGCAGGTATCCTCCGAAGAAGGAGATGATGGTCACAATCAGGTAGAGAACAAAGACCAACATCTTACCCGTGGTGGTCTGCATCGTGTAGCCACACTCCGAGAAGTATGCCGGTGCCCAGAAGAGGTAGAACCACCACACTCCGTCAGTGAAGAACTTACCCAGCAGGAACG
>SUZF01000015.1 GCA_015060065.1 Rikenellaceae bacterium | reverse complement strand
ATCGTATAGAATCGACATTGAGATGTATTCTTGATGATACATCTGATAGTTCTACTATACAACTATGCAATGACGCCATAGAGCATTTGTCTTCGTTAAATCAAACCTCAAAACGAAAGCGTAAATCTGCATAATATACTATGCTCGCCTACACCTACATATCCCCCGGCAAGTTCGAGTTGATCGACAAGCCGAAGTCTGCGTTGCTAATGGGGTTATAATTTCCCGCCTTTTACAGCTGTTGGTTTGCGAGCGGTTTCGGAGTGATGCGAGGTTTCGGAGTGATGCGCGGTGTCGGGAGGGGTATTTGCGAGATGGCTACCGCCATCAAATACAAACATGGCGAGCAATACTCCGCTTCTGCTCGGCATTTATTCTCTAAAATGCGCCATTTTGGGCATCATTACCACAACTATTAAGGAATCCTACCCTCCCACAAAAAAAAGCGTTAAGAGTCTTCCCTTAACGCTTTTCTTGCCCATAGCGAGCGAACTTTATCCTTTATCCTTTATCCTTTATCCTTTACTCTTTCTCGCTTTTCAGTGTCTTGACGATCTCCGAGGCGCGGGCGAGAGCCTTATCGATATGGTTGCAGACATTCTCCTCGCCCACCAGACGGCACACACCGGCCTTCTCCAATGCGCGATGCACATTCTCGTTCACGCCCGAAAGGATAACCACCCTATTCTCCTTCTGCGACTGGCGAACAAAGATTTCGAGGTTATGGATACCCGTCGAGTCGATAAAGGTAACCTTACGCATACGCACAACTCGTATTTGCGACTTATTGCCACCCACGCGACGCATCGCCTCGTCGAACTTATTCGCAATACCGAAGAAGAACGGGCCCTCAATCTCATAGACCTCCGTACTTTCGGGGATGGCGAGTTGTTCATCATGGCGCTCTCCGTCGTGATGCACCTCCATCTGGTCGCGGATAACGGTAATCTGGGTACTCTCCATAACTCGTTTCATAAAGAGCAGGATTGCCATCACAAGACCTACCTCAATAGCGATAGTCAGGTCGAAGATAACGGTCAGCACCAGCGTCGTAATCAGCACCGCCACATCCGACTTGGGGTTGTGCATCATCGAGCGTATCGTGCGCCACTCGCTCATATTGTACGACACCATAACCAGCACACCTGCCAGACACGCCATAGGGATATGCTTGGTCAGAGGCGAGAGGAAGAGCAGGATAAGCAACAACACCACAGCGTGGATAATTCCTGCCACAGGGGTACGTCCTCCGTTGTTGATATTGGTCATCGTGCGAGCAATGGCTCCCGTCACGGGGATACCGCCAAAGAGCGGAACGATAATGTTGGCTGCGCCCTGTGCCATAAGTTCGGTGTTGGAGTTATGGCGGTCGCCCGTCACACCATCCGCCACCGTTGCCGACAGCAGCGACTCGATAGCACCCAAAATGGCAATTGTAAATGCCGACGGCAGCAGCATATTTATTGTCTCGATATTGAACGACAGCCCCTCCGGCATCGGCAGCGAGGCGTTAATCGTGAAGCGGTCGCCAATAGTTTCGATGGTGGTTATGCCCGCATACTTACGCAGCAGGAACGACACCACCGTCATCAGCACGATAGCCACCAACGACCCCGGCACACGACGCGACAGACGCGGCATCAGGGCAATAATGGCGATGCTGACGATACCGATAGCCAACGCATAGGGATTTATCGTGTCGAGATGTTGGAAATAGACCGCCCACTTCGAGAGAAAGTCTGCCGGCACATCTGCAATCTGCATACCGAACAAATCCTTGATTTGGGTCGTAAAAATCGTCAGCGCGATACCTCCCGTAAAGCCGATAACAATCGGATAGGGAATAAACTTAATTACCGAGCCGAGTTTGAACACACCCATCAAGAGCAGCATCACACCCGCCATAAATGTCGCAAGAGCCAAACCTTCGAAACCGAATTTGGCAATGATGCCATAGACGATAACGATAAACGCACCCGTAGGTCCGCCAATCTGAACATTGCATCCACCAAACAGCGACACGATAAGTCCGCCCACGATAGCCGTGATAAGGCCCTTTTCGGGGCTTACACCCGAAGCGATACCGAAGGCGATGGCAAGCGGCAGGGCTACGATACCCACAATAATACCCGCCATCAGGTCGGATGTAAACTTTGATTTGTTGTAGTTTTTAAGGCTTGTAATAAGTTTAGGTCGGAAGTCGATAGTGTTCTTTAAGTCCATAAAAAATCTCAATTAACCTCTGTTTCGGGCGCAAAAGTATTAAACAAATATCAATAAACGAAGGGGAAGTGCAGTTTTTTTTACACTTCCCCTCTTATATCGCATCAATTACGCACTAAATCTTCGAAATCAGCCACACTATGTAGCCAATATAGATTGCCACCATCACCGCGCCCTCCTTACGGTCAATCTGGCGACCCTTGAACGTGAAGGCGAAGATAAACGGAATCACGGCACTCAAAATTACCATCGAGATATCGATAATGTCGATATCGCCCAGCGTGAGGGGTGTAACCATCGAACAACCTCCCAGAATGAAGAGTATATTGAAGAGGTTTGAGCCGAGGACATTACCCAAAGCCATACCCTTTTGACCCTTTGCCACCGACACAAGGCTCGATGCCAATTCGGGAAGAGATGTTCCGCACGCCACAAGCGTAATTGCGATAAGTGCATCGCTCACACCCAATGCACGCGCCACTGCCGAGGCTCCATCCACAAAGAGACGGCTACCGACAACCAGCGAAGCTAGACCACCCACAATGGCGAGAACGGCAACCCACATCTTCATTCGCGGAGTGGCAGCGACCTCCTGCTCATCCTGCTTCGAGGAGCGCACAGACCACACAATCAGAGCGATATAGCACACAAACATCACAACACCCTCGATGCGACCTATGCGATCAATATCGCCCCAGCCGAACATCGTATCCAACGCTGTTATAAAGAGTACAACCGATGCCAAGAACGTCAGCGGTATATCGAAGCGGATATTGTTGCGTGTAAACGGGAGTGGCGACACCAACGCGCACAGACCCAGAATCAAGAACACGTTCAAGATATTCGAGCCCACCACGTTGCCGATAGCCATATCGCTACTACCCTGCATTGCTGCTGCCGAACTTACGACAAACTCCGGCATTGATGTCCCCACCGCCACAATCGTCAGACCAATAACAAACTCCGAGATACGGAACTTCTCGGCTACCGCTGCTGCACCCTCGGTCAGGATATGCGCACCGACCAACACGAGGGCAAGACCAATAATAATGTAAACAATATCCACCATACTTTTATTTAAGTTTTTCTAATCGTCAAATTTCAACATCAGGCTCTCCTGCTCCGCCAACGTCTCCTCTCCGAAGTCGCGAATCATCGCCTTGTCGCGCTCGGCATCGCCCGTGCCGAAGTCGAACTCGCCCTCGAAGTGCAACGACACTCCCCTATCAACAAATCCGAGAGCCTCATAAAAGGGCTTCACATCCTCTCCACTCGGAATCAGCATGACTGCCCTATTCTCGCTCTCCGCCCTGCGCAGAGCGCGGAGAATCAACTCCGAAGCGAATCCGCGGCCTCGCCATTCAGGGTCGGTAGCCACACCATATAGGTAATTGACCCTCCTGCCCTCGGCAGTGCGGAATGGTAACAGATGCGCCATCGACACCACACGCCCCTGCTCCCGGTGCGCAAAGAGGTTTTCTGCATCGTAGCAGGTCGTCAAGAACTGCTCGACAAACTCCTCCGAGTCCCCAAAGACATCTATCCACAAGCGTCTGACACTCTGCATTGTAGCGTCCATAGCCACAGCCGACCACTTCGGTTCAACAGCCACGGGATAGTACGAGAGTTTCGCCTTACGCAAGCCCTCGATACCCATATCCTCCTCGCGATTGATGAGTTGCACACTCTCGGAAAGGGAACGGGCAAAGAGTGCATTTATTGTCGCAAAAATACCATTAAATTTCGTATTTGCCTTCTCGATATGGGTAACAAATGTATCGCCACACACCTGCGAGCCGTAGGTAAATGCCGCCAACTCGCCTTCTACACATATTGCACCGCCCTGTAAGCCCAACGCATCAAAGTTCTCGAAAGCCCTAACCATAGCCTCCCTCTCGGCTGCGATAGTGTCATCTTCATCGGCACGTCCCGCGCCCCACCGCTCGGTAAGTCGCAGGCACTCCTCGGCATACTCTGCCGTAAGGGGCAGGTATCGAAAGTCGTTCTCGTTACGAAAGCGGTTGATATGGTTACGTTTGGGTTGATATCGCCTGCCGGGCAGATTGCGCAGGTCGTCGGCAGCGTAGATATAGTCGGCATAGTCGCGCGAAGCCGCGAAGGCGAACTCTTCGGATGCATATTGTCGCAGCACCTCAACTCCCACGGGCGTAAGACCTGCAAAACGCAAGGGTTGCCCCATAGAGGCTGCATCCTCTGCAAGTAGTGGAATTATCGTCGAGAAATCGGGATTATCGGACTCCGCGAGTGGCTGCATATATGCCAAACGGTCGCCTCCGTCTAACCGGAAACGCACCACCAGAAACTCCTCGACTACAGCCCACTCGCTACGATAGAGCGATTGCCAGCAGTAGATGTTGGCAAAGGCCATATCGCAGTTGCGCACCTGCGCAGCACAAGCATATCGGTCAAAAAGCGGCTTATCCGCCACCGTTATCTCTCTGAATCGTATCATCTTATATCGAGCGCTTGCCCGCAAATAGTATAAAAGGCAGAATTTCAAGGCTCGCGCAGCACCCAACCCAAATATCCGTATAAATCGAGGGATTTTCAGGCTTACAGGGTTGTACAAAGCAGCAAATTGTATAAAAGGTGGAATTTCAAGGCTCGCGCAACATCCAACCCAAATATCCGTATAAATCGAGGGATTTTTAGGCTTGCGGTTTTGGGTGGAGGGGGAGCATACTATAACGTATGTGACCCCTTTAACCAAAATCGTATAACGCCAAAATCACCGATTTAGACGAGATATTTTAACAGGCTTTGAGCGACATATCAAGCGACTTAATCTGATGAGTCAATGCTCCGACAGAGATAAAATCAACTCCTGCCTCGGCATAGTCACGCAGATTGTCGAGCGTGATACCGCCACTCGACTCGGTCTCGCAGCGTCCTGCCACCTTCTCGACAGCCACGCGGGTCTGCTCCGGAGTAAAGTTATCGAACATGATACGGTCAGCACCGCCTGCGGCAAAGACCTCGTCGATATCCTCCAAAGTACGCACCTCACACTCGATGGGGATATTGCGACCCGTAGCCTTCAAATACTCGCGAGCCTTCTCGACAGCCTTACGCACACCTCCCGCAAAGTCGATATGGTTATCTTTAAGCAGAATCATATCGAAAAGACCTATGCGATGATTCTCGCCACCGCCAATCTTCACTGCCATCTTGTCCAGCACGCGCATACCGGGTGTGGTCTTGCGAGTATCGAGGACTTTGGTATGCAGACCCTCCAAACGCGCAACATAGATAGCCGTCTGGGTGGCTACACCGCTCATTCGCTGCATAATATTGAGCAGGATACGCTCTGCCTGCAACAGCGAGCGCTCGCTACCCGAAACATAGAACGCCACATCGCCAACCTTCACGCGCGTACCATCCTCGATAAGTTGCTCGAAGTGCATCGAGGGGTCCAATCGTTCCAACACAAGACGTGCAATCTCTATGCCCGCAATTATACCCTCCTGCTTGCAGAGAAGGCGCATCTTACCCTGCTGCTCGGCAGGGATGCAGCACAGCGAGGTGTGGTCGCCATCGCCGATATCCTCCTTGATGGCAAGTGAGATTAGTTCTTCAACGTAGGGTTTGTATTCTGCTTTCATCGCTATTATATTTTATAGATTTTTGACGTAAGTTACATCGTATCCGACACAGGTAAACGACACCTTCAATACCTCCCAATCCGTTACCTCGCAACGGAAGTTGGTCAGCGTATATCGCGGCATCGGGTTACCCTTAATGCTCGGCACTACCGACTCTGCTTCGTGAAGGAAGTGTTCTTCGGGCTTGACGTGCTGATTTGCCAAATCGAGCACCTCCATATCGAGCATCGGCATAGCCTCGACAAAACGAGTACCGTCCATATAGAGGGAATAGAGAGCCGGTGTTACGGTCGCGGCACTCGGCACAATGCGCCACGTAACCTCGTTATCGGTATATACCGCTTCGCCATTTTGCTTGACGGTCAGCACATCCGGCTTCTCAATCAGAGGCTCTTTGTCGCCACATGCAATAGCAAACAAAGCCACCACACACATCATTAAAATCTTCTTCATCATTTTTTCTTTTATAGGTTTATATTCAAAGTTACACCAAAAGTTCGCGGGCGACCCTTTTGCTGGAAGGGGTGCGATATCGACTCAAAGTGGAATACCGCATACTCCGCACCCGTAAGGTTGCGCCCCCACACCTCCACCGAGTAGTGACGTGCCGAGAAGCGTACCGAGGCATCGAGCAGAGAGTAGTAGTTCTGCTTCAATGTATTCTCCTCGTTCCAGAATATCGGACCCACGCCCTTATATCCCACGCCGAGCATTATGCGCTCCAACCATCGGGTCGGGATTACAATCTCGTAGGTTGCCCTTGCTGCTGCCGTATGTTGCGGTGCATAGGGGACATACTGTCCTGCGTAGTCACTCTTGCCGCTGCGGAACTCCACAAAGCGGGCATTGGTGTAACCGTAGGACAAAGATACATCGAATTTCTTGAAAGGCGAAACTCTTGCCGACATTTCGGCACCGAAACTGCGAGTTTTGCCCGCATTGGTCATCATTCGACCCGTCGTCTGCCCCTCCGGAAAGACCGTAAGTTGCTGGTCGCGGCAGTCGATATAGAAGAGTGCCGCCTCGGCAACAAAACGTCCGTCAGCGGTGGCCGCGTGCGCCCCAATCTCGTAGTTCCAACTCCATTCGGGCTTGTATCTCACAATCTCGTCAATACTCATACGATTCATTGCCACACCCATCTGCTTCATCAGTCGTGCCTGCTGCACCTCCGAGAACATCTGCGTATTAAAGCCACCCGCCTTATAACCCTTCGATACCGAGGCATAGAGCGAATTGCGGGCATCGAAACGCACCGTAGCCGTCACGCGCGGCAGAATCTCGAAGAAGTCGTTATGCAGACGGCCACCAAAGCGGTCGGGCGTTATGGGCGATAGTCCGAACTGCCCCTCCGCATCACTCGCGCAGAGGTAGTCGAGTCGGGCGCGTTCATAATCAAAACGGACACCTGCCGTCAAGTGGAACTTGCCGAGTGTGACGCTCGATTCGTGGTATGCAGCCACGCCCCACGTCGGGATATCGAATCCCGAATCGAAGAGCAACTCCTCGTTATTGAACGTAAGGTCAATGCCCGAAGATGTTGATGCATTTTTTATAATCAACTCCTCGATGCCCGTCTGCTTGAAACGTACAGGGGCATTCATATCGCTCTGCTTAAAGAATCCGAAGACGCCACACAGCCAATTGTAGATACGGTTTTCGCTCTCCTTCGAGCGGATGACCACCTCCTCGGTGGCGGTATGCTCCTCGCGAGCCTGCACCAGCGTAAAGTAAGAGAGCGGCATAAAATCCTGGTCGAGGGTCATCTTGTCGTCGTGGTAGCGGTAACTTGTGATGCTCGAAACCAAGAACTTGGGTGCATCGTATCGCACCGTCACGCCATCGCTAACCTCAACCCTCTCATAACCACAAGGGTCGTTATAGCGTATCTCGCCATTGGCGATAATCAGCTTGCCTGCATCATCCACAATATCCTCGCCTGCATAGGCGTATGGATAGCCTCCCTGCTTGGTCAGCGAAAAGGCGAGAGTATTCTCAATCTTCAACCGGTCGCTACGCCACGCCAACTTGAAGCGACCACCACCCTGCTGCTCGCGGTCGCACATCTTGCCCGTATGCAAGTTCTCGAAAAGACCGTCAGTGCGCGTATAGTAAGCCGACACCGAAGTTGCCAGATTGGGCAGAATCTTCTGATATGTCGAGGCCTTCGCCTTGATTGTATTTCCGGAGCCATACTCCACGCCAAGCCTTACGCCCTGCCAATTGAAGGGCGAGAGGGTGTAGATATTTACCACGCCCCCCATCGTGTTGCGACCATAGAGCGTAGATTGCGGGCCTCGCAGAATCTCGATGCGCTCGATATCGACCATCTCGAAGTCATACCCCTCCTTGGTCATCACCGGCACATTGTCGATATTCATACCCACCACCGGCTGGTCGATACGCGCACCCAGACCTCGCACATAGACCGATGTGGTCATACGCGAGCCGTAGTCGGGGATGTAGAAGTTGGGGACCACCTCCGAGGCATCTTTCAATGCTGCGATGTGGTTGCGCTGTGCCATTTCGGCATCAATCAGCGTGGCTGCGATAGCCTTGCCTCGCAGGGTTGTACCTTGCTTGATTGATGTAACCTCAACAGAGCCGATAGTGAGTACCGTGTCGGGCTTCTCGATAGGAGGCTCGACAGCCATTGCCTGCAACGACAACAGCACAAGCAGTATCAATAGTGTAACTCTTTGCATCTTTCGGATGCAAAGTAATTGATTTTTTACCGTTCGTGCAATCCTTATTTATAAGGAATTTCAGGAGAGAGCCATTGACAATTGACCCCTTTGGGGTCTTTTATTATTGGGAAGAATGGGGAATATGGGGGCGCAATCAGAGATTGCTTATGGGGAAGATGAGTTTGACGAGTTAGATGGGCCGGGTGGGCTGGATGGGAGTTTTTTTACTTTCCTCAAACTCCTCAAACTCCTTAATTTCCCCGGTATCCCCATAAGCGACCTTGGTCGCGCTCCCCGGTATCCCCATAAACGGTCGCAGACCGGAGGGGTCAATTCACAACTATTTACAGCGCAGATATGTCTATATATCCCCTCATCACGGCATAGATTGTCAAAGCCGACACTGAACGCATACCGAGTTTCTCGACAATATTGCGACGATGCGAGATAACAGTCGTAAGACCGATATTCAATTTATCGGCAATCTCTTTATTGAGCAAACCCCTGGCAATCAACGCCAAGACCTCTATCTCGCGAGCCGACAACACCTCCTCGCCCCGCATCGGCAACGGATGAGGTGCCGTGTGGGTCATCTGATGCGCAGATTCTCCCATGGGATGAAGATGGTGCGGATGGTGCATACCGTCGGGGTGCGCTCCGTGATGCAGGCGAAGAACATCTCTCACCAGCGACGACTCGTTCTGGTTGATATTCAAATGCGGAATACCTGCAAGACTTGCAATCGGAGCATCCGAATCGGTCAGCACAATCGGTTTATGACCTCCGCCAAGGAAGAGTGTGTTATTTTCGAGAAAAATAGGAGCCGACACGAAGTAGTGAAAAAAACTCTCGCCCGATGCGGTCATCTCCTCTGCCGAAGTAAATGTAAAGACCTCGGCAATAGGCACGATACGTTCAAGAATACTCTTCAAACCGAGATTCATCAACACCGAGGGTGTTATAACGGCTATTTGCAGGCGTGGATGTTCCATTACTTGTGAGAGAGGTTATTCGTGATGATAGGGGTCGTTGTTGAGTATGGCGAATGCCCGATAGAGTTGCTCGGTAAAGATTGCGCGTACAATCTGGTGCGAAAAGGTCATTCGCGAGAGCGACAGTTTCCCATTGGCACGGGCATAGACCTCCTCCGAGAAGCCATAGGGGCCTCCGATGACCAACACCAGCTGACGAATACCGCTATTGAGTCGTTTTTGTAGCCACTGCGCAAAGTCGAGCGAGCGGAACTCCTCGCCCCTCTCGTCGAGCAGCATCACATAGTCGCCATCCGCCACCTGACGCAGGATAGCCTCGCCTTCGGCAGCGCGTTGCTGCTTGGTTGAGAGGCTCTTGGTGTTCTTCACATCGGGCAGGGTCGTAATCGAGAATTTGCAATAGAAGTTGATGCGCTTGGCGTACATCGTCACCAAACTCTCGACCTCGCGCATATCCGTCTTACCGACAACTATCAAGTCAATATTCATTACTGCAATCCAGATTTCGAGTTCTTAATTTTGAGCCTTAAATTCGACGTTATCGCTATTCCACTCCCCTTCGGCAGCCTCATAGATTATGGGACGACGACTCTCCTGCGAGGAGAGCAGTTCGTATGCCTTGTACATATTGTATCCGTTACCCGCCTTGCCTCCGAGCATAAAGCCCACGATGCACGAATGGTTGCGCGAGCGGAAATACATAGCCTTCACACGCTCGATATACTCCTCGCAGAGTGCCGGATTATTCGATGGCGTGCCTCCCACCTTGCGGTCGAGCGAAGCCTTCGGGGCGTTGATGTTGGCTCTATCGATGACGTACATCCCCAACTTGTCGCACAGGTCATAAAACCACCTCGGCTGCGGATAATCCACCACCAGCAGGTTGGCTCCCTCACGTTTAAGCCCTGCAATCTCACTCTCGGCAACCGAAGGCGTAGCCGCCGAGGAGTAGCGACGACGCACAAGATTTACCGGCTCGTCGAAACGGATAATCTTACCATCGGCATACTCCGTGCGCCCGAAACCGCGCTTGAAGGGGATGTATTCGTAAATCATTCCGTTGCGCTTGACGTAGAGCATCAGCGAGTATAACGGAGCCTGACCGCGGTTGCCGCCCCACTTGTATTTGTACGAGTGGTAGATGTCGGCACGAATACGGAGCGTATCCTGCGAGCGTCCCGGAATGGTCAGTTCGCGCACAGTGTAGTCGATAAGTTTGCCGTCGGGCCCATAGATATCGTAGCCTATGGCGATGGTCTCCTCGTAATTAAAGTTATTGCGGGCAATCACATCCAATTCGAGGATTCCGTACTCGCGGGTCTCGTTGGGGACAATCTCTGCCGAGAAATCGAAGATGTGAAGTTTGCGCTGCGCCATAAGGTACGACCCGCAGAAGGGCTTGCGCTCCGGATGTGCATCCTGCTGCTGGATGTCGGCATAGCCACTCTTATAGAGAGCCACGACCATCACATTCTCGCCCTGTCGCAGCCAAGGCGATACCATAAACTCGGCAGGTGTGCGGTCATCCTCGACCTCGGCAACCACCTCTCCGTTCAGCATCAGCACGTATGCCGACTGCACATTTTCGAGATGCAGGTAGGCGTTATAGTCGTTCCACGATGCCGGCACATCAAACTTTTGGAGATAGATTTTCACGCCATCCTTCTCGCTGTCGAATGCAGGATTTATAGTGCGGAAATTCACACCATCAGTTCGCTTGGCGGCACGGGCATCCTCGCGCATATCGTAAGTCACAAACTCCGAGCGATAGACCCTCTGTGCCTGCGCAGTTACCACAGGCATAAATCCGCAAATAAGCACCAAAAACCAGAATATTCTCTTCATCATCTCCAATATTTAGCCACAAAGTTACAAACAATTCACGATTCACAATTCACAATTCACAATTTATTTATAAATTTGCAGTTTGAATGTGAAAATACAAAAATCAAAACACTATAAAACTATGCGTATAGCACAACTTCTCAAATCGACCGAGTACGACAGCCACGTTGTCGTAAAGGGTTGGGTTCGCACCAAGCGAGGAAACAAAAACGTAGCATTCATTGCGCTGAACGACGGCTCGTGTGTAGCCAACATCCAAATCGTTGTGGATTTGGCAAAGGCTGACGAGGAGGTTCTTCGCCAGATTACCACCGGAGCCTGCATCTGCGTCGAGGGACAACTCGTAAAGTCGCTCGGACAGGGTCAGGGTGTCGAGGTTCAGGCAGAGAAAATCGAGATTTACGGCACTGCCGACCCGGAGAGTTATCCCCTGCAAAAGAAGGGTCACTCGCTCGAATTTCTGCGCGACATCGCCTATCTGCGTCCTCGCACCAACACCTTCGGAGCGATTCTGCGTATCCGCCACGCCATGGCATTCGCAATTCACAAATACTTCAACGACCGCGGTTTCTACTATCTGAACACTCCGCTCATCACCGCTTCGGACTGTGAGGGTGCAGGAGCAATGTTCCAAGTGACCACGCTCGACATGAACGAACTGCCTCGCACCGAGGAGGGCAAGGTCGATTATTCGCAGGACTTCTTCGGCAAGCCGTGCAGTCTGACCGTGTCTGGTCAGTTGGAGGGCGAGTTGGGTGCATTGTCGCTCGGACAGATTTACACCTTCGGCCCCACATTCCGTGCCGAGAACTCCAACACACCGCGCCACTTGGCAGAGTTCTGGATGATTGAGCCGGAGATGGCGTTCTACGAACTGAACGACAATATGGAACTCGCAGAGGATTTCCTCAAATACCTGATTCGCTACGCTTTGGAGAACTGCCGCGAGGACCTCGAATTCATGAACAAGATGTGGGATAACGAACTTATCGAGCGTCTGAACTTTGTCCTCGAAAACGACTTCGTGCGCCTCGACTACACCGAGGGCGTCGAGATTTTGAAGGCTTCGGGTCGCAAGTTTGAGTTCCCGTGCGATTGGGGTTGCGACTTGCAGTCGGAGCATGAGCGCTATCTCGTAGAGGAGCATTTCAAGCGTCCCGTAATCCTCATCAACTACCCCAAGGAGATTAAGGCATTCTACATGAAGCAGAACGAAGACGGCAAGACCGTGCGTGCAATGGACGTCCTCTTCCCGAAAATCGGCGAGATTATAGGCGGTTCGGAGCGTGAGGCAGATTACGGCAAACTTTCTGCAAGAGTGAAGGAACTCGGCATTCCGGAGAAGGATATGTGGTGGTATCTCGACACTCGTCGCTGGGGTTCGGCTCCCCACTCCGGCTTCGGTCTGGGCTTCGAGCGTCTGCTGCTCTTCGTGACGGGTATGACCAACATCCGCGATGTGATTCCCTTCCCGCGCACACCAAAGAATGCAGAGTTTTAATCGGCTGCAACCCGAAAAGAGACCTCAAAAAAAACGAACAACAATGAAAAGATTTTTGACAGCAATATGTTTTATGGCTTTCGCGCTCTCCCCCCTCGCCACCTCGGCAAAGGGAGAGCCGCAGAGTTGTAATATCATCTACATCGGCAACAGCATAACCTATGGCGCACTGCACAAGGACCGCATCAAGACGGCACCTCCCGTATTTGCATCGGCTATGGTCGGCAAGGCTCTGGGAGCGGATGTTACCTATCGCAACTGCGCTCGTTCAGGCGCTACGACCTACGACTTCCTACCCGAAGGGGGACGCGACTGGGAGAAGGTGGCGCAGGCGATGGTCGAGGTTAAGTCCAAAGCCGCTGCCGGAGAGCCTGTAATCTTTTCGATAATGCTCGGCACCAACGACTCGGCAATAGACGGCACAACAACCGGCAGCCCCGTGTCGCGAGCCGACTACAAGAAGAATCTGAAAACCATTATCGCAGCGTGTCGCGCGGAGTGTCCCAACGCTATCTTCGTGCTTCATCGTCCGATTTGGTACAGCCCCAACACCTATAACGGCACAATGTATCTGTCGGCAGGGCTGAAACGTCTGGGTCGTTACATCGATGTTTTGGTGGCATTGGACAACGAGTTTGACTACGTATTTTTGGGAGATGTGGATGGCTACGCCTTCTTTGAGAAGCATTATAAGCGTTATCACGTACCCGAAAAGGGCAATGCCGGCATATTCTACCTCCATCCCAACGAGGCGGGAGCAAAGCATCTTGCCAAATTTTGGAGCAAGGCTATCGTCAAGGCTGCAAAAGCGACTCGCGAGTAGCCCCGGCAGGTCACGCTTCCAAACCGCGCTACCCCACCAACCAGCAAATGAAGAGACTGTCGAAGTGAAAATATAAACCGCAAAACGCATTTATTACGACAATATGGCTATTTCACAACGTCAGATTCAAAAATTGCAACAGACACTCTCTCCGCAACAGATTCAGATGATAAAGTTGTTGGAGTTGCCGACCGTGCAGCTCGAACAGCGCATCAAGCAGGAGATTGAGGATAATATCGTTCTCGAAGAGGAGGAGCGCACAAACGAGGAGGAGGAGCCACAGCAAATCTCGGTTGAGGAGTACCTGCGTGAAGATGACACCCCCTCCTACAAAAGTCACATAAACAACTACTCGAAAGACGACAAACAACGCCCCGTATATCTCTCCGGCGGTCGTTCTCTGCAAGAGTTTCTTGTTGAGCAACTCGGCTACCGCAACCTCTCGGAGCGCGAGATGAGGTTGGCTGTCTATATCGTCGGAAGCATCGACGAGGATGGCTACCTGCGTCGTGACCTGCTCTCGATATGCGACGACATAGCCTTCTCGCTCGGCATCGAGACCACCGAGGAGGAGTTGGAGAGGCTTCTGTCGGTAATTCACGAGTTGGAGCCTGCCGGTGTCGGTGCGCGCAACCTGCGCGAGTGTCTGATGTTGCAGATGGAGCAACTCGACATCAACAGCCGACCACGTCGCCTCGCCAAGCGCATCATAACCGCACATTTCGAGGAGTTCGTAAAAAAGCATTATGAGAAACTCATATCGCGACTGCAAGTTACCGAAGATGAGTTCCGTGAGGCCATTGAAGAGATACGCCACCTCTCGCCCAAGCCCGGAAATCTCTACTCCGAGGGTGGCACTGATACTACGCCCTACATCATTCCCGACTTTCTGCTCGACTACCACGACGGCAAGTTCGACCTAACACTCAACTCGTACAACGTACCCGAAGTGCGTGTAAATCGTCGATACGTCGATATGATTCGTGATATGGTACGCCCCGACGGCTCTGTGCGTGCCGAGGATAAAGAGGCTATTCAGTTCGTAAAGAGCAAAATCGACTCGGCAAAGTGGTTTATCTCCGCCATAAAGCAACGTCACGATACGCTGATGCGGACAATGCAGACCATACTCGACTACCAGAGCGAGTACTTCAAGGATGGCGACAAGAGCAAACTCCGACCGATGATTCTCAAAGATATTGCCGACCGCACAGGCCTCGATGTCTCGACAATCTCGCGCGTGGTAAATAGTAAGTATGTACAGACATCTTTCGGCATAATCCTGCTCAAATCCCTCTTCTCGGAGGCTATGCAGACCGAAAGCGGCGAGGAGGTATCAAGTTACGAGATTAAAAACCTGCTCCAACAGTGTATCGACGACGAGGATAAACGTCGCCCCCTGACAGATGAAAATCTTATGGATATCCTCAACGCCAAAGGGTACCGCATCGCCCGTCGTACCGTGGCAAAATACCGCGAAATGCTCGGAATCCCCGTGGCTCGCCTTCGCAAACAGATTTAATCCGCATTACATTAGCCATTGGATGTTGGCTATTAGTATTTTTGGGAAGGGGTAAAAACCCCTTCTCTGTTTTAGAGTGGGGTTCCGCTTAAACTCCTCCTCTGTTTTAGGGGAGGTGGCTGAAAATCTCTCTTAAACTCCTCCCCTGTTTTAGGGGAGGTGGCTGAAAGCCGGAGGGGTCAGGAGAGAGCCATTAGCCATTGGCTGTTGGGAAAATTGGGGAGAATGGGGGCGCAGCCTGCAACCGCTTATGGGAACACTGGGGATAGTGACAATTCTCAATTAAGCCTCTAAAAGAGGCTTTTCCTCCTCACTTACGACCACACACTCGACCTTTGCACCGACAAAGGCAATAAGGTCTGCGGGTGCTATCTTGATTTGCAGACCGCGTACACCTGCACTGATATAGATATATGGGTGGTCGAGGGCTGTCGTGTGGATAAAGGTTGGAAAAGGTTTTTTCATTCCAATCGGAGAGCAACCTCCGCGTATATATCCCGTCGTTGGCAGCAACTCCTTCATCGGTATAAGGTCGCACTTCTTATTGCCCGACACTCGCGCTGCCGCCTTCAAATCGACCTCCTTATCGCCCGGAATCACGCAGACAAAGTGTCCCGTGCGGTCACCACGCAGAATCAGGGTCTTGAATACCGTGGCGATATCCTCGCCCAACTCCTCGGCAACGTGTGTGGCAGCAAGATTATCCTCGTCCACGGTGTAAGGGATAAGGGCATACTCAATCTTGGCTCGGTCGAGCAACCGTGCGGCATTCGTCTTTTCGATTTTAAGGGTTTTAGCCATTTTGTTACAACAAAAAAAATTGACAATTGATACTTGATAATTCAGGTGTCTTGTTTCACTTTGACAATATAAAATTTTATATATCAAAGCAGTGCATGCACCCAAATTGTCAATTATCAATTGTCAATTATCAATTAAATCTATCTTATACTACACCATGCGCCAACATCGCATTGGCAACCTTCATAAAGCCTCCGATGTTAGCACCCTTAACGTAATTGACGTAACCATCCTCCTCGGTGCCGTACTTCACGCACATCTCGTGAATGTTCTTCATAATCGAGTGCAACTTCTCATCCACCTCCTCGCGCGACCATTTCAGGCGCATCGAGTTCTGGGTCATCTCCAAGCCTGACGTTGCCACACCACCGGCATTCGATGCCTTACCCGGCGAGTAGAGCAACTTATTGCCTTGGAAGATAGCAATGGCTTCGGGTGTAGAGGGCATATTAGCACCTTCGGCAACGCAGATACAGCCGTTATCGACAAGAGCCTGTGCCTGCTCGCCATTGAGTTCGTTCTGCGTAGCACACGGCATCGCAATATCGCACTTAACGCCCCACGGACGCTCGCCTGCGAAGTATTGAGCCGACGGATAACGCTCCACATACTCCTTAATGCGGCCACGATAGACATTTTTGAGCGTCATGATATATTCGAGTTTCTCCGGAGAGATTCCCTCCGGGTCATAGATATAACCCGACGAGTCAGACATTGTCACAACCTTTGCACCGAGTTCGGTTGCCTTCTTTGCTGCAAACTGGGCAACATTTCCCGATCCGGAGATGCAGACTGTCTTACCCTCGAAGCTATCGCCACGTGTTGCAAGCATCTCCTGCGCGAAGTAGCATGTTCCGTAACCCGTAGCCTCCGGGCGCAGAGGGCTGCCACCCCAATCAAGACCCTTACCTGTGAAGGTGCCGGTAAATTCGTCACGCAGACGCTTGTACTGACCGAACATAAAGCCGATTTCACGACCGCCCACACCGATATCTCCTGCCGGCACATCCGTATCGGCTCCGATATGGCGCGAGAGTTCCGTAACAAACGATTGGCAGAATCGCATAACCTCATTGTCGGACTTACCCTTCGGATTGAAGTCCGAGCCGCCCTTACCGCCACCCATCGGGAGTGTTGTAAGGCTATTCTTGAATGTCTGCTCGAAAGCGAGGAATTTCAGAATACTCAAATTTACCGAGGGATGGAAGCGGATACCACCTTTATAGGGACCGATTGCACTATTCATCTGCACTCGATAACCGCGATTGATTTGAACCTCGCCCTTATCATCAACCCAAGGCACGCGGAAGATAATCACGCGCTCCGGCTCGGCGATACGTTCAAGAATCTTCATTTTACGCAAGACGGGGTCCGCAACGATATGAGGAGCCAACGACTCCGCAACCTCGCGAACGGCCTGATGAAATTCGGGTTCGTTGGGATTCTTCGCAACAAGCCCTGCCATAAACTCATCAACGTACTGTTTTGCTAATTTCTCCATAATAGACGGATGTTTTATAATTACTAACCACTCGCAAAATTATCTTTTTAGCAAGAAAATTGCAAGTGGTTATTAAAGTTTTTTATTATCCGTTTATTAACAATCAGGGAGCAAGCATCTATCCCCAAAACTCACCATAGTACATCTGTTCATACTCAATCAATGCCTTATGGTCACCATTAATGTACCGATGAATATATGGTTTATACCTTTCGTAATCGTAGCTCTTATAACGGATATAACGACTTCCGGATGAAGTTGTTGTAAAATCGCGGCGATCCACCTCTTCTTCATGGAGGACTTGACCAGTCTGCCTATCTTTTATTTGTTCTCTAGTTATCTCTGTTTTGTAATCAATATATAGAGGATCTACCTGCTCGCAATAACGGATGGGACCAATGACGGTCTCATGTTCATACCGAGTAAACTTCCACGTGTGACCACATAAAGGGCATTTAAGCGTTTGGATTATTGGTTTGGTAAGAACCACTGATGTCTTATGGTTATAAGTGCTAACCCTATTTTTAGTCACTCTACTATCTTTATATTTCACATCAGTCCATCTCCTAAGAAACACTCCATCAGATTCGGCAACATAAGGTTTTCCTATTTGAATTAAGCAATGCTCCTCGTTAACCAAAATTGGTTTTTCTAAAAAGCGTTGACAGTTATCACATCTATTAGAATTAATTCTCTGAAAGAATGCCGATATACACACATACTCAATTGTAATTACACATAGGATTGCAAAAACTGCACCTAAGAGGTGGAATCTGGTAACATAAAATACCACAAATACCGATATTGGTAGATTCAAAACTCCACACAATATTTTCAACATACGATTTGAGAATGGCAAACAATAACGCACAAATGCACAAACAAGTGACATTGATACCAAAATCAGCACCAACAATATCGCAAATATTACCCATTGATTATTGAGTCCAAATCCGTTCTCGAATAGATAAACAATCTTTATACAACATCTATAAAAGAGGCTCGGTGCTGAATAGATCTCTTTATGTTCTTCACTTTGTTTACGATAAACCAATGTACCACCATGCTTGGATGCGGTAATACGTTCCGTAATATCTGGCAACATTGATGCGACAGCCTTGTGAGGAAGATATAATTTAACAACACCATTATCACGACGATCAAATAATCCTATGGGTCTTTTATCCATATATACCGCAATCTGATTCTTATCGTAAAAAATACGTAACCCGGCGCAAAAGAATCTTCTACTCGACCTACTACCACTTTCCCATCCAACATTCGTATGAATTGAATATGTGTAATCCTTATAAGGACTTGTTGCGGGACCAACATAGGCACTAGGCCGGCCCAATACACTCTCTATATACGAGCGAGAACAACCTATAAGATTTGTAGGCACAACATTCCCTTCTAATTCAAATTTTACAAAATTCAATTCCGATGCCGAGATCTTCTTAATTGCTGGATGATTGGCATAAAAATTGGCAAATATATCAGGCCGTTTAGTAGCATCTCTCCATGACCATGAACTATAACCAATATTTATCTTGAAACAAGATCCGGTTTCATGTTGAAATATATAATCCGGATGATATTCGTAACACCATTCTGAATACTTTCCTCTATTATACTCCAAACCTTTTACTTCCTGCAAGATATATCTTCCTTTTGGATACAGTATCATCTTGTCTGCATACCTACTAGTACTTATTTTAACCCTAGAATCAGCATCTAATGTAAATGACATTTCTCGATATGCCACTGCGACAGTCGGGATATAACCGATACTACCATCAGGCAACTCGACATGCGACATTTCGTCGAGATGCGCTAACACATTGACCACAACGCCTTTTGGAATAGTAATTGCAGGCCAATCTTTTTTAAAATTACGAGCATCTTGATATTTATTAAAATACTCCCAATTGAAATTCTTATCTGATCCCAAATCAATACTACTAGCAACAACAAATGGGGTGTTATCAAGTAACACAGGCAGTCTTTCTTGGGAAAAGAGCAGAGTTGTAGTACTGCAAAAGAGTATTAGCACAACAAAGCGAATTGTCTTCCGATTAAATAGAGGTTTCATATATACGTTGTATTGTTACAAATATACGAATTTATAGTGTTAATGCAACAATAACAACAAAAAAATATTGATGCATTACTGCTCTCTAAATAAACAGCAGCTGCACCAGCACATAGACCGGTAGAAGCACTATCAGCGAGAATTTGAAGATATATCCGAAGAAACTCGGCATTGCGATTCCGTTCTCCTCGGCAATAGATTTAATCATGAAGTTGGGCCCGTTGCCGATGTAGGTCATCGAACCAAAGAAGACAGCACCAAGCGACACCGCCTTCATCAAGATTTCGGGGATACCTGCCACAGTTGCCACACCCTCCGCGATGGGCAGACCCGTAGCAATGGTATAGAATGCCACAGCCGTAGGCGCATTGTCGAGGAACGACGAGAGCAGACCCGTGCTATAATAGAACTGCCACGGAGCATCCAATCCGAGCGAGCCGGCATTAGCATTAAGATATATCATTGCCGGTGTCATCGTCGAGAAGATACCGATAAACAACACAGCCACCTCCACAATAGGAGCCCACGTGAAGTGGTTATCGGCACGCACCGAGCGTTTGGTCGTAAGCATCGACAGCACAATTACCGCCACAAGCACAATCTCGCGCAGAAACTTCATATAGAGCGGTGCATCATGTTCGCCCATTGCCGGAATCTGTCCGGGATTGATAAAAGCCACAGCACAGAGAATTACAACCAGATAGAGAATATTTACAACACCTCGGAACTCCGACTTTTGTTGCTCCTCCGGCTCGCGGTTATCCTCTGGCAACTCCTTCCCGTATTGGGCGGCACGCCTACGCAACAGTGCAACCAACTTCTTCTCGTTCTTATAGTAATGGCTATCAGCAATATAATACATCAGCAGCAATGTGCTACCCGTAAATAGCCACTGTGGCAACAGTTTCAAAAACCACGTAAACTCCACGCCTCGCAGATAGAGCAGGAACAACGGAGGGTCGCCTAACGGAGTCAGCACACCTCCACAGTTGGCGACGATAGCCGTAAAGAAGAGCATCGTATGAATCTTATTGCGACGGCTACGATTCACATCGATAAGCATACGCACAAGCAACATCGCTGCGCCCGTTGTGCCGATAAACGATGCCAGCACAAAGCCCATGGCGAGCAGTGCCGTATTTGTAGAGGGTTTCGCCTCGATATATCCACTGCGACACATACCTCCTGTCACAACAAACAGTGCGCAGAGCAAGGTAATGAACGGCACATAGTCATACAGCATTTGATGCACAATGCGCTCGCCCATACCATTCATATATAGGTATATCGCAGTCGGAATTCCCAACACCAACGAGAAGAGCAGTTTATTGGAGTTCTTCTCCCACCACTCCCCTACAATAAAGGGACAAACAGCAATTCCCAACAACATTACGGCAAAGGGAATCAATGCCCATATCTCAACTTCCTGCATATCGAAACGTGTAACTCTGTACTACACAAGAATTGTTCATTTTTCAAAAAATCGTCGCAAATGTAGTAAAAAGTTCGGCTCGTTGTAACCACTCAACAGTTAAAGTTTTCAAAAAAACGGGATATTCGGCACAAAGTCCAAATATCCCGAATGTCGCACCAATCGACTTACAAATCTACATTTCGTCCTTTAAGGCATCGTATATTTTAAGGCACACCCACGCATCAGTTGCAGCATACATTTTTTGCTGCTCGGTAAAGTTTTGCGCCTCCCAATTACTCAATCGTTGAGCCTTCGAGACCCTCTTTCCGAGAACTATCGCCGACATCTTGCGCAGGCTCTTGTCCTCGATGCCGACCTTCGTCACCTCTGACTGCAAATCGATAAATCCGCGAGGCGTGAATGCGCGCAATTTGCCAAGTGAGCGCAAATCGCCAGCCACATCAGCACCAATCTTCGTGATGTCACTACGCTGCAAGATGCTCAACACCCGACTCGGTAACTTCACTCGATTCAGGCGAATCAAATAGCATCGAGCATAGGTCGAGAGTTGCAGCAGAGCCACCTTGTTGGTCACACCCGCCTTAAACGAAGGTCGGGTCTCGGTATCGAAACCCAACACTTGTTGCGTTGCAAGGTAATCGCAAGCCCTTTCGAGAGCCGCTTCGTTATCGACAACTACAATCTCGCCATCGAAATGCACCGCCTCCAATCCGGCAACCTCTTCGTTTGATATTTTATTACGAAAAGCCACCTCGCACCGATTACTTACGCTTACCCTTTGCCTGCTGTTTCTGCAACTCCTCCTGCTGACGCATCAACTCCTCATAGCGTTGCTGGAAGCGAGATTTCTTGCCCTGCGTATTCTTTTTGGCATTTGCCTGAATCATCGCATGGACCTTGTTGTCATCAACCATCGTGCGAATCAGGAAGGTCTGTGCCATCGAGAGCAGTGACGAGAGGAAGTAATAGTAGTTCAGACCGCTCGAATAGTCGTTAAACCAGAAAATCATCATCAGCGGCATCATATAGACCATCATAAACTTCATACCCGCCATCTGCGGTTGGCTTGCCGATGATTGGTTGTAGTTGATGTACGAGAAGACGAAGAGTGCAATCGCCATCAACAGACAGAAAAGGCTCACGTGGTCACCATAGAACGGAATGTTGAACGGCAGATTCAGCACGCTATCATACGACGAGAGGTCATCAGCCCACAAGAACGACTGACCGCGCAACTCGATAGATGCGGGGAAGAATCGGAACATCGCAATCAGTATAGGCATCTGAATCAACATTGGCAGACAGCCTCCCATAGGATTGATTCCTGCCTTCTTGTAGAGTTCCATCGTCGCTTGCTGCTTCTTCATCGCATCCTCCTGACGCGGATACTTCTCATTCAGCGCAGCGATTTCGGGCTGAATCACGCGAATCTTTGCGGTCGAGAGGTAACTCTTGTAGGTAAGCGGGAAGATTATCAAACGCACCAGCAGAGCGAGTATCAGAATGATGATACCAAACGAGGGGATAAATTGTCGCAGGAAGTCAAAGACCGGAATCACAAACCAGCGATTGACCCAGCCGAAGATTCCCCAACCGAGCGGAATCAGGCGTTCAAGCGCAATCTTATCGCCATTTTCGTCGGTAATCTTCTTCAATACAGCATACTTGTTCGGGCCGAAGTAGAACGAGAAGTCATACCCCTTGACCTCTGGGTCATAAGCCACCGCCATCTCTGCCGAGAAGTCCTTGATATATCCGGAGCCGGGCTTCGCAGTCTCGAACTCCATATTTGCATACGTCACACAATCGGGAGCAATGAATACCGACGAGAAGAACTGCTGCTTGAATGCCACCCAATTTACCGACGATGACACCTCGTCGCTCTTCGACTCCTCGCTCATACCAAGTTCCTCAATCGAAGAGTCTCCGGGCAGGCGGTAAGCGATGGTGGTGTACATATTCTCGTTCTTGAAGCCACGCTCATTCTGATACGAGCGATTGCTCCAATCGATGCCTATGCTGCTCTGCTTCGCCATCAGCGGAGCCATATTCTCCAAGCGCACCTTGAAATCGACCATATAGTCGCGGCTCGGAGCCGACTCGTTATAGAGAGTGTATTCATAGACGTAGTAAGCACCCTCGCCCACCGGCAGACGCATAGTGAGGCGTTGCAGTGAATCGCTCTTCTCGACGGGCAGCACCTCGAAGTTGTACTCCGCAGTATTGACCTTCACGTTGTTCGTACCATTCTTTACGAAGAACGACATATCGAACTTTGCCGTTTCGGGGTCGAACATCTTAACCGGCTCATTGCGTTCATCCTTCGGAGCGTAGCGCGTATATTCTTTGAGTTCGGCACCGATAATCTGACCTCCCATTGACGAGAAATCCACTTTAAGGTAGTCGTTTTCGAGGGTCACGAGTTGAGCCTCTCCGCCACGCGACTCGGCAAGGGTTGCTCCATAGCGAGCCACCGTGAGCAACTGCTCGCGCTCGGCATCCGATACGCTCTCGCCCCTCTCGGCTTGCTGTGCCGTTGCGGCATCTACCGTTGCCTGCAACTCTGCCTCCTGTTGTGCCTGTTGCGCCACGTAGGCGTTGTACTCCTGTAATTTCTGCTGATACTCTTTCTGTTGATGAGAAGTGTAAACGGCAAAGCCGACAAAAATCAAACTTGTCAAGACTATACCGATAATCGATTTCTTATCCATCTCTTTGTTCTGTTTTTCTCTTTTGCACCGCCTCTCGACGGTTTGATTAGATATTGTTGTTATTCGTTTTACTCGTTATTGGCATCATTTGCATCAATCAGGCGCACCTTCTCCACAGCCTCCGCCAACTCACGCTTTGCCCGCTCGATTTTCTGCTGCACATCGGCAATCAGAGCCTCGGCACCCTTCGATTTCGAGAAGAAACCGATATTGTTTTCGAGCAGGGCGATATCCTGCTCCAACTGGCGCACTTTATTATAGAGTCTGTCACGCTCGGTACGCAGACGTTTCTCGCCACTTGACTTCATCGACGAAAGTCGCTCCTTAAACCTATTCATCGAGCGGTCACGCTCCGAGCCACGCACCACAGCAAACATCTTATCTACCGCCTCCTTATACTGTTTTTGTAGCGCATCCTTCGCCTTGATAGGTACAAAGCCTATCTCGTTCCAGCGACGTTGGAACTCCTTGATGAGTTCGTATCCGCCCTCCTTCACATCGGCAGCGATCATCTCGGCAATAAGAGCCGTCTTCTTCGCCAAGTTGTCGGCATATTCACTGTCTACCGACGAGAAGTGCTTTGCCTTACGCTCGAAGAACTCGTCACAAGCGGCACGGAAACGCTTCCAGATTGCATCGGCATAGCGACGCGATACGGTACCCGCCTCTTTCCACTTCGCTTGCAGAGCAATAAGTTCATCGGTAGCCTTCTTCCACTCCTCGCTATTTTTGAGAGCCTCGGCAGCCTCGCAGATTTCGGTCTTGATACGCAGATTCTCCTCCATCTCGTCCTTAACCTCGGCATAAAACTCGCGTTTGAGTTCAAAGAACTTGTCGCAAGCCGCACGGAAACGCTCATAAATCTTCGCATTCTCTTTGCGCGGAGCAAAACCTATGCTCTTCCACTCCTTCTGGATATCGAGCAGTCGCTCGCTCGCCTTATTCCATGCCTTTCGTGTCGTCGCCGGATTCTCCGACATAGACTCAACCTGCTCGCAGAGCGCACTCTTGCGTTCAAGGTTCTGCATCTGCTCATTCTTGATATTCTCGAAATGCTCTTGATGACGCTTATTTACACGGGTCGAAGCCTCCTTGAAGCGGCTCCACAGAGCCTCCTTATACTCGTTTGCTACGGGACCCGTCTCACGCCACTCGTCGTGCAGTTTCTGCAATTTGTGGAACGACTCAACGATAGATGCATCCTCTGCCAAAGCCTCTGCCTGCTCACAGAGCGAGAGTTTCTGCTCGTAGTTCTTTTTGAGGTCGAGATCACGCAACTCCTTATTGATTTTGATAAAGTTGTAGAAATTTTCGACGTGCAGGTTGTAGGTCTCCCACAAATCCTTCACGTACTGCTGCGGAACAATACCCGTCTCCTTCCAACGCTGTTGCAACTCGCGGAATTTTGCGAAGGTTGTGTTGAGGGTCTCATCAGAATCAACCAGAGCCTTCAACTCCTCGATAATCTCCAATTTCGCCTTATAATTCTCCTCCTTAATCTTGTCGAGATTTGCCGTATATTCATCACGGCGACGTCGATACTCGGCAAGCAACTCCTTGATACGCACCTCGCAACCATCAACCTGCGGGACAAACTCGGCACCCTCGTCCTCCGCCTCGGCAAACGCACGACGTGCGGCATCCACCTCGGCACGGTGGAGTTTATAGAATGCAACCTTCACGGCATCCACCTCGGCACGTATCGCCTGCACAGGATTTTCGTCAAGAATCTTTTGCAGAGCCTCAACCAGATCCTCCTTGCTACGACCGGCATAACTCTCGGCAAGATTTTCGAACTCGGCACCCTCGGTGCTTTCGGCAACCTCCTCTACGGCAACCGGCACCTCTTCCACAATGGCAGGAGTCTCCTCCTCGCAACTCTCGACAGCAGGTGCTTCGGCTGTTTCGGCAGTAGCCTCAACCTCAACAGCAATCTTGGCTGGGTTTTCCGTCACAGCCTCTGCGACACTCTTCTTGGTGCGGGTACGCTTGGGCTTCTCTTCGGTTACGGCATCCGTAGCGATGCTCTTTTTTCGTGTGCGAGGCTTTTTTGTTTCGCCTTCGCTAACATTTGTCTCCGCAACTTCGGCGGCAGTGGTTTGTTGCAACTCCTCAACCGCAACTTCGGCGGTAGCAGTTGTCAAGGTAGTTTTTCGGGCAGACATCTCTCTAAAATTTTAAGATTACACTATACTTTAAGTATAGTTTTGGGCAAAGATAACTATTTTTCTCGCTTGTTGCACCATATTTTCCTCGATTTTTGCTATCTTCGCACTAAAAGTACAAAAATATGGCACATCGAATACTTTTGGTTGATGACGAGCCCGACATTTTGGAGTTTGTCGGCTATAACCTCGCAAAGGAGGGGTATCAGATATTTACCGCACCCGACGGAGAGGCTGCCTTGAAGGTCGCTGCCGAGAGCCGTCCTCATCTGATTCTTCTCGATATGATGATGCCGCGAATGGATGGTTTGCAGACCTGCAAAGCACTGCGCGAAATGCCCGAAACAGCAGATACACGCATTGTATTTTTATCGGCTCTTGGCGAGGAGGAAAATCAACTTACAGGCTTTGATGCCGGAGCGGATGACTACATCCCTAAACCTATCAGGATGAATCTGTTAAAGAGTCGCGTAAATGCCATAATGCGCCGCATCGAAGAGCCCGCCGAAGGCTCCGGAATCGAGATTTGCCGCGAGCGTCATTCGGTCATCTGCAACGGTTACGAAATCGTACTTCCGCGCAAGGAGTTTGCGCTCTTTGACCTGCTCTATTCCGAGCCGGAAAGGCTCTTCTCGCGCGAGGAGATTTACAGCCGGGTTTGGGGTGCGGAGGTTATCGTTGGCGACCGCACGATAGATGTGCATATTCGACGTCTGCGTCGTAAAATCGGCAACGAACATATCGTCACGGTCAAAGGTATGGGTTATCGATTCCAGAAATAGTGGCAAAAATGCCGTTTCGGAGAAATTAAGAGCAAAAAGATTCGTGGCTTTGGATAAATTTTCTTACCTTTGTAAGAAATTGGGAAGACGCCCCGACAGGGTCGTTCTTCGTGGTGTGTAAAAAAGTTTCAACAGAAAAACAACAACAATATAAAAAGACAAAATCATGGTAATTCTTGTACTGAACTGCGGAAGTTCATCAATCAAGTATCAGGTTATCGACATCGACGATAACTGCAATACTCTCTTGGCAAAGGGTCTTGTGGACCGTATCGGTCTGCCCGAAGGCAGCCTTACGCACAAGCCGTCGGGCAAAACGCCCTTCACGCTCGAACAGGCAATCCCCGACCACACGACCGGTATCCGCCTCGTTCTCGATGCCCTGACCGATGCCGAGCATGGTGTTATCGCCTCGCTTAACGAGGTTAAGGCTGTGGGTCATCGCGTAGCTCATGGTGGCGAGTTCTTCCCCGAAAGTTGCATCGTCAATGACGATGTTAAGACGAAGATTCGCTCGCTCTTCGAGATTGCACCGCTCCACAACCCCGCAAACCTCGAAGGCGTTCTCTCGATTGAAAAGGTGCTGCCGAGCGTGCCGCAGGTTACGGTCTTCGATACCTCGTTCCATCAGTCGATTCCGGCAATCAACTATATGTACGCGCTTCCTTATGAATATTACGAGAAGTATCGTGTGCGCAAGTATGGTTTCCACGGCACCAGCCACAAGTACGTTGCCCGCGAGGGTGCAAAGTTGGCAGGTCTCGACATCAACAACTCGAAAATCATCACCTGCCACATCGGCAATGGCGGCTCGGTAACGGCTGTGCTGAATGGCAAGTCTTACGATACATCTATGGGCTTCTCGCCACTCGACGGCTTGATTATGGGTACTCGTTGCGGCAGCATCGATGCCAGCGCGGCTACATTTATCGGTGAGAAGGAGGGAATGACCTATGCCGAACTCAATACGATGATGAACAAGAAGTCGGGCGTACTTGGCATGACCGGACTGTCGAGCGACATGCGCGATATCGATGCGGCTTACGATGCCGGCAACGAGAAGGCTATCCTTGCACGTGATGCGTACTACTTGCGCGTGAAGAAGTTCGTAGGCGAGTATGCTGCCTCGATGGGCGGTGTCGATTTGATTATCTTCACGGGTGGTGTTGGCGAGAACTCGGCAGATTTGCGTCGTTATGTATGCCGCAATATGGAGTTCCTCGGCCTGCACTATGACGAGGAGGTCAATCTGCGCACTCATGGCGAGAATATGATGCTCTCGACTCCCGAATCGAAGGTCAAGGTTGCCGTTATCGCAACAAACGAGGAGTTGGTAATTGCAACCGACACCTACAACCTTGTGAAATAGCAAATAGTAATAACCACTTATATACAATACGAAGAAGATGATTACAAAACTTAACGAAGTTGTCGAGGCGGCTCTCAAACGCGGACGCAAACGCCTCGCAGTAGCATACGGACAGGATACGCACACCATCGAGGCTGTGTATGATGCATATAAAGAGGGCTTGGTCGAGCCTACGCTCTATGGCGACAAGGCGGTTATCGAAAGCACTTGTGCCGAGTTGGGCATCGATGTAAATGTCTTTCGCATCATCGACGAGAAGGTTGATGTAAATTGTGTTCGTCAGGCAGTAGCCGCTGTGGCCGCAGGCGATGCAGATATCTTGATGAAGGGTCTGGTCTCGACTGATAAGTATATGCGCGGAATCCTTAATAAGGAGATTGGTCTGGTACCGCCGAAGGGCATCCTGACACACGTTTCGCTTGTTGAGTTGCCGGGCTACCACAAGTTGCTCACAATCTCGGACGTGGCGATTATTCCCGCCCCCGACTTCAAGCAGAAGCAGATGCAGATAAAGTTCCTTGCCGAGACGGCAAACTTGCTCGGCATTGCAACTCCGAAGATTGCCTGCATCTCGGCTACGGAGCAGGTTCTGCCCACAGTGCCTTCGAATCTCGAATGTGCGATTCTGGCAAAGATGGGCGACCGCGGTCAGTTGGGCAATGTGATGGTCGATGGTCCCCTCTCGCTCGACGTCGCACTCTACAAGGAGGTTGCCGAGCATAAGAAGGTTAAGGGCTCGTCGATTGCAGGAGATGTAGATTGCCTGCTCTTCCCCAACATCGAGTCGGGCAACGTATTCTTCAAGTCGGTATCGCACATCGGCGGTGGCGAGTTGGCAGCAATCGTCAAGGGAGCAAAAGTTCCTTGCGTACTCACCTCGCGTGGCGACTCGGCATTGAGCAAGAAGTACTCTATTGCGTTGGCTTGCTTGGCAGCGAAATAGTTTTTTTGAACGATATTAAGGGGCTGTCAGGTATTGGTGTGGCAGCCCCCATTTTATAAAAACCAGATAATGAACTACAAAGTTTTAACCATCAACCCCGGCTCAACATCCACCAAGATTGCGCTCTATGGCGAACAGGGCGAGTTGTGGAGCCAAACCCTGCGACATCCGGCAGAGGAGATTGCACGTTTCGGCCGTATTGCCGAGCAGTTTGAGTGGCGATTGGGTCTTATCCTCGATGCCATGGCAGAGCGTGGCGAAGATATAACCACTCTCTCGGCTGTGGTCGGCAGAGGAGGTCTTACAAAGCCTGTAACAGGAGGTGCCTATGAGGTTTCGGAGGCTCTTATCGAGGAGTTGCGCACAACCACCATGGAACACGCATCAAACCTGGGCGCACCGCTGGCAGATGCCATTGCCCGCAGGGCGGGTGTGAAGGCGTATATTGCCGACCCTCCGACGGTGGATGAGATGCAACCTGCGGCACGTGTCAGCGGAGTAAAGGCTCTGCCACGCATATCGGTATTCCATGCGCTGAATCAGAAGGCTGTGGCTCGCAGGTATGCTGCCGAAGTCGGCAAGGCGTATGAGGAGTTAAATCTTGTAGTTGCACACATGGGCGGAGGTGTTTCGGTTGGAGCGCACCGCAAGGGTTGCGTTATCGATGTGAATAACGCGCTCGATGGCGAAGGCCCGATTGCTCCGGAACGCGCAGGCTCACTCCCCGCAGGTTCGTTGGTTGAACTATGCTTTTCGGGCAGATACACCAAGGCCGAGGTCAAGAAGATGCTCTGCGGTAAGGGTGGCGTGGTCGATTTGCTCGGCACCAATTCGATGATTGATGTACGCGCACGCGCGGCAGAGGGCGATGCGGAGGCGTCACTCGTACTCGAAGCGATGTGCTACTCCATTGCCAAAAATATCGGAGCGATGGCAGCCGCCCTCGACGGTAAGGTCGATGCCGTGATTCTCACGGGAGGCTTGGCACATAGCGAGGTTATTACCGACGACATCGCACATCGCGTGTCGTTCATCGCCCCCGTGGAGATTTATCCGGGCGAGGATGAGATGTTGGCACTTGCCGAGAGCGGTTTGGCTATCCTGCGTGGCGAGCGCACAGCGAAGATTTACGAATAGAAATTCAAAAAAAACGAGAACGATATGAAGATATTGATACTCAACGGGCCCAACCTAAACCTGCAAGGTCATCGCGACACGGATATTTACGGCACGCAGACCTTCGAGGAGTATTTGGAGAGCCTGCGCAGTCGCTATCCGCAAGATGAGATAGAACTTGTGCAGTCGAATGTCGAGGGGGAACTGATAAATGCTCTTCACGCCAGCGTGGGGGTCTATGATGGGGTTGTGATGAATGCCGGAGGTTATACGCACACTTCGGTAGCGATTCGTGATGCCATTGCAGCCATTTCGACTCCGGTTGTCGAGGTGCATATCTCGTCGATTTTGGCTCGCGAGGAGTTCCGCCACGTCTCGATGCTGGCTCCGGTTTGTCGCGGCTCGATTATGGGCTTCGGTCTTGACTCGTACCGACTCGGTATCGAGGCACTTAAAAAGTAACAATCATTCTCTTACGACCGCCCGATGAGCGAGAAGATGTTGAAAGAAAAGGTTGCCGGTGGCGTTGCGTGGAGCATTGCCGAGAAGGTTGGCTCGATGTTGTTGCAGATGGTTGTCAGCATCGTCGTCGCCCGCCTGCTTGTTCCCGAAGATTTCGGAGTTATAGCAATTCTCACATTCTTCACATCGCTCTCGCTGGTTATGGTCGATAGCGGATTCTCGCAGACGCTGATACGCAAGGAGAGCCCGTCGGCAGAGGATTATCACTCGGTCTTTGCCTTCAACGTGGCGGTAGCGGTGATGCTTTATGCGGTCTTGGTAGCCGTAGCACCTGCGGTGGCGCGGTACTACGATTTACCCGTGATTGCAGAGATTGCTCCGGTACTGTTTCTGCTGTTGCCGATAAATGCACTCTGCGTTATTCAAAATACAATCTTCACACGCGAATTTCGCTTCCGCCTGCTCTCGCAGGCGACCTTTGCGGCCTCGTTAGTGGCGGGAGCCGTGGCAATCGCTATGGCATTGATGGGGTGTGGCGTGTGGAGTCTTGTCGGACAGAGGGTTACGACTCTTGCTGTCAAGACTGCAATACTCTGGATATGTAGCGACTGGCGACCCTCGCATCGCTTTACTATGCGCCCCGTGCGCGAGATGGCACCCTTCTCGTTCCGACTCCTCTCGACCGACCTTATAGCCTCGATTTACAACAATATCTCGCAGATGTTTATCGGCAAAATCTACTCTGCCGATACGCTCGGATTCTTCAATCAGGCTCAAAAGTTCAAGGATTTACCACTGACATCGGCTATGCAGTCGGTGCAGAGCGTAACATACCCCGCATTCTCGAAGATTGGCGACCAGCGCGAAAAGTTTGCCGAGAGTTATCGGCAAGTGTTGATGGTTGTGGCGTTTATGCTCTTCCCTGTGATGACGGGAATCGCTGCCGTAGCAGAGGATTTATTCGCGCTGTTGCTGGGCGAGAAGTGGATGCCCACGGTGCCTTACTTGCAGATTCTGTGCCTTACGGGGTTGTTTCAACCATTGGCGATAATTGCCTACAATATTCTGAAAGTCAAAAGTAACGGAGCAATAATTCTGCGATTGGAGATTGCCAAGAAGGCCTTGATGACCATCATTCTCGCCGTTACGATACCTCATAGCGTGATGGCTGTGGCGTGGGGATTGGTAGCGATGTCCTTCTGTGAATTTGCCATAAATTTCGGAGCCTCGATGCGCTACTCGGCACTCGGAGTTTGGCAGATGGTTCGCACACTGCTGCCTACAACAATAATTACAGCCGCGATGGTTGCGGCAGTACAATTTGTAGGCGAAGCGATGTGTGACTTTGGGGTTGTGGCACGTCTCGGTGCCGAGATCGGAGTTGGAGTTGCGGTCTATACCCTTCTTGCTGTATTGTTCCGCCTCGAAGCCGTCAGAGAGATTCGCGGACTTCTTGCAAAGATGCTGACAAAATAGAGTTTTAGACTTGTTTTAGGCGTGTTTTAGGCTTGTTTTAGGCTTGTTTTAGGCTTGCAGGGCAAAGAGGGACGGGAGCATACTACTACGTATGTGACCACCCCTCTTTGCCCTGTATAACGCAGAAATTACCCGCAGATTCAATTTTGAACCTTATTCGGGGATTATATATACATCCTCATTTCGACGCTGCATGTGATAATGCTCTCGCGCATATTGTTCGAGATACTCATCATACTGCAAATTTTCGAGCAGAGTACTATCCTCGGCAATGCGCTTTTCGTAGATCTCCTTCTCGCGCTCCAAAAGATTTATGCGATGATAGGTCTTGACTACGGTTACAAGATTGCGCACCACAACGACAAACGTAAAGACAATTATCGCTGTGGTGATGGTAATCCAAAACCTATCGCCAAGTTTAACCTTCATATCTTGTTTGAATTAAGGAATGTGCATAAACTTGTGAGTCTGCACCGATATATTCCAACGCGGGTTTGCCTTTGCATACTCAACCAATGCCGGCAAAATCTCCTCATAAACACTCCATTCCGGCTGCAAAAAGAGCATACACTCCTCCGAAACCTTCGTAGCACACTGCTCTGCCCACTCAAAATCGGCAACACTGCCGATGATAACCTTCAACTCGTCGGCACGCCCGTAAGCCTCTGTCAATGGGGGTTGCTTCGTCTTGGGCGAGAGGCACACCCAATCAAACTCCCCACTGAATGGATGCGAACCCGATGTTTCGAGAAATATTTTCAACCCACGCTCACGCAGTTGAGCAGTCAGAGGCTCTAACGGATAGAGCAACGGCTCGCCTCCGGTAATCACAATGGATTGTGCCGCACACGCCACAGCCCTCTCGACAATAGTCCCGATTTCAACCGGTGGATAGAGTCGCGGATTCCAGGTATATTTGGCATCACACCAACTACACCCCACATCACACCCGCCAAGCCGGATGAAGTAGGCAGGCTTGCCTGCATGGAAGCCCTCACCCTGAATGGTATAAAAATCCTCGACAAGCGGCAACAACTCACCGCCACGGAGCAGTTCGTTATTCATTAGATACGACGTAAATATCTTTCAGGTTGCGACCAATCTGGTCGTAGTCCAATCCATACCCCACGATAAACTCGTTGCCAATCTCCATAGCGCAGTACTTTATCGGTTGCTCAAAACGATACTTATCCGGCTTGAAGAAGAGAGTGCAGACCTCGACACTGCGAGGATTGAGATTTTTAAGATACTTGACCATGTGGTCGATGCTCGTACCGGTCTCGACAATATCCTCGACAATGATAATATCTCGCCCTGTGATATCGAAGTCGATACCGAGGTGCTGTTTGATGCAACCGGTCGATTCTGTTCCTTCGTATGATGAAATCTTGACAAAAGCCACCTCATTGGTAAAATCGACCTTACGCACCAAATCGGCAAGGTACATAAACGAGCCACTCAACACACTGACAAAGATGGGAGGCTGCTCACAAGAGGCATAGTCCTCGTTAAGACGCATCGCCACCTTCGCTACCGCCTCGTCAATCTCTGCTGCGGGAATCATCACCTCAAAGGTGCGGTCATGGAGTTTTATTTTTTCGTTCATAGCACTGCTTGGGTTTATGTGAACAGTTTCTTATTAAGGAACAAATTTAATGCTTTTTTCGTGATGCTTGCAAATTTTCACTACAAAATTTTAGCGTGCAATCTTAAACAACTTACCATCGAGGCACTGAATCCACACATTACCCTGCTCGTCGCCACAAACATTGTTGATGTCGGCATCCGAGAACTTATGCTCCCAGAGGGTTACTCCATCACTCTCGCGTACAGCAATGACCATACCCTCCATCGTTCCTTTATACACCACTCCATTCACAGAACTTATCAAGGTCGGATTGCGGTCCTTTTTCGACTTCGGAGTCGTTGCAGTCCATTTGGGCGAGAAGCAATCCATATCTGTTCGCAGCTGGATAATATCGGAATTGGGACTCTGCACAAAGAGCATTGTTCCATCGCTACTCTTTCCCATAGATTTACGATATCTGGACATCTCATCGCGCCAGATGAGTGCGCCCCTCTTCAAATCAAGAGCCACAATCTGATAGTTTATCGACACATAGACCCTATCTCCGACAATCTGCGGAAATATCAGACCCGGAGCAAAGTCAAACTTATCATCCCCCGAAAACCAACGCCACAACTGCTTACCGCTCTTGTCATCATAGCAACGCACATCGTTCTCCCACGTGCTGACAACGACCTTTCCGTCAGCCACGGCAGGCACACACTGCATCTGCATCGAGCCTGAACGTGCAGTCCAAACAACGGCTCCCGTTGCGGCATTTATCTTCGCGAAAAGTCCAACACCAAAACTGCAATAGAGCATATCGCCCACAACCACCGGGTCGCCCGTAACGGCTCCCTTCGCCTGCAAAGTCCATACGACCTTACCCGTAGCGGCATCAAGGGCAGTAAACAGACCCGTAGGTGACACATATATCACCTTACCGTCGTGCCATACCGGCTCGGCACAGAGGATATCGCCCATATCATAACGCCAACGCTCCTCGCCCGTCGTGGTATCGAAGGCATAGAGTGTGCCGTTGGAGTGTCCGACATAGGCCGCTCCGCCACGCACCATCACAGGTGCATATACAGCCGGTCGCAAATCTTTGAAGAGAACCGCACCGGCCTCGGCATAGGTTTTAGGGGCGATTTGCAACTTACGACCCCGACGTTTGAGAAGTTCGGGCGAGAATCCCTGCTTTTGGGTAGCGAAGAGTTTCGGTGCCGCATGGTCGAGGCGTTTCTGGTAGAGATATATAGAGTCATCCTTGAACTCGATGATATTGTAGCCTGCACCCCAACCCTTCTTGACATAGTTGAAGCGACGGCCCATAACGCACGGTATCGAATCGACATTGAGCATCAACGTCGAGTGTGCATGTCCGCATATCTGCGCCTTCACGCCATATTTTCGCAACAGGGCTGTCACCTCGCGGTGGTTTGCCACCTCATAGTTGAGCGGAATATGCGACACGCAGATAATCTTCTCGCCCGGACGAGCCTTGCGGAACTGCTCTTCGAGCCATTCGAGGTCCTCGGCACGCACCATACCTGCCGAAGAGCGGTTATAAGGGCCAGCATCGAATCCGACAAAGAGATACTCTCCGGCACGGAAAACCATACGACGGTCATAGCCATATAGCTCCTTATGCACCGTATTACCATTATCGGTACGTATAACCTCGTGATTACCGACAATGCCAAATAGCGGTTTGCGAATCTTCTTGTAGATTTTGTATGCACCACGGATATCCTTCTCGTATCCGGTCGAGACATTGTCGCCACCAAGCAAGACAAAGTGGCAATCCGACGAGTTTATCTCGGCAATTGCCGGAATCAACAGAGAGTCGGTCTTCTCTCCTCGGTGGAAGATATGTGTGTCGGTCAAAAAAGCAATCTTTACATCTTTTTGGTCGGGAGCGATATGCGGAATATCGCCCGTGCCATCAGGAATCTGTGCCACTGCTGCCAACGAGAACATCGCCACGGCAATCATCATCAAGGTCTTCTTCATATTCGGTTATCTTTTATTGTTTTATCATCTTCTGCCCGACTGCCGGCCTTCACTCGCGCCCCTCCTATCTCGGAGCCGGGAAAGAGAGAGTCCGCGCATCGAGGTAACTATTCGGGAATGGCCCCCAATTCTGCGCCTGACCATTCGAGATATTCACTCTACCCCATGCCTCCAACGTATTGTTGGGTAGTATTATAAAAACGCGCGAAGGCAGTTCTCTACGTAATCCGTTTGCAAACGAGGACATCGACACCGTCGGCAACGACCCCTGCCCTTCGTGGCTTACACTCTCCGGATGCCACCTCTGCCCATCGGGAGCCTGATAGGTCGGCAATCCTGTCGCCGCCTGCACGTCTATATTATAACGCAGGGAGTCCCTCTCTTCTTGTGCAAATGCCACAAAACCGACCCCCAACGCAACCAATATCGCAATCCACGCTTTCATCAAAACACCTCTTGTAAAATACGTATCGAGCGAACCGTATTTACCGCTTCGAGATGGTAGCCGTAATAGCGCATCATCTCATCGAGGAACTCGACTCTCTGTCGGCGATTCAGACCTATCTCGGCAAGGTAGCGAACATCACATTCGAGCAGGTCGCGCAGAATCTCCGCATTCGGAGCATCCATCACTGCCGAGTGTCCCGACGGCATGGTCGTAAAGCGTCCCTCCTTCATATCGAACATCGCCCCCGAACTATACTCGCCCGCGGGGCTGAATCCGAGGAATCGGCTCAAATTAGCCAGAAACCAGAGGTGGAAATTCGCCACACCTTCATCCATTGCATCCAACGCCTCGACCGACCCCCACACGAAGTCGAAGAGTGCCTCATTAGGCTCGCTCTCACGTACCAGACGATACAAAACCTCTGCCATAAAGAGTGCAATGGTCGATTTTCGCACATCAAACGGAGTACTTTGCAGCACCAGACCGCTACGCAACTCGCGGAAACGGTGCATATCCATCTTCGACGACTCCAACCCCTCAAACTCGACCGCAAACATCGGTTGCAGCAGAGCCGCCTTCGAACCTCGTCCTCGCGAGGAGCGCACACCCTGCACCATATAACTACAACGGCCACCCACATCGGTCAGCAACTGCGCCACCATCGACGAGTCGCCATATTTTACCGTATTGAGGACTATGCCACGAGCCTTGTAGGACTTCATCTTCGGGAATTATTAAGTCTGTTTTACATACAAAAGATTTTCGATTCGGTCGATTCCCTCGACAGGTCTATTTACAAAATTCGAGAGCCACCCAGCCGCCATCGCCCATGCGACGACCTGCCCTCATTCCGAGCGACTCGGCACGCTCGGTGATTGCAGCGACATCCTCCTCCAAGAATCCGCTCATCACCAACACTCCACCCTCGGAGAGCATGCCAACGTATGCCGGCATATCTCGCAACAGAATATTGCGGTTGATGTTCGCCACGATAAAGTCATACTTCTCCCCCGCTACCGAGCGCACGTCGCCCAAAATCGGGCGTACCCTCTCGGCAACACCGTTTGTCACTGCATTTTCGCGGCAACTCTCATCTGCCATATCGTCAATATCGACCGCATCGACCTCCGTAGCACCAAGTTTTGCTGCCAAGATAGCCAATACGCCCGTACCACTGCCCATATCAAGACCTCGACGCCCCTCGACATCCATACCGAGCAACATCTCGACCATCAGGCGCGTAGTCGAGTGGTGTCCCGTGCCAAACGACATCTTCGGCATAATCACCACATCAAGCGCGCCCAGTTCGGGATGCGGGGCATGAAACGGGGCGCGTATAGCCACACGGTCGGCAACCAGCACCTCCTCGAAATTACTCTCCCACAACGCATTCCAATTCTGTGACTCAATCTGCACGTAGCGACGCTCCGTGATACCGTAACGGTCGAGCATAGCATTTACTTGCTCCATACAATCCGCCATAGCGGTCTGCGGAATGTAAGCCTTCAACAGCGACGGCTCATTCGCAAAACTCTCAAAAGGGAACTCGGCCAACTCCGCCACAACAATCTCTGCCAAATCGGCATCCTCAATCACTGCATTGAGTTCGATATAATTTGCCATATCACAACTTTTTGTAATATTATGTAAAATTTCGTATATTTGTCCGACTACAAAGGTAATAAAAAATGGCTGAAAATTCAAAAAAATGGGACTACGCAGCAAAACGCTACTCCTCATATATAAAGTTTGAGAAAAACCTCTCCGACAACACCGTAGAGTCATATCTGCGCGACCTCGAAAAGTTCTCACACTTCATTCTGCGCAAGTTTGATGTTGCCCCTATCCATGTAGAGAGTTATATGATTGAGCAGTTTATGCAGTGGCTCTACGAGCAGGAGATAGCCGGCAATGGTGACGAGACGCACCACTACGAGAAGAGTTCGCAGGCGCGTATATTGAGTGGCATACGCAGTTTCTACAACTTTCTGCTTGTGACAGATGCCATACAGATTCTTCCCACGGAGTTTATCGAGGCTCCCAAGGCGGGACACCACCTGCCCGATGTCCTTACCACCGACGAAATCGATTCGATTATCGCCACCATCGACCCCTCGACCAAAAAGGGATGCCGCGACCGTGCAATGCTCGAAACACTCTACTCGTGCGGGCTGCGAGTCTCCGAACTCACCGCCCTGCACATCAGCGACCTCTTCTTCGGGGAGGGATATATCCGTGTCATGGGCAAGGGTAACAAACAACGCCTTGTGCCGATAAGTGCATCTGCCCGCAATCGCATATCGGAGTACCTCGATTACCGACGTAAGGATAATATCAATTCGGACATCCTCTTCCTCAACAATCGAGGCAAGGCATTGACGCGCGTAATGCTCTTTACAATTATCCGACAAGCAGCCGAGCGTGCCGGTATCGACAAGCAGATAAGCCCACACACTTTTCGGCACTCCTTCGCCACGCACCTGCTCAACGGAGGTGCAAGCGTACGACAAGTTCAGGAGATGCTCGGACACGAGAGCATCACAACAACCGAGATTTATACCCACCTCGACACATCGCGTCTGCGCTCGACAATAGAATTGCTTGATAATTGATAATTGATAATTGATAATTGATAATTTGCGTTCCCGGTCCTACCAAACTGTCTAATAGCCGACAGCAAACAAGAAAGGCCGTCGCATTCAATGCGACAGCCTTCACGCTGATTCTATCCGTTACATATTAGATAGAGATATCCTTAATCTCAAATTTTAGGACTCCTGCGGGAACGGTAACCTCAACAACCTCACCCTTCTTCTTTCCGAGCAGAGCCTTTGCAATCGGAGTACCGATAGCGAGTTTTCCCTCGCGCAGGTTTGCCTCATTCTCCGACACGATGGTATAGGTAACCTCCTTGCCGTTGTTGTGGTTGAGCAGGGTAACCTTGCTCAAAATCTGCACCTTGCTCTTGTCGATTTTAGTCTCGTCAATCACGCGCGAGTTGGTCAGCGTCTGCTCCAACTGTGCGATTCGCATTTCGAGCAGACCCTGTGCTTCACGCGCTGCATCATACTCTGCATTCTCCGACAAGTCGCCCTTGTCGCGAGCCTCGGCGATAGCCGCCGCAGCAGCAGGACGCTCAACCGAGCGCATGTGGTCAAGTTCATCCTTTAATTTTTTGTAACCCTCTGCTGTAAGGTAGATAATTTCGTTTGCCATAATTTTATATTTTTTGTTTCTCTCTTTTATTGTTTTTCAGCGACATAAAAAATTAAGAACTCCGACTCCTCACCGAGAATCGGAATCCCATATTTTATCTGTATGCAAAGGTAGGGCTTATTTTTGAATTTGCAAATTATTTTGGCACAAAGTATGCCCAAATCGGAGTATGAAAAGATTATTTATCACACTCGTTCTTCTTCTGGCTGCGGTCACGGCATCTCACGCCCGAAGATTTCAGGTCGGTGTTCGCGTTGGAGTCAATGCCATCGACTACTCGTTACCGATTGTTTCATTCGCGGACGGCTACCTTGTCGGAGGAAATACCAAGGTGGGATTCGAGACGGCTCTGATGGCAAGGCTCAACATCACACGCCATCTGCATCTGCAAACCGAGTTCGAATTCTGCCGCTCCGGCTATCAGTTGCGATATGTAAGCCCTGCATTCGAGCGCATAGTAAAACTGCACGCCAACAGGGTCGAAATTCCGCTGATGCTGGGCGTAAATATCGGACCCGTGCGCCTCTTCGCAGGAACACTCTTCCGCATTGCTCACAGCGAGAAGAGCAGCGCACCTCGTTTGGCAGAGGTGCGATTCAACAACTCCGACGTAGGCATTATGGGCGGTATCGGCATCAACATCCGCAAATTCTTTGTCGAGGCGCGCATTTCGGGCTATCCGAAATCATCCGTGAGCAATACAATCATCTCGAACGATGTCGGACAGAGGGTTCGCGTAGGGCGAAATATCCGCTACTCGCTATCGACGGGATTCTTCTTTTGAGCAGGGAATTCGATAAGATGCACCAAGTGTTCGAGCGGGCGCAGGAAGTTACGCTTGCCGAGTTTCGGAGAATAGACGTAGCAGTCGATTGTAAAGACCTTATTGGTTGCGGTATCGACCGTCGAGAAACTCACAAAAGGCCCTCCCATAAAGTCGTTTGCAACATCCCACAGACCGCGCATCTCGACCCATAGGCGACCGCCTATACGTATCATCCGATAGTCAGGCTCATACTCGCCCAAGGTGGTCATATAGGAGCCGTCCGACGGTCCCGGAATCTTGGCAGCGAACCTATTACGAGCCTTGGTCAGCGACTCCAACGAGAGCGACCTGGCTCCCTCGTAGGGGTAGGTGTAGATAAAGAATCCCTGACTTGCTGTCGGGAACTCGTATGAAGCCCACAGGAAATCATCGGTGGCATTGCGCAACGAATATCCCTTCGGCACATTCATCTTCACACCGAACTTCTCGTTAATCGTCTTCTCCAACTCTGCCACACCGAACTTCTTACCAAATTCGATTGTTCGGTCACGCTCTGCCGACTCCAACACCTGCACCAGATTCTCGGCATTCTCCGCCAGCAGAGCCGCCAGAGCCTCCTCGGTAGGAGCCTGCGCAAGGATTACGATTTGAGGTTGTGCCGTAACATTATACTGCACACCGATACCCGTATTCTCGACCGAGGCATCGACGAGCAGTTTCAGCACGTTGCGGTGACGTTCAAGCAGATTCTTGAAGTTATCGGGAGCCACTCGCAGCACATCGAAGAGCGGTTCGTACTGGTTGATTGTCGGTACGGGCTGCTGCAAAATGTAGCGGAGCGTATCGCCTGCCGACCCCTCCCACACACTATTCTTGCAGACCACAATAACCTCGTATGGCGCACCCTGCGACGTCTGTCCGTCGCCGGCCAGACGATGAAACGCATCGCAACCTATCGTCACAACAGCCACAAGGGCTACCGAAAGCATCTGTAAAAATCTTCTCATCGCAATACTCGTTTTTGGTTTGTCGTACAAATATAGCGATATATTTCCAGACTGCTCTGAATTTCGTTGCAAAATTGCGATATAACCACCTTTTTTTTGCTTATCCTTTTAGTAAATATTATCTTTGCAGCGCGATTTTATATATGTTATATTTATGGAGATTTATAAGCAGTTTAAGAGTGGTCTGTGGCAGAGCCGTATAGACGTCACGGATTTCGTGCAGACCAACATTACGCCCTACTACGGAGATGCCTCATTCTTGCAGGGTCCCACGGAGCGTACAATGAAAGTTTGGAATAAGTGCCTCGCGGCACTCGAAGAGGAGCGTGCAAACGGAGGAGTTCGCTCACTCGATAATAAGACCGTATCGACAATTACCTCGCACGGAGCAGGTTACATCGACCGCGAAAACGAACTTATCGTCGGATTGCAGACCGATGAGTTGCTCAAACGTGCAATCAAGCCCTTCGGAGGTATCAATGTTGTGGCTCGCGCCTGCAAAGAGCAGGGTGTCGATGTCGATGAGAAGGTAAAGGAGATTTTCTCGCACTATCGCAAGACCCACAACGACGGAGTTTTCGATGTCTATACACCCGAAATCCGCACATTCCGCTCGTTGGGATTCCTCACGGGTCTGCCCGATAACTACGCCCGCGGACGCATAATCGGCGACTATCGTCGCTTGGCTCTCTACGGCATTGACCGCCTTATCGAGGCAAAGCAGGAGGATTTGAGCGGACTTTTGTCGCCCATGAGCGATGCTACGATACGCCTTCGCGAGGAGGTCGCAGAGCAAATCAAGGCATTGAAGGAGATGCTCACGCTGGGTCAGATGTACGGCTTGGATTTGAACCGTCCCGCCACATCTGCACAAGAGGCTGTGCAGTGGGTCTATATGGCATACCTCGCAGCAGTCAAGGAGCAGGACGGAGCCGCCATGTCACTCGGAAACGTATCGTCGTTCCTCGATATCTATATCCAGTACGACCTCGACAAGGGCAACATCACCGAGGAGTTTGCACAGGAGTTGATTGACCAATTCGTAATCAAGTTGCGTATGGTCCGCCACCTGCGTATGCAATCCTACAACGACATCTTTGCCGGTGACCCGACATGGATTACCGAGGCTATCGGTGGCCGTTTCAACGACGGACGTACCAAGGTTACCAAGACCTCGTTCCGCTTCTTGCAGACGCTCTACAACCTCGGACCCTCGCCCGAACCCAACATGACCGTACTTTGGAGTCCGGAGTTGCCCGAAGGCTTCAAGACCTTCTGTGCAAAGGTTTCGATTGATACTTCGTCGATTCAGTACGAGAACGACGACCTGATGCGTGAGGTGCGTTTCTGTGACGACTATGGTATCGCCTGCTGCGTATCGTATCAGGCAATCGGTCGCCAGATTCAGTTCTTCGGTGCGCGTTGCAACCTTGCCAAGGCTCTGCTGTTGGCTATCAATGGTGGTCGTTGCGAGAATACGGGCACACTTATTGTCAAGGGAATCCCGACACTTATGGGCGACCTGCTGAACTACGAGGAGGTACTCTCGAACTACAAGAAGGTACTCTCGGAGGTGGCACGTGTCTATAACGATGCGATGAACATCATCCACTATATGCACGACAAATACTACTACGAGAAGGCACAGATGGCTCTTATCGACACCAATCCGCGAATCAACCTTGCGTATGGTGTTGCAGGTCTGTCGATTGCCCTCGACTCTCTGTCGGCAATCAAGTATGGCAAGGTAACCGTTAAGCGCAACGAGTTGGGTCTGACCGAGTCTTTCGAGATTGAGAAGGAGTTCCCGATGTTCGGCAACAACGACGACCGTGTCGATCACCTCGGCGTGGATCTCGTATATTACTTCAACGAGGAGTTGAAGAAGCACCCCATCTACAAGGGCGCACAGCCGACGTTGTCGTTGCTGACCATCACCTCAAATGTGATGTACGGCAAGAAGACGGGCGCAACACCCGATGGTCGCCAGAAGGGCGTAGCATTTGCACCGGGAGCAAACCCGATGCACGGACGCGACAAGTGCGGAGCCGTAGCATCGCTCTCGTCGGTGGCGAAGTTGCGTTACCGCGACTCGCAGGATGGTATCTCCAACACCTTCTCGATTGTACCGAAGTCGTTGGGTGTGGATGAGGCGACACGTATCGAGAATCTCGTAACGATGATGGATGGCTACTTCACGAAGGGTGCGCACCACCTCAACGTGAATGTTCTCAATCGCGAGATGTTGCTCGATGCAATGGAGCATCCGGAGAAGTATCCCCAACTCACGATTCGTGTTTCGGGCTATGCCGTGAATTTCACGAAGTTGAGCCGCGAGCATCAGTTGGAGGTTATCTCGCGCAGTTTCCACGAGAGAATGTAAGAATTACTTCGATAGAGGGCTGCCCGACCTATCGGGGTCGGGCAGCCTTGTTTTCTAATAGATGTATATGCAACTGAAAGTCCACTCATACGAATCGCTTGGCACCTTCGATGGTCCGGGATTGCGTCTTGTAGTCTTCCTGCAAGGCTGCAATTTTCGTTGTCTTTACTGCGCTAACCCCGACACCATGGACCTGCGTGGCGAGGCAAAAGAGACCTCTATCGACCACATTGTCGATATGGCGGTAAGCGAAAAGCCCTTCTTCGGCAAGAAGGGAGGAGTGACATTCAGTGGTGGCGAGCCGACCGTGCAGGCAGAGGCTCTGATTCCGCTCGTGAAGCGACTCAAAGAGCAGGGCATCCATGTCTGCATCGACACGAATGGCTCAATCTGGAATCCGAAGGTCGAGGAGTTGTTCTCGTTGGTCGATTTGGTTTTGCTCGACATCAAGGAGCATAATCCGGCACAGCATCTCCGCCTTACCGAGCGCAGTAATGAGCAGACCCTTCGCACGGCAGAGTGGCTCGAAAACAATAAAAAGCCCTTTTGGATGCGTTATGTCTTGGTACCGGGGTACAGCGACAGCGAGGAGGATATCCGAGCATTGGGCGAGCATCTCAAAGACTTCGAGATGTTGGAACGGGTGGAGATTCTACCCTACCACACCCTCGGCGTTCATAAGTACGAGGCAATGGGACAAGAATACAAACTCCGCGGGGTAAAAGAGAATACACCCGAACAACTCGACCGCGCACGAACTCTCTTCGAGGAGTATTTCAGAGCAGTATATGTAAATTAAAAATTACGAGCGAAAAGGATTCGCTAAAAAAAGTGGCAGAGCGATGTTGAAGATTGTCGATAGAGTACTGAAATATATGATTCCCGACTCGACGTGGCATTTAGACGACCCGAATGGAGTATATCTCACATTCGACGACGGACCCACACCGGGTGTTACCGAATGGATTCTCGCGACACTCGAAAAGTACGATGCCAAGGCGACCTTCTTCGTGCTGGGCAAGAATGCCGAACTATACCCTGACCTCTATCAGAAGATTCTTGCCGCAGGGCATAAAATCGGTAACCACACCTACTCCCACCAAAAGGGATGGGGAATGTCGCTTGAACGCTACCTCGAAGATGTGGATTATGCTGACAGCATCTTGAAGAGCGAACTCTTCCGACCACCCTACGCCCGCGTAACACCGGCACAAATGCGTGCTGTGGCAAAACGCTACAAGATTGTGATGTGGAGCATCGTATCGCACGACTACAATCGTAGGCTTTCGCCCCGTCGTGTTCTGCACAATGTCATCGACCGCATAGAACCAGGGTCGATAGTGGTCTTTCACGATAGCGACAAAGCCTTCCGCAATATGTCATACGCCCTGACCCGCACACTCGAATTTGTGAAGAAAAAGGGATGGAAGTGTAGAATTATAGAGTTATAGTAGCCGTATGAAAGTTATTGTAGCCATAACGGGAGCCAGCGGCTCGATATATGCCCGATTGACCATCGAGGCACTGTTGCGCGCGCCCGAAGTCGAGCAAATTGCACTCGTGTTCAGCGACACGGCACGCGAGGTTGTCGCTTTCGAGGGGGTGGATATTCCACAAGACGAGCGCATCAAGATTTACGACAACCACGACCTCTTTGCCCCCGTGGCAAGTGGCTCGGCATCATACGATGCCATGGTGGTCGTTCCTTCGTCTGTTGGCACTCTGGGTCGCATAGCGCACGGACTCTCGCAGAGCCTCATCGAGCGGGCTGCGGATGTTATGCTCAAAGAGCGCAGACGACTTCTTTTAGTCGTGCGCGAGGCTCCATACTCACTCATACACCTGCGCAATATGACCACACTGACCGAGGCTGGCGCCATCATCATCCCCGCCTCGCCCTCGTTCTACTCGCACCCCACGACTATCGAGGAGGCGTGCCGGACAGTCGTCGAGAGAGTGATTGCACACATAGGCATCCGCCAACCCCACTACGAATGGAAGGGCGAATAGGAGGAAGTTAATAGCAAATAGTGAGATAGGGAAGAGGTTACAAGGAAGAGGAAAAGCGAATTTTTATAGAAAAAAACTCTTAATTGTTGATTGAGAATTGAGAATTGAGAATTGTTTTATATCTTTGTGGCACGAAAAGGAACACGTTAATTATAAATAATACAAATCATTATGACAATTACAGCTGCTGATATCAAAATCGGTATGTGCATCGAGATGGATGGCAAGACTTTCCTTGTTGTCGATTTCCAGCACTGCAAGCCGGGCAAAGGCCCCGCTTTTGTTCGTTCAAAACTCAAAAACCTCGAAAATGGTCGCGTTCTCGAAAACACCTTCTCGTCGGTAGGACAAAAGATTGAGCAGGTACGTGTTGAGCGTCGTCCCTATCAGTTCACCTATGAGGATGACCTCGGTGCACACTTTATGCACTGCGAGACCTTCGAGGAGATTAATATCGAGAAGGAGCTTATCAACAACTACGACCTTATGGCTGACGGTCAGGTTGTGGAGGTTATGTTCCACACCGAGAAGGAGACCGTTCTCTCGGCAGAGTTGCCCCCGATTGTAGATATGGAGGTTACCTATACCGAGCCGGGCATCAAGGGCGATACCGCTTCGACTAACTCGCTCAAACCCGCAACCGTGAATACCGGCGCAACCATCAAGGTTCCCTTGTTCATCAACACGGGCGACAAGATTCGTGTCGATACCCGCACCCGCGAGTACTACGAGCGTATCAAATAGTATCTTCGGAGATTACTACCCGAAGGAGAGAAGATTGTCAGGATGTTGTTCTGACAATCTTTTTTTTTCACTATCTTTGTCCATAACCTTATAAATGACCGGCCTATGAAAAAATTATGCGCTCTGTTTGTATTGGCGACGCTGTTGCCGTTTGTCGCTACTGCCTATAATGGCGAGATACTCACGCTCGAAATGCGCGAGTCGAAGACGTATCCGGGAACCGACCGCGAGATAAAAATCTACGTTCCCAAGCAGTATGACGGCTCAACTCCGGCAGCACTCATTGTCGGCACCGATAGTCAGGAAAAGGTCTTGGCGGAGTGTATCGACTCTCTGGTAGCAGAGGGGAGTATGCCCGTGGCCATTGCCGTAGTGGTACGTCCCGGACGTATCCACAACGCTAACGGAGAGGTTGTGCGTTACAACCGCAGCAACGAATACGACCGCATGGATGGCAGATTTGCCCACTTCCTCGAAACAGAGGTACTGCCCAAAGTGGAACGAATGACGTGTGCCGACGGCAGGGCAATAATCCTCTCAAAAGATGCATCAATGCGTGCCATCACAGGAAGCAGCAGTGGAGGCATCTGCGCCTTCAATGCCGCATGGCAACGACCGGATATGTTCGCGCGAGTCTATGCAATGTGTGGAACATTCGTCCCCTTCCGCGGTGGCGACCAATACCCTGCAATCATTCGCAAGGGCGAGCCTCGCGCACTGCGTATCTTCCTGCAAGATAACGACAAAGACACATGGAATCCCCTCTTTGGCAGTTGGTTCGAGTATAATACATTGATGCTCTCGGCTCTGAAATTTGCCGGCTATGACGTGCGCCACCAATGGGACAAGGGCGGACATTCGGGCAAAAACGGACGCGCCATAATGACAAAAGTTATGCGTTGGCTATGGCACGATTGGCAGTCGGGCGTGAAGGCCGGCAGAAGCGGTAACAAGTCGCTGAACGACATCATCATCCCCGGAGAGGGTTGGTGCTGTATCGCTGATAATCTGGCGGAGGGAGCGATGCTTTACCCCTACAACGATGAGCAGGTAATTCTCCGCATGGGCAAGCGCAACGAGGCGGTCACAACCTCTGGCAAGGTCACGAGAATCAAAGGTCGCATCGCGTTGCCGTCGCCCTATACGGCTCTCTACCCCGGAGGCACACGTAGTGCTGTGCGCCGAGAGGGCAGCAATTGGGTATGGCAGTATATCAATACCCCCGACGGCAAGCAATCTTTCGGGCAGGAGTTCTACTATCTCTACACCGATGCCGGGCAGATTCTCTTCGATGCAAAGGGCTATCTCTATGCAGCCACGAGTATCGGCATACAGATTTGTGACCAGAATGGCCGTGTGCGCGTCATACTGTCACTCCCCGAAGGCTCGGCAGAGTCGATAGCCTTTGCCGGCAACCATCTCTTCGCTATCAGTGGAGACAAACTCTACACTCGCCTGCTTCGTCGCAGCGGAACGCATCAAGGCACCCCGAAATCCGAGGGTCAGGGTTGATAATTTAAGCGGGCGAAAAAGCATTGATGCAACAAAAATTAAGGTTCCCGAACTTCGGGAACCTTAATTTTTGTTACTACCAACGGAGATTACTCTACCGGAGTTACACTAACGTACGATTTTCCGGAAGCCTTCTTGCAGAATACTACCGTACCGTTTACCAATGCGAAGAGGGTGTGATCCTTACCCATACCTACATTGTTACCCGGATTGTGAACCGTACCTCTCTGACGAACGATGATGTTGCCTGCCTTAGCGAACTGACCACCGAAAAGTTTAACGCCAAGTCGTTTGCTCTCTGACTCACGACCGTTCTTCGAACTACCTACACCTTTTTTGTGTGCCATTTTTCTCTAATTTTTAATTATGCAACAATCTCCTCTACGAGAATCTGTGTCAGATACTGACGGTGACCATTACACTTCTGGTAACCTGTTCTGCGCTTCTTCTTAAACACCAAGACTTTGTCATCTTTGAGGTGTTTGAGGATTTTACACTGTACCGAGGCGCCTTTTACAACAGGTGCGCCTACCTTAACCTGACCGCCATTGTCTACAAGCAGGACCTTGTCGAAGCTCATGGACGAGTTCTCCTCGCCCGAAAGACGGTGAACATAGAGCTTACGACCCTTTTCAGCCTTGAATTGCTGACCTGCAATTTCTACTATTACGTACATTTAATCTTAAAGTTATATCAGTTTTGACATAATTTCGGACTGCAAAGATAGTCATTTTTGATATACAAACAACATTCCGTCAAACTTTTTTCAAAGAAATTTTGTTTTTGGCATATTTTTCGGTGATTGCGCTGGGATTCAAACCTTCGATAGTTATGAAAAAAGTTCTCATTACCGGCTCCGACCCGCTACTTCGCGAGATGACCGCCTCGTTGCTTGCCGACATGGAGGTCGAGGTTCATACCTCTCAACGGCTTGACGAGGCTGACAACAGATGCCGGCAGGGACTTTTCGATTTGGTCATCATGCTCGATTTATTTCCGTTTTTCGACGGCTCGGAGCCGACATCCACACTGCGCCCGAAGGGGTTGCGACGCCCTTCGTTGTTTGTCCTCTCGTGGCAACACTCCGAGAGGGCAGTGTTGAGTCTATTGGAATGTGGAGCAAGTCAATACATTACCTTTCCCACCAACATCCGTCGATTACGTCGCAAAATACGCGAAGTTATCGACTCACAGCCCGCAAAGAGATGATGAACGCATTAACATACATATACTATATATACACCATACTGCTTGCCTCCACGCTTATCGTGCTTATCGCATGGGCGCAGGTTGTGAAGTGGCGCACGAATCATCTCCATCGATTCGAGAAGTTGCTCTCGCAACGATATATGCGTATCGTGACTGCCATAATTCTCTCAAACGAGAGCCTGCCGTCGCGTTTCCCGATGATTGAGCGTCGCGGAGCCAAGGAGATTCTCTCGCGTGTATTGGCGAAGGTTGCCTCTGCGGTATATGGACCCGATGCTGCCATTATCGGACGCATTGCTTCCGACAACGGAATAGACCGATGGCTTCTGCAACAAGCCAAGAGGCATCGAGGTTTTCGTCGTGCCGAATACATCTCTCGCCTCGCCTCGATACCGGCAACACCATACGCTATCTCCCGAATTGACCGATATTCCGACGATAGCAACCGCTTTACCCGATTCTACGCTCTGATAATACGTATCGCTGCCGACTCCTCATCGGCACTGCGCGAACTTGCAGAGTATCCGCAACCTCTCAATGGATTCGAGGTTGCCGAAGTTATGGCTCTGTTGCGACGGGGTTTGTTACCCGTGGCTTGCGAGCCACTACTCGCCTCGAAGAGCCACAATCTGCGCATCATCGGACTCAACATAGCCAAAGTATTCGGAATGAGCGAGGTAAAACCTCTGCTACTCGACATTGCCGTCACCGATAGCAACGAAAGTATTGCTCACGAGGCTCTCCACGCACTTATCTCCATGCATTCATCTCTCGCCCACAGCGAGATTGCCGAGTGTATTCACTCTCTGACACTTTCAGAACGTCGCTCTCTCTGCCGATATCTTGCATTCGAAGGCTACTCCGCCTCGGCTCTCGAAAGGCTCTTCGGCAATCTCGAAGGGCGGTATGCCGAGCGTCTTGTTGCCACCTATAAACGTCGCATAGTATGTATTCCTCAATTATAATATCCACCTTGATACTTCTTATATCCGTCGGCATCCTCATTCGGCTCTTCCGAACACTCTTCCTTATTCGGGAAGGCAATCATCGACACTCACTCTTCGCCTCGGCTCATAACTCCATAGATAACGGAGTGAGTCGCATCGGTATATCTTTACTGTGCCGGGATACGGGCAGAGCGGAGCGTCTGCGAAATCTACTCTCGGTCGAATATCCCGACTATGAAGTTATTGTCGTGGCAGACTCGTTGCGACAACCCGACTCTCTGCGACAAATGATTACCTCCTATCGGATGATTGCTGTCGATGGCAGGATGTCGGGCGACCGTCATACTCCGCGTGTGCGCAGAATGTATCGCTCGGCAAGCCGGTGTTATCGTCGATTACTGCTTTTGGATGTCGCCACGACAGGCGACAAGAGCGATTTGGATGCGGCTTTTGATGTGGCGACCTACGACTACATCCTCCCTCTTTGGGGCGACGAAAAGGTTGTGCCGGGCGGTATCGAGCGACTAATTATCGAGTTATCCACAACCTCACACGAGCCTCCACAAGCCATTTCGAGCGATGTCGGAGCGAGCGTCACGCTCTATCCGCGCACCCTGCTTGACGAGTTCAATGGAGTTGCAGGCAGCGATGCCACCAACCGCTTGGCTCTTCGCATGCTCTTTGAGCCGATTGCTGTCAGCGGTAACTCTCACGCCAGAATCGGGCATATAATCTCGGCACTGCTTATCGTGGCTGCCACGATATCCATCCTTTTGGCAATGCTCGGCATCGCCACCGAGCCACTGCTCCTTGTGGCGCTCTCACTGCTCTCCATTATCGTCTTTACCTACGTAGCACATATAATTCTGACTCACCGGAGGGAGATTCCTGTCGGATATGGCGACACTTTATATCTTTTTTGCAAAAATTTATTACCACGCGTATGGCAAATTCGAAAATAATCGTTATCTTTACAAAAGAGGAACAAATGAATTATCAAACTACCGAAATGATAATAACTGACGAAATTCGCGCCTACCTTATCGAGATGGCGGTCAATGCGGCCGTAAAGGCAGGTGCCGAGATTATGAAGATTTACAAGAATCATGACGACTACGATATCAGCGTCAAGAACGATCGTACTCCGATTACCGTTGCAGACCGTCTGGCTCACAGCAAAATCAAGGAGGCGCTCGGTGCTACCCGCATCCCGATTTTGAGCGAGGAGGGTCGCGAGATGCTATATGAGGAGCGTCAAAATTGGGAGTTGTTCTGGTTGGTGGATCCGCTGGATGGCACCGTTGAGTTCATTAAGGGCAACAACGAATTTACGGTCAATATCGCGCTGATGCAGGATAACGAGTGTGTCGGCTCGGTGGTCTATGTACCCTACTACCACAAGATGTATATCGGCGAGCGCGGTCACGGTGCGCATTTAGTAACCGGAATCGAGCCTTCGTCGGAGGCGTCACACCACTATACCGATTTTTCGGCTTCGTGGCGTTCTCTTCCGCTTGCCAGCGACAATCGCACGGCTCCGCGAGTAGCGTTATCACGCTCACATCAGACCCCCGAAACGGCAGAATATGTCGCATCATTGCGCGAGCAACATCCCGACCTCGAAGTGGTCGAGCAGGGCAGTTCCTACAAGTTCTGTATGCTTGCCGAGGGTACGGTCGATTACTATGTACGTACCAGCCAGACCTACGAATGGGATACGGCTGCCGGGGAACTTATTCTTGCCGAGACGGGCGGCAGCACCCGCAATCTCGAAGATGGCTCCACCTTCCGCTACAACAAGGAAGACCTGCGTAACCCGTGGTTTGAGTGCTACGCCGCAGATAGCAGAATCAGATAACGACAAGTCCCCTCGGTGGGGAGCAGATATAAACGGAGTGCCTGCATGTCTGTTTCGAGCAGATTGCCGGCACTCTTGATTTTGATTCGGCACGATTAAGAATGTTAAGGACTCCCCATAATCCCCATAATCCCCATAATCCACTAAAAGCCGAACTGGTCTGTTAATTCTGAATTCCGAATTTTGAATTTTCAAATGCTTGCGTTATCTTTGCAAGAAATAAAATTTTGCACAAAAAATATGGCAACAAAACTCGTTTTATACAATACGCTTACTCGTCGCAAGGAACTCTTTGAGCCTCTGAACGAAGGACGTGTAGGTATGTACGTATGTGGTCCCACGGTATATGGCGACCCCCACTTGGGTCACACTCGCCCCGCTGTAACCTTCGACCTGCTGTTCCGCTATCTGAAAGCCGAGGGCTACAAGGTGCGCTACGTGCGCAACATTACCGACGTAGGTCACTTGGAGCATGATGCCGACGAAGGCGAGGACAAAATCGCAAAGAAGGCTCGCTTGGAGCAGTTGGAGCCTATGGAGGTGGCACACTACTACACCGAGCGATACCACCGTGCCATGGACGAGTTGAATGTCCTAACACCCTCGATTGAGCCTCACGCATCGGGTCATATCATCGAGCAGATAGAGTTTGTAAAGCGCATCTGGGATGCCGGCTACGCCTACGAATCCAACGGCTCGGTATATTTCGATGTCGAGAAGTACAACAAGGATTACCACTACGGCAAACTGTCGGGCAGAAACCTCGACGATATAGTAACCAACACCCGCGAACTCGACGGACAGAGCGACAAACGCCACTCATTCGACTTTGCCCTCTGGAAGAAGGCTTCGCCCGAACATATTATGCGTTGGCCCTCTCCGTGGAGCGAAGGTTTCCCCGGCTGGCACATGGAGTGTTCGGCCATGAGTTGCAAATATCTGGGAGAGCAGTTCGACATTCACGGTGGCGGTATGGACTTGATGTTCCCCCACCACGAGTGCGAGATTGCACAGGCTACGGCAGCGTTGGGTCGCGACTCGGCTCGCTACTGGTTGCACAATAATATGATTACCATCGACGGCAAGAAGATGGGCAAGTCGTATGGCAACTTCATCACCTTGGAGGAGTTATTCAACGGCACTCACGACAAGTTGGAGCAGCCCTACTCGCCCATGACGATTCGTTTCTTTGTCTTGCAGGCACACTACCGCTCGACTCTCGACTTCTCGAATGCCGCACTACAAGCCGCCGAGAAGGGTCTTGACCGCCTGATGAAGGGTGTCGAGACCTTGGGCAAATTGAAGCCGTCGGCAACATCTTCGATTGATGTTTCGACCCTCGACGGAGCGTGTCGCGAGGCTATGGATGACGACTTGAACTCACCTATCGTCATCTCGATACTCTTCGACTGGGTACGCATAATCAACCAGATTGCCGAGGGTCAGCAGACCATCTCTGCCGAGGATTTGGAGAGCCTGAAATCGGTTATGAATCGTTGGGTGTTCGACATTCTCGGTCTGCGTGACGAGAAGTCGGCAACGGCGTCGGGTGGCAAGGATATGGTCACTCCGTTAGTCAATATGTTGCTCGAAATGCGCATGACAGCCAAGGCGAACAAGGATTGGGCAACGTCGGACAAGATTCGCGACGAACTGACCGCCATAGGCATCCGCGTAAAAGACCGCAAGGATGGTTTTGATTGGGAGATAGAATAATCAATTTAATTGATAATTGACAATTGACAATTGATAATTAGGGAGTCTAAATCAACTATAATTGTCGATTTTAGAATAAGATGATTTCCGAAGAACAGATTAGAGAAGTTGTAAGGCGTCTGGATACGCTGGGGAGGTGTCTTTGACATCGACCAGAAACGCATAGACCTCTGCAACGAAGAGGAGAAGACCTTTGAGCCGGACTTCTGGAAGAATCCCGAAAGTGCCGAGCAGCAACTGCGCAAGGTTGCTGCTATCAAGAGTTGGGTCGAGGATTATGACAGGCTTGCCAAACTCGTCGAAGATCTCGGACTGATGCCCGACTTTGTCAGCGAAGGTCTTGCCTCCGAGGAGGAGTTGGAGGCTCACTACAACACCACACTCGAAGCGGTCGAGGCTCTCGAACTGCGCAACATGCTACGCAGCGACGAGGATAAACTCGGAGCCATCATAGATATCAATGCCGGAGCCGGAGGAACGGAGGCTCTCGATTGGGCAGATATGCTGCTACGTCTATACACCCGCTGGGGCGAGGCTCACGGCTACAAGGTCAAGGTGTTAGACTATCAGGCAGGCGATGAGGTGGGTGTGAAATCCTGTACCATAGAGTTCGAGGGCGACTTCGCCTACGGATATCTCAAAAGCGAGAATGGAGTGCATCGTATGGTGCGCCTATCGCCATTCAATGCCAACAACAAGCGACAAACAACCTTCGTGTCGGTATTCGTGTCGCCCGCAGTGGATGACAGCATCGAGATAACAATCAACCCTGCCGATATCGAGTGGGACACCTATCGCTCATCCGGAGCGGGCGGTCAGAACGTAAATAAGGTCGAGACGGGTGTGCGCCTGCGCTACCACGGCAAGGATGCCGACACGGGCGAGCCGGTGGAGTTCCTTATCGAGAATACCGAGACCCGCTCACAACTTATGAACCGCGAGAATGCTATGCGCATACTCCGCTCGAAACTCTATCAGCGAGAGTTAGACAAGCGAAGGGCGACACAACAAGCCCTCGAAGCGACCAAGAAACGCATCGAATGGGGGTCGCAAATCCGCTCATACGTCTTCGACGACCGACGCGTGAAAGACCACCGCACAGGCTGGCAAACATCCAATGTCGAGGCTGTGATGAACGGAGAAATCGACGACTTTATCAAGGCGTATCTGATGGAATATGGCGGCAAGGAGTAACCCCTCCACCGCCATTTTCTCTTTGCCCCTTTTTATTTCTCTGGGGATAATGGGGAGCGCAGTCTGCGACTGCTTATGGGGAAACTGGGGAAACTGGGGAGGCGTGGGAGGCGTGGGAGGCGTGGAAGGCGTGGAAGGCGTGGGAACAAAAAAACTCCTCCCCTGTTTT
>SUZF01000014.1 GCA_015060065.1 Rikenellaceae bacterium | reverse complement strand
AAGTAATGAAGAACTCAGAAATACGAACGGTTGCTATCTCGTTACCCAATTTTCAAGCAATCCGACCAACCGATTTATTCTAAGCGAGTTATCTTTTCTTGCAAAAGTTACAGAAAAAAACCGGGTCTGCAAAATATCTGCAAAATATCCGCAAACTCGGTATTTCATACATTCCTCCTCAACAAGTGCGGAGAGGTTTTATCCAAAGTTACGGCACACGCTTCGCTTCCGTGCCGTGACTTTGGCGGGCGCTCGGCAAAGAAAAAGCAAAAAAGATTTCTTCGAAATCCGTAAATAAAAAAGAGAGAGGTATTTTAGTGTAAACACTACAACCTCTCTCCTTTTCATTTACACCCTACGGGTGCATCACTTTTTCTCGGCTCTCACTACGAACCAAAATTATCATAAAGAATGTTCTCCGGCGGAACGCCCAGCGAATCGAGCATATTCACAACCGCGCCAATCATCATCGGGGGTCCACACATCAGGTAGATACAATCCTCCGGAGCCTCGTGGTTCTTGAGATAGTTCTCGTAAAGCACGTTATGAACGAATCCTGCGGTGTATGCCACACCCTTGGCATCAGCATCGGGATCAGGACGGTCAAGTGCCAAGTTCATCTTGAAGTTGGGGAACTCCTCCTCGATCTGGTGGAACTCATCCATATAGGGAGCCTCCTTCAGTGCGCGGGCACCATACCAGAACGATACGGGACGCTTGGTCTTCTCGGTCTTGAACAGGTGCATCAAGTGGCTACGCATAGGAGCCATACCTGCACCACCACCGATGAAGATCAACTCCTGGGTATCGGGCAGATTCTCATCGAGGAAGAACTCTCCGTAAGGACCCGAAATGGTAACCTTATCGCCCGGCTTGCGCGAGAAGACATACGAGGAGCAGATACCCGGATTAACCTTCATAAAGCCACCATTCACACGGTCAAACGGCGGGGTTGCGATACGAATGTTAAGCATAATGATATTACCCTCGGCAGGGTGGTTAGCCATCGAGTATGCACGGAACGTAGGCTCGGGGTTGGTAGTTACCAAATCCCACATCTTGAACTTATCCCAATCCTCGCGGAACTGCTCGTCGATATCCATATCCGAGAACTTAATCTGATCGTACTGCGGGATATCAATCTGAATGTAACCACCACTGCGGAAGTTCAGATTCTCGCCCTCGGGCAACTTAACAACGAACTCCTTGAGGAAGGTCGAGATGTTACGGTTAGAGATAACCTCACACTCCCACTTCTTCACGCCGAGAACACTCTCGGGAACACGAATCTTCAGATTCTCCTTAACCTTAACCTGACAGCCCAGACGCCAATGCTCCTTCGCCATCTTGCGGTTGATAAATCCGGTCTCGGTGGGCAGAATCTCGCCGCCGCCCTCCAGCACCTGGCACTTACACATACCACACGAACCACCGCCACCACAAGCCGACGGCAGGAATACCTGATGGTTTGCCAGAGTCGAGAGCAGTGTTGAGCCACTCTCCGCCTCGATTACACGCTCACCATCGTTAATATCAATAGTGACACTACCCGATGTAGTGAGTTTTGCCTTTGCAAAGAGAAGCAACGCAACGAGCAGAAGCGTCACCACAAGAAAGGCAACGATTGCAACAATAATTACTTTTGTCATCTTCTTTTACTCTTTTTAAAGGTTTACAACTGAATACCCGAGAATATCATAAAGGCGATACCCAACAGACCTGTGATAATAAATGCGATACCGGGACCCTTCAGCGCAGCGGGAACGTGCGAGTAGGTAATGCGCTCACGGATAGCAGCCATCATAACGATAGCAATCCACCAGCCAATACCCGAACCCAGACCGTAAACCACCGACTGACCGAAGTTGTTAATCTCGCCATTGCCGACCATCTGCTGCATAAAGAGCGAGCCACCCATAATGGCACAGTTCACAGCGATAAGCGGCAGGAAGATACCCAACTGACTATAAAGCGTGGGCGAGAACTTCTCGACAACCATCTCCACCAACTGCACAAATGCTGCAATAACGGCGATGAAGATGATGAACGACAAGAAACTCAAATCAACACCCTCAACCAACGCATTGGGAGCCAGAACATACTTGTTGAGCAGGTAGTTCAAAGGCACGGTCATAGTCTGCACGAAGGTAACCGCCAAACCCAGACCGAGAGCCGTCTTTACACTCTTCGACACGGCAATGTATGAACACATTCCGAAGAAGAATGCGAACACCATGTTATCGATAAAAATCGAATTGATAAACAAATTCAAAGTTTCCATACACTACCCTCCTATTTTTCCTGTAAATCCTTATTGAACGAGCGGTGAGCCCAGATAATGCAACCAACCAAAATCAAAGCCATCGGCGGGAAGAGCATAATTCCGCAATTCGAGTAGAAACCACCCTCGGCAAGATACCACGACTCCGGAATCACACGGAAGCCCAAAAGGCAACCCGATCCGAGCAACTCGCGGAAGAAGGCGATAATCACAAGAATCATTGCATAACCCAAACCATTACCGATACCATCAAGGAACGAATCCCAGGGTTTATTGCCGAGAGCGAATGCCTCAACACGACCCATCACGATACAGTTGGTGATGATAAGACCCACATAGACCGAGAGTTGCTTCGACACATCATAGACAAATGCCTTCAACACCTGGTCCACCAAAATTACCAATGTAGCGATGACAACCAACTGAACGATGATGCGGATACGTGCGGGAACACCGTTACGCAGCAACGACATCACAAGGTTGGAGAACGCCGTAACAACCATTACCGACAAACCCATGACAATAGCAGGTTTGAGTTGCACGGTAACAGCCAATGCCGAACAGATACCGAGTATCTGAACGATGACGGGGTTTTGACCGCTGAGCGGTGCCGTCAGATTTTTCAAACTCTTACTGCTCATTGTTCTCTGTGTTTAATTCGTTAGACACTGCCTCCTCGGCTGCATTCTGTGCGGCACGCACTGCATCGAAGTAGGGTTTGTAATAGTTAAGGCTCGTGTGAATCATAGCAGTCACACCGTCAGAAGTCTTGGTACCGCCTGTAATGGCATCAACCTCGTGAGGATTAGACTTATCGGCACCACCCTTCTTCAAGATGACACCTACGAGGTCATTGCCCTCATAGACACTCTTGCCGACATATTGAGCCTGATGTTTTGCAGTGGTAATCTCTGCACCCAGACCCGGAGTCTCGCCGGAGTGGTCGAATACTACACCCTTAACGGTGTTCATATCGGTATCGAGTGCGATATAGCCCCACACGGGACCCCACAGACCGTTACCATAGAGAGGCACCACTACACTACCATCCTTTGCCTTGAAGATGGGGAACGAGCCCGCAGCATACGAGCCCTTCACATCCTGCAATGCTTCGAATACCTTTGCCACATCGTCACTGGTAGTCTTACCCTCTGCGTCGAGCAGAGCAGCCTCCGCAACAACATCGTCATAAAGGACAGTCGCAGGGTCGTAACCCAGAGCCTTCACAATCTGCGTCTTCTTCTCATTGAGAATATTTGCATCCTGACGCGACTTCAAACCGAGAGCCGCCAACGAGAGGAGAACTGCAACGATTACCACCATTACCACCGAGTAGATGATAATATAGGTATTACTGTTTGTATTAAATTTTGCCATATTGCTCATCCTCCTATTTTACGAGTTTTACACGATTTTTTCTGCGACGGATATTCGCCTCGACCACGAAATAATCAACCAGCGGAGCCAACGCATTCATAAAGAGAATCGATAGCATCATGCCTTCAGGATATGCCGGATTGACCACGCGAATCAAGATTGCAAGCGCACCGGTCATAAAGCCGACGATATACTTACCTGTCGAGGTCTGTGCCGAGGTTACGGGGTCGGTAGCCATAAAGACTGCTCCGAATGCAAAACCGCCAACCAACAAGTGGAGATATGCCGGATAGTCGAATGCTCCGAGCGCACCAAAGAGGTATGCCGTCGCTGCACCACCCACAAATACCGACACCATGGTCTTCCACGATGCGATACCCGTGAAGAGCAGAATCGCTGCACCAATCAAGATTGCCAGAGTCGAAGTCTCACCAAACGAGCCGGGGATAAAGCCGAGGAAGGCTTCCAGAGCCGACCACTTCATCGAGCCGGTGGTTGCCAACTGTTCGAGAGCCGTAGCACCCGAAACACCGTCAACCTGCGCGCCCATCATAGTCCAATCCGAGTACCATACCTTCTCACCCGACATCTGTGGAGTGTAGGCGAAGAATACGAATGCACGAGCCAAGATTGCGGGGTTAAAGACGTTCATACCCGTACCACCGAAGACCTCCTTGCCGAAGATTACGGCAAAAGCAGTACCCAGAGCAACCATCCACAGCGGAGTGCTTACCGGCATAATGAGCGGAATCAGCAGACCCGACACGAGGAAACCCTCATTGATAGCGTGGCCACGCAACTGTGCTGCCGTAAACTCGATGCCAAGACCCACGATATAGGTCGTAGCAATCATCGGCAGAATGCGAACCAAGCCATAGAAGAATGCTGTCCATCCCTCCAAGCCGACCTGAATACCGGTATTGTAGCAACCGAACAACAGAGCCGGGACAAGAGCCAACACAACGACAATCATCGTACGCTTCATATCGATACAGTCGCGCACGTGAGCACCGCTCTGCGTAGTCTTGTTGGGAACGAACAAGAATGTTTCGAAACCATCGAATGTCGATTCGAGGAACGACAACTTACCGCCCTTCGAGAAGGTCGGCTTCAATTTATCAACAATATTACGAAGTGCCTTCATTACTCGCCCTCCTTAATCATTAAGTTAATACCCTGACGGATAATCTGCTGCATATCGGTCTTCGAAGGATCCACAAACTCGCAGAGTGCGAAGTCCTCCTCGACAACCTCGTAGATACCCAGATTCTCCATCTTATCGATATCGCCCGCGAGAATAGCCTTCAACAGGTGCATCGGATAGATATCCATCGGCAGATATTTCTCGTAAAGACCAGTAACCACGAATGCACGCTCCTCGCCATTGAGGTTTGTATCGAGGTTATAGACCTTCTTGGGGCAGAGCCACGAGAAGTATGCACGCGAAACCGAGAATTTGCCAAAACGCGGCATCATCCAACCCAGCATCTCGTAGTGGTTACCCTCCGGAATAACCGAGAGCATATTGGCGTAGAAGTTGATATGTCCGTTCATCTCGCTCTTGGTACCCGTAAGTACGTTACCCGAAATTACGCGAACCGACTGACCCTCGCCCTGCGGTTGAAGATTATCTTTGAGAATTGCTGCAATCGGAGCACCGCTCACGATACGCAGGTACTGCGGACGAACAACCTCCGAGCCGGCAACAGCGATAGTCTTCGACATATCGACCTTACCCTCTGCAAAGAGACGACCGATAATTGCCACATCCTGGATATTAACGGTCCAGACACGCTCGCCCTTGTTGATAGGGTCGATGTGGTGAATCTGTACACCGACATTACCTGCGGGGTGCTTGCCCATAAAGGCATGCAACTCAACTCCCTTCACAAAAGACCAGTCACCCTCTGCCTTTGCATTGACCGAGAGATGAACCTTTCCCTCGGTCAGTTTGCCGAGTACCTCGAAACCTTTTTGGAGATTCTGCTTCTCGCTCGCAAGAACATAGTTGTAGTCGGGAGCCAGCGGCGCGCTATCAAACGCCGACACAAAGATAGCCTTGGGTGCATCCGACGGATTGGCGATAACGCCATACGGACGCTGAATGAACATCGGCCACAAGCCCGATTTGAGCAGTAGCGCGATAACCTCTTCACGGCTCGCTGTCGAGAGTTCGGGAACTGCAAACTCCTCATAAGACTGCTTGGCATCGGCAGCGATGGTCACGTTGAGAATCTTACGCTTCTCTCCGCGATTCACAGCCGAAACGGTACCGCTCACGGGAGAGGTAAACAAAATACGCTCATCGTTCTTCGAGAAGAACAATGGCGTACCTGCCTTCACCGTGTCGCCCACCTTAACCAACATCTTGGGAGTGACGCCCTCGAAATCCAGAGGCGAAACGGCATACTCCGAAGAGAGCGGCAACTGCACCGTCATCTTCTCTGCCACGCCTTGAAGATTCACGTCTAAACCCTTACGTAGTTTAATGATTTTCGACATTGTTTGAATGTTTTTAATTGAGTAATAATAAGTTATAAATTATTTTGAAAATTTCTCTTAAAATCACGCGCAAATATACAATTTATTCTGCGGAAAAAGGAATTATAGGACTCTTTTTTCGTGTTAAAAGTCAAAATAGTTGTATTTTTGCAGTAGCAATGTTTTTTATGGCAAAACTTATCGACATACACACCCATCATCCGACCTGCGAGGTCATCTCTCCCACCGCTATCGGCATACATCCATGGGATGCCGCCTCTCTCGAAATTACAGAGATTGAATCATTTGTCGCCACAGCCGATGTTGTGGGCGAAATCGGACTTGATGCTGCGTGTGGGGTCGATAGTGAGCGACAGATGGCGATTTTCCGCAAGCAACTCGCTCTGGCAGAATCGCTTGGCAAGCCCGTAGTTTTGCACTGCGTGCGCACCTTCGAGCAGATGATGAAGGTGCTTGCGGAATACCATTTGAGAGCGGTAATCTTTCACGGATTTCTCGGCTCTCCGGAGCAGGCAAAACGCGCCATCGAGAGGGGTTATTTTCTCTCGTTTGGAGAGCGCACATTTCGCTCCCCGAAGACAATCGAAGCACTACGCCAAACACCTCTTGACCAACTATTTATCGAGACCGACGAAAGTCTAACTCCGATAGTCGAAATCTACGAGCGTATAGCCGAATTGCGAGGCATTTCGCTCGACCAACTCGCCACCGCCACAAAGGCGAATTTCGAGAGAATATTGGGCTAAAAATCGCCCCGCGACAGCACTATTTTCGATTATCAATTGTCAATTGTCAATTATTTCACTAACTTTGTGGAATTGGTAATAAAATTATGTGGCAGGAGCGTACTGAACTGCTTTTAGGCAGCGAAAAATGTAACACCTTGCGGGGTGCAAATGTCCTCGTCGTTGGGCTTGGTGGCGTAGGTGCTTACGCTGCCGAGATGATTGCTCGTGCAGGTGTCGGCACGATGACCATAGCCGATGCCGATGTGGTTGGCGAAAGCAATATCAACCGCCAACTCATAGCCCTCCACTCGACCGTAGGTCGCCCGAAAGCAGAACTCGTTGCGGAGCGTCTGCGCGACATAAACCCCGACATAAATCTCACAGTAGTAAATCGTTACATCAAAGACGACGAAACATACACGCTACTCGACTCCGCACCATTCGACTACGTTGTTGATGCCATCGACACCCTCTCGCCCAAACTTGCGTTAATCAAGGGTGCGCTTGACCGCAACATCCCAATAGTCAGTTCGATGGGTGCCGGAGCCAAGACCGACCCGACGAAGATGGAGATTTGCGACATTTCGAAGACCCACCACTGCCCGCTGGCTCACATGTTGCGCAAGCGTCTTCACAAAATCGGTATTCGCAAGGGATTCAAGGCGGTATTTTCGCCCGAACCGATACGCGAGGGAGCGATGATTCTCTGCGAGGAGCAGAACAAAAAATCCAATGTAGGAACTATCTCCTACATCCCCGCCCTCTTCGGCATAGGATGCGCCTCGGTAGTGATTCGCGGGCTTATCGAAGAACTTGACTAACGAATTAAAAGACAACGATATATGAAGCCTAATATTGTATTTCTCGATGCCTACTCCATTTGTGGGCGCGACCTCTCGGAGATAGCCGCTCTGGGCAACTTCACAGCATACGAATCGACCGAGCCACACGAGGTTTTGGAACGTTGTCGCGATGCCGAAGTCATCATTGCCAACAAGACCATTCTCGATGCTGAAAAACTGCGCCAACTACCCCGTCTTCGCCTGATTTGCGTGGCGGCAACGGGTATGAACAATATCGACCTCGATGCGGCTGCCGAACTCGGTATTCCGGTACGCAATGCTGTCGGCTATTCGACCCACTCGGTGTCTGAAACGACCATCTGTTCGGCTCTTGCACTCTTGCGCGAGGTGGTCTATTACGACCGCTATTTCAAGTGTGGCGACTACTCGGCATCTCCCCGAATGTTCAACTTCGACCGTCCGACAGGACAGATTCACGACAAGAATTGGGGCGTTATCGGACTCGGAAACATTGGTCGCGAGGTGGCACGCCTCGCCACCGCCTTTGGGTGCAATGTGCGCTACGCCTCAACATCGGGAACTATTCGTCAAGAGGAGTATGAGCAGATGCCGCTCGACGAACTACTCGCGTGGGCAGACGTCATCTCGATACACTGCCCGTTAAACGAGCGCACGCGCAATCTCATAGGAGCGGAGCAACTCGCGAAGATGAAACCTACTGCCGTGATTATCAACGTAGCACGTGGTGGCATAATCAACGAAGCGGCACTTGCCGAAGCCCTCAACAATGGCGTGATTCGCGGAGCGGCTCTCGACGTCTTTTCGAGCGAGCCTTTGGATGCCTCCTCGCCCCTATTCCGTCTGCGCGACCCCTATCGTCTGCTCGCCTCGCCCCACAATGCGTGGTCCACAGTCGAAGCAATAGACCGTCTTATCGCGTGCGTGCGCGATAATATCAAGGAGTATTTTTAGAGATATCGGAGGCAGACTACGCCACCCCTCAAAAACGGACAAAAGTATTAAGCCATCCGAAAATCGGATGGCTTAATACTTTATTAAAGTTTATTCTTACAACTCAACCAACGCCTTGCCGGTCATCTCGGAAGGCTGTGACAGACCCATAAGTTTCAGCACCGTGGGAGCCACATCGGCAAGAATACCATCCTTCACCGACTTCACGCGCTCCGACACAACCACAATGGGTACGGGGTTGAGTGAGTGAGCAGTATTGGGTGTGCCGTCGGGATTCACTGCATTGTCAGCGTTACCGTGGTCGGCAATAACCACAACCTCGTAGCCATTCTTCTTTGCCGACTCGACAACCTTTGCCACGCACTCATCGACAGCCTTAACAGCCTTAACGATAGCGTCATAAACGCCCGTATGACCAACCATATCGCCATTAGCGAAGTTCAGGCAGATAAACTCATACTTCTGCTCATCGAGCGCACCGACCAACTTGTCGGCAACCTCGTAAGCACTCATTTCGGGTTGCAGGTCGTAAGTAGCGACCTTCGGCGATGCAACCAGAATACGCTCCTCGCCATCGAACTTCGCCTCGCGGCCACCGTTCAGGAAGAAGGTAACGTGTGCGTACTTCTCGGTCTCGGCAATACGCAACTGATTGAGTCCGAGTGACGAAACGTACTCGCCAATGGTATTGTTCACATTCTCCTTGTCGAAGAGGATGTGCAGACCCTGGAACGAAGCGTCGTAGGGAGTCATACAGCAGTAGTAGAGCGGCAGCGTATGCATACCCTCTGCCGGCATATCCTCCTGCGTAAGAGCCACAGTAATCTCGCGTGCGCGGTCGTTGCGATAGTTGAAGAAGATTACCATATCGCCGGCCTTAATCTGACCTTCGGGCTTGCCATCCTCACCTACGCGGACAATAGGCTTCACGAACTCATCCGTTACACCCTCGTCGTACGACTTCTGCATAGCGGCAACCATATCGGTTGCAGGCTCGCCCACGCCATTTACGAGCAGGTCATAGCCAACCTTCACTCTCTCCCAACGCTTATCGCGGTCCATAGCGTAGTAGCGACCTACAATCGAGGCTATCTTACCTGCCGACTGTGCCATGTGCGCCTCCAACGCCTCGATAAAGCCCTTACCGCTCTTCGGGTCGGTATCGCGACCATCCATAAAGCAGTGAACGTAGGTATTCTCGATGCCGTAGTGCTTCGAGATGTCGCAAAGTTTGTAGAGGTGCTCAATCGAAGAGTGTACACCACCATCCGACACAAGACCCATAAAGTGCACATTCGCTCCATTAGCCTTCGCATACTCAAAGGCCTTCACGACCTCCTCGTTCTGCAAAATCGAGTTATCTGCGCAAGCGCGGTTAATCTTCACGAGGTCCTGATAGACCACGCGACCCGCACCGATATTGAGGTGACCCACCTCCGAGTTACCCATCTGTCCGTTGGGCAGACCGACGTTCTCGCCATCGGTACGCAATAGCGCGTGGGGATACTTCTCGGTCATTGCCGAGATATATTCGGGTTTAACTGTGTAGATAACGTCCGAGGCGGTGTGGTTACCCTCGCCCCAGCCGTCAAGAATCATCAATAATACTTTCTGTGCCATATTTTCTTGCTTTTGTCTTATATCTCTTTTAAGCCTATTTCAATTGTGCCTCGATAAGAGCCACCGCCTTGTCGATTGCAGCCTGAATGCCTGCGACATTCTTACCACCTGCCGTAGCGAAGAATGCCTGACCGCCACCGCCACCGCCAATCTCCTTGGCAGCCTCGCGAACAACGGCACCTGCATTCACTCCCGCAGCGACAATCTCGTCACCGAGCATAATCGTCAGTGTCGGTTTCTCGTTATATGTCGAGCCAAGCACAAACGCCAACTTCGGAGAGCGCGCACGCATAGCATACGCCAAATCCTTTACGAATTCGCCCGGACGGTCACTCTGGATAGTTACCCACAAGGCTCCGTTACGCTCAACAGCCTTACCGATAAGCGCATCAGCCATAGCCGCAACCTGCTCCTTGCGCATCTGCTCAACCTCTGCCATCATCGACTCGTTGCTCTCGACGAGTTTCTTGATTGCGGGCAGAATCTGTGCATTATGCAGTGTCTCGCCAATCGACGAAATCATATCCTCGGCAGCGTAAATCAAATCCTCGGCAGCACGACCCGTAACAGCCTCGATACGACGCACTCCTGCCGAGATTGCGCTCTCGTTCACGATGCGGAACATACCGATATTACCCGTAGCCGAGGTGTGGGTACCACCACACAACTCTACCGAAGTGCCGAACTTAACCATACGAACCTTGTCGCCATACTTCTCACCAAAGAGCATCATTGCACCTGCTGCCTCGGCCTCCTCCTTCGTAGCCTCGCGGTTCTCTTCGAGAGGATGATTCGAGCGAATCGAAGCATTAACCAGACGCTCAACCTCGCGCAACTCCTCGCGCGTAACCTTCTGGAAGTGCGAGAAGTCGAAACGCAGGTATCCTGGCGTCACGAGCGAACCCTTCTGCTCGACGTGAGTACCCAACACCGCACGCAAAGCCTCGTGCATAAGGTGCGTAGCCGTATGGTTATTGGCAGCCGACTGGCGCTGCTCGGCATTTACGACAGCCGTAAATTCCGCCTCCGGATTCTCCGGGAGCGATGTTGCAATGTGGATAATCAGGCCATTCTCCTTTTCGGTAGCAACGATATCGAGTCGCTCGTTTGCACTCTCGATATAGCCCGTATCGCCAATCTGGCCACCCGAATTACCATAGAACGGAGTCTGGTCGAACACCAACTGATACGAGGTCTTACCCTTCGACGACACACGACGATAGCGTGCAATCTTCACGGGAGCAGTCAGCAGGTCATAGCCCACAAACTCGCTCTGCTTGATGGGGAAGAGTTCCACCCAATCGTCAGTATCGACAGCCGAGGCGTTACGCGAGCGCTCCTTCTGTGCCTGCAACTCCTTGCCGAACTCCTCCAAATCGACACCCACACCCTGCTCCTTGGCGATAAGTTCCGTAAGGTCGATGGGGAATCCGTATGTATCGTAGAGCAGGAATGCATCCTTGCCCGAAATCTCGTTCTTGCCCGCCTTCTTGGTCTGTGCAATCACACCGTCCAGCAGGTTGATACCCGTAGCCAACGTGCGCAGGAACGAAGACTCCTCCTCTTCGATAACTCGCTCTACGAGGGTCTGCTGTGCTTTGAGTTCAGGGAACTGCGCACCCATCTGCTCGACAAGCGTAGCCACCAACTTGCAGATAAACGGCTCGTTGAAGCCGAGGTAGGTGTAACCATAACGCACCGCACGACGCAGGATTCGACGGATAACATATCCCGCCTTCACGTTCGAGGGCAACTGCCCATCGGCAATCGAGAACGAAATTGCGCGGAGGTGGTCAGCGATAACACGCATAGCCACATCGGTCTTCTCATCCTCGCCATACGCCTTACCCGACATTGCCGAGATGCGCTGAATGGTCGGCTGGAATACATCGGTATCGTAGTTCGACTTCTTGCCCTGCATAATCATACAAAGACGCTCGAAGCCCATACCTGTATCTACGTTATTCGAAGGCAGTGGTTCGAGCGAGCCGTTAGCCTTGCGATTGAACTGCATAAAGACAAGATTCCAAATCTCGATAACCTGCGGGTGGCCCATATTGACCATATCACGACCCGACACCTTGGCAATCTCTGCCTCGTCGCGCAGGTCGAAGTGAATCTCGCTACACGGACCGCAAGGACCCGTCTCGCCCATCTCCCAGAAGTTATCATGCTTATTTCCACGAATGATATGGTCTTCGGGCAGATACTGCTTCCAATAGTCGTATGCCTCCTGGTCGAAGGGTACGCCATCCGACTCGCTACCCTCAAAGACCGTCGCGTACATACGCTCCTTCGGAAGATGATAAACCTCGGTCAGCAACTCCCAAGCCCACGCGATAGCCTCCTTCTTGAAGTAGTCGCCATACGACCAGTTACCGAGCATCTCGAACATCGTGTGGTGGTAGGTATCGTGACCCACCTCTTCGAGGTCATTATGCTTACCCGATACGCGCAGACACTTCTGCGTATCCGCTACGCGAGGATACTTGCGCGGAGCATTGCCAAGGAAGATATCCTTAAACTGGTTCATACCGGCATTGGTAAACATCAATGTCGGGTCGTTCTTTACGACCATCGGAGCCGAAGGAACAATCGTGTGGCCCTTACTCTCGAAAAAGTCGAGGAAAGCCTGTCTGATTTTGTTTGATTCCATATATACTTTTTATGCTGATTATTTCGTTCTCAAATCAATTTGCAAAGATACATATTTTCGCTAAATTTGCACAATCAAACAGCGTTAATTTGACCAAAATGGAGCAAAAAGAGAGGATAAGCCAACCGAACACCGTCACAAACGAGAGTGATGCGGTGACTATCCGTCTGCGCACCTACACGTTGTTGCGGAAAATCCTTATAGGATTTATCCTCATTTCGCTCGTCAATTTCATCTTCTCGCAGTTCTTCTACACCCCCAAAAGTTACGCAATCCTGCGCGAGAATCGCGAGTTGGTACTCAAATACGAACTCCTGAATGACAAGATTCGAGTGGCACAACGCCGACTTGACGAGATTCGTCACCGCGACAACCATGTCTATCGTGCGCTCTTCTCGTCGGACTCCGTGAATATCGTTGCCGACCCCTACCCCGCGACCAAGTATGCGCACCTCGAAGGAGATGAATACTCTACGCTGATGACCTCGACGTGGCAGGCTATGGATGCATTGGCACAGCACATCTACCTCGAATCGGTATCGTTAGACGAGTTGCAGATTCTCGCCAAGAACAAAGAGAATCTCTCGTCGGCAATTCCGGCAATCTGGCCTATCGACCGACTGCAACTCAAAGCGTTGTACTCATTCGGCATGAGATATCACCCAATCTACAAGCGTCGTAAATTCCACAAGGGAGTGGATATGGCGTGCGACCGCGGAGTTCCGGTCTATGCTTCGGGCGATGCCATTGTCGAGCATACCGAGGTAGGTCGTCGAAGGGTTGGCTACGGAAAGCAGGTTTTGCTCAACCACGAATTTGGTTACAAGACCCGCTATGCCCATCTCAACGAGATACTCGTCGAGGAGGGACAGAAGGTCAAGCGAGGGCAACTTATCGGTACCGTAGGCTCCACGGGTGGCAGCACGGGTCCTCACCTCCACTACGAAGTGATATATATGGGCAAAGTGGTCAATCCGGTAAACTACTTCAACAAGAATATGACACGCGAAGAGTATCGTCGTCTAATGGATGAGATGAAGGATACCGACCTTGAAACCGAATAAAATCAGAAATTGTTACCGCTAAAAAACAATAGCACTCATTAACCGATGGCAACTGTCGAAGACAAAAAAGAGAGATTATTACGCCACAGAGCAAGACGACAACGTGCGATACGCATATTGTCGCAGACGCTTGTTTGGTTGGGCGTTGCGGTAATATACTACATCTGTTTCTCGCTATTCTTCGACACCCCCGCCGAGTATCAACTCAAACACTCGACCGATGCTCTGCGTGAGCAATATAATCATCTATCGGCTCGATATGATTCGCTTGAAATGGTACTCAACAATGTTGCTGAACGCGACAAGAACGTGTTTAACATTCTCTTCGAATCGACCCCCTATGAGTTGGATGCCGAATTTGAGCGCGAAAGGCTCGCCCTACAAGAGAAACTCCTCACGAAGAGCAATCGCAGATTGAGTCGCGAACTCTCGTCGGGTATCGATGCCGTAGAACTCAAAATGTCACAACTCGAAGGGTCGCTTGCCCGCCTGCAAGACGAGACCGACCACATGGGCAAAGGCCTCAACAACATTCCTTCGATTCAGCCCGTGATAAACAACCGACTAACCCTGCTCACTGCCGGATACGGAACACTTATGCACCCATTCTATCGCACACTGCAATCGCATCAGGGCGTTGATTACACCATTCCCGAAGGGTCGCGCGTATTCGCTACTGCCGACGGCATTGTCAAGAGCGTTTCGGGGCGCAACTCCACCCACGGGCAGAGCGTGGTCATCGACCATTACAACGGCTACCAGACCCAATACAGCCACCTCTCGGAGGCGAAAGTTCGTCGCGGGCAGCGTGTCCGTCGAGGCGACATCATCGCACTATCGGGCAACTCCGGACTCTCGCTGGCACCACATCTTCACTATGAGATACGCTACAATGGTATGCGCGTGGATCCGATACACTACTTCTTTATGGAACTCTCGCCGGCCGAGTATCAGCGCATAATCCGCATATCGCAATCGGGTATGCAATCGTTTGACTAACACCCATCAGGGTCTATTCAGTTCACAGAAAACATGCAGATAAAACTCCTTCTTCTCGACTTTGACGGCACTCTTGCCGACACCCGAAAAGCCAACACTCTGGCATATATCGATGCCCTTGCCGAAGAGGGCTACTCGCTCTCGGAGGAGCTCTATCTGCAAAAGTATTTCGGGTTGCGTTGCTCGGAGTTTCTGCGCGACATAGGTTATACCCGCGAAGAGGATATCGAGCGCATACGTCGTCGCAAGATTGAACTCTACCCCAACCACTTCGACACCGTAAGGCTCAACCGCCCATTGTGGGAGTTTGTGCAGGATTTCCGCGCACAGGGAGGCAAGGCGTGGATTGTCTCGACGGGTCATCGCGACAACGTGACCAATGTTATGCGTTATCTGGGCATCGAGAGAGGATTTGACGGCATCCTCACAAGCGAGGCTGTCGAACACTCAAAGCCTTCGCCGGACTGCTTCCTCAAAGCGATGGAAATCGAGGGTGTAACCCCTGCCGAGACCCTCATATTCGAGGATTCGGATGTCGGCGTGGAGGCTGCACGTCGTAGCGGAGCCGGGTATTTCGTTGTCAGATTATAGAGACGTACAGAACGACTACTCCTCGACCTCAAAGGGCAGGAACATAAACTCCTCAACAGCCTTCTCCTTTGAAAAGCAGTAGTATGTCAGGTCGGCAGTCGAACAGACCTCGCCATCACACGTCAGCGTCACATCGATAAAGACAAAATTACGCTTAACCTCGCGGGTGCAGGCCCGAACCTCAACGCGATGCTCCTCGCCCGTAGTCACAGGCTTGCGATACTTCACATTGAGAGCCGTAGTCATTCCCGATGTCTGAAATTTACGGGAAATCAACCACCCTGCGGTCTCGTCGATAAGTGTTGCCTGAATACCTCCGTGAAGTGTATCCCGCCAACCCTGATAGTTCTCGCTCGGAGTCCAATAGCAGACAACATCATCGCCATCCTCGTAGAACTCCATCTTCAATCCGCAAGGGTTGTGAGGCGCACACGCAAAACAGTTATAGCCATCCTCTTCGTGACCAATATAGGGGTTGATAATCTTTTTCATCTTGCTCTCTGTTTTGAATTTTCGTGCCTCAAATATACAAAAATTTTGCAAGACTATCCACGGCATCTCCCTAAAACAGACTCCTCTGTGCATTTAATGCACAGAGGAGTCTGTATAAAATCGCTCCAAATATTAGAAGAGGTATCCTACATTAAGATAGAAGGCTCCGTTACCATCCTGATTCTTGATTTTAGGATTCTTGCTAAACTTGCTCACCGGCAAACCATACTCGGCGCATACGATAAAGTTCTGATTCATAATGAAACGCAAGCCTCCACCGACCGTAATGTGCGGGCGGTCGTGACCCGTACCCATCTTCATATAAGCATCATACTCATCTTTCGCCTTCGTGTAGTCAGCCACCGAAGCGAAGTCCGACTCCTTGCGCTTGAACGACATATCGTACTCACGAGTAACCATCGTACCATCGCTAAATATATTCAAGCCAAAGGCGATATTCTGCTTCCAGAGTGTAAATTTCACAAATCTCCAACGGAACTCGGCATTATACATCGCCATATCCAGACCCTGCACGCGGCTACGCATAATACCACGCACGGTACGGAATCCGCCCATACCATCACGGTCATACGAAGGTCCTACTGTCGTAATATATGGCAAAACGTACCACGGAGCCGATTTGCCGATAGTTCCCTCGTAGTTAATACGATAGGCGAAGGTCAGCACGTCATTCTTGACGATAGGCACATAGTGACGGAATGTAGCCGAGTAGCGGTAGTAGGGATTGGTTGTACCGAGCCACTTCGGAGCGAGCATCATGTGAGCCTCTGCCCAAACACCGCGCGAGGGCGCACCCTCCTTATCGCGTGTATCGAACATCAAGCCGAGGCGCACCTCGCTACAAAATCCGCCATTAGCCTCCTTTTCGGGGATAATGCCCCAATCGCAGTATTGCTTATAGATTGTTGGCACATCGGCAGGGAATTTCTTATTATCAGCCTTATTCTTATTGATTTTGGCGCGGTTGATATCTCCGATATTGAAGTAACTGAAATGGTAGCCCGCCTCCCAGAAGAGTTTTTTGTTCCACAAATTACCCACAAAGTCGGTCTTAAAGAGCAGAGCCAAGCGCTTAAAACGATACTTGGGCGTAAATTGAGGAGCATCGCTCTTCTTATCCTTACCAATCTTCACAGCCGCATGGTCGTAATATGAAGCATAGCCATTGAAGCCGTAGAAGTCCATAGCCTTATCGTTGGTTATAGCCAACGACGACGAGAAACGCACGCCCGGAATCGAGAATTTATTGTCGTATGCCACCACAAACAACTGCGAACCCTTCGTAAAGAACGATGCCTCGAAGTACCAATGTTGGCGCGGATTGGGATAGGTCGAGCCATCGCCAAAGTCGTAGATGTTAAGCAATGCACCGAGTTGAAAGCCCTTGTCGGCATCGAATGCAATGGCAGGCAGAGGTCCATAGTTGTAGCCGGTTTTGATAATTTCGCCATTACGCATAATTACCGGTTTCTTGGTCTTCTTGCCCTTCTTGTTTGTCCAGATGGTGTCGATTTTCACCACTTCATCCGCAGAGGTCTCGGCATATATATTCGAGGTCAGCAGTGTTGCCACAAGCAGCATTACTAAATACTTAATCTTCATAATCTCAAAAGGTTATTTGTTACTAAATACTATTTTGCGAATCTCGCGATACTTCTCGCGCAAGGGTTTATTGCGCAATAGTCGCATATCCGACACGATAAGTCTTATCAGTCGATAGACCTCTTGTGCCACTATCGGGGCAGGCAGGGCAACCAAAGTGAGTGGCAACGCCCACTGCCACGGCAGACAAATATATGCCACCACCGAGTAGATAATCATCAATACGGGCCACACGAGGATACTGACCAGATAGCGCACCGAGTTATGGAAGGCATTATCCTTAAACATTCCGCACAACTTTGCCAGCAGAGCCGTCAGCGGCAACGTAAGGATAGATGCAGGTATCGAATAGGGCAACGACACCAGCAGAATCAGATACTTCGCAATCTGCGAGAAGGTAAAGTTGCGCACCGCCACCGACGAGAGGCTTATATCGTTTGCCAAACGCATCTCGGCAGCCTCCTTTCCCAATGTGAGCAGTCGCTCTGCCACCTCCGGTTGCTCCTCACGCAGACGGGCGACCTGCGCCACCGTGGCATTGTTTGCCTCGAAATAGACATCCATAGCCCTCGCCTTGCGCCAAGCCTTATCGCTGCGACGCAAGTGTCTTACACGACGCTTAACCACTGCGGCACACACCTCGTGCGTAGCCTCGTAGTATTCATCATTCGGGATATAGAATATCGCATCCTTCAATCGTTCATCAAGCACTCCTCGGATAGTGTTCATCTGCTCTGCCACACTCATTTCGGAGTGCGAAGCGATAAACTCCTGCACATTTATCGGCTCGCCAATCTGCACCCTCACAGTCGAGCGGAAGCGGAAGAAGTTTCCGTAGCGCAGGCCGACAGGAACGATATACAACGGCATATCAGGCATCAACTCCTGCGCCTGAAAAGCGATGCGGAAGATTCCCTTTGCCAGAGGTTGTGCCGAGAATTTGGTCTGGTGCTGTCCTTCGGGGAAGATGCAGAACGGCACCTTGTCACGTAGGACATCGACCGCCTTCTCGATAGTTTCGTTATTCTTGCGCACCTCATCCGCGCCGTCACGCATACGCATAATCGGCATAATTTTGAGCCAGCGGAATATCTTGGCAAGCAGAGGTTTTCGGAATATATCCGCCCTCGCAACAAAGACCTTTGCCTTATGGTCCATAGCGAGGATTACCAGCGCATCCATCAGTGCGTTGGTATGGTTAGGAGCATATATAACCGCACCATCCTGCGGGATACGCTCCTTGCCTATATATTTTATATGGCGATACGAAAGTTTGAGTCCGAAATCCACGTAATAACGCAGCATATCGTACCAAAAATCGTAATCCTGAATCTTTCTCGTTTTCGACATAATCTCTTCGGTAGGGCTATGCGTGTTGTTCGTCAATGGTTGTACGACGGAAAATCGTCGCCACACTCAAACCCGAAATAATATGCCAAATACCCCACAGAGCGGTAATAATTACCATACCTCCGTTATTGTGCCAAACTTCCACAGGGAAAATTGCCGGATTAAACAGCAGTGCCAGACCAAGACCGGAGTTCTGGATACCGACCTCGATAGTCAGCGAGCGACGGTCTGCCTTGGGAAGGTGCATAAGTGTTGCGCCATAGAAGCCCGTACCGAGAGCCGTGGCATTATGAATAATTACTACCGTAAGTGCGCAGAGGATTGCCGCATATACTGTCCAACGCTGTTCCAATGCCGTGAGTACCTGCGTAAGCGACACGACAACCATACCGATAAAGAGCAGAATGGAGAGGATAGATGTGGGTCGCTTCAATTTCTGCGACAAGTTGGGGAAGTAGCGCGAAACCACCAAGCCAAGTACGATGGGGACACCGAGAATAAGCAGAATCTGCTCCAACATATCCCCAAAGGGGATACTCAAAGTCGGGATATCGTTATGCACCGATGCGTATCGACAATAGAGCGAGCCCCAAAACCAGAAGTTGAATGGTGTTACAAGCGGAGCAAAGGCTGTCGATATGGCAGTCATCGAGACCGACAACTCGATATTACCTTTCGAGAGTGACGAGATGAAGTTCGAGATATTTCCGCCCGGACACGAAGCGACGAGCAACATTCCGATAGCCACCATAGGCGTAATAAAAGGATTCAGCACAACTGCCACCAAGAATGTCATCGCGGGCAGTACAACCCATTGCAGAGCAAGACCCGTAATCACAGACTTGGGATTGCGGAATACATCCTTAAAAGTCTGCACTTTAATACCCAATGCTACGCCAAACATCACAAATGCCAATATGATGTTCACGACAAACATTTCGCCTGCTCCAAGATTGATATTCAAAGCATCCAGAAATTGTAATTGTTCCCTCATCTCTATCTAAAATTTTCATTGCAACCGACTTGCGGTTGCGATTAGGTTCTCCATTATTCAAAATCCACGCAGAGGGCATCAGCGAGCCGATTTGCCACTTTTCAGCACATATTTTGCACCTCTTATCTTACAAATATACAATATATTTCCTAAAATGCGCCTTTTTGAACAGAAAATAGGTCTTTATACCTACTAAAAAAAGAGCGTGTCCAACTCTCTGTGGAACACGCCCTTCTCTTTCGGAAGTTGCAAAACAAGAGTATTTTCACGCTCGTCAGCCAACTTCTCAATTGCAAGACGGCACGAACTATTTGTTCGAAACCATTCTTCTCTCCTTGATGCGAGCCTTCTTACCGGTAAGATTGCGGAGGTAGTAGATACGAGCACGGCGAACAACACCATACTTATTAACCTCAATCTTGTCGATGTGGGGCGAGTAGAGCGGGAAAATACGCTCAACACCTACACCATTAGAGATTTTGCGGATGGTGAACATCTTGGTCTTACCCGAACCCTTAATCTGGATAACTACGCCGCGGAAACTCTGCAAACGCTCCTTGTTACCCTCAACGATTTTGTAGGTTACGGTGATTGTGTCACCAGCCTGAAACTGGGGAATGTCAGCGTCGGTCTTTGCCCACATCTGCTCATTCACCATCTTGATAATTGCATCTTTGTTCATCTTGTTGCAACAAATTTATTGGTTATCCGCTCAACATTATCGCTGCACCTCGACTACCATACGCGCAAACTTGCTCGTAATCCCTGCTTTCGCAACTTTGTGATTCACAGCGATTTCACAACCACCGCCCATCACTTCGCTGCACCGCATTCTTATCTTGGCACCCTATATAAGAGGTTGATACGGGCTGCAAATATACAAACTTTTTCTCAAACACAGCACCTTACGCCATTTTTTTTTCAGCGAGGCAAAAGTATTCGTTCAAAGCCTTTTAATTATTTATACTCCTCAAACTCCGAGGCGGGAGCCGCTCCGTCGCGACGACAGGTCAGCACCTGAAAACTCGGCTCGCCAAAATTTCCGTCTGCATCGACGGCAATAGCCACAGCCGTAACCTCCAAATTCCAGACGCTTGTGGTCACAAAGGGCGAAACATCCTCAAATCCGGAGCGCATCAAGTTCGAGATTATCGTTTGACGCGAAGCACCGGTAATATCGTTAGCATAGAGAGCAACGTACCAATGTGCGGCATCGTCACTAACATCAACCTTCACAGGCACCACGGCTTGCGAATCAGAGAATCCGTCAATCATACCGCCATCGAAATACTTCTCGACCGACACCGTTGCCGTCGCTGTCGAGATTATCTCCTTCGGCGTTGTAAAAGGCTCGCTAACCGCAAATTGCGACAGCGGATTGCCATAAGTATCGATTGCCACAGCCCACGCCACATACTCGGTCTGCTCTTTGAGGTGGTCGCGTGTATTCTCGTGCTTGCCGGTCGTATTATCCTCGGCAGCACCATAGAACGAGATAACCTCCGCAGCCTCCGCACGCGTAATCTGCAAGTCCGACTGCACGGTATCGAGCAGGTCGCTCAACACACGCGCCAGAGCCTGCTGCCGGGTCAGCGACTCGGCAGTCATCAGCAGGTCGAGTTCATCCTTGCGCACCAAATCCGAAGCATAGACCACAAATCTATCCGAAGGCATCACGGCTATTGTTGCGCGGTCGTAGCGAACATTTGACACCTCGAATTGGAAAGTACAACTTGCCGCACTCTCACCGCCCGTGGTCGAGAAGGCCTTCTTGGTAAGCCCCGTAGTCGGATAGCCGTCATCAAAACCGAATGCCACAACGTAGTAGTCGCGTCCCGGCTGGCATACGCCCGTATTCGAGAAACTCTTGGGGCCTATTGCGCACTTCATATCCATCATACCCATACTCTGATAGACATCAATGCAATACTTCATAAACTCCTTATCGCCCAACTCATCGACGATAGCCTTATTCCACACATCGACAAAATATCTATCCTTCGCCAACGAAGGCTCAATCGAGAATGCGGCTCCGTCATACGACACCTCGCCAATAGTAATATCAAAGGTATTTCCTGACTGCTCGACATTATTGGTTTTGAACGATTTAACCGCCACCTCGGTCGAGATTTTACCATCCTCATTGACACCCATAACCACGATATAATATTTCGTGTCGGGTTCGAGGGTCATAAAGGTAAATCCGTCATTCGAGAAGGAGAGCATCCCATCCAGAGCCTCCGACTTCGGAATGTCGTAAGAGGTCATACGCTTCGACACCTCGTTATCGATAAACTTCTGGAATCCTGCCACCTTAAAGTAGGTGTAACTCTGCTCATTCAGCGCATCGAAGTAGTAGCCTCCGTCGTATCCATTGGGCAGAATCTCGACATCGGCACCGACAGCCGTAATCTCATAAATCTTAATATTGAAGAGCGAATCGTTCTCTTCACCACCTGCTCCGCGCTCATTGTCGCACGCCACGCCTGCAACAAGAGCCACCACAGCCATAAATACTGCAAAAAACTTTCTCATTTGTCTCTCAAACATTGGGTTATTAAATCACAAAAAAGAGGCTTGACCGATTGTGCGGAAAAGCCTCTCGAACCGTTTTGTCCCTGCCGACACTATTCGGGCTGAATAGCCTCGCTCGGACAAACACCTGCGCAAGTACCGCAATCGATGCACTTATCGGGGTCGATAACATAGATGTCGCCAGCCGAGATAGCCTCTACCGGACATTCGTCAATACAAGTACCGCAAGCAACGCAAGCGTCTGAAATTTTGTAAGCCATTTTTCTGAAATTTTATAAAGTTGTTGTGCAAATATATACAATTTATTTTATAATATCAAATCCCGTATAAGGAATCAACACTTCGGGGATGCGGATACCCTCCTCTGTCTGGTTGTTTTCGAGCAGAGCAGCCACAATTCGGGGCAGTGCCAACGACGAACCATTCAAGGTGTGTGCCAACTGTGTCTTCTTGTTCGAATCCTTATAACGCAACTTCAAGCGGTTTGCTTGGAACGACTCGAAATTCGACACCGACGACACCTCTAACCAACGCTTCTGCGCCTCGGAATAGACCTCGAAATCGTAAGTCAGAGCCGACGTGAAGGACATATCGCCACCGCACAGGCGCAGGATACGATAAGGCAGTCCGAGCGAAGCGACAATCGACTCTACGTGTGCCACCATACCGTCCAAAGCCTCATACGACGAGTCGGGATGAGCCACCTGCACGATCTCGACCTTGTCGAACTGATGCAATCTGTTCAGACCGCGAACATCTTTTCCATACGAGCCTGCCTCGCGACGGAAACAGGGTGTATAGGCTGTCATCTTAACCGGAAAATCCTTCTCATCGAGAATAACATCACGGAAGATATTGGTAACCGGCACCTCGGCAGTCGGCACGAGATAGAAATTATCGAGTTGAGCGTGGTACATCTGACCCTCCTTATCGGGCAACTGACCCGTACCGAATCCCGATGCTTCATTTACCAGCACGGGAGGCTCAACCTCCTGATAGCCAGCACGAGTATTGCAGTCGAGGAAGTAGTTGATAAGCGCACGCTGCAAACGCGCACCTTGACCCTTATACACGGGGAAGCCTGCACCCGTAAGTTTTACACCGAGGTCGAAGTCGATAATGTCGTACTTCTTGGCAAGTTCCCAGTGCGGCAGCGGATTTTCGGGGAGTTGGCTATAATTCTCGACCAACTTCACAACCAAATTATCCTCTGCGGTTTTACCTTCGGGGACAATCTCTGCGGGGAAGTTCGGCAGCAGCACAATCTGCGACTGCAACTCGGCGCTCACCGACTGATGCTCGGCATCGAGTTCTGCGGATTTAGCCTTCATATCGGCAACGAAACGCTTCATATCCTCCGCCTCGTCGCGCTTACCCTGCCCCATCAGGGCTCCAATCTGCTTTGCGGCTTTATTCTGCTCGGCAAGGCAATTGTCGAGTTCGAGTTGAATAGCCTTGCGACGGTCATCCAACTCCTCGATGCGGGCAATGATAGGCTCGGCATCGACACCTTTCTTTGCAAGACGACGAACGGCCTCTGCCTTATCATCTCTTAACTGTTTAATTGTAAGCATATTATTTTATTATCTGTCGTTTTTCGGGATTATGTCCCGCAAAAGTACAAAACAATTCACAATTCACAATGCACAATTCACAATTATTTTTACTACATTTGTGATAAAGTAGGACAGCATTAAAAATACGACAACCATGAAAAGGCTATTAACTTTAACGCTTACGTTACTCATTTCGACCTCTGTCGTAGCGCAGGGAACATACACCCCGACAGCCGAAAATCTCGCTTCGCGCAAGGAGTTTGCCGACAGCAAGTTCGGAATCTTTATCCATTGGGGCATTGCCAGCGTCTTTGGTCAGGGCGAGTGGTATCTCCACCGCGCACAGCTCAACCATCAGGAGTACAAGAAGGCTGCCGATGCCTACTATCCTCACCGCTTCGATGCAAAGGAGTGGGTTAAAGCAATCAAAGATTCGGGTGCAAAGTACATAACCTTCGTTTCGCGCCATCACGACGGATTCTCGATGTGGGACAGCGCATACACCGACTACGACATCATGGATGCAACGCCCTACAAGCGCGACATTATCAAGGAGTTGGCTCGCGAGTGTCACCGTCAGGGCATACGTCTGCACTTCTACTACTCGCATATTGATTGGAGTCGTGATGACTACCCTGCGCCCACCTCTACCACCGGATACCACAAGCGCAAGGTCACGGGTAAAGACCACTTCGATGGCGGCTGGGACAACTACTACAAATTTATGAACAACCAGCTTACCGAGTTGCTTACCAAGTATGGTAAAATCGGTGCAATATGGTTTGACGGTCATTGGGATCACGGCAAGGACAAAGAGCCTTTCGATTGGCGTTTAGACGAGCAGTATGCGCTGATTCACAAGTTGCAACCCGCCTGTCTTATCTGCAACAACCACAACTTGGCAGCACTCCCGGGCGAAGATTTCCAGACTTTCGAGCGCGACCTGCCGGGCGAGAACAAGGCAGGCTTCTCCGAGGGTCAAGAGGTATCACAATCGCTACCTCTCGAAACCTGCCAGACGATGAACAAGTCGTGGGGATATGTTGTCAAGGATACCAACTACAAGAGCCTTGAATACCTTATCCGCTACTTGGTCAGCACGTCGGGCAAGGGTGCAAACCTTATGCTCAACATCGGACCCCAGCCCAACGGAGAGATTCCCGCAGCCGCACTCGAAAGGCTAAAAGGTATGGGCGAATGGTTGCGTAAGTATGGCGACACGATTTACGGCACAACCGCGGGCGACATCGCTGCGCAGGATTGGGGCGTAACTACCCGCAAGGGCGACCGACTCTTCGTTCACATCTTCGACCTTAAAGAGAAGAGCCTGCACCTGCCGCTCAAATGCAAGGTCAAGAGTGCAAAACTATTCGACAGCAAGACTCACGTGATGTTCACGCAGGATGCCGATGGAGTTATCCTTACATTTGACACAGTCCCCTCCGGCACGGATTATATCGTGGAGTTAAAGACAAAATAGTTCACTTTCATAAGAGTATATGGGCGAAGTCAAGCGCAAAATCGAGTTACTTGCTCCGGCAAAGGATTTTCAGACCGCAGTCGATGCTATCGACTGCGGTGCTGATGCTGTCTATATCGGCGGAATGAAGTTTGGTGCGCGCTACGCTGCCGGCAACTCGATAGATGACATACGTCGCACTGCGGAGTATGCCCACCGCTACGGAGTAAAGGTCTATGCCACGCTCAACACCTTGCTCTTCGACGATGAGTTGGAAGAGGCCGAGCGGCTCGCCCGCGAGATTATCGCAGCGGGTGTCGATGCGCTGATTGTGCAGGATATGGCTTATTGCCGTATGGATTTACCCATCGAACTACACGCCTCAACCCAGACTAACTGCGTCACGCCCGAAAGAGTCAAATTCTTCGAGCAGGCAGGCTTTGCAAGGGCTATTTTGGAACGCTCGCTCTCGAAGGAGCAGATTGCCGAGATACGCAAGGCTACCAACATCGAGTTGGAGGCATTCATTCACGGAGCGATATGTGTGGGGCATAGCGGTCGCTGCTTCCTCTCGCGCTCGATGAGTGAGCGTAGCGGCAACCGAGGAGCCTGCACCCAACCCTGCCGCCTGACCTACGACCTTACGGATGCCAACCGCAATATTATAATAAAAGGCAAGCACCTGCTCTCGGTACGCGACCTCGACCTCTCGGCTCGCTTGGGCGAGATGCTCGATGCGGGCATCACATCGTTCAAAATCGAGGGACGACTCAAAGAGCGCACATACGTCCGCAACATCGTGAGCCTCTACCGCCAACTGCTCGACCGCGAGATTGCCAAACGCCCCGATTGCGAGCGCAGTTCGGTGGGGCGCAGCACGATAGAGTTCGAGCCTAACGCCTTGCGCTCATTCACAAGGGGTGCATCGGAGTACTTCTTTGACGGCAAGTGCCGAGGTGTAGCCTCGTTCGACACCCCGAAGTCTATGGGCGAGCAGATAGGCAAAATCATCAAATCCGACCGTCGAGGCATCATCCTCGACCGCAAGCACGACCTCACCACGGGGGATGGAGTCTGCTTCATTGCCGATGGCGCACTCGTTGGCACCTCGATCGTGGGTGTTGATGGCGAGCGAGTGCAACTCAACCGCTACGATGGTGTCGGGGTCGGAACGGAGCTCTTCCGCAACTACAACCGTCTCTTCTCGCAAAGCGTGGAACGCAGCCGCATCAAACGCACCATTGCGGTCGATTTGAAATTGGAGTTCGATGATGATAAGATAACCCTGACTGCCACCGACGAGCAAGGACTGACCTCCTCTTTGTCGGTTGATTGTCCGACCGAGGAGGCTCGTGACAAGGCAAAGGGCGAGGAGGCTCTGCGTCGTCAGTTGTCACGTTCGGGCGACACGATATTTGAGGTGCGCGAAATCGAGATCGCGAATCTGCGCTTTGCTCCGATGTCGGTGGTGGGGGCTTTGCGACGAGATGTTTTGGATAAGCACGAAGCCTATCGCGTAGCAAGTTACGAGTCCGAGCGACATCAGGCGGCCGACACCTCTTCGCGCAACCGCAAGTGTTGCACAGCGCAATACCCTACCGACACTCTCACACCGCAAGATAACGTCACCAACCGCCTTGCGCGGGAGTTCTACACCGAGAGTGGCGTGGAGCATATTGCCGCTCCATTGGAGTTGAGCGAGAATTTCGAGGGCGAGTGTGTAATGGTGTCGAGTTACTGCCTGCGTCGCGAGATTGGGCAGTGCCTACGCGAAAAACCGACCCTGCATGGCGACCTCTTCATCGAACACGGCACTCACCGCTACCGCTTGGAGTTCGACTGCAAGCGGTGCGAAATGCGGGTGCATTGTGCAAATTGAGAATTGACAATTGATAATTAAAAGCATCGCCTCGCAGTTTTCTTGCGAGGCGATAATAGTGTAATAAAAAGGCCGTCGCAACAACGACAGCCCTACAATGCAGTATATCACCAAACAACCTTCTCGAAAAACAACTTATGCATATAATTATCCGAATCAGTTTTTTCAATTTTATTTAGCAGGAGTTTGCTCTCGGATAGTTTTATTATCTGATACGAAACCACATCGTCATCGTAATACACCCGCAATATCCCCAGCGTACTTATATCCCACTTACCGATAATCGTACTCTGGTTGTTAATATCGCAGGCATAAATACCGTAAGTTTCTGTCTCATCCATTGCCGCAAAAGACCAAATCTCCTCCCAACGGCATTTCGTTTTTCCGCCTTGACTATCGGTATATTCAACCAATTGCCAACTGCACAAAATAGTTGTTACAGAAGAATCATTCTTTTGCTCACTATGTGTTTTGGATGTTAGTTTGGCATAAATGGATGATATAAATTGAGTAAAGTTACCCATAAAGGTATTAGAAACTTACTCCAAGTTTAACATAGAATGCATGAGAATAGCCTTTTAGTTTATAAAAGCTACTTTCACTAGTTGTGTAATATGCATCATAGTTAGTGTATAAGTCCGTTTGTTTATATCTCTGATGTTGTAAACCGATTCCCAAACTCCATCTTTTATACTCAACACCAACGCCCCAATCGCAGTAGAAGCCTCCCCTCGCCTGATGTTGTGTTTTATTTCCATCAAGGGCATCGTATTCTTCATTGTAGTAGGTATCATCGTCTGTAAAAGTAGCATTAGAGCATGCTACCGCAGTACCTCCGAGGCTGAGAGTCATAAACGGTTTCCAATTATCATTGATAGGGAAGAATCCTTTAATATTTACAAACATAGGTATCGTTAACATATTCCACCTATGCGTACCCTCTTTGATATAAATTTCATTAGCAACATCATCAAACTCTCCGGCATAATATTGAATACCTATACCGGCTCCGACAAATAGATAATCAGAGAGCATAACGCCATGTACAGTCTCAATCAAAGGACGCGACAAAGATGTTTTAAGTCCACCTTGCAGATAAATCTCCTCCTGTGGTGGAAAGTACAAAGTTCCACTCATTGCACCACCAATGTTTACCTCTCCACGATACTCTGCCTTCCATTCAAAAGGTTTTGGCTTAAATTTAGCCGATGATGTTGTTGCAATACAAAGCATTGCGCACACAAGAAAAAGAAGTTTTTTCATAATAATTTAAGTTTTTTCTTGCTCGCCAACCCCTAACGTGCGGTTAGTATAAAAAGAAAGTGTGAGGTTGATTTTCATTTATCTAATCGAAGGTTGTGGAAAGACCTAAACTGAAATAAACGATACAATGCCCCACACTTGGATAGTATGGGGATGTATACACAAATTGTGCATAGCCACATAACTATACAAGAAATGAGTGCTGTTCGTCTGTCTTTCAGTTCTTGAAAACTTCCACATTTTCGATTAAAGACAAAAGCGAAAAACACTTTCAATATGTCTGCAATCCGAGGAGTGCACCACAAAGTTAGAAATTATTCTCAATAGTTGCGGAATTATCCTCTAAAATTTTTAATTTTGCATCAGCGAAAATGAAAAGATAATGCGAAAAGAACTTACACCGCAACTGAAAGATTACGAACTGATTGATTCGGGTGATTTCGAGAAACTTGAACGATTCGGGCAGTACGTTACGCGTCGTCCCGAGCCGCAGGCCATCTGGCGCAAGTCGCTCCCCGAGCAGGAGTGGCGCCGTCGTGCCGATGCCTCGTTCCTGCGTGAGGAGCGCAGCGAGGAGCGTGGCGAGTGGAAGTTCAAGCCCCATGTACCCTCGCGTTGGATGGTCGGTTTCGACTATCGCGGGATGTCGCTCAAAATGCGCTTGGCATTCACATCGTTCAAGCACGTCGGCATCTTCCCCGAACAGGCTGCCAATTGGGAGTTTATCTACGACCGATGCGAAGCCTTGTGTGCAAAGGGTGTAACCCCGAAGGTGCTCAACCTCTTCGCCTACACGGGCGGAGCGACCCTTGCGGCTCGTGCAGCAGGAGCAGAGGTTACGCACGTCGATTCGGTCAAGCAGGTGGTGACGTGGGCGCGTGAAAACATGGAGTCGAGCGGTCTTGACGGGGTGCGCTGGATTGTCGAGGATGCCTTGAAATTCGTCAATCGCGAGGTACGTCGCGGCAATCGCTATCACGGCATAATCCTCGACCCTCCCGCATACGGACGCGGTGCCAATGGCGAGAAGTGGGTCTTGGAGGAGAATATCGGCGAAATGTTGGAGTGCTGTGCGCAGTTATTGGAGGATAAAGATTCGTTCGTGGTGCTTAATCTCTACTCGATGGGCCTGTCGGCGATGTTGGCTCGCACGGCTATGCATCAGGCATTTGGAACACCCAAACAGGAGCAGTCGGGCGAACTCTACTTTGAAGATAGCCACCACAAACAACTCCCCTTGGGTGTGTATTACAGATTTGAGAGATAGAACGCGACTGCCTAACCGCAAGAGATATGGTTCAGCAACTACTACAAATATTTTGGTCATTCTTCAAAATCGGACTCTTCACCTTCGGTGGCGGTTTTGCAATGATTCCGCTCATTGAGCGTGAGGTCATCGAGCGTCGCAGATGGATTGCCCGCGAGGAGTTCTTGGAGATGCTCGTTCTGGCACAATCTGCTCCGGGCCCCATAGCCCTCAACACGGCAGTCTTTGCCGGATATAAGGTGCGAGGCTTTGCCGGAGCCGCAGCGGCTGTTTTGGGGGTTGTCGTGCCGTCATTCTCGGTCATTCTGCTGGTAGCGATATTCTTCGCCAGCATACGCCACAACGCAGTGGTCGATGCTGCATTCAAAGGTATGCGCCCTGCGGTGGTCGCACTGATTGTCGCCCCGTTGATGGGTATTGTCAAGGGTATGGCTTGGTGGGCAATGGTCGTGGTTGTCGTGGTCGGCTTTGTCGTATGGCACTTCGGGGTTTCGCCCGTCTGGCTGCTTATTGCCGGTGCTGTGGCAGGAGTCGTATATGTATATATCACATCGCGTAACGCTAAATCCGACCAACAATGATACTGCTCGAACTCTTCATAAGTTATCTAAAAATCGGATTTTTCGGTTTTGGTGGCGGATATGCGATGTTGTCGCTTATCCAGAACGAGGTGGTCGTGCGTCACGGATGGATTACTGCGGCTCAATTTACGGATATCGTGGCTGTATCGCAGATTACACCGGGCCCTATCGCCATAAACTCGGCTACATACATCGGTTATACGGTGGCAGGATTTTGGGGCTCGGTAGTCGCTACCTTGGCTGTCAGCCTCCCCTCGCTGACGATTATGGTGTTGCTCACGCGCTTCTTCTTCAAGTTGCGCGACAATCGCTACGTCGCAGGTGTGGTTTCGGCAATGACACCTGTGGTTTTGGGAATGATTCTATCGGCAGCACTGCTGCTGATGTTCCCCGCAAGCAGCGAGGAGGCGAGTTTTATTGATGGATGGAGTTGGGCGCTCTTCGGAGCAACCCTCATCGGCTCATGGCGCAAAGTCAATCCGATATTGATGATTCTGCTCTCGGCCGTAGCAGGAGTGCTTATCTACTACGTCTTTTAACTACACCGCAGCCAGCATTGCGAGCGAGCTTCCCAAGAGCAGAAACAGAAATATTCCAAGGAATAGAAATCCGAGGATTGCAACTACCACTCCGAGGCATCCCCAGCGTTTCGGTGCGCCTTGTGGCAGAGGGTCAGAAATCAATGCACAGATAAGACCCACAAAGGGAGTGAATATCAGACTCAACAGAAATGCCCAGCCAAAACCCAACTCTCGTTTACTGCCCAAGATACCAACCAAAACCGAGAGGAGACACCCTCCCAAAACTCCAAAAATAATTATCAGTGCTAGCGTCATCGTTATCTATTTTTCGTATTACTTCACTATTTTGCCGCTTCATTTACCACAGCCACCATCGTCACAGCCACCACAGCAGCCGTCTCGGTACGCAGACGTTGGTGTCCGAGTGTAATCTCCTCGAATCCACACGCCACGGCAGCAGCAACCTCTTCGGGCGAGAAATCGCCTTCGGGGCCTATAAGAATCATCACATCCTCGCCTGCGGCAAGAGTCTTTGCAAGGTAGGTCTTTCCCTTCACAGCCTCGCCACAATGAGCGATAAAGCGACGACCCTCGAAGGGCATCTCCAAAACTTTGCGGAATTGGGTCATATCACACATTGCGGGATGATAGGCTTTGAGCGACTGCTTAACTGCCGAGGTTACGACCTTCTGCTCGCGTTCAAGTTTTATGGTCCGACGCTCGCTATGAGCCGTTTCCAGCGGAATAAACTCGCTCACGCCCACCTCGGTTGCCTTCTCCAAAAACCACTCGAATCGCTCGATATTCTTGGTCGGTGCCACCGCCATAACCAGCCGATAGGGCATCTTCTCGAACTCGTGTTCGGTCGAGATTACACGCACCGTGCATCGTTTGGGATGAGCATCAACCACCTCACAGAGGTGCAAATCGCCACGTCCGTCCGTGATATGCAGGCGGTCTCCCTCGCCAAGGCGCAGCACGCGCACACAGTGTTTCGACTCCTCCTCGCCAAGCGTGTAGAGCGGCAGTATTATATCGGGAGCATAAAAAAGTTGCATAGTCGGCAAATTTGACGGTTTATCACACCACAAAGTTAAGCATTTATTGCTTTCAACACCCAAAAACAGTCAATAATCGATACTCAAAATCAAAAAAAATGCCTGCAAGGGCGAAAATAGATACAATTTATTGTATCTTTGGCGTTACATATTAGATTTTGAACAATGAAGAGATTATTAACTATTGCACTATTTGCTACGACAATGACACTTTCGAGTTGCGACAAGAGCGTAAAACACCCCTCCGAGAATCCGCTGACAGCCGAGTGGAATACTCCCTACGGCATACCGCCTTTCGACGAGATTCGCGATGAACACTACGCCCCTGCGCTCAAATATGCTATGGCACAGCACCTCGCCGAGATTGATGCTATCGCCACGAATCACGACGAGCCGACATTCGACAACGTAATGCTCGCCTTTGACCGCTCCGGAGAGTTGCTCTCGCGCGTATCTCTCACATTCGAGATGATTTGCGCTGCCGAGAAGAACGACAACCTCACGGAGGTCGAGGAGGAGATGATGCCTCTGCTGGCGGCACACTACGACCAGATTTTGATGAACGATGCGCTGTTTGCCAAAATCAAGACCCTCTACGACAAGCGTGGGGCTTTGGAGTTGGATGCCGCACAGATGCGCCTGCTCGAAAAGACCTACAACGACTTTGTCCGCGCCGGAGCATTACTCTCTCCGGAGCAGAAGGAGCAACTCAAAGCAATCAATGCAGAACTCTCGCTGACGGCAGTAAAATTCGGTAGCAATCTGCTTGCCGAGACCAATGATTTCGAGTTGGTGCTGTCGAGTTCCGAACTCGACGGACTGCCCGCAGGTGTTCGTGACGCCGCAGCCGATAGAGCAAAGCAGAGCGGTCGTGAGGATAAGTGGGTATTCACGCTCCATAAACCGAGCCTTATCCCGTTCCTGACCTACTCGACCCGTCGTGACCTGCGCGAGCAGATATACAAGGCGTACCTCAATCGCGGAAACAACGGCAACAAACACGACAACAAGGCTCTTATCAACGACTTCATACGTTTGCGCACCGAGAAGGCACATCTGCTCGGTTACGAGTGTTATGCCGACTATGTGATTGCCGACCAGATGGCACAGAATAAGAGTGCCGTATATGACCTGTTGGGCGAAATCTGGGTACCGGCACTGGAACGCGCCAAGAGCGAGTTGGAGGAGATGAAGACGATGTTCCGTCGCGACAATCCCTCCGCAGAGTTTGCATCGTGGGATTGGTGGTTCTATGCCGAGAAGGTGCGTCGTCGCAACTACTCGCTCGACGAGGAGATGTTACGTCCCTACTTCGCTCTCGACAATGTTCGCCACGGTATATTCTTCCTCGCAAATCGTCTTTACGGCATAACTTTCCGCCCCGTAAAGATTCCTGCCTACCACAAGGAGTGCTCGGCATTCGAGGTTCTCGACAAAGACGAGACATTGCTTGGCGTTCTCTACTTCGACTACTTCCCGCGTGACGGCAAGGGAGCCGGTGCGTGGTGCGGCTACTATCGCGAGCCTATGTACGACACCGAGGGCAAGCGCGTACCACCCGTGGTGAGCATCGTATGCAACTTCACTCGCCCCGTAGGCAATACGCCTGCGCTGCTCAATATCGACGAGGTTGGCACTCTATTCCACGAGTTCGGACACGCCCTGCACTTCCTCTTCTCGGATACGAAGTATCGCGGTCTGCTTGGCGTAGAGGGCGACTTTGTGGAACTCCCCTCACAGATTATGGAGAACTGGGCATTCGAGCCGGCACTGCTCTCGGAGTACGCCATGCACTACCGTTCGGGAGATGTAATCTCGAAGTCGCTCGTCGAAAAGTTGCGTCGCAGTGCGCACTTCAATCAGGGATTCATGACCACCGAGTTGGTTGCAGCGGCACTCTCTGACCTCGAAATTCACTCGCTGAACAAATATGAAGAGAAGATTGATGTCGAGGCTTTCGAGTATCAGGTACTCAACGAGAAGCGCGGTCTGATTCCGCAAATCGAGCCTCGTTATCGCTACACCTATTTCAGCCACATCTTTGATGGAGGCTACTCGGCAGGATACTACTTCTATATATGGGCAGAGGTCCTCGACAAGGATGCCTTCGAGGCGTTCCGCGAGAGCAAAGATATCTTCGACAGGCGCATAGCCGAGCGTTTCCGTCGCGAGGTACTCTCGCGTGGTGGCGAGGATGACGGAATGAATCTCTACCGCGCATTCCGAGGTGCTAATCCCGACAAAACCCCATTGCTCAAAGCACGAGGTCTGTGGAACGAACCGGAAGTCGAGGAGAGTGCAGAGGTTACTCCAATCGCAGAGAACGACAATAGCGATTTCTAATAAACCAAACAAACAATAAATAAAGAGAAAAACAGTATGAAATTAACACACAAAATCGTAATGCTTATGTCTGTATCAGCATTCGCGGTGGGTTGTGCCGACGACTCGATGCCGGTCGCTCAACTCCCCGAAATCGACACCACAAACCCGCTGCTCGCAGAGTGGGACACTCCCTTTGCGACACCACCGTTTGACCAAATCAAGTTGGAGGATTATCTGCCTGCATTTGAGACCGCCATCGCTGTATCGCGTGCAGAACTCGATGCCATCGTCAATAATCCCGCGAAGCCGACCTTCGCAAACACCATCGTTGCCTTGGAGCGTCAGGGCGCACTGCTCGACCGCATTTCGGGCATCTTCTACAACCTGCTCTCGGCTCACACATCGGACCAGATGCAGCAGATTGCAATCGAGATTCAGCCCAAATTGTCGGAACTCTCGAATGACATCTCGCTCAATCCCGAACTCTTTGCCCGCGTAAAGGCTGTGTATGAGAATCCGGGATGGTTCCTCTCGAAGGAGGACAAGAAGTTGCTCGAAGATACCTACAAGGGCTTCACACGCAGCGGTGCCGACCTACCCGAAGAGCAGAAGGCTCTCTATCGCGAATATACGAGCGAGTTGTCGTCACTCACTCTCAAATTCGGACAGAACTCGCTGGCTGCAACCAACGCTTTCTCGATTAACATCACCAACCCCAAGCAGGTTGCCGAGTTGCCCGACTTCGTGAAGGAGGGAATGGCCATGGAGGCAAAGGCTCGCGGACACAAAGGTTGGAGAGTTACGTTGCAGGCTCCGAGTTATGTTCCCTTTATGACCTACTCGTCGCAGCGCGACCTTAAAGAGAAGCTTTGGAAGGCATACAATTCTCGCGCTTTGGGTGGCGACTTCGACAATAGCGCAAACATCCTGCGCATTACCGAGTTGCGTCTGAAAATCGCAAATTTACTCGGTTACAAGTGCTATGCAGACTACGTACTCGAAAATCGTATGGCAGAGAACACCGAGACGGTAAATAACTTCCTTCGCGAGTTGCTCGACGCTACAAAAGAGTATGCCGACAAGGACTATGCAACAATCAACGAGTATGCACACTCGCTCGGTTTCGAGGGCGACCTCCAACCGTGGGATTGGGGCTACTACAACGAGAAGTACAAGCACGAGAAGTACGCTCTGAACGATGAACTCGTGAAGCCCTACCTCAAATTGGAGAATGTCAAGGAGGGAGTATTTATGCTCGCCAACCGTCTCTACGGTTTGACCTTCACTCCGCGTGAGGATATCGCGGTATATCATCCCGACGTAACGGCTTATGAGGTTAAGGACGAGAATGGCAAGTTTATGGCTGTCCTCTACCTCGACTTCTTCCCCCGCGCATCAAAGCGTGCCGGAGCGTGGATGACCGAGTTCCGCGGTGCGCAGATTGTGGATGGTGTCGAGACTCGTCCCCTCGTGTCGCTCGTAATGAACTTTACCAAGCCGACCGATACCAAGCCGTCGTTGCTTACATTCGACGAGTTGGAGACCTTCCTCCACGAGTTCGGACACGCACTGCACGGAATGCTCGGCGAGGGTAAGTACGAGTCACTCAACGGCACAAGCGTCTATCGCGACTTCGTGGAGTTACCCTCGCAGATTATGGAGAATTGGGCTACCGAGAAGGAGTTCCTCGACCTCTGGGTAAAGCACTACGAAACGGGCGAGCCTATCCCTGCCGAGTTGGTAGAGAAGATTATCGCTGCGCAGAACTACCTGGCTGCCTACGCCAACGTGCGCCAACTCTCGTTTGGTATGACCGATATGGCTTGGCACACGCTGACCGAGCCTTACACAGGCGATGTTGTGGAGTTCGAGGTTAAGTCGATGGCTCCGACGCAGGTTATGCCCGTAGTCGAGGGTACGGCTATGGCTACCGCCTTCACGCACATCTTCTCCGGAGGATATGCCGCAGGCTACTATGGATACAAGTGGGCAGAGGTCTTGGAGGCAGACGCCTACTCGCGCTTCCAAGAGGAGGGTATCTTCAACCGCAAGGTTGCGGATGACTTCCGCTACAAGTTGCTGGCGCAGGGTGGCAAAGAGCATCCGATGAAACTCTATGTCAATTTCCGTGGCCACAAGCCCCAGACGAAGGCTCTTATCGACAAGATGAATCTCAAATAGGTCAGTCAGACCATTTCAAGAGATATGGGTGTCCAAACTACGTTGGACACCCATACTTTTTACCACTTTACAACCACGACTCTTCCCTACCTGCCGAGAATAAAAATTGCCGGCCGCTTATTGATATCGGGCATTGGTAGTTTGCGCCACTCGGCAATCGGGCGTGTAACGATACTCTCGCTCGGAGCCGTGATATCGACAGCGATAGTCATCAGCGTAGTCGGTGCGCACACTTTCAGCAGTTGCTCGAAGAGTTTTGCATTACGATATGGAGCCTCGATGAATAGTTGCGACTGATTCTCGGCAAGGGCGCGGCTCTCGTAGCGTTTGATTGCTCGCGAGCGGTCAGGCTCCTTCACGGGCAGGTAGCCATTGAAAGCGAAGGATTGACCATTAAGACCCGAAGCCATTACCGACATAATTATTGACGAAGGCCCCACCAAAGGCACAACCCTTACACCCTTGCGGTGGCACTGCGCCACGACCAAGGCTCCCGGATCGGCAACCGCAGGCACTCCCGCCTCGGAGATAACCCCTGCCGAGCGACCTTCAAGCAGCGGACGCACCAACTCCTCGACTTCGCGCGGAGAGGTTACGTGTTCGTTGAGTTCGCAGAAGGTCAGTTCATCTATCGGTCGGGCAATCTTCGCCTTCGAGAGAAAGCGACGTGCCGAGCGTGTATTCTCGACAATAAAGTAGTCGAGCGTATCGATAATCTGCTTATTGAGTTCGGGCAGGACATCCGACACTGACGTCTCATCAGAGATCGGGCAAGGTATAAGGTAGAGCGTTCCGTACATTACTCCTTAACATAAATGCGTTTCACACGAGCCGACACCGAGGTCAGCACCTCATAGGGGATAGTTCCGAGCAACCTCGCCATATCTTCGGCACTATTGCCGGCAACCGACGAGAATACCAGCACCTCGTCGCCCTCTGCAACATTCGGCACATCGGTAACGTCAATCATACAACTATCCATACATACACGACCGACAATCGGAGCCTTCACGCCCCCGACAACCATCGACCAGACACCACATCCGAGGTGTCTGTCGAGTCCGTCGGCATAGCCTACGGGTATTGTTGCCACCACGCTGTCGCGTTCAAGTCGCTCGGCACGACCATAACCAATACATTCGCCAGACGGATGGTGTTTTATCTGCACGATGCGGGTTTTAAGAGTCGAAACTGGAATCAGAGAGTCGTTATGCTCATATCCGAATCCATAAAGCCCCAATCCCAAACGGCACATATCGAACTGCGCCTCCGGGAATCGCTCGATAGCCGCCGAGTTGGCAGTATGGCGCACCACACGATAGGGCAAGGCCTCGGCAATGCGGCTGCTTATATCATCAAAACGCCTGATTTGCAGACGTGTAAAGTCGTCCTGCGCAGGGTCATCTGCACAACTTAAATGGGCAAAAATCGTCGCTACGCGCACTTCCGTTGCATACTCTGCAAGTATTGCTGTCAGCGCATCGACATCCTCCGCCGTAAAGCCTAAACGGTGCATACCCGTATCGAGTTTGATATGCACGGGGAAGTTGCGCTCGCCATATCGACGTACTGCCCCGACAAAGGCTTCAAGCGAGCGGAAGCCATAAATTTCGGGTTCCAATCGGTTGAGTACCATCTGGTCGAAACTATCCTCATCGGCATTAAGCACAACGATAGGCATCGACACGCCCTTCTCGCGCAGTAGCACACCCTCATCGGCAAATGCCACAGCGAGGTAATCCACTCCGTGGTGTTGAAGCATCTGCGCCACCTCGGCATCGCCCGCCCCATAACTTGCAGCCTTGACCATTGCCGTCAGGCGTGTCGAAGGCAACAACTGTGAGCGGAAGTGGTTAAGGTTGTGAATCATAGCATCGAGATTGACCTCCAAGACCGTAGTGTGGCTCTTGCGCTCCAAAGCGTGGCTAATCTTCTCGAAGCGGCTCGCGCGATTACCCTTCAACAGCAGGGCAGCATCGGCGAAATCGCGACCATTCATACGATGCAGAAACTCGTCAGTCGAGGCATAAAAACTACTCTTCACACCCTCGAAAGCGGCTCGCGAAGCCGAAATCTTATCCCCGACACCGATAACCCACTCCACACCACTCTCGGCAATGAGCCTTGCCACTCGCGTATATAGTTCATCATCCGACATTCCGCTTTGGAGTATATCCGACAGAATAAGCACCTTGCGACGACCTGCTGCCACGCTATGCAGATAGTCCAGAGCAATGGCAAGCGAGTTTATATCCGAGTTATAGGCATCATTCACAAGCAGTGAGCCATTGATACCCTCCTTGACCTCCAAGCGCATAGCCACAGGCTGCAACGCCTCAAAATCGGGAGCCTCATACCCCAGCACCTCGAACAGTGCCTCAACAATCTGTGCATTACGGATTGATGCAACATCCGCGAACTCCGCTTTGGGCATCATCTTCGCAGCATCAACCTTCACGGCTCCGAGGCTCTCTACCGCGTGAGCCACCTCCGGGTATGCACTATGGTATATAATCGTGTCAGCACCCTTTGCCAACAGCAGTTTCTCCTCGATTTTCTGCGTAAGCGACTCAAATCCCTCCTGATGGGCATCGCCCAAAGACGTTACAACAACCACCTTGGGGCGTATCATTCGTTCCAAACGAGCCATCTCGCCCGGTTGTGATATCCCCGCCTCGATAAGTACCAACTCCTCGTCACCCTCCGCCATCAGCAGCGACAGAGCCACTCCCAACTGCGAATTATAACTGCGGGGCGAGCGGAAGAGTTTTACACCTGCGGGCAGGCATTGAGCAATCCACTCCTTGACAATCGTCTTGCCATTCGAGCCGGTAATACCGACCACCACGCCCGAAATATGCTCTCGATGCGCCTCGGCAAGGCGTTGAAGAGCCTCCACCGCGTTCTCGACAACGACACATCCCGCGCCCTCGCCACACTCGCACTCCTTCTCGCACATAAAGGCACGCACTCCTCGCTCGTACATCTCGGCAACGAAGTTATGGGAATCGTGGTTAGCACCTTGCATAGCCATAAACATCACATCCTTGCCGAAGGCACAATTACGGCTGTCGGTCTCGACACCGCAGACCTCACAATCTGCACCACAGAGCCGACCTCCGCATATTTTTGCTATTTCTGATAACCTATACCTCATATCGCATTGGTTATTTGAATGTTATCACTGTTATTCCTGCTCCGCCCATATCGGGATGTTCGTCACGTGCGGATGCAACGTGCGGTATGGTACGCAGGTAGGCGCGAATCTCCTCTTTGAGCGCACCCGTACCCTTGCCGTGCAGCACCGTAACCGTATCGACACCAACCATCAGAGCATCATCGACCAAGTCCTGCACCTTCTCGATAGCCTCCACGACCCTCATACCGCGCACATCGACCGTGCGCGAGAAGTTAAGCCTGCGCTCCGAGATATCGGTGGCAATCACTGTACGTGGTGTTACGGGGCGTGTAGCCTCTCGGAACTCTGCACTCGACACCACCGTAAGACGCTCCTTCTCGATAGTTGTCAGGATATGACCGAATGCCACCTGCGCCCTCTTGCCCTTCACGGACTGCACCACGCCGACCATATCCTGCCCCGCAATGCGCACCTTCGAGCCAACCTCGACAGCCTTGGGCTTCGGGGGTTCGGGAGCGGGTGTATTCTCGCTCTTCGCGGCACTACCCTTACGCTCGGCACGACGCGCACGACGACGTTCCAGACGCTCCATCTCGCGAGCAACCTTCTCGTCGCGCTCGGCATCTGCCAGAGCATCGCTCTCGACCGCATCGCGGAACTCCTGCAACTCCTGACGGGCCAGACGTGTCATATCACGCTCTGCCTGCGACTCGCGGATGGTTTTTATGGTATTCTCAATCTGGCGATTAGCCTCCTTGACAAGTTCCTTTGCCTCCTGCTTTGCCTTACCCAGAATCTCGTTACGCTCGCTACGGATACGCTCCAATTGCTCCTTGTAGCGTTGTTCGAGTTCATCGACCTTTCTGTCGGCGATACGTATGCGGTCACGCTTCTGTTCCCAATATCGCTTGTCGCGAGCAATCTCGCGCAACTGTTTCTCGATATTGATATGGTCCGAGCCGACCTTATCGCTTGCCGAGCGGATAATCTGTTCGGGGAGTCCTATCTTGCGGGCAATCTCGATAGCAAACGAACTACCCGGCTTACCCGTCTCCAAGCGGAACAACGGGCGGATATTCTGCACATCGAACATCATCGCACCATTCGATATACCCTCGGTATTGGCAGCGTAATATTTAATATTGGAGTAGTGTGTCGTGATAACGCCATAGCACTTACGCTCGACCAATCGCTCCAATATCGCCTCGGCAATGGCTCCGCCAATTACCGGCTCGGTACCCGACCCGAACTCGTCGATAAGTACCATAGTGCGCTCGGAGGCTCCCGCAAGCATCGCCTTCATATTCGCGAGGTGCGATGAGTAGGTCGAAAGGTCATTATCTATCGACTGCTCATCGCCAATATCGATGTATATGCTGTCAAAAATCGGGAATTCCGAGTTCTCCGCAACCGGCACCGGATAGCCACACTGGAACATATACTGCACCAAGCCTACCGTTTTCAGGCATACCGACTTACCTCCGGCATTAGGTCCCGAAATGACCATAATACGCTCACTATCGTCGAGTTGCATATCGAGCGGAACTATCGCCCTGCCCTGTCTTTTGAGAGTCTGCGCCAACAGTGCGTGTCGAGCCGAGCGCAACAACAACCTACCCTCGGTCGAAAGTATTGGCTTGACTGCTCCATTCTCGGATGCCCAGCGAGCCTTTGCACGCAACATATCGACCGTTGCCAGATACTCCTCTGCCGAGGCGATAGCCTCAACTTCGGGGCGCAGCATATCGGTAAAGCGACTCAAAATACGCACAATCTCGCGTCGCTCGGCATACTCCAACTCTTTGAGTTCGTTATTGAGTTCGACAACCTCCACCGGCTCGATATAGAAGGTCTTACCCGTGGCAGATTCGTCGTGTATAAATCCTTGTAATTTACGTTTATTACCCGCAGCGACAGGTATCACAGCCCTGCCCTCGCGAATCGAAATCATCGCATCAGCATCAACAATGCCGGCACTCTTTGCCGCATTCAGCACTTGATGCAGACGTTTAGACACCTGCCCTTCTCGTGAGCGTATTTCGCGACGGATATCGCTCAATTCAGGCGAGGCATTATCGCGTACCTGACCAAAATTGTCGATAATACGGTCAGCCTCGGCCACGATATGCACAAACGAGGCGACACCCTCACTCAAAGCCCTGACCGAAGGGTATGCCGCAGCATCACGACTCAACACAAATGCCGACACCTCCCCTGCCGAGCGCAGTGTGCGCGTAAGCGTCACCACCTCTACCGTATCGAGGAACGTGCCTTCAATCTCTATTTTTCGGACTATTTCGGCTATATCTGCAAACTCCTCGCGCGGAAACTCCTGCTCCATAGAGAGCAGTCGCCCCACTTCGTCTGCGAGCGACAGACGATGCTCGATTTCGCGCCTTGAAGTCGAGAACCCATCCCCCAAGAGCAACTCCTGCGCACGATGCATCGAGCAGAGTCCGAGAATCTGCTCACGCACACGGTCGAAGCCTACACTCGACTCGAAATTGGCAGGATAAACCATACTCTCGCGAAAGGATTAATATCTCAATTGTCTGAATCGACCCGCGCCGGCAAACTATTCGCTCTTTGCGCTCTGCTCGGCAGCCTTCTTGCGGTCGCGCTCATCAGCCTTCGCACCACGGCCAAACACCGAGAAGTGAACATATCGCTTGGGGTATGCCTGCAAATCTGCCAACAGAGTCGAGAGGTTTGCACTTGCTGCTGTAAGGTTGTCGTAGAGAGCCTTATCGTTCAGCAATTTACCCACCGTACCGTCGTTGCTGTTAAGTTTTTCGAGCGTGGTATTGAGTTTGGCGAGAGTCTGCTGCAAAGCCGTAGCGACATCTGCCGATGCGAATTGGTCGGTTACCGTTGCCACATTGGTCATCACCGAGTCAATCTTAACACTATTGCGACCCAGAGCCTCGGCGAATGCCGACAGATTCTCGACAATAGCCGCCAACTCCTGCTGCTTGCCCGTCAGGACATCATCCATCGAGCCGGTCATCGAATCGAGATTCTTCATCACACCCTTGAAACTCTTGCGGTTATCATCTAACAGGCCATTCACATTATCGAGGGTTGCAGTGAGCGATGCGAGAGCCTCGCCAATCTTCTTGGTCAGACCCTCCAACTCGGCTCCGGCAATATCCATCAGACCCTTCTCGTATGCTGCGGTAATATGGTCGCCATTTTTGAGATATTCGGTTGCCGTTCCATATTCGATGGCAATAGCCTTACCGCCCATAAGTCCGTCGCTGAACAGTTTTGCCTTCGAATCGACCGGAAGGTCATACTTCTTATCTACAACCAGCGTCAATTCTACACCCTCTGCCTTCGTGGGGTCGAGTTTGATATTTGTCACCGAGCCGACCTTCACCCCGAGGATAACCACGGGCGAAGCCTGCTGTATGCCGGCAACCTCAACATAATCGACATAGTATGTACGTGTGCGGCTAAAAATATCCAAGCCACTCAAAAAACGCACTCCCGCCCAAGTACAGAGCAGGATTACCACTGCAAAAATTCCGATTTTAACTTCTCTTTTCATATCTTCTGTTTTATCTTTTTATCACATCTGTTTCTCTAACGCTTAACCACGCTCTTGCCATCAACCTCAACAACAAAAGCACCGCTGAACTCCTCGCGCAGCGACATCGCGGCACGTTGTGCCGATTCGCGGTCGGCATAACGACCTACGCAATATTTATACTTATAGGCTCCGTCTGCCACATACTGGCTGACCTTACCCTGTTGCTTGCCAAAACGAGCATCGTTGGTCGAGAGCGGTGTTGCACTCGCCATAATCTGCACAACAAATGCACGACCCGCAGGTTGGTTGGTCTTTGACTGCGCAGGTTTCTGTTGTGCAGGCTTCGGTTGCGCAGGCTTCGGTTGCACCGTGGCAGTTTGTGCGGGCTTTGTCTGCACAGGTTTCTGTTGCACCGTAGTCGCTTGGGCTGGTTTTGCCTCCACAGAGGTCGGCTGCACCGGTTTAGACTCCGCCTTTGCCGTAACATTCACTGCCGAAGGCTGCATCTTGGTTACCGCCTGCTCCTTGACTTTCGACTCATCTACCCTCTTTACCACCGGCTCCTTCGGCTTCTCGACCGGCACATTTGCCTTCTTGGCAGCGGGCTTTTGCTGCACGGCCTCCTTTGCCACATCTGTCGCCTGTTGCGACGAGTTACTCTTTGACGGCTCTGCCTTCGGAGCCTCCTCGACCAGCAACGACTTGCGGACAAACTCGGCATACTCCTTCACGGCATTGTAGAGGTTCTCGGCAATCTCCGCCTGACCCTTCTCGGATGACATATACTTCAACTCCTCCGGATTCGACATGAAGCCTATCTCGGTCAGCACACTCGGCATATCCGTAGCGTAGAGTACTTTCAGCGGTTGGCGTTTGATTCCGCGAGCCACACGGCCCGACTTGGCATAGTTTTTCTGAATCAGGCGAGCCATCATCTCGCTATACTCGCCATAGGTAAATTGCAGATTCTGGATATATGCACGCACCACTGCCGCGGTCTTCTCGTTCGACATATCGATAAACTCCTCTTTGTTGTTGGCAAAGAGAACGCTCTCATTTACACGCTGTTCGAGCGGGCTCTCGCCCATAATGAGAGTCTCGACACCACGCGCACTCGTCGAGCGGGCAGCGTTGGCATGAATCGAGATAAAGATATCGCCACCCGCCTTGTTGGCAATCTCGGCACGTGCCTGCAAATCCTTATTCAGGTCAGACGAGAACTGCATATCGCTCTTGCGGGTATATACAACCTTCACATCTGGCATACGATTTTCGATAAGTTCGCCCAATTTAAGAGCCACCTTCAAGTTCAGGCTCTTCTCGGTAACTCCGCGGTAACTTGCTCCGGGATATTTCGGGCCTCCGTGTCCCGCATCGATAACCACAACCTTCACGCCCTGTGCAATATTCTCGGCAAACACCGCGTTTGTCGCAAGGAGTACAAATATCAAAAGCAGAGAAATAGTTATTCTACGCATACAAAGTTCGATTAAAGTAGTGTCTATATCCAAAATTTTACCTATCTTTGTCGGATTAAAAATGCGTACGCACGCACACACAACGCATGTTTTGGCGTTTTTGCCGACTTGTCGGCAAAGGTAATAAAAAATATTGGATTTTTGAAACGGATTAGGGTAAAATACATCATTTCTGTCGTCATTTTGGCTATTGCGGCACAGATGGTCTTCGGTGCTGCCTTCAACGAGGCGCGAGACCTCACCGCCATCCGCATAGCCGAACATAGCGACACTCTGCTCTCTGCCGACACTGCACGAGCAGAGGCGAAAAGCCCCTCCGCTTCCGCGCGTACTGCCCGACAGCGCAGGCGTGCCGCATCTCGCAGTGCATCACTCGCCCGCACCGACTCTATTCGTGGGATGCTGACCGATTCGCTCTCGACAGCGGGTCGCGACTCGTTGGGCGTTCAAGTTTCGGACAGCCTCACTGCCCCGAAGAGTGACTCGGTACAGCGCGACACTACCCGCAAAAAGGGAGGCTTCCTCGAAGATATCATCAATGGTAAGAATACCGACTCGTTGGTCTATGATGTTAAGAACAAGTTGGTCTATATCTACAACCAAGGAGATATTACCTACCAGAACATGAACCTGAAAGCGGACTTTATGCGTGTCAATATGGACACCAAGGAGATTTACGCTTACGGAAAGCCCGACTCGGTAGATGGCAAACCCACGAAGACACACCCCGTATTTACCGAGGGGCAGGCCTCATACACGATGGATACCATAACCTACAACATCTCGTCAAAGAAGGCAAAGATTAAGGGTGTGGCAACACAAGAGGGCGACGGATGGCTTGTGGGCGGCAGTATCAAGAAGATGGCAGACAACACCATCAACATCCAGCACGGGAAATATACCACCTGCGACCATACCGACCATCCGCACTTCTACTTGGCGATGACCAAGGCAAAGGTCATCCCCGGCAAGAAGGTCATCACCGGACCGGCATATCTGGTTATGGAGGATGTGCCTATCTATTTCCTCGGTATTCCGGAGGGATTCTTCCCGATAAATATGGGTCCCAAGTCGGGTCTGCTGATGCCCTCATTCGGTGAGGACTCGAAGGGTTTCTTTATTCGTGACCTCGGTTACTACTTCACGCTTGGTCAGCATGCCGACCTTGCCATTCGAGGCGGCATCTACACCCTCGGCTCGTGGGAGTTATCGGCAGCATCGCGCTACATCAAGCGTTACAAGTTCAGCGGAAATCTCTCGGCAAACTTTGCAAGTGTCAAGCATGGCGAGAAGGGCGAGCCGGACTACATCAAACAGAATAACTTCCGCATACAATGGACCCACACGCAGGATCCGAAGGCTAATCCCGGTTCGACATTCTCGGCATCGGTGAATTTTGCCACCAGTGGCTACAACCGCTATTCGGCAACCTCGCTGAACGACATCCTTGCAACGCAGACCAACTCGACGATTTCGTACTCGAAGAACTGGGCGGGCACGCCCCTCTCGCTCTCGATGAACCTCGCCGTATCGCAGAACTCGCAGACCAAGGCTATTCAGGTTACGTTGCCGACCATCGTCTTCAATGTATCGCGTGTCTATCCCTTCAAACGCAAGGAGATTGTCGGCAAGGAGCGTTGGTACGAGAAGATTTCGTTGAGTTATTCGGCAAAGATGACCAACACCGTTTCGACCACCGAGAAGGAGATTTTTACGATGCAGACGCTCAAAAATATGAAGAACGGTATCGAACACTCGCTTCCCGTATCGGCATCGTTCAATCTGTTCAACTATATCAACGTCTCGCCCTCGTTCAACTACACCGAGCGTTGGTATTTCAAGAAGGTCGAGCAGCAGTGGAATCCGGAGACCAACAAGGTCGAGATGCTCGACCCGAAGTATGGTTTCTATCGTCTGTACAACTACAACGCCTCGATTTCGGCAAATACAACTATCTACGGAATGTGGCAGATGAAGAGCAAGACCAGCAAGGTGCAGGCAGTGCGCCATACCATTGCTCCGCAAATCGGATTCTCGTATGCGCCCGATTTCAGCAAGCAGAAGTACGGATTCTACCAGACCGTGCAGACCGACTCACTCGGTCGTCACAAGGTCTATTCGCCCTACTCGGACAACGCCTACGGAGTGCCGGGTGCAGGTCAGCAGATGAACCTCAACTTCTCGCTCGCGCAGACTCTCGAAATGAAGGTTTTGAGCAAGCGTGACTCATCGGGAATGAAGAAGATTAAACTTATCGACATGTTGCAGGTAAGTGGCTCGTATAACTTCCTTGCCGACTCGATGCGTCTGTCGAACATTCCGATTTCGTTCCGAACAACCATCTTCGGCTCGAACTTCGGTCTGAACCTCAATGCTACGCTCGACCCCTACGAGGTCACACCGGAGGGACGACGTATCAACAAGTTGATGATTCGTCGCGGCCTGCTGGGACGTATCGTCAGCACGGGTTGGAGTTTCGGTTACACTTTCAAATCGCGACAAGACCGCTCACAGCCCGCGATAAACGATATCAACTCCATACCACCGGAGTATATAAATCCGTTCAGCGACCCATACGGAACGCTCGACCCCGTATTGCGAAGGCAGTATATGTCACAGACATATTACGACTTCTCGATGCCGTGGAACCTCGGTTTCAACTATATGATTAGTTACTCGGTAAGTTACGTAAATAACGGCACTACGGGTATAAAACGCAACGTCACGCAGACCATCGGATTCAACGCAAGTATCAACATTACGCCCAAGATGGGTGTCGCTATCACGGGAGGTTACGATATTATGAATAACAAACTGACAACCTCCTCGATAAGCATCACGCGCGACCTACACTGCTGGCAGATGTCGTTCATCTGGATTCCATTCGGATATCACAAGAGTTGGAGTTTCAACATCGGTGTCAAGGCAGCATCACTTGCCGACCTGAAATACGACAAGAGCCAGACGATGTACGACAATATGTACTAATGTCACATTGAGGCGGTTGGTATATATTTTGCGCAACATACATACGGAAAATACAAAAACACGATATTTATGAAAAAGCAGACAGTTCACAATCAAGAAGTTAATGGCGATGAAGGTTTCATCGAAGGAGAGGGCTATCCTTCGTGCGAGGGTACGCCTTGTGACAATGTGACAGAGGGCGAAGATGGCTCGACTGCCACAATGTCAGAGCGTGCCGACGAAAAGAGCGAGGAGGCTCCTGCAAACGATTTCGAAAAGGAAGCAGCCGAATGGCGCGACAAATATATCCGCTTGCAGGCGGAGTTTGACAACTTCCGCAAGCGCACCCTGCGCGAGAAGATGGACCTTGTTCAGAGTGGAGGTGCAGATGTCTTGAAGACGATGCTCTCGGTCTTGGATGATGTCTATCGTGCGGTAGAAGCATCGGAGAAGAGCGAAGATATCGAGGCTCTGCGCGAGGGCGAGAAGTTGGTGGCACAGAAGTTCTGTGATGCTTTGCGCTCGAAGGGCGTGACCGAAATCGAGGCGAAGGATAAGGCGTTCGATTCGGATTTGCACGAGGCTGTGGCACGTTTTGCCGCAGGCGAGGATAAGCGCGGTAAGGTTATCGACGTTGTGCAGCGCGGTTATATGCTTGGCGAGAAGGTGTTGCGTTATGCAAAAGTTGTAGTTGGCGAGTAGCGGAGGTCGCAAGATATGGCAGAAAAGAGAGATTATTACGAGGTACTTGGCGTTGAAAAGAGTGCCAATGCCGACGAGATAAAGAAGGCGTACCGCAAGGCCGCCATAAAGTACCACCCCGACAAAAACCCCGGAGACAAGGAGGCCGAGGAGAAGTTTAAGGAGGCGGCAGAGGCGTATGACGTGCTGTCGAATCCCGACAAGCGCGCCCGATACGACCAATTCGGGCATGCCGGCATGAACGGAGCCGCAGGTGGCGGTTTCGGAGGATTTGGTGGCGGTGGAGGATTCTCGATGGAGGATATCTTCTCGCAATTTGGCGACATCTTCGGAGGTCACTTTGGTGGTGGCTTTGGAGGTTTTGGCGGTGGTCGCGGAGGTCAGAGAGTCAATCGCGGCAGTGATATTCGCGTAAAGGTTCGCCTAACCCTTGCCGAGATTGCCAACGGCACCACCAAGAAACTTAAAATCAACAAGAATATCGCCTGCTCGAAGTGTGGCGGTTCGGGAGCCGAAGGGTCTAACGGCTATTCGACCTGTTCGACCTGCGGAGGCTCCGGATATGTTACCCGTGTCGAAAACACCTTCTTCGGACGTATGCAGACCCAAGGAGTCTGCCCTACGTGCGGTGGCGAAGGCAAGGTCATCACCACTCCATGTAGCGAATGTCGTGGCGAAGGTACTATGCGAGGCAGCGAGGTTGTCGAGATTAAGATTCCGGCAGGCGTGGGCGAAGGTATGGCTCTCACGGTGCAGGGCAAAGGTAATGCCGCACGTCATGGTGGTGTGAATGGCGACCTGCTCGTGGTTATCGAGGAGGAGCGCGACCCGCAACTGGTACGTGATGGCGACGATTTGATTCACAACCTGAACATCACCGTTACAACCGCACTGCTCGGTGGCGAGGTCGAGGTGCCGACCATTGAGGGTAAGGCAAAAATCAAGATTGCAGCAGGAACACACGCCGGCAAGGTGTTGCGTCTGCGTGGCAAGGGTCTGCCTTCGGTAAATGGATATGGCAGGGGAGATATTTTGGTGGTGGTTGATATAACCATCCCCTCGAACCTCTCGAAAGATGAGCGCAAGATTGTCGAGGAACTCTCCAAGCAGCCCTCGTTCAAACAGGCTGCGAAGGTCGAGGAGCAGAATATCTTCGAGCGTATGAAGAACTTTTTTAGATAAGATTTCGGTATAGTTATGGGACTATTCACTCCGGTCAAGAAGCACCCCAACCGCTTCAACTACACGCCCCGCTATTACGACCCTGCAAAGGAGGCTCGCGAGCAGCGCAGGCGCGAACTGCGAGGCGAGCGTGGCGGAGATATCGACGAGGCGGTAGCGCAGGGCGACTACAAGCCCGGAGACTATCTGCGTCGTCGCAAGGCTATGCGTATCGAGCGCAAAAGTGCCGAGGGCGCGGAGCGTAAAGGTGGCAGGAGGTCGATGCTGACGCTCGTTGTGGTGGCGGCATTTATTCTCGTTGCCGCATATATGCTTGTTCCGCGCATCGTATCATTGATAAATGGAGCGCAACAGCCACAAACTGCGACCGAGCAGAGTGCCGGCAATCCGAGCGGAGCCACTAATACCGAGGAGGCGGAGTTCGACCCATACGCACCAATTGTTATCGTTCCAAACGACTACCAAGAGTAACCGACCATTGACTAAAAAACAGAGGATAGAAACAGAGCCAATGTCTAACGGCTAACGGCCATATCGTCAAAGAAAAAAAGAATGTCAGACAGAATAAAACTACTACCAGAGATTGTAGCAAACCAGATTGCCGCAGGCGAGGTTGTCGAAGAGCCATCATCGGTCGTAAAGGAGATGATGGAGAACTCGATTGATGCCGGGGCGTCGTGCGTGAAGGTCAATTTCCGCAACGGTGGCTTGGAGTTGATACAGATTATCGACAACGGATGCGGAATGTCGCCCGTGGATGCACGTATGGCGTTTGACCGCCACGCCACGAGCAAGATTTCGACTCTGGATGACATCTATCGTCTACACACCTTCGGTTTCCGCGGAGAGGCTCTCGCCTCGATTGCTGCAATTTCGCAGGTCGAACTGCGCACTCGCCAATGCGACGAAGAGACCGGTACCGAGACCATTATCGAGGGTGGAGTTTTCCGCTCACAGAAGCCGATAATGACCGAGGTAGGCTCGCAGTTTCTGGTGCGCAATCTCTTCTACAACGTGCCGGCACGCCGTAAATTTACGCAGGAGCCATCGAAGCATGCTACCCGCATAAAGGCGGAGTTTCAGCGCGTGGCTCTCTGTAATCCGGAGGTCGAGTTCGAACTCTACGCCAACGATGCTCCCATATATAAGTTGGAGCGCGCGTCGCTTGCCAACCGCATCGTGGATGTTATCGGCAAGAGCATCAAAAACAATCTGCTCGAAATCGATGCCGACACCTCGATAGTTCGCCTGCGCGGATATATCGGTCGCCCCTCGGTAGCGAAGAGGCGCAACAACGAACAATTCCTATTCGTGAATGGCAGATTCTTCAAATCGCAATATCTGAACAAGGCTATTTTGAAGGCCTACGAGAAGTTGATACCCGAAGGGTGCTTCCCCTCGTTCTTCATATTTATCGATATTGACCCCGACCGCGTGGATGTCAATGTCTCGCCCCGCAAGACAGAGGTCAAATTTGCCGATATGGAGTATGTTTGGCAGATTCTCAATGCTGCCGTGCGCGAGACTCTCGCCAAGACGGGAGCGGTGCCACTGCTCGATTTCGACAATGAGTCGGATATTGAGATTCCCATCTCGCAGCAGGGCATAATCTACTCCGAGCCGAAGTCTGCGAGCATCAGTGGTTACAACCCCTTCCGCGAGGGTTACATCTCCGAAGATGACGAGCCGTCGCATACGGCAACATCCGGCAATCGCTCTGCGGGCAGAAGTTTGACCCACACTCCATCGGGATTGGCTTCGGCACCACATCACAACAAGGAGTTCGCCCTTGACGAGGATTTTGACCGAGGATACATCCTCCCCTCGCAGATGAACGACACAATGTCAGATTTCGACTTCATCCCTTCGGCAGACTTTGAAACGGAGAGTATGGACACCTCGGAGGGCATGGAGCAGGAGTTGGAGATGCAGGCACAAGCCCACTTCGAGAGCGCGTGCTGCATAGGCAACTATATGGCCACAGCACTCTACGGAGGTCGATTGGTTGTGGTCGATTTGCGTCGTGCGCAGGAGCAACTCACCTACGAGAACTACCTGCAACGTCTTCAAAACTGCTCTTCGGTGAGCCAACAGTTACTCTTCCCGCAACTGCTCACCCTCTCGAATGACGATTACAGCCTACTCGAAGAGAACGAAATAGAGTTTGCATCTCTCGGCTTTGACATAAAGTTTGCAGGGGATGGCAATATCGAGGTAAATGGCATCCCGGCAGATAGCGACTCCGCAGAGGCTGATATGCTGATATATGAGTTGTTGCGAGTCTTCGACACGCCCGAATCGGCTGTGGAGGTGCGTCGCCAGAACCTTGCGGCAGCAATGGCTCGCAGTGTAGCTCGTCGCGTATCGCCCAAGATGTCGAATAGCGAGGCTGCGGCTCTGCTCGACCGCCTTGCCGAGAGCGGGAATGTAAGTTTCACACCTGCGGGCAAAGCGATTATGGCAGAAATCTCGATAGAGGAACTGCGTAACAAACTCGGATAACACATAAAACAGAGAGAACGGTATGAATCCATATTTCAGAACACCACCCATTGTCAAGAATCTGATTATTGTCAATGTATTGATATACATCGCCACCGCACTGATTCCGTCAGTCGAGGCGATTGCAGCACGATATTGCCAACTCTATTGGCTTGAGTCGCCTTGGTTTCACTCGTGGCAGTTTATAACCTATATGTTTCTGCACGGAGGCGTGAGCCACCTCTTCTTCAATATGTTCGCCCTCTGGATGTTCGGACGCACACTCGAAGATAGGTTAGGCCCGCAACGATTTATGATATATTACGTAGTCTGTGGCGTTGGTGCAGCACTCTTCCAACTCTTCGTGGCGTGGCTCACGGGCGACACGGGCATCATTCTTATAGGTGCTTCGGGTGCCGTGATGGGTCTGCTTTTGGCATTTGGTGTGATGTATCCCAACTCGCAGATTTTCGTCTTCCCGCTACCCTTCCCCATCAAGGCGAAGTGGTTTGTTTTGGGATATGCAGCCATAGAACTCTTCTACGGAGCCACAGGCTTCGACCTCGGTGTTGCGCATTTTGCCCACGTCGGAGGTATGCTTTGGGGATGGTTATTGCTACTATATTGGAAACGTCGCGGAAAAATTTGGTTCTGACAACCAACTAAATTTTCAGAGATATGGCAGAATACTACAACAATCAATTCGGAGGAGGCAGAAATCGCAACAAGCGCGACAGTAGTTCAATATGGCTCACGTTGCTCGATGTTGTGATGATGGCAATCTCGGTAGCCACGGCTTTGACCCTGCTGATAATCTTCGTCGGTAGATTCTTCGAGCCGGAGACGTTGTGGTACTTCTCGCTCGCGGGCTTGGTGGCACCGATAGTCTATATGGTGGCAATAGCCTTGATGCTCTATTGGATTATACGCTGGAAGTGGAAGATGTTCCTCTTCACGACGGTTTTTGTCGTGCTGGGATTCCCATTTGTTTCGTTATACTGCAAAATCAATATCGGCAAAGAGTACGGAGAGCCTCGCTACGAACGAGGAAATATCAAGATTCTCTCGTATAATGTACGATACATGTATGATGATGAAGGTCTAAAAAACTCCACAGACTCGATTCTCGCGTTTATAAACGAAGTTCGCCCCGACATTATCTGCTTGCAGGAGTTGCCGACGCAGGGAGCGCAATACGACAAGGTTATGTCCTCGCTCTCGAAGTATCATCACTCCAAAATCTATCCGGAGGCTGACGATGGCGTGGTCTGCTTCTCGAAATACCGCATAATACGCTCCGACTCGATAGTTGGTTTTTGCGATACGGGCAAAGGTATTTGGGCAGACCTCAAAATTAACGACGACACGGTGCGCCTCTACAATATGCACCTGCAAACAACCTCGATAAAACCCGAAGAGCGCGACTACATCAATAACAAACGCTTCCTCGAATCGGCAGATTCGGGTCGTGTCCAGAAATTCGCCAACATGGCAGAGCGACTCTTTGAGAATAGTTGCAAGCGAGCCCATCAGGCAAATACCCTGCGACACGATATGGCTCACTGTCGCTATCCGATGATTGTTTGTGGCGACTTTAACGATATTCCGATGTCGTATGCCTATCGCACCATTGCCGGCAAACTGACCGACACGTTCAGCGAACAGGGCGAAGGTTACGTTCATACGTTCAGAGGATTCTTCGGACTGCTTCGCATAGACTATATTCTGGTTTCAAAGCAGTTCCAAACACTCTCCTACGAGGTAGTTCCGACAGACCTTTCGGACCATCTGCCCGTAATTTCGCGAGTAATTTTGAAAAACGATAAATAGACAATTATGATTCTCGACACACTGCAAAACAGAGAACTCTACTACCCTCTCTGCCCGCGCCTGCGCAAGGCGTTTGAGTGGCTTGACCACACTGACATTTCGGCCCTTGCGGTCGGACGTCACGATATTGATGGCGACGATATCTTCGTCAATGTTTCGGAGTTGGAGTTGAAACCGCGCTCGGAGGCCGCACTCGAAGTGCATAACAAGTATATCGATATTCAGGTTGTCTTCGGTGGCGAGGAGGAGTTCGGATGGAGTCCCAGAAGCGGTGTGCAGTCACCTCGCGGAGAGTTTGACGAAGCAAAGGATATTCAATTCTTCGAGGATGCACCACAAACATTCTACACCGTGCGCGAAGGTCAATTTACAATACTTATGCCCGAAGATGCCCACGCCCCGATGCTCGGCTGCGGTCACGTCCGCAAACTGATATTCAAGGTACGCAAGTAGATTAACTGTTGGCCATTAGCCATTGGCTGTTGGAGAATGTAGAGAGTTTAGGTAGAATAGGGGGCGCAGTCTGCGACCGCCTACGAGGACTCTGGTGGCTCTCACAATCCCCATAAGCAGTCCTCGGTTGCCTCCCACTATCCCTACTATCCCCGGCATCCCCATTATCCCCATTATCCCCATTATCCCCACTTCACTCGCAGGATGGAGAAAATGTGAAAAGCAGAAGCAGAAACAACAAATCACATTTCTTTCTGCATATAGCACTAAACTTGCTCCTATTGCACTACGTTCTTCGAAGAAGAACTATGGCAGCCGCAATTTCAAGTCAAGTTGGTATATCCGACTTGGCAACGTTGCATATCCCGAACTATTAACAACAAAAAAGCCAAGTCGGATATACCAACTTGGCTTGAAGAGGCGGCTACCTACTCTCCCACGGGAAAACCGCAGTACCATCGGCGTAAGTGAGCTTAACTTCTCTGTTCGGAATGGGAAGAGGTGGAACCTCACTGCTATAACCACCTAAAAGAACTCTGT
>SUZF01000013.1 GCA_015060065.1 Rikenellaceae bacterium | reverse complement strand
CGATTTCTGCCAGAAGTTGCTGTTCCGTTTCGGCAAGCCCATAGTCTCAACCTCGGCAAATATTTCGGGCGAGGCTACACCCAAGACATTGGCAGAGGTCTCGCGTGAGATTATCGACGGGGTCGATTTTGTGGTCAATCCGCGTTGCGAGGGTCATCCGACCCGCAAGCCGAGTTCGATTATTGCCTTTGGCGAAGGGGGCGAGGTCAAGATTCTTCGCGAGTAGTCTTGCGGTAGTTTCCGAAGACTATACACAATATTCCCACAAAGATAGATACCGCGGCAACGATGTTGGCGCGGTCTATTTTTTCTTGATGTCGCAGCAGAGCCAACGACGTAGCAACGACCGGTTGGAGGTAGCGATAGAGAGCCGTATGCACCGAGGTCAGTTTCTCCGTTCCGCGATAGAGCAGGTACATCGGCAGCACAGTGCCAAGCAGCAAAATATAGAGCAACTCGGCAAGTGCCGACATCGGCAGTCGCAAGAATGGCGTATGGGCGATATATTTCCAGAAAAAAGGAGCCGTAATTGCCAAGCCTATAATATAATACCACCCCATAACCACCAGCGTTCCGAGGTGTTCGAGTTGCGGTTTTATGATTACCGTATTGACCGCAATGGCAATTACCGCGATCAGAACCAACGCATTGCCGTAGTTGCTGCTGCCGTGTGTAAATACAAAGCCATTATCGAACAACAGAATACCTGCACCGACAAATGCGAATATTATACCGACAATTCGCGCAGACGAGAGAGGTTCTCGCGTTAGCACACGTGCAAAGAGGAGTGTAAATACGGGTCCGAGAGTCGAGATTGTCGAAGCATCAATCGGGTTGGTGTAGGATGCTCCCCACAACAAAATATACATCCAGCCATAGATGATAAGCAACGCCACGATAAGTATATTCCCGAAGTCGCGCCACGTAATGCGATAGGAGCGTTCCGAGAAGATGGCAAAGGGTACAAAAAACATCGCCGAAGCGAGAATTTGGAGCATAAATATCTGCCGAAAGTCGAGGTAGTACTTGGTCAGCGAAACAAAGAACGAGAAGTTGGCACCAAAGAGCAAATTGGCGCAAATCAAATCCCAATTATATTGAATCTTCCCCATCAAGACTTTTATCGCGCAAACTGCGTTCCAAAATGGGGATGCTACAGAAGAGCAATAGGTTTCACTCTACCTATTGATGTGCGATTTTCGAAAATCCCTTTTCGGCAGCAAGCCGTTCCATCATAGCATACGCCTCATCGTAATCATTACGAATCTCGCCATCGAGAATGGCATTCTTGATAGCCTCCTTAATCTCGCCTATGGCACTACACGGTGGGATGCCGTAAGTCTGCATAATCAGGTCACCCGTAATCGGAGGTTGGAAGTTGCGGATACGGTCGCGCTCCTCCAAATCGCGCATCTTGCGACGCACCAACTCGAAGTTCGCCATGTATCGCTTGACCTTCGCATCGATTCCCGATGTTATATCCGCTTCACAGAGGGTCATCAGCGCCTCCACATCATCCCCTGCCTCGAAGAGCAAGCGACGCACAGCCGAGTCAGTAACCATATCTTCGGAGAGGATTATCGGTCGCAGATGCAGAAAGACCATCTTCTGCACAAACTTCATCTTCTCATTCATCGGCAGTTTCAGCGAGCGGAAAATCTGCGGCACCATCTTCGAGCCGACCATCTCGTGCGAGTGGAATGTCCATCCAATCTTCGGGTCATAGGCCTTGGTTGCAGGCTTGGCGATATCGTGTAGCACTGCCGCCCATCGCAACCACATATCATCACTGCGACGTGCCACATTATCAAGCACTTTGAGCGTGTGCTGGAAGTTATCTTTGTGTGCGTGCCCGTTGCGACGCTCGACACCCTTCAACTTCGCCATCTCCGGGAAAATCAGCGGTAACAACCCCGTCAGGTCGAGCAACTCGAAGCCTATCGACGGGCGTGGCGAGCAGATAATCTTATTGAGTTCGGTCGCGATACGCTCCTTCGATACGATGCGGATACGCTCGGCATTACGACGTATAGCCTCGAAAGTCTCGTCCTCGATATCGAAGCCGAGTTGCGTGGCGAATCTCACACCGCGCATCATACGCAACGGGTCATCCGAAAAGGTTATATCGGGGTCACACGGAGTGCGGATAATGCAATCTTCGAGGTCGTACATACCGTCAAACGGATCGACCAACTCGCCAAACGTATCGCCATTAAGCGACCACGCCATGGCGTTAATCGTAAAGTCGCGACGTCGCTGGTCGTCTTCGAGTGTTCCATCCTCAACGTGAGGTTTGCGCGAGTCGGGCGAGTAAGACTCTTTACGAGCCCCGACAAACTCCACTTCCAACCCATCGGCACGCAACATTGCCGTACCGAAGGTCTTGAAGACCGAAACCTTTGTCTTCAACTCTCGACCCAGAGCCTCTGCCACGGCAATACCACTGCCCACGACCACAACATCGATGTCGGTACAGGGGCGGTGCAGGTAGTAATCTCGCACATAGCCGCCAACGACAAAGGCTCTGACACCCATATCATCGACTATGCGCGATATACGACCGAAAACCGGCAACGAGAGAACTGAAACAACAGTTGATTCCAAAATCAGAAATTAAAAATTCAGAATTAAAAATTACTACACTCGCGATGTCGCCAACTCAATCTCACGCTTGTAGAGTTGAACGGTATTCTCCAATCCGTAATAGAGTGCATCACTGATAAGAGCGTGACCAATCGAGACCTCATCGCACCACGGAATACGCTCCACGAAGTAGCGCAGATTATCCAGATTGAGGTCGTGACCCGCATTGAGTCCCAATCCGCACTCGCGAGCAGCCTCGGCAGCAGCAACATAGGGTGCAATAGCAGCCTCGCGGTCAGCGTGATAGCCCGCAGCGTAAGCCTCGGTGTAGAGTTCCACGCGGTCAGCACCGCACGTCTTCGCTCCACGCACCATCTCCGGGTCGGGATTCACGAATATCGAGGTACGAATACCAAGCGAGCGAAATTTGGCACAGATATCGGTCAGAAAGTCGCGATTGGCAATGGTATCCCAGCCGGCATTCGAGGTTATGGCATCGACTGCATCAGGCACCAACGTAACCTGTGCCGGCAACACCTCGCACACCAACTCCACAAACGAAGGAATCGGATTACCCTCGATATTGAACTCGGTAGAGAGTTGCGGTCGCAGATTGCGCACATCGGCATAGCGAATATGTCGCTCGTCGGGACGGGGATGAACGGTAATTCCCTCACCGCCAAAACGCTCAATGTCGAGTGCCGCACGTACTACATCGGGCAGATTTCCGCCACGCGAATTGCGAACAACCGCTATCTTGTTAATATTTACGCTCAACTTTGTCATAAAATTCGTATATTTGTACCCACAAAGGTAATAATTAAATTCGATACTCCGCAGATGAAGATTATACTTTTTTCACGCCCGCAGATTCAACGCACTGCCGAAGAGTTGCAAAAACTCATCGGCGCAATCGAACATTATGGCTTCGACTACACCGTAAATGAGGAGTTTGCCGAGGTCATAGAGCGCGTACTCGGAAAGTCCATACCCGCAGAAAGTCGTTATGGAGAGAGTATAGGCAAACAGCCTGCCGAATGTGTAATGGTCTGCTATGGCGGAGATGGCACCCTGCTCGAAGGCATCCACCGATTGGATGGTGCCGCTGTGCCTGTCGTGGGCATCAATTCGGGTCATCTCGGCTTCCTTGCCACCGCCCCCAAAGAGAGTATTGACCTAACATTCAAGGATATCTGCGAAGGCAATCTAAAAATCGAGCAACGCACAATGCTCGCTCTCGACGGACTCTCCGACGGAAAAACCCGATATGCGCTTAACGAGGTGGCGATACAGCGTTTGGACGCAACAATGATAAATATCAAGGCACACATCGATGGTCAGATGACGGCAGCCTACTTCGGTAACGGAGTAATTCTCTCGACCCCGACAGGCTCGACCGCATACTCGTTGAGTGCCGGAGGCCCGATTGTAACTCCGGCATGTAACTGTCTGGTACTCTCGCCACTTACACCACACAACCTCACGATGCGTCCGCTGGTGATTCCCGACTCCTCGACCGTGCGTTTCGAGGTCGATACCCGCAAGCGTCCGGCAAGCGTCTCGCTTGACAACCGCACCTACGAAATCGAGGGCAACACTACCCTAACGGTTCGTCGTGCCGAGAGGGTTGTTTTTTTGGCAGTACCGCACAATATTTCGTTCTACGACACGTTACGAAACAAGATGATGTGGGGCGTGGATGTACGCTAATGGCGGGATTTTGATTTTTTAACGCTTTTACACCCCATTTTTTCGGGTTATTTACAGAAAAATACCTATATTTGTCGATTGTATGAGTACGAAGAAGTCACTCCCGAAGCACGTCGCTATAATTATGGACGGTAACGGTCGCTGGGCAAAACTGCGCGGCAAGAAGCGTTATGAGGGTCATATTCAGGGCGTTGAGTCGGTACGCAGGGTTGTACGCGCTGCTGCCGATACGGGTGTGGAGTATCTTACACTCTATGCCTTTTCGACCGAAAATTGGGGACGTCCCGCCGAGGAGGTTGAGGCTTTGATGACACTCTTTTGCAGTTGTGTCATCAACGAAACCCCCGAACTCATCGAGCAGGGCGTAAAGGTAACGATAATAGGTCGTCGCTCGCGCTTCTCGCAGGAGGTGAACGAGCGTCTCGACGAGATAGAGCGCAGAACTGCCGAGGGCAAGGTGCTGAATCTGATTCTGGCACTCGACTACTCCTCGCGCACAGAGATTACGGAGGCGGTACGTGGTATCGCGGTCAAGGTTGCCGAAGGCTCGCTCCTGCCGGAGCAGATCTCGGAGCAACTCATCGACCAGCATCTCTATACGGCAGGCATACCCGACCCAGACCTCGTGATACGCACGAGCGGAGAGTGTCGATTGAGTAATTTTTTGTTGTGGCAGGCGTCGTATGCGGAGTTCTACTTCCCGCAAACGCTTTGGCCCGACTTTACGGAACAGGACTTTCGCGATGCTTTGGAGGTTTATGCCTCGCGTGACAGACGTTACGGCATCGTATAAATATTGTGAGTAACCGAATGATGAGGTTTTTGAAGATTCTTTTAGTTATGATAGTCGCTCTTGGGGCGACCGTTGTGGTATATGCGCAACAGGCAGAGTCGAAAACGGCTCCTCAAAGACCGAACACCATCATCGACAACGACGAGGAGAAGGTCGATTTCCCGACCGATGCCCCGATGGTCAAGGGCGATGACAATCGTCTGTACTACCTTCGCAAAGTCAATTTCCATGGTACCCGCAACTTCGATAGTTCGGTTTTGGAGCGCGCTTCGGGACTTATTGCCGGAGATTCGATATATTTGCAGAGTTCGTTCATCCAGAACGCTATAAACCGACTTTGGTCACAGCGATATTTCGCTGACATCAAGATTGGTGCGACAATCGAGGGTGACAACGTAGAGTTGGAGGTATTCCTCAAACAACGCCCACGAGTCTCGGAGTGGAACTTTGCCGGCATACCCACAGGCAAACAAAAGGACCTGCTCGAACAACTCAAACTCAAAAAAGGCACCGAACTCTCGGACTATGTAATCGACAAGAACAAGAAACTTATAAAGGCTCACTTTGCCGAGAAGGGTTTTCTGGATACGGAGGTCGATTTGCGCGTAATCAACGACACCGCGATTCGCGATGCCGTGAAGGTCACCTTCGTCATCGACAAGAAGGAGAAGGTTAAAATCGGCAAAATCAACTTTGAGGGCAATGAGAACTTCACAGACAAGCGTCTGCGTCGCACATTCAAGAAGACACACCAGCGCAGTATTCTCTTTTGGCAGAACACAAAACTCAAAGATGCCGAATATGCCGAGGATAAGGAGTTGCTGCTCGACTTCTACAACTCGCGAGGATTCCGCAATGCGACGATTCTCTCGGACTCGATTTACCGTATTGACGAGCGCAGCCTTGGTATCGACATTCGCCTCTCGGAGGGTAACAAATACTACATCCGCAACATCTCGTGGATAGGAAACTCGGTGTTCCCGACCGAGCAACTCTCGCGAATGTTCAGCGTGTCGAAGGGCGACACCTACGACAAGAAATCGATGCACAAACGCCTCGGAATCGGAAAGGAGATGAATCCGGAGGAGATGTCCGTATCGTCGCTCTACCAGAATGACGGATATCTGATGTCGCAAATCGAGCCTGCCGAAATCATTGTCGGCAAGGACTCCATCGACCTTGAAATCAAGATTTTTGAGGGTAAGCAATTTACAATCAACAACGTCGATATTTCGGGAAATATGCGTGTTGATGACGAGGTTATACGTCGCGAACTCTACACCCGACCGGGCGAGTTGTATAACCGCGCACTGCTAATGCAGACTATCCGAACACTGATGTCGTTTGGACACTTCAACGCCGAGAAGATTATGCCCGACATCAAACCCGTATCGAATGATTTGGTAGATATCAATTGGCCCTTGGAGGAGCAGGCTTCTGACCAGTTCAACATCGCCGGAGGTTGGGGTTCGGGTACCTTTGTCGGCTCGGTCGGCATTACGCTCAACAACCTTTCGATGCGTAACTTCTTCAAGAAGGGAGCATGGCGCCCCTACCCATCGGGACAGAATCAGCGACTCTCGATTTCGGGTCAGACCAATGGTACGTACTACAAAGCGTTGGCGTTGAGTTTCACCGACCCATGGCTCGGTGGTCGCAAGCCCAACTCGTTCACATTCTCGGCACACATCTCGGAGTCAAACGACGCCTACTACGTATGGCAGTCTGCAACTCAATATTTCCGTTCGCTCGGTGTGGCAGCAGGTTTGGGAAAACGCCTGAACTGGCCTGACCCCTACTTCACGCTCTATGCCGAGGCTTCGTACCAACGCTACAAGTTGAAGGGTTGGAGTTCGTTTGTGATGGAGAATGGTGCAGCAAATACGTTGGCACTGAAATTTGTCTTCGGTCGCAACTCGGTGGATCAGCCTATCTATCCGCGTCGTGGCTCGGACTTCTCGATATCGTTGCAACTCACACCTCCTTTCTCGTTGTGGGACGGCAAGAATTACAGCGACCCCACGATGAGTGACCAAAATCGATATAAGTGGATTGAGTATCACAAGTGGAACTTCAAGGCACAGTGGTTCTACCCGCTTACCTCGAACAACAACCTTGTCCTCATGGCAAAGGCCGAGATGGGCTTCCTCGGACACTACAACAAGAATAAGATATCTCCCTTCGAGCGATTCAATGTCGGAGGTGACGGTATGACCGGATATAATATATATGGTGTCGATGTTATCGCAATGCGCGGTTATGAGGATGGCGCACTCGACCCTGTGGGCGAGTCCTACTCGGTGGCGTACAATAAATACACCCTCGAATTACGTTATCCTATTATATTGAAGCCTTCATCGCAGATTTATGTCCTCGGATTCTTGGAGGGTGGTAACGGATTCTCGTCGTGGAAGGAGTTCTCGCCATTCAAAATCAAACGCTCGGCAGGTGTCGGTGTGAGATTGTATCTGCCCATTGTCGGAATGCTCGGTATCGACTGGGGTTGGGGCTTCGATCCTCCCGCAGGCTCGACCAAGCGTAGCGGTAGCCAATTCCACTTCGTTCTCGGACAGCAGTTCTAACGGTGTGGCAACGAATTTGAAGAGCAGACAACTGAAATATTTTGTTTAACTACAAAACGGAAGAGTATGAAACGATTGATTTTAACCTTGGTAGCAGTGGTATCGACCGCGTTGGTCGTATCGGCACAGAACTACATCGTAGTCAATAGCGAGCAGATTTTCAAGTCCATAGATGCCTACAACGCCGCCATAGCGGAACTCGACCGCCTGGCCGAGAGTTATCAGGCGCAGGTGGATGCCAAGTTCAAGGAGGTCGAGACGCTCTACAACAACTATATGTCGCAGAAGGCGGCCCTCTCGACAGCCAATCGCACGATGGTCGAAAACCAGATTCTTGCCAAGGAGCAGGATGCAACAAAGTTCCAAGAGTCAATTTTCGGCACCGACGGAACGCTTATGAAGAGGCGTATCGAACTGATTCAGCCGATTCAGCAGAGAGTGTTCAAGGCCATCGAGTTGTATTCGATAGAGAAGGGCTATGACCTGGTGCTGGATATCGCGCAGAATGCAGAGGTACTCTACTACTCACCCAGAGCGAACCACACGCAGGCGATAATTAACCGACTGAAATAAATTGAATAAAAACCAATAAACACACTTAAATTCAGATGAAAAAAGTTATTAAATTAGCCCTTGTGCTTGTTTGCGTGATGTGTTCGACATCGCTCTACGCACAGAAATTCGCACGTATCAACCTTCAAAAGGTAATCTCGGCAATGCCCGAAATCAAGACCTTGCAGAGTGACATCGAGTCCTTCGCAAAGGAACTTGGCGAGCAGTTGGAGGTTATGCAGGTGGAGTATAACAACAAGGTTGCCGACTTCCAGAAGAATAGCGCAACGATGAATGAGTCGGTGCGCAACCTCAAAGAGAAGGAGTTGTACGATTTGCAGCAGCGTATCGGCGAGTTCCAGCAGATTGCACAGCAGGACATCGAGAAGAAGCAGATGGAACTCTACCAGCCTATCCATGTTAAGGCTTCGGAGGCAGTGAAGAAGGTTGCTTCGGCAGCAGGCTATACGGCAGTGTTCGATACCTCGATGAATGCCCTCGCTTATGTTGATGAGAGCAGCGTGGTAGATATCGAGGCGGCAGTTTGCACAGAACTCGGCATCAAGGAGATTCCCGCAACTCCCGCAGCAAACTAATCGCGGGGAGTTACGACTCAAAACAGATTAAGGGCGTGTCCAAAGTTCTTTTGGAGCACGCCTTTGTTGTCTTAAAATCTATTTTTTATATCCTAACAACGAAAATTGTATTACCTTTGTGCGGATAATACTTTCCCACGATGAATCGTCTTAATCGCATACTCCACAACAAGCGAATCAAACTATTCTGGTTTGCGGCAAACTTCATGCGTTATGCCGTTCCGAAGAGATTCCTGCAACGCAAACTCGCCAAGACATTGGCAGAGGTCGAGAGTCGTCCCGACCGAGATTATATATTCGAGCGAGTGGATTACTATTGCAAGTTACTCGAAGGCTGCCACACCCCCGAAGGCGAACTTGCGCCTCTCGCAGAGCATAAACTCGGCAAAGGAGTGCGCACGGCATACTTTTTCGACTCATACGAATATACCCGATGGTTTGACGACACATTGCGCTGGAAGATGATTCCGGGAGATGTGACACATATCCCCGATGTGCCTGCCATAATCAAGAGTCGCCCCATTGCAGGCGACAATGCGAACTCGGTGGTACTCAACCTCGACAAATTCCGTCATTTTGTCTTTCTGCGTGACGATATTCCCTTCCGCGAGAAGATGGACAAGGCGATTTTCCGCGGAGCAATCAACTGCCACCATCACAACCATCATCGACGCAAGCAGTTTATGGAGATGTACTTCGGCTCGGAGGTCTGCGATGCGGGCATCTCGAATCGTCACCGCACATTGCCGCCGGAATGGACCGTGCCTCATATCTCGATGTACGACCACCTGCGCTATCGATATATCATAACTATCGAAGGTAACGACGTGGCAACAAACCTCAAATGGGTGATGTCCACCAACTCGATAGCCGTAATGCCGCGACCGACATACGAAACATGGTTTATGGAGGGACGACTTATCCCCGACCACCACTACATCGAAATCAAGCCCGACTACTCCGACTTGCCGGAGCGTTTGGCTTACTTCTCGGCAAATCCCGACAAGGCGGAGGCAATCATCCGCAATGCCCATGAGTACGTAGCCCAATTTGCCGACAAACGTCGCGAAAAACTTATCTCGCTACTCGTTCTACACAAATATTTCCACTGCACGGGTCAGTTGGATGCGTAGATATGACGCCAACAATCATTCGCCCACACAGCAAGAGGTTGTCCGACAAGTTTTTGAAGGACAACCTCTTTTCCTTGAAGTTGTATAACAACACCCTACTCTCCGAAATATTTATTCAGCAGGTAAGCCAAGCGGTAACCGGCCAGACGCAGTTGCTGGTCGATTAAATCCTTCGAGCGTTCAATCGTATCATCACGCAAAACGCGCGTTTCGCCCTGCGGATTCCATTGATGAACGACATTCGTGGAGTGCATACACTCTCGCGCCCAATCGTGGTGGTTGCCCTTGCAGATTCGCTTAATCTCGCCCTTCTTGGCGGTGTCGAGCCTCTCGGCAAGTTCCGCAGGAGAACAACTCTTGCCGTAAATATGGTTGGGCATATTGTCGTACAGAGCGTGGAAGGATTTGTACTTCTTCCCCTTGACATAGACCGTCGGCTCGTCATCGCGCCCACCTACCAACTTGCAGTGCGACGGGCAGTGCATATCCCCAACAAAGTGGAGAATCATACGGATATTATAGACCACTGCCGAGTCGGGCAACTCCTCGTACATCGAGAGGTTGCGCTCTGCCAAGTCGAGCGCACGCATCGTATCTCCGTGTGCAATCTTTCGGTTGGGGTCGTGGCGGAACTTCGCATCGTAATAATAGGAGTGCCAATCATTCGAGTAGGGCCACGGAGAGCCAAGACGATTCCTATCCATCCAAACGGCATCCTTGGTGATGTCGTAAGGCAGATACTTGGCAATATTCTCCTTTGTCTTCTCGGTCAGGTGTCTTTTGGCAATCTCAACAACCGTTTCGTGTCCCAATCGCGCCCATGCCGAGGCTGTCTGTACGCCAATAGTCGTGGCAATCAAGAGGATAAATAGTTTTTTCATCGTTAATAAGTTTTAATTAACTCATAAATCTTAACAAAATTAAGAAAAAAGTTTGCAAATTAAAATATATCGGCTACCTTTGTATCGGCTACCGATATATCGGGTGGCAATATAATAGAAAAGTAAAAAACCGAATGGAGAGATGAACACATCGAACAATGTGCTGACCGAAGCGGTCTATTACATACTTCTGGCTCTGGTTGAGCCGCTGCACGGCTACGGCATAATGCAGCAGACTGCACGATTGAGCAACGGGCGACTCGTAATCTCGGCAGGAACACTCTACGGAGCGATATCTACCCTGCTCGAAAAGGGATGGATTCAGCAGGTGGCGAACATCACGGACTCTCGTCGCAAGGAGTACGTCATCACAGACACAGGTCGTGCGGTACTCGTAGCGGAACTTGACCGCCTGCGCGAACTTGTAGCCAATGGCGAAAAAATATTGTAAGAACTACTAAATACCATACAACTATGAAGAACAGTGAAGTAAAGCGTGTCTGGAATTGGTTTACGATTGCCGACATCGAGCGTGAAGAGAAGTGGTTGAACGAGATGGCAGCAGCAGGCTGGTTACTCGAAAAGTGGGATGGATGTTTCCGCTACACCTTCCGTCGTGGCGAGCGCGGAGCGTGGCTCTACAAGATTGACATGGTCGAGGATGGAGCCAAAGGTCTCAATGGCGAGGAGTACGTTTCATTCCTTGGCGAGTGCGGTATCGAGGTGGTCTGTCGCCACAAGCAGTGGTTATTCCTGCGCAAGCGGGTGGTGGATGGTCCATTCGATACAGCCGATGCGCTCTACGCGCGCCTGCGTATAACAAATAAGGTATATGGCTACGCAATCCGCGCTTTATGCTACCTTGCGGTAATATGTTTCGTAGCAACTGCTCTCTCGATGCTTGGTCGCAGTCTGACAGAGGGCAATCTGCACGATTTCTTTGAGGGAGTGAGTACCGGATTGGGTCTTGGACTTACGCTGGGACTTACACTCTTCTATGTCCCCGCGATTACCAAACTCCGCAAGCAGATGGATAGTCTCGTCAAAGAGATTGGCATCAAGAATTAGATAAATCTTTTTCAATTAAAAAAATATAGGGCAGCCATTTCTGACTGCCCTATCCTATTTATAATATTGTTTCCTATCCGAGGAACGCCAAGAGGATACCCGCAGCAACTGCCGAGCCAACGACACCTGCCACATTGGGACCCATAGCGTGCATCAACAGGAAGTTCGACTTGTCGTACTGCTGACCAACGGTCTGCGATACACGTGCAGCCATAGGTACAGCCGACACACCTGCCGAGCCGATAAGCGGGTTAATCTTCTTACCCTCCGGCACGAACAAGTTCATCAACTTCGCCAACAGCACACCACCTGCGGTACCGCAACTGAATGCGATGATACCGAGCGCAAGGATGAAGAGTGTCTGGAAGTTAAGGAACGACTCTGCCGTAGCAGTAGCACCTACCGAGATACCGAGGAAGATAACCACGATATTCATCAACTCATTCTGAACGGTCTTCGACAGACGATCAACAACACCGCACTCCTTCATCAAGTTACCGAGCATCAAGCAGCCCACCAGGGGAGCAGCCGACGGCAAGAGCAACGAGATGATAATGGTAATAACCACGGGGAAGATAATCTTCTCGGTCTTCGACACCTGACGCAACTGCGACATCTTGATACGACGCTCCTTCTCGGTCGTGAGTGCCTTCATAATGGGAGGCTGAATAACCGGCACGAGAGCCATATACGAGTAAGCCGCAATAGCAATAGGGCCTAACAATTCAGGAGCCAACTTCGCGGTAAGGAAAATAGAGGTAGGACCATCCGCACCACCGATGATACCGATACTACCACACTCATTAGGTGTAAATCCCAAAGCGTAAGCACCGAGGAATGTAGCAAAGATACCGATCTGTGCCGCAGCACCGAGCAAGAAACTCTTGGGGTTAGCAATCAGCGGACCGAAGTCGGTCATCGAACCTACACCCACGAAAATCAAACAGGGATAGATACCGAGTTTAACACCGAGGTAGAGGTAGTCGATAAGACCACCCTTCTGGTAGAGTTCCAACCAATGCACCTTACCTCCGGCAAAGAGGTCGGAGTGGAACATCTCGGCACCCGGCAGGTTGGTGAGCAACATACCGAATGCGATAGGGAGCAACAAGAGAGGCTCAAACTGCTTCTTGATGGCGAGCCACAAAAGGAAGCAAGCCACAGCAATCATAATCAGATATTTGTAGCCGCCCTCGGCAAAGAATGCCGTAAAGCCCGCAGTCTCGACAAACTTGCCAAGACTCTCGACAATAAAATTACTTGACTGTAACAGGATACCCATAACCCTACTCTATAACAAGTAAAACATCGCCTTCCATTACGGTAGCACCTGCCGAAACAAGCACCTGCTTAACAACACCACCGCGCTCTGCGTCGATGTTGTTCTCCATCTTCATAGCCTCCAAAACAGCCACGGTCTGACCTGCTGCTACGGTATCGCCCTCCTTCACTGCAAGCGAAAGAACAGTACCCGGCAGCGGGCAAGTAACCTTATAACCCGCAGCAGGAGCAGCCACAGCAGCCGGCTTGGTTGCAATAGGAGTCTTCGGAGTTACCGACAGACCCGTAGCCTCCGGAGCCGCGATAACCTGCGGTTTGGTGACGGGCTTACCCTTGCCACCCTCAATCTCAACATCGTACTTGGTACCATTTACGGTAACGTGTGCCAAAGTCGATGCCTCATTTACGTCGTCAATCTTTACTTCGTACTGATTGCCGTTTATCTTCAATGAATACTTTTTCATCTTGTCTTTTTAATTAGTGTTTCTCTGGTAATTGAGTCAATCCGTGCATTTTAGAGTTCCAAGGCGAGTACGCACGAGTGATTCGGTTGATAGTCAACGTCTCCGACTCGCGGTCGTGCAAATCGCTCTTGTAGAGTTTCAGAGCCGTAGCAATAGCCGCAGCCAACTCTTGGTCGCTGATTGCGTGGTCGTGAGCATGCGCTGTCTGTGCCGATGCAGCTACCTTTGCCTTGTGTTCGCGAGTAAAGACCCAACCCATCGCCTTCATTACGAAGATGAGTAGTACCAATACCGCAAACACAATCAGGAAGCCTACAAGAGCTGCCAGCAACATATCCGACCATCCATTAATTGTATTCATAAGTCAAAAGTTCGTTGATTACAAAGGAATGTTCGAGTGCTTACGTGCCGGGTTCTGCAAACGCTTGGTTGCAAGCGACTGCAATGCACGGATAATGCGGAAACGAGTGTTACGCGGCTCGATGATATCGTCGATATAGCCGTAGCGTGCTGCGTTGTAGGGGTTCGAGAACAAATCCTTGTACTCCTGCTCCTTCTCGGCAATAAACTTCGCCTTCTCCTCGGCATCGGTAAATGCAGCCAAAGCCTTTGCGTGCAAGACCTCAACAGCACCGCTTGCACCCATAACTGCGATTTCGGCAGTAGGCCAAGCGTAGTTGATATCGCCGCGAATGTGCTTCGACGACATAACGATATAAGCACCACCATAAGCCTTACGCAGAGTAACGGTAACCTTCGGTACCGTAGCCTCGCAGTATGCGAACAGAAGTTTTGCACCGTGAGTAATCACACCACCATACTCCTGTGTAGTACCCGGCAAGAAGCCCGGAACATCCACGAGCGTAACCAACGGAATGTTGAAGGCGTCGCAGAAACGCACGAAGCGTGCAGCCTTACGCGAAGCGTTGATATCAAGCACACCGGCCATAAACTTGGGCTGGTTAGCGATGATACCTACCGACTGACCGTTGAAACGAGCGAAGCAGGTGATGATGTTCTTTGCATAAGCAGCCTGCGATTCGAGATACTCGCCATTATCAACGATAGCCTTGATAACCTCGTACATATCGTATGCCTGATTGGGGTTGTCGGGAATAATCTCGTTGAGCGAATCCTCCAAACGTGCGATGCTGTCGGTGCAAGTTGCAAGCGGAGCATCCTCCATATTGTTCTGGGGGATGTACGAGATAAGTTTCTTGATAAGTTCGATACCCTCCTCCTCGGTATCAACTGCGAAGTGAGCAACACCCGACTTTGTGGTATGCATAGTAGCACCACCCAACTGCTCCTGTGTTACATCCTCGCCCGTAACGGTCTTCACAACCTTCGGGCCGGTAAGGAACATATTCGAAGTCTGCTTCTTCATGATGATAAAGTCGGTAAGTGCCGGCGAATAAACCGCACCACCTGCGCAAGGACCGAAGATTGCCGAAATCTGGGGAATAACACCCGACGACATCACGTTGCGCTGGAAGATGTTTGCATAACCTGCCAAAGCGTTCACGCCCTCCTGAATACGTGCGCCACCCGAATCGTTCAGACCAATGCAGGGTGCGCCATTGCGCATTGCCATATCCATAACCTTGCAAATCTTGTCAGCAAGAGCCAGCGACAACGAACCTGCGGTTACGGTAAAGTCCTGTGCAAATACATAAACCAGACGGCCACCAATCGTACCGTAACCTGTTACCACACCATCACCAAAGGTGTGCTTCTTCTCCATGCCGAAGTCGTAGCAACGGTGAGTTACGAACATATCGAACTCCTCGAAACTACCCTCGTCAAGCAACATTGCGATACGCTCACGAGCGGTATATTTACCCTTCTCGTGCTGCTTCTCGATAGCCTTTTCGCCACCACCCAATCGAGCCAACTCGCGGTTCTCGATGAGTTTGTTGATTTTGTTTTGAATTTCGCTCATAATGTTTTATGAATTATTTTGAATTTGTCGTTTGTTCCAAAAAGCGTAAATGATTGGGATATTTTTGTGTGAGGCAAGGCGACAAATGCGGAGCATAGTTGACCTATGTGAGCATTTTGGCGTCCGACGACTCGTGCAAAAAGAGCCAATCAGAACGATTTTTATTTCTTCTCGCAAAGTTCGGTGAGAATACCCTGCGTGCTCTTCGGATGAAGGAAGGCGATGGTCATATCGTCAGCACCCTTGCGCGGAGTCTTGTCGATGAGACGAATGCCCTGCGCCTCGGCATCTGCCAACTGCTCCTCGATACCCTCTACGGCAAGAGCCATGTGGTGGATACCGATACCCTTGTTCTCGATAAACTTTGCAATGGTCGAATCCTCCGAGGTAGCCTCCAAAAGTTCGATTTTGGTCTGACCGAGCATAAAGAATGCGGTGCGAACCTTCTGGTCTGCAACCTCCTCGATTTTGTAACACTTCAAGCCGAGTGCGCCCTCCCAGTAGGGGATAGCCTCGTCAAGACTCTTTACGGCAATGCCGAGATGTTCGATGTGAGAAACTTTCATAGTTTTACGTTTTAGATAGTTATTGAATTTTATTGAATAGTTGTTTGTTCTGTTCTATATTTTTCGGCAATTCGGGCAACCGCACGGCTCCCGACATCCATATTCACGCTGCCTGCTGTTATTATTTTCACAAGTCGCACAAAGGTACTCTTTTCTTTTGTAAAAAAGAAACTAATTTGAGGATTTTTTATCGCATTCCCCTGTGATATTTATTTCCCGCAAACAAATTACATTCGTCTAGGCACTTTTCTGCGATTTCAGAGCAAAAAAGCCTGCCTAACAAATTCACATTTGTCAAGCAGGCTCATATAATTGGAAACAGATACTACACAGACCTAAAAATAGAAGGACACATACAATGCACCGCCAAGATTTTCGGTTCCAAAATAGAATACATCATTTCCCGGAGAGGTTAGATCGTATCGAGTTTCCATCTGTTCGGTCGACAAATTATAACCCGATGATTTTTTATATTCCTGACCGCCTTTAACATAGTAAAGATTGAGATTTACCTCGGCACCCAAAGCCATCTTCGGAGCAAAAAACCACTCGAATCCAGCACTTCCAGTCACACCAAAAAATACGTCAGATGCAGTCTTTGATGACAGTATTCTATATCCGTTAGGTGCAGTGTCATTCCATGCAGAAGTTGGTTTCTGATTGATTTGAGTAATCTCATTACCATACGAATAGGTCGTCTTTGTACTCTGCACGCCAAAAAGCACTCCGGCACCAAAGACTCCCTGCACACGTCGTTTACCCTTGCGATATTCCGCACCGACCATCAAACTTGCACCTGAACGTGAGGTTTTGCGCCTATCAACAACTTTCTTCTCACTCAACGGGTCAAGCAAGAAAGCCTCATCGTCACGCACATATTGTTTATCCATATTTGAACGCAACATCACTCCAAGGTTGGCTTTGACACCCCACTTGTCGCTAATCATGTATTTACCCATAATCGAGACATCCGGCATTATACTCTTCTCGTAACCTGTCATTCCTTCTACAACAGGCTGACCCCCTAATGCACTTAATTTATTATTAGTGCTTCCGTTAAACAGATTGCCGACATATTGCAAAACCGGAGCAACATTGATTCCTAATGAAACATCTCCTTTCTCCGGCAAATAGACTTTCTGTTTTTTCGGTTTCGGTTTGCTTTGAGAGTCCTCTTGTGCGTTCACCCCAACAACATGAAGCATGCAAACCATCAATACAAATATAAACTTTTTCATATCTGCAAAGTATTAAAACGAGACATTTCTCCAATCGGAATATGTGTATCCATATACATCCTCTCCCTCAAACGGATCGAACACCATTCGGACTTTCAAGACAGGTGCTGGTGCTGACGGCAAATCTGAAAATTCAGCACTAGTGGTAACGGAATCCACAAAATAACTACCCGAAAACATAGAGTAAGTACCGGAACTTATTCTGTACTGATTTATGGTATCGCCCTCCGATTTGTAATAAATGTAGTTGGTTTTCAAATAAGGATTCACTTCAATTGTTACCGATGTACTCCAACGTTGCTCTTTGGAAGGGATGACAAAAGTTGCTTCGCCCTTGCTATTAGTTGTTGCGCCATAGGTATACATTGTTCCGTTCTGTTCAATATGAATCAAAACATCCACACCACTTGCCTCCTCATAAGCCTTCTCAATTTGATATATATTGTTCACGTTCACCTTATTGTATGTAGCCTCACCGACTTTTACAACACAGGTTGAGTGATAAGGGAATCCCGTTTCGATATTCTGCTCGGAATCTTTTACAAATTTCGAATCAACGAACTTAACATCATTAGGTTTCAAAGTCAAGTTTGTGTCAGCTGCGGCATATACAACATTCTGTTCGTCAAACACAGGTCTATTATTGCTTACATCCACAACCGTGGTATGAATACCCTGAAAAGGTGTAGCCCTAATAATCACAGAAGTTCCTTTGGAAACAACTGGCACCTTTATTTCGAACTTACCATCCTTATCTGTCTTCGTCGAGTATGTGGTATATCCCGAAGATTTGCCATCGGGAGATAACGACGCATTGCTCACGAGCGCATGAACTGTAACACCTGCCACGGGCTTTATCATTTGAACATACTTACCATTTTCATAAGATTGTCCGGCATCATAATAATAACTGCCAATAACCTTTGCACGACCCTCTATATCTTCAATCGACAAGGACGTTTGCTCCTTGCTACACGAAGACAAGAGTACAATAAAAACTGCAAAGAACGATGTTGTAAGTCTCAATAAAATCTTTTTCATAGTATTTAAGTTATTCTATTATCGTTTTCCTACTCACTTTTCGGATTTTCGGGTTACTCCGTTGTACCTTCAACACCTGACAGATATGCACAAAAAAAAGCGCGGTACTTTTTATATCTCGCTCTGACAAGGTGTTTGGCGTAACCTAACGGAATCAAAACAACAAAAAGCCCACGCTTCAACGTGAGCACTTCAATCGCCATTCCATTTCTCTATTTAAGTCGCCAAACTTTAGTCAGAGAGTGAATAAATCAAAATGCTTTTCCTTATATATGTCTAAAATGTGCGTATCTTTTTATACGCTATGCTTCATAGGCAATACTATTTTTATCGTTCAACATTTAGGCAAATATACAAACTTTTTCTCAAAACAATAAATACACATAAAAATATATGTAACAAAATTATATCCAATACTCCTATCAAATTTCTATTTTAAGGAAAAATTCCTTACATTTGTAGGTAACAAACAACCTTAATTCTTTACCATGAATAGACTCTTTCGCCCGTTACTAATCATCGCCACGACGATTTTGGCGACAATAAACATCCACCGTGCCGAGGCTCACGATTTTGAGGTCAAGGGTTTTCATATCGACCTCCGTGTCGAGGTGATGACGATGCCGGCACTCAAAGCCTTTGCGACCCGGTTGCACGATATTGGTGTAAACACAATCCTGATGGAGTACGAGGCGACATATCCATACGAGAAGCACTTTACCATATCGTCGAAATATGCCTACACCAGAGATGAAATCCGCGATTTCGTAAAGCACTGCACGGCTTTGGGCATTGACGTCATTCCGTTGCAACAGACCTTCGGACACACCGACTACATCCTGCGACACGCCCGCTACTCGTCCCTCGCCGAGAGCCGCACAGACCCGACACAAATCTGTCCGCTCAAAACCGAGAAGTGCATAGAACTTTTTGACGAGTTGTTTGCGGATATGATATCGCTGCACACGAGCCGCTATTTTCACGTCGGCGGAGATGAGACTCGCCTGCTCGGAGTCTGCCCGAAATGTGCCGCCAAGGTTGCCAAGGAGGGAACATCGAAACTCTTCGTCGATTACATGAAGGAGATTTGCAATCTTGTCATCCGCCACGGAAAGATTCCCGTAATGTGGGCAGACATCATCCTCGCCCACCCCGAATATATCGGAGAACTACCCAAGGAGACCATCTTTGTCGATTGGAACTACGGATGGAGCAATCGCCAGTTCGGAGATGCCGAAGCGTTGGTCAAGCAGGGGATTAAATTCTGGGGTGCGCCCGCCATACGCAGCCACCCGGACAATATGCACATAACCACGTGGGAGAAGCATTTCGACAACCAGAAGGTCTTCATACCCTACTGTCGCGAGCAGCAGTACAACGGTATTGTGATGACTTCGTGGAGTACTTCGGGCATATTCAGCACCGTATGGGAACTCGACCACGAGGTTATCGATATGATTCCACTGCGATATGTCTATCCGATGAACGGATTTAACCTCCTGATTTACATGTATGGCAAGGCCATTAACCAGACCGAGCCGATAGACCCCAAAGCAACCGTTGCGGAGTACGCCTGCGAAGTGCTGGGATTGTCGGCAGAGGAGGGTGCGACCATCTACGAGTTATTGATGACTCCCCAAGTCCGCTTTCCGCAAGCCAAGCCACGTGCCGACCACCACGGAAAGCGAAAAACGTATAACGAGATACTCGCAGAGTTGGATACGGCTGTTACCCGATTGGCGAAGATGAAGCCCAAGCGCAACAAGTCCGATTTCGACCACTTGTTATTGATGTTCGAGATTCGTCTTAATTATGTCAAATTCAAAAAGTTGGAGGCTGAAATCAACCATCCCGAAGCAACCGCTGATGCCGTAGCGGAGCAAGTCGCACGCATGGAGAAGATTATTGCCACGGAGCGGACTCTTTGCAAGAGATTTGCAGCGTTGCAAAAGGGGTATCTGCATCCGTCGGAGATTGACGAAATCAATCGGGCGCGTACAAGCAAGATGTACGATACATACCACCGACTGAAAACCGTTGCCAAGAGATAAATTTGCACCACACCACCAAAGACAAAAACAGCGCAGATTCTCTTTGGGAGTTTCAGCAAAATAGCATACCTTTGTAGTAGAAATCACGCTTTAAGGCGAACCGAATGAAAAGAGTCATATACATAGCAACGATTTTGTGCATACTCCTATCTGTTACAGGTAGAACCATGGCGCAGCGAGTGGCTCTCGAAGAGCAAATTCCGAAGATTAAAACCGACCTCTGGCTCGATGACAAAGAGCCGGCAAAGGCGCGTTTTACCTACATCGAGTTCGTTCATTCCAAGACCGTTCCCTGCATCCGCACCTTCCTGAAAATTCAGGACGACCACGCTCGCTTTGGCGAGGATTTGCGTGCCATAATCATCACCAAGGAGGACCCCGAACAGATTAGTTCCGCACTGCGCGAATGTGTTACCGACTACGTAAATGTGGCATTTGACCCGGAGGGCGAGATTTTCCGCAGTTTCGGTGTGCGATATGTTCCTTTCGGCATCATCATTGACCACAAGCGCAAAGCCCTCTGGTTTGGAAATCCGATAACAGTAAGCGAAGATTTTTTCAGCAAGATAAAACCTCAAAATAATGATACACACTAAAATAGAACATTTCGAGCGCGAGTATGCCGACACCCATCACGACACCGCTCTCAACGTCAGCGAGGGCGTATCGGACCAGCCGATAGTAAATCCCTACTTCGTGCGCAAGAAGCGTCGCAGGCTGACGACCGAGGAGTACGTTGCCGGCATTCTCGAAGGCAACATCACAACCCTCTCGCAGGCGATTACCCTTATCGAGAGTAACAACCCCGAACACTACGCCCAAGCACAGGAGATTATCGAGCAGTGTCTGCCCCACTCCGGCAAGTCGGTACGTATCGGCATCACGGGCGTTCCCGGTGCCGGCAAATCGACATTTATCGAGGCTGTGGGCAATATGGTAACCTCGTTACATCATCGCTTGGCGGTACTCGCCATAGACCCCTCGTCGGAGCGTAGCGGTGGCTCGATTTTGGGCGATAAGACCCGCATGGAGAGCATCGTTCATAACCCCGATGTCTTTGTGCGCCCTTCGCCTTCGGCAGGCTCTCTGGGTGGCGTAGCCCGCAAGACCCGCGAGTCGATAATTCTCTGCGAGGCGGCAGGTTTCGATGTGATTTTCATCGAGACAGTAGGCGTAGGTCAGTCCGAGACAGCGGTGCATTCGATGGTCGATATGTTCCTGATGTTGCAGATTTCGGGCGCAGGCGATGAGTTGCAGGGCATCAAGCGTGGTATTATGGAGATGGCGGATATGATGGTAATCACGAAGGCTGATGGCGAGAATGTTCATAAGGCACAACTCGCCAAAGCGCAATACCAGAATGCACTCCACCTCTTCCCGTTGCCGGAGTCGCAATGGAGGGCAAAGGTCTATACCTGTTCATCGGTCGATAAGGTCGGCTTGGAGGAGGTTTGGAATGGCGTGGAGGAGTATCTCGACCATATCGAAGCGAATGGGTATTTCGAGGCTAACCGCAACCGCCAGAATAAGTACTGGATGTACGAGACCATCAACGAAACGCTCAAAAACAACTTCTACCGCAATCCCGCAATTGAGGCGTGCATCGAGGGTGTCGAGCAACGTGTTTTGGACGCCAAACTCTCGTCATTCATCGCAGCCAAGGAGTTGCTGGATATCTATTTCGGAAAGTAATCTCGACCATAATCGTCCAAAAAGTATGGGTGTCGTCTCAAACGACACCCATCTTCTTTTGGGACTATTCGCCCCTATTTCGGCAGTTTTACGGCCACACAAGAGGCACTGCTCCAAGTTTCGCCACTACGCTACGACAACCGCACCTTACTTGGCGTAAGAGACAGCACGAGTCTCGCGGATAACGGTGATCTTCACCTGACCCGGATAGGTCATCTCGTCTTGAATCTTCTTTGCGATATCGTGCGACAAGCTCTCCGACTCGGCATCCGAGAGTTTATCGGCACCAACGATTACGCGCAACTCGCGACCAGCCTGAATTGCATAGGTCTTAACCACACCGGGGTACGAGAGGGCGATATCCTCCATCTCCTTGAGTCGCTTGATGTACGACTCAACGACCTCACGACGTGCGCCCGGACGTGCGCCCGAAATAGCGTCACAGACCTGAATAATCGGAGCGATAAGCGAGGTCATCTCGGTCTCGTCGTGGTGAGCACCGATAGCGTTGCATACGTCAGCCTTCTCCTTGAACTTCTCGGCAAGTTTCATACCGATAATTGCGTGTGGCAATTCGGGTTCGTCATCGGGTACCTTACCGATATCGTGCAACAGACCTGCGCGACGTGCCGTCTTGGGATTCAGTCCCAACTCCGCAGCCATAATGCCTGCAAGATTTGCCGTCTCGCGAGCGTGCTGCAACAAGTTCTGACCATACGAAGAACGATATTTCATCTTACCGATAAGACGGATAAGTTCGGGATGCAGGCCATGAATTCCGAGGTCGATGGTCGTGCGCTTGCCGACCTCTGCAATCTCCTCCTCAATCTGCTTCTTAACCTTCGCCACGACCTCCTCGATACGTGCCGGGTGGATGCGGCCATCGGTCACGAGTTGGTGGAGAGCCAAACGCGCAATCTCGCGACGCACGGGGTCAAAACCGCTCAAAATAATAGCCTCCGGTGTATCATCGACAATAATTTCGATACCCGTCGCAGCCTCCAAGGCGCGGATATTGCGACCCTCACGACCAATAATGCGACCCTTGACCTCGTCGCTGTCGATGTTGAACACCGTTACGGCATTTTCGATGGCCGTTTCGGTTGCCACACGCTGAATCGATGCAACGATAATACGCTTTGCCTCCTTCGTGGCAGTGAGTTTCGCCTCCTCGATAGTCTCGTTGATGTAGGTCGCAGCATCAGCCTTCGCCTCCGCCTTCATATTCTCGATAAGAATATTCTTCGCCTCCTCGGAACTCATACCCGAAATCTGCTCCAAACGGGCATTCTGCTCCTTCATCTTCTGGCTAATCTCCTCCTTCTTATGCTCCACGATTTGAAGTTGCGCTTCAAGTTGCTCTTTGAGGCGGTCATTCTCGCGGCATTTGTTTTCGAGATCGCGCTGCTGGTGTTGCAGATTGTTCTCAATCTGCTTCGCACGCTGCTCTGCCTGCGCTGCACGTTGGTTGCGCTCATTGACCTGACGGTCGTGTTCGCTCTTCAACTGTATAAACTTCTCTTTTGCTTGAAGGAGTTTCTCCTTCTTAATCATTTCGCCCTCGGCCTCCGCCTTTCGGAGTATCGACTTTGAACGAGCCTTGACACCGAAATAGGTCGCCAGACCGGTTACAATCGAAACGATTACAGCAATTCCAATAATGATTGATAGTGCCATTTCGTTACAAAATGTGTTAAAAATTGGTTTTATATATTAAAATAAAAACCGCACGGATTCCTTTTCTTGTTTGACGAATCTGCCGATAAGTCAAGTATGAGGGCTTCGAGAGTTCGCAATCGTCCAACGGTGCCCGTAAGCACACCCCTCGCGGGGTTAAGGCCTGATTTTGAAACGCCGAGGTTGCCTCGATGTAATAAGTGTTCAGTTTCGCAAAGCTTAAGGAATCTATGCGGGTAGATTTCTCGGTATATGTTAAAGAACTCTCTTTTTTTGTTTGTGGCGAACTCTCACTGCGAGTTGTACAGTGTGCTTTCCCACGTCTTTACTCTGCAAACGCAGTTACGCGTCTGATTATTGTTTGTTCGCTTTCGTTATCCTCGTCCTAAATCTTCAACTTGTTCAGGTAGTCCGTAATCTCATCACATACGGCATTCAGAGCCTTCACATCTTCATTGCCAACCTCGCGGCTCTGCGACATCGCCACATTCGATATGGCGAGTTGCAACGCAGCCAGTGCGAGAAAATCCTGACGGGAACTACCCTCGATGCCCGCCTGCTCGAACTTCGCTGCATAGGCATTAACCATACGCTCGGCAAGGCGATAAATCTCCTCCTTCGATGGGTCGATGGCCATCGAATAATCCTTACCGACAATTTTCAGCGTTATGTTTTGCTTGCCTGCACTCATCTCGTTGTTCTGCACTTGCTGCACGGGGTGTTATCCCACTGCCGTTACTACTCCTGTTGTTGTTTTACGATTGCTATGCAACGATCCACCTCCCGCATCAGGCGATTGACACGCGCACGAGCCTTCGCTGTGTTGCCATTGTCCCCTGCAAGACCCGCACCGAGTTGCAACGTAGCCACCTCGGAGTCGAGTTGCTTGACACGCTCTTGAAGAGAGCGATTCTCCTCTTTCAGACCCTGACACTCGGCAGCGAGTCGGTCGCATAACTCCGACTTACGGCGATGCTCCTCAATCAGCAGGCGCACCTGCTCGGTCAATCTGTCTATGGTCTCTTTTTGTGCCATTTTCCTGCAAAAAACAATACAACACCCAAAGGTAGTTATTTTTTTTCAAAAAATGCGGTTTTGGGAGAAAAAATTACATCCCGAAACCGCATATCTGCATTTTTGTACTATAAAAACTATCTACACCACCTCGCCATAGAGGTCGTAGTCCTCGGCAGCCGTGATGCGGACATTGTAGAATTTGCCACGAATAAGTCGCCTCTTATCTGCCGGAATGAGTATCTCCTCATCCACCTCCGGAGAGTCGAACTGCGAGCGACCAACGTAATAGTCGCCCTGTCGTGAGTCGATAATCACGCGCTCAACCCTGCCGATACGCTCGGTGTTGAGTTGCAGCGAAATCTCGCTCTGAATCTGCATAATCTCCTCCATACGTCGAGCCTTGGTCTGCTCCGGCACATCGTCGCTCAACTTCTCGGCAGAGTAGGTACCCTCCTCCTCCGAGTAGGGGAAGACTCCGAGGCGGTCAAAGCGCACGGTGCGCACAAACTCCTTCAACTCCTCGAAATCGGCATCCGTTTCGTCCGGATAGCCAACCAAAAGTGTGGTACGCAGTGCCATATCGGGCATTTTGCTGCGCAGACGCTCGATAAGGGCATACGCCTCCGCCTTGGTATGGCGACGCTTCATTGCCGAGAGTTGCGCATCAGAGATATGCTGGAACGGGATGTCGAGATATTTACAAATCTTCGGCTCGCGAGCCATAACCTCGATAACCTCCTCCGGGAAGCCTGTCGGGTAGGCGTAGTGGAGTCTTATCCACTCGATACCCTCGATTTGGCAAAGCCTTTCGAGCAGTTCCGCCAGGCAGCGTCTTCCGTAGAGGTCGATGCCATAGTAGGTCGTATCTTGTGCAATGACTATCAACTCCTTAACTCCCGCCTTGGCAAGTTTGCGAGCCTCCTCTTCCAACACCTCCATAGGCACCGAAACGTGCGGGCCACGGATGAGCGGAATGGCACAATAGCCGCACTTCCAATTACATCCCTCGGCAATTTTCAGATAGGCATAATGGCGCGGAGTCGAGAGCGTGCGCTCGGTTTCGAGAGCCTTGCAATGCTCCACACCGAGGGCCGCTGCCACCTCTGCAAAGTTCTTGACACCGAAATATTTATCCACCTCCGGAATCTCCTCGCGCAGTTCGTCGGCATATCGCTCCGAGAGGCAACCCATAACAAAGAGGTGGTCGATTTTGCCCGCCTCCTTCGCAGCCACGGCATTCAGGATGGTGTCGATACTCTCCTGCTTGGCATCGCCAATAAATCCGCAGGTATTGATGACTACGGTCTTGGCATCGGTGCGGTCGCTATCGTAGAGAATCTCCCAGCCCGCCCCGGCAAGTTGTGCTGCCAGATGCTCGGAATCGACCCTATTCTTGGCGCAGCCGAGGGTTATGATGTTAATTTTTTTCATTCGAGTCAAATAGCGCATTAACAAACTCCACGCGGTCGAATCTGCGCAGTTGGTCGATACCCTCGCCAATACCGATATAGCGTACCGGAACGTGGAATCGGTCACTGATGCCGATAACCACACCGCCCTTGGCCGTGCCGTCTAACTTTGTAATTGTCAGCGAAGTGACAGCCGTAGCCTGCGTGAATTGCTTTGCCTGCTCAAAGGCGTTTTGGCCTGTCGAGCCATCCAAGACAAGCATCACTTCGTTCGGTGCATCGGGGATAACCTTCGCCATCACGTTGCGAATTTTTGTAAGTTCGTTCATCAGACCGACCTTATTGTGCAGACGGCCTGCGGTGTCGATAAGCACCACATCCGCCCCGTTGGCAACTGCCGACTTCAACGTGTCGAATGCTACCGATGCAGGGTCGCTACCCATCTCCTGACGAATCATTGTTGCACCGGCTCTATCTGCCCAGACGGCCAATTGGTCGATGGCTGCTGCGCGGAACGTATCCGCAGCACCGATATAGACTTTCTTGCCTGCTTTGGTTAGTTGGGCAGCAAGTTTGCCAATAGTAGTGGTCTTACCTGCTCCATTTACGCCCACAACCATCAAAACATAGGGCATACCCTCCTTGACCTCCAAGCCGAAAGCCTCATCCGAGCCTTCCGCCTCCTCCATCAGTCGGGCAATCTCTTCGCGCAGAATAGATTGCAACTCCGAGGTATTCATATACTTATCGCGAGCCACACGCTCCTCGATAGCCTCGATAATCTTGACCGTAGTCTCGACACCGACATCCGAGGTAATCAGCACCTCCTCCAAATCGTCCAAGACCTCGGCATCGACCGTTGTGCGACCCGCTACGGCACGTGCCAACTTCGAGAAGAAGCCACTCTTGGTCTTTTCCAGACCGGCATTCAACTCCTCGCGGCTCTGCTGCACCTGCTCCTCGCTCTGCGGTTGTTCTTCGGCTTCTCCCTTTTTCTTAAATAAATCGAAAAATCCCATATATATAGATAGGTTATACAAACGGATACTTCACAACCTCCGCCTTGATAAGACGGTCGCGAATGATTATGGCAATCTGGGTACCCACGGCAGCATACTCCGCCTTGACATAACCCAAGCCGATGCCTACCTTCAACGTGGGCGACATAGTACCCGACGTTACGTGGCCAATCTCCTCGCCATCGAGGTTTGCAATCTTATACTCGTGGCGCGGAATACCGCGGTCAATCATCTTGAAGCCTACCAACTTGCGCTGCACGCCTTCCGCCTTCTGCTTTGCAAGGAAATCGCGGTCAATGAAATCCTTACCCTCAACAAACTTGGTTACCCAGCCCAAGCCCGCTTCGAGCGGAGAGGTCGTGTCGTCGATATCGTTACCATAGAGGCAGAATCCCTTCTCCAAGCGCAGAGTATCACGCGCACCAAGGCCTATATTCTTCAATCCGAACTCCTCGCCTGCTACCCACATAGCCTCCCAGATGGTGTCGGCATCGGAGTTGTACATATATATCTCGCAGCCGCCCGAACCGGTATAGCCCGTAGCCGAGAGAATCACATCGCAACCAGCCAACTTTGTCTGCTTAAAGGTGTAATAGACCATATCCTCGACCGGCTCGTCGCACATCTTCTGGACAATCTTCATCGCCAGCGGACCCTGAATTGCCAACTGTGCGATATTGTCCGAAGCGTTCTCCAACTCCACGCCCGCCTTCATACCGAACTTTTCGCCCTCGGCGCAGATGTGCGCCCAATCCTTGTCGGTATTGGCTGCATTGACACAGAGCATATATTTCGTGTCGCTGAATTTGTAAATCAATATATCATCCACGATACCACCCTTACCATTGGGCATTGTAGCGTATTGTACCTTGCCGTCAAAGAGTTTCGATACGTCATTCGAGGCGATGTGCTGCAACAGATCGAGGGCCTTCTCGCCCTTAACCCAGATTTCGCCCATGTGGCTTACGTCAAAGACACCTGCGCCGTTGCGCACGGTAGCGTGTTCATCGTTGATGCCCGAAAATTCAATGGGCATATTGTAACCCGCGAACTCTGCCATCTTGGCACCGTTAGCGATATGATACTTGGTAAATGCGGTTGTTTTCATACGTACTATTATAAGTTCTGTTTTTACTTATCTTGAATTACTTTAATCGATGCAGAGCGATTATCCACATCACCATAAACATACAACACACGACGTTTCCCGGTCGTGTTAGGTTCGGCAGTGATGACAATTGTTTTTGTATTGCGTTTTGCCGTAGCAGAGAGCCAGCGGAACTTAACCGACATCACACTCTCATCGCCATCCAATTCATCATCGTCGTACTCCTCCTCTCCGTTGTAGTTTGCAATCGAAAGTTCGTAGATAGGCTCGGTTCCGGTAATAGTTTGCGTTCCTCCCTTTGCCGTAAACTCCACTTTTCTTTCGTAGCCGAAGTTGTCTTTGTTACAAGATTGCATTCCCAAAATCGACAGCAACGCCATCGCACACAATACGATAATGGGTTTCATAAATCTCTCCTATTAAGTTGTTATTCCATTCTCTTCTTCTCTTTACTCGCTACTCCTCTCTGCGCTTGACACCCATACGCGGACAACGCTTGAACTCCTTGGTGCGGTCAAACAGATAGCGATAGGTGGTGTGCATCTTATGGCGCGTAGCACAAACATAATGTTCAATCATTCTGTTCATCACGGGGTTGAAATCGCCAATCCATGCAAACTCGAAGGTCTTGTAGTGATTACGATCCGAGCGAACATAGTTTTCGAGAATGTGACGCATAATTGCCGACTCCACACCCTTACCATGGTATTCAGGCGTAATACCGAAGATAATGCCGAACACACGGTCGCAGGAACGACGTACCTTCAAATCCCACATCAGGCGTAGTTGGTTGATAATACCGAACTTACCATTGAACTTGCCGATTACGCGGTTGAGGTCGGGAACCATAATAAAGAAACCGATAGGCTCCTCGTTGTAGTAGGCAAAGTAGATAAGGTCGGGGTCGATAATTGGCTTAATCTTCTGCAACATCGCCTGCGCATCCTCCTTTGCCATAGGCTTAACACCCGTAAATAGAGCCCACGCCTTATTGTAAATCAAGCGGAAATTCTCGGCAGCCTCATCCAGTTCGCGCATATTGATAGATTCGATATGGTAGCCGGGATTCGACATCAGGCGCTTCGCCTTTTCGAGAGCGATATCGTTCAAATTATCATCATAGACGCGCCAGATATAGGTATTCTGGTTAAAATAGTTCTGAAATCCGTAGTTCTCGAACAACTCCTTGTAGTAGGGAGGGTTGTAGGGGTTGGCGTATAGGGGCTGGAACTCGTATCCCTGCACCAGAAGCCCCCACCATGAGTCACGCGAGCCAAAATTCACCGGTCCGTCCATTGCCTCCATACCGCGGCTTGCAAGCCACATACGGGCAGCGTCGAAGAGCGTATTCGCCAACTCTTGGTCATCTATCGCTTCAAAGAAGCCACAACCTCCTGTGGGCTGTTCGTAACTGTATGCATGCTCCTTATCGTAGAATGCCGCAATACGACCAACAACCTCGCCCTCGCCATTGAGCGCAATCCAACGAATCGCCTCTCCATCGGCAAAGAGTTCGTTTTTAGAGTTATCAAACACCGCTTTGATATCGTTATCGAGTGGGCATACCCAATTTCGATTATCCTTGTAGAGTCGTTTGGGCAGGTCGAGGAACTCGCGCTCATCGCGAGCCGTTACGACCTCTTTTAGAGTGTATTTAGTAGAGTTCATCTGTTTTTGAAAATTTTGTCAATAGACAAAGGTACGAAATAATTCACAAATTACAAAATTGCAACATCGATTCGACAGCGTACCCTCCACACCACAAGCGGTGCGATTATTGCTATTATGAGAAGAAACAAATCGTTATCGCAATATGACACCTTCGCTAAAAACCGTTTTTGCAGGCCTGGAACTACGCAATCCCGTAATCATCGGCAGTTGCGGGCGCACCTCCCAAGCCGACCTTTGTCACCGCATAGACGAGGCAGGGGCAGGAGCCATAGTCCTCAAATCGCTCTTCGAGGAGAATATCGTGCGCAGAGCATCGCACCTCTCGACACAATCGCACAATGCCACTCCATCTCCACACAGCGAGGAGGCGGACTATCTGCAAGGCTATCTACGAGATGAGGCATTGCAGGAGTACCTGCAACTCATCAGGGAGAGCAAGCGACTATGCTCGATACCGATAATCGCCAGCATCAACTGCTTCTCTCTTGGCGAATGGGTGGAATTTGCCCATGAAATCGAGCGGGCAGGAGCCGATGCCATAGAACTCAATCTGATGAGCATACGCACCACCGTAGAGTATCATCATGGCGATTTCGAGCGTCACCACATCGAAGTACTCTCGGCAGTAAATGAGCGCACCCGACTGCCGATAATTGTCAAGGTTGGCGCCAATCTAACCAATCCCGTGGCATTGGCAGAACGGCTCTATGCTCATGGTGCCGCAGCCGTGGTACTCTTCAACAGAATGTACCAGCCCGACATCGATATCGAGCGTATGGAATACACCTCCGGTTGGGTTTTGAGCAACGAATCAGATATCGCTACGCCTCTGCGCTGGACGGGATGTGTTTCGGCTGCGGTACCGAAACTCGACATTGCTCTATCGGGCGGAGTTCATAACGGAGCCGCCATAGTCAAGTCTCTGTTGGCAGGAGCATCCGCCGTTGAGGTGTGCAGTGCCATATATCGCAACAGCGAGACGTGGATTGGACAAGCCCTCGACTTCGTCACGCAATGGCTTAATAATCACGGCTATCGGTCGCTGCTCGACATCCGTGGTGCAATGAATGCCCATGACCTCGAATATGCCGAAAGATTGGAGAGGGTACAATTTTTGAAATATTTCGAAAATTTTGCTTAAATTTGCCCATGCAACCTCTCAAATGAGAGTAGCGCAAAAGAGAATAGAGAGCAAAAAAAACATTACATAACCAAAAAATATCAAAGTGATGAAAAAGTACAGATGCACAGTATGCGGTTGGGTCTATGACCCCGCCATTGGAGATGCCGATTCGGGCATTGCCCCCAACACCCCTTTTGAGGAGATTCCCGACGAGTGGGTATGTCCGTTATGCGGTGTCGGTAAAGAGGATTTCGAGCCGGTTGAGGAGTAGTCTTCTCAAAAAGCACACATTCAGAGTCGTTTTCTTGGAGAAAGCGACTCTTTTTTGTAAAAAAGTTTCTATCTTTGACGGATAAACCTTTTGAATCGTGAAAAAACTACTACTCTTCACAACCATTGCAATGCTCCTGATGAGCAGTTGCACCAACTCAAACACGGACGACCAACTGCAAAAATGCACCGTCTCCCTTCCCGAATCGATTTCGGCCTCTACCGAGGCTTTCAATTCCCGTACCGAGGCGAATAGCAGCAATCAGGTCATCTGGGACTCCGGCGACCACATCTCGCTCTTTCCGGGCGCCGATTGCAATATCGACTATCGTCTGACCGCAGGCTCGCGCAACATAGAGGGCAAGTTCGAGCGCGTAACAACGGAGACGAAGGCTTCGGGCATAAAGTTGAACGGCTACTACGCGGTATATCCCTACTCGGAGCAAAATACGATTTCGCCCGCAGGCGACATCCGGCTCACGATACCTGCAACGCAGAAATACACCAAAGGGTCATTCAGCGCAGGCTCCAATGTCATGGTAGCCAAAGAGAGCAACCAAAGTCCCACACTGCAATTCAAGAGTGTCGGAGGCTTCCTTAAAGTTCTGCTCTACGGCACAAATGCGACCGTCAAGACCCTCTCGATTTCGGGCAACAATGGCGAGAAGATTGCCGGCACGGCAACGGTTGTGTTTGCCAAAGATGGCACTCCGGAGATTGCTATGGCAGAGGATGCCGAGACCTCCATATCCATCGACTGCTACAATGGCGTTGCTCTGGGAAAAAGCGCGGAAACAGCAACCGCGTTCTGGTTTGTACTGCCCGCAATGACCTTCGAGAAGGGCTACACCATCTCGGTAACCGACACCAACAACGTGCTATTCACCAAGAAAATATCCGGTCCGGTAACAATCGAGCGTAGTACCCTGCTCACGACTGAAGTAATCAAGACCAAGTTGAGCGGTGACGGACTTGAAATGGTTGATGGCAAGGTGCGATTCTACCTCTCGGAGGACACAAACGGCATCCGCACAAAGGCTGGTCTGCCCGCCAGAGATTGGGCAACGTCAAGCGTAGTCGTAAATAGTAAGACCTACCCTATTTCGTTTGACGAGGACGAGATTCCATACATCGATGTCGATTTCAACTCGGCAAACATCTACGCAGCCTCACTCGTAAGTCCCGAATCGGCAAACTGCTACGGAGATACTCCTTATGTAGGAATCAGGTTGTCGCACGCACAACTCTATCACAAGGCGAAGAGTTTCGTCGCGGCTTTCCCGATGTACGCTTCCTATTCAATGGAAGCCGGTAACCGGCTGATTTTCCACGACGCCTTTGCCCTGCTGCACTTCAAACTCAAAGGAACGGCAAAGATTGCCTCCATAAATGTCGAGAATCTTTCGGGAGGTGTTATTGCAGGGCCTGCAACGGTCAATCGTAATACGGAGAGCATCTCGCTCTCGCGTGGCATGAGTTTTATCTCGCTCAACTGCACAAATAACGGTAATTTTGCACCACTCAACACTTCGACCGCCACAGATTTCTACATTATGGCAGCCCCGAAGCCATGCGCCAAAGGACTGAAAGTTTCGATTTGCGATTCGGAGCGTTTGGCTATGTTCAAAGAACTTGACATCACAGAGTTGGAGGCAGGCAAACTCTACACCATCGAGGAGGATTACGCTCCTGAATCGGACCTGACTTTCTATGAAGGATTCGACAATATGGTCTGGGGTGGCGATATCGTCAAAGGTAGTGCCGGCAAGGGCTATTCGCCCGACGACACAACCATCGACATCGGCACCAACGCCAACCGCACCGGTTATGAGGAGGCTCTGACCGAGGTGCCATACAACAACCCCGGCTCGTGTTTCATCCAATCGAACACTTGGAGCGAAGTGTCGGGAGAACTACTCGCCACATCGCATCAGGTCTCGGACAGTTACGTCAAGAGTCGCAATTTGGATGGTTACCAATATATGTTCCGCGCGCAGGAGCATCCCGGATATATTGCCGTAGGTGCCGCCACCACGGCACGCGGAATATTCTCTTCGCCAATGATGACCAAAATGACCGGCATCGGCACTATTAAGGTTTGTGTGCAGTTCGCATTGCAAGCACTGTTTGACGGCACGTTACAAGTCGGAATTTCGTGTGGAGGTATCATCAAGGAGGCAAAACTCAACGGCGCGAATATTGCCTTGACGACAGACAATTTGAATTACGATGCAACAATATCATCGCTAAAAATACCCAATTCACAACTCAACATCGCAACGAGTGTAACTCTTTCGAAACCATGGAACACACTCGAACTCACGGTCGAGAATGTTGCCGATGGTTCGCGAGTCTATATTACCGATTTGAATTCAAGTACGGGTGTTCACGGCATCTATATCGACTCTATCGAGGCTCACAAAATCAGCGAGGTAGCGGAGCGAGGTCCAAATACTCTGCGAGTGTTGCTGTGGAATATTCAGAACGGAATGTGGGCAGACCAGCACAACGGATACAACACCTTTGTAAAGTGGGTAAAGAAGTATGACCCCGACATCTGCATCTGGTGCGAGTCCGAGACTATCTATATCGACAAGACAAACAAGAGTATGTCCGAGGCAGATCGCTACCTGCCCAACGGATGGCAGGCTCTCTGCCAACGCTACGGACACTCCTACGCGGCAACAGGTGGTAATCGCGACAACTACTCACAAACCGTAACGTCAAAATATCCGATAACTACAATAGCGCAGATTGTGGGTCCTTCAAGCAAACCCATATCGCACGGAGCAGGACACTTTACCATCATGGTCAATGGCAAGAAGATACACATCGTATCGTTGCACATGTGGCCACAGCAGTACAAATACGGTGTAACGGGCGATGCCAAACGCGAAGAGAGCGCTGCCAAGAAAGAGGGCGACTACTATCGCCAATACGAGATGCAGTATATTGTCGATGCAACCGTGAATCATTCGAGCTACTCAAACGAGGAGTTGTGGCTCTTCGGTGGCGACACCAACTCTCGCTCTCGTAAGGATGCGTGGTATTACTCATATAGTGCAGATGACCCCAAATATCTGACGCACGACGTAATCCTCAACCAGACCAAGTTGAAAGATGTCATTGCGGATTACTACCCCAGCAACTACTTCTTTACCTCCACGGCAGGCACCTCGCGTATCGATATGCTCTACGCCTCGCCTGCGATGTTCAACCGCATTATCAGTTCGACAACGCTTATGGACTCGTGGAGTAATACACTCCCGATACACGACCTCTGCAAGAGTTGGTCGAGCAACAAGTTCCGCGATCCATCGGATCACCGCCCGATACTTGTAGATTTCAATATGGAGTAACCCGACGTGGGTTACCGGGATTTCTCCTTCCCGAAAAATGGGGTTGCCTAACTCAAAGTTAAGCAACCCCATTTTTGCAGAAATTGAATACCCTATCCTCTCTTCGGAGAGATTTCAAATCCGAGTTTAACAATCAGTTTCAGGGTGCCGATTGCCGTATTGCGGTCGTACTCGCGCTCGGATTCGGGCAGCGCCTCATACTCAACAAGGCAAGGGTGTATCTTCTGCTCGTCGTTGCGCTCCGAGCCGTACTGCCAACCCTGCTTGATGCGGGTCTGCGCCCAAACCTCATGCACATTCTTCGCCATAACCTCGACCAACTCGTCAAGTTCTGTGGGTAGAACAACATTCGAAGTATCGACAGGTTGCGGTGTGTAATTCGCTTTCATATTTTTTTTAATTTTACCAATTTTGTCCTATTTTTCTTCGGGCAGAGCCATACCATTACATATCCTATATGCTGCCGGCAGAACTGCCACAAGGGCTTCGTCGAGTTCGCTATTACTGAATAGTTCAACAGCATTCAACACCTCAACCGAGCATATATCGAGATGCGCAAGTCTACCCTTCAACAACTCCTTCTGCTCATTCTGGGCGTAGAAATTCTGCGGAAAGTATCCATCTTCCGTTTTACAACTTTTGCACTCGGCTTGCTCCTGCGGTGTCAATGGTCGATATCCAAGCAACAACTGCTCCATATTCCAGCGATTATGCTCTACCTTTGCCAATATCGCCACCTCTTCGGGGGTAAATTGAGGCGCAGGCTTGCCGGTTTCCGGCTTCGGATTAAATCCCACACTGCGGAATTTCGACCACATCATATAACTGCTGTAACGATTCGACCACAGTTTTGCCGACTTGGTTTTGCCGTTTTGAGCCTGTTCCTTCTCCCCCTGTGTGATACCTTCCGATTGCAACAACCTCTTGAACTTATCCTCATAAGAACCATATTCAGCACCTACCATTGCACCTATCTTATCTCCGTCAGCGATCAGCTCGTAGTCATAGGCATCCTGTGCCAAGCCGAAGGGTTTCAATTTTTTATAGAGAGGATTATTACGCGATATTTCGCGCACCATACTATCGTTATGGCGTTGATAAACAAGCACCTGACGAGCCTTATCAAAGACCTCGGATGGGAGATACAAAGATGCTGCTACCGCACGATTCGGTTCGGGTAGGCAGACTGCGATAGTCGTCTGGCCATGATCCGCCTCTACGGCCTTTACCAAGTAATCACGCACCGATGCCGACTCGATTGTACCATCGATAAACTCCCACTCAACATCGAGGAAATCTCCGCCAAGATAGCCGTACTTCTCGATATCGGGCGTATGCCACGAAGTATCCGATGATGATACATAGAGTGGTGACGGCTCGCTTGTCGGTGTGCAGGGATGCAACGACGACTTTTCGTGGCTCTTGGTATATCGCCAGTGCGACAACTCGAACATCCACTTAAAACGACCCTTGAAGAACGCCATCTCCTGCTCGGCATTTGCATCAATAAATGTTACGCGCGTGCGTATGCCCTTTGTTACAAAATTGGGATAGTGCGACAGGTGTGCCGCCTCAATACCGAGGGCAACGCCCATCCGCGACATTCCAACAATTATCAGATGTGCTACCTTCTCACTGTTCTCGCCAATTCCGTCAAATCCATCGAGAGGCTCATAGCGACAAGAACTCTTTTCCAGCAACTCTACGTTGCTCATTGCGCTGTTCTCCGCATAATCCTTGCCGGCATTTACGCTATCGACACACTCCTCTCTACCGACAAGCACACGTTGTGCCCACAACTCATAGAAGTTAAAGGGGTAGAACTTTATCGTGTCGGCATAGACATCGGCAATCTTCAATGCGGCATAGGCTGTCTGGTACTCAAACATTATATGGCATTTCAACTTTCCCGACACTGACGCTTTGCGCTTGAAGGTACCAGGGTTGCAGATGGCTACAATATGTTTCAAGCACTCCATATTGAGTGTGTCGTGGTTGGACTCCACATCATCGGCACGGCTCGACTCGCCAAGAACAAACACCTCCGGCACCGACTCGAAAGCCAACTCCCGCACATCCTGCAACGAGGTGCGGTCGCCATATCTAAAAATCAGATGTTTCTGCGCCTCAACGCTGAATGTCGAGCATAGTTTTCGACGAAGGGCATCGACATCGCCAGACGTCTGAATAACTACATAGGGGATCTCTCCCTTCGCCTCGCGCTCGAATATTTGGCGCACCACCCCTGCCACCAAGTCGCAACCTCCGATAACAACGTAGTGTCGTTTGCGACGCAGGAACGACACATAGTCTATCTCACCTCGCAACCAACGCTCTTTGCGACGGTCAATCCATCCGATAATTGACGACACAAGCAATCCATTGAGCAGAAAAATCCCCAGAATGGCAATCAGAGCAACCAGCACGCGGGCTGTCGGTGTCAGTGCCATATCCTGATTCCCGGGATCCATATAGTGGTAGTATATTGTCCAAAGCAACGAGGGCTTCTCTGCGACAGGTTTAGCCACAGTAACGCTCTCGTCGGCACCGGCACTCTCGCCCCCATAGAGCGACTCATCATAGACAATTTCGCTTGTCATTTTATCAGCAACGCCCGACCACTGCACCACGCTCGTAGCGACAAACGGCAGAAGCAGAACAAGGCACACAACCTTGCGCAGGAAGTGTCCGTTAATCATGTGCCAATCGAACATCACGCGGTTGCAGAACCACAGAAATCCCGCATACATCAGGTAGAGAATCCCGACAGCACCAATAATCCCTATAACTAGTCGGCTCTCGTACTGCGGAGCCACAAAAAATAACACCATGGCAGCAACGCCACAAAGGATTATCAGCGCGTCTGCACCAGCTAAAAGTCTATTCACAAATTTACGCATAGTTCTCTTCGATTTATCGTTCAGTGTTTGGGTCGCCTCCGGCAGAGATTTCTACTCTACCCTCTCGAAGCACTGCTTGTCGCCTCCGACAAAGCGGTAGAGTCGAGCATCGCAATCCTGTCCCTGCTTGCTCTTCTTGCCATAAGCGGCATAGAAGTAGCCGTCGCCGAGAGCGCACAATCCTTTTGCTCCGATATTGTCATGCCAACCACGTATTTCGGGATTTCGCGGGTCGCGCTCGCCTCGGTCAAGCAGCGTGAGGACTCTGCCCTTTTTGAGGTACTCCACACCCTGCAACCACTCCTTGCGCGGAGCCTTCGAGCCATCGACCACAAAGGTCGAAAAGTTGGCAAAATGCTCCTTCTTGCCCTTATAGACCGCCATAAACCAGAGATTCGACTCGGCATCATACTCCAAATTCTGCACTCCATACGAGGTATTGCCCGTGTAGGCAAAGTAGTATCCCGCAGGCTTCGAGGGTCCGTTGCGGTGCATATTATCCTGCGAGAGCGGAGCCTCATACTTTGCCCAGCCGCGCGTGTCGTATTGCAACAGCACCTGATAGTCATTATCCGAGCGCTCCTTGTCGCGATAGATTCCGTAGGCGATGGTCAGGTACTTGCGGCCGTCACTCTTGCCGAAAGCGGGTCCAAAGGTCAATCCGTCAAAGCCGCTGCATCCGAAGCGATGAGGCGTTTTGCTTCCCTTTTCGGTCGGCACCGAGGCTTTGTAGTCCGCCAAGACTGTCGGCAGAAAGACCGATGTCATGATGCCGTCTTTCTCGGCACTCATACCCTCGCGAGTAATCTTCTCGACATCGAATATTGCGACGTAGAAGCCATCCTGCAAGGTTTTGTCGGACTTCTCCTGACGCATAATACCTTTGCCGATAGCATCGTTCTTATATTCGAGCGAGCCATACAGGCGACCATCCTCGTCATTAAAGTCGATACAGCCGAGGTGTCCGAGCAGACCCGTAACAGTACCGATGACACGACCCGACAAATCGGTCTTTACGAGCATCGTGGTAAATGAGTAGTAGATATGCTTACGCTCGGTATCGAGTGCAATTCCCTGAACGTGTCCGGCACGCCACAGTCCCGTATAAATCGAGCGTGGCAAATCTTTGGGAGAGGGTGTCTGCGCCATGAGCGATGCCCCACCCACAAACAGTGTGAGTACCAATACAATAAGTCTCTTCATTTTAGTATAGTTTTATTTTTTGTTTTTGTCCGCGGAGTGTTCGATATCGCAAGCCGAGCAGTTACCACTGCAACCCGCAGCATCGTCATCACAATCTGCCAGACCCATATCCTCGCGGGTCTCCTGCACGGCACACTTAATACCGAGTTTCTGCATATTTTTATTGGTCGAAATTTCGCTGTCGATAAAGTGTCCTTTCACAATAATTGTTATCGACAAACCGAGAACAAAAAGACCAACAGCGGCTATCGCCACAAGTATTACAACCAACCAAGAGGGCATAATTGTCAAATTTTGAGTTTAACTTTTGTTTTTCCGACTACAAATGTATACATTTGTGAATTATTTTGCAAAAATATTGCCTTGACTGCGCTATCTAAAAGTGCGCATAGTCCGCAAACGGGCTTCGGGCAGAGATTATTGTGGAGGATTAGTTTATGAAAATTGTACTATCGGGAGCCGGTGAAATGGGTAGCCACTTGGCAAAAATGCTCAGTGGTAATGGTCACGATATAACCGTCATCGACAAAGAGGCGAAACTGCTTGCTGATGTGAGCAGCCTTGCCGACGTCATCACGGTCGAGGGCGATGCCACGACCTTTGCGGTATTGCGCAAGGCCGCAGTACGCAAGTGCGACCTCTTTATCGCAGTAGATCACATCGAGAACGACAATGTACTCTCGGCAATTATGGCGAAGCAACTCGGAGCCAAGAAGTCCATAGCCCGCATCGACAACAACGAGTACCTCGAACCCAACAACAAGGAGATGTTTATCAACATGGGCATCGACTACCTCTTCTATCCCGAAAAGGTGGCAGCCGGCGAGGTTATCAATCTGCTCGGACACACCGCAACGACCGAGTATGTCGATTTCTCGAATGGCAAACTCTCGTTGGTCGTATTCCGCTTGGAGGCGACCTCTCCGCTGGTGGGTCGCACGCTGGCAAGTCTTACGGAGGCAGACTCGGTATTGAGTTTCCGCACTGTGGCAATATCGCGCGGAGGTCAGACCATCATCCCGACCGGTGCAGACGGATTTATGGAGGATGATCTTGTCTATGTCATCACAAGCCAGGAGTCGCTGCACAGCGTTATGACTCTATCGGGGCAGACGAATGTCCGTGTGCAGAATATGATGATTCTCGGAGGCTCGCGTATCGGTGTGCGTATCGCCTCGGAGTTACAGGATGAGGTAAACATCAAACTTATCGACTACAATGCCGAGAAGGCGTATCGCCTGGCGGAGTTGTTAGATAAGACACTCATCATAAACGAGGATGGTCGCAATACCGAGGCGATGATGGAGGAGGGGCTATCCAACATGGATGCCTTCGTTGCGGTCACGGGTCGTAGCGAGACCAACATCCTGACGGCTATGTTGGCAAAGCGAATGGGTGTCAAGAAGGTTATTGCCGAGGTCGAAAACCTCAACTATATCAATCTTGCCGAGAGTATCGGTATCGACACCATTATCAACAAGAAGTTGGTTACCGCCTCGAACATCTTCCGTTTTACGATGTCCACCGACGTACAGGCGATAAAGTGCCTCACAGGCAGCAACGCCGAGGTCTTGGAGTTTATCGTGAAGCCCAATTCGCCCGCCACAAAGAGCCGTATCAAGGATATGGACCTTCCGAAGGATGTCATCATCGGAGGCATTGTCCGTGGCGACAAAGTATTTATTGCGGTGGGCAACACCGAGATAAACGCCTACGACCGCGTTGTGGTGTTTGCGATGCCGTCGGCAATCGACAAGATAGGTTCATATTTCAATTAGTATCAATTAGTTAAAAACATATAAAAACCCGAACAAAATGTACATAGCAATCGCAGGTAACATCGGCAGTGGAAAGACAACCCTGACCGAGATGCTTACCAAACACTACGGAGCCAAGGCTTACTACGAGGATACGGACAATCCGTATATCGGTGACTTCTACGAGGATATGAATCGTTGGGCATTCCAACTCCAAATCTACTTCCTCGGAGCGCGAGTTCAGCAGACCCTCGACATGTTGGCCGATGGCGCAGAGAACATCTTTCAGGACCGCACGATCTACGAAGATGCTCACATCTTCGCAGGCAACCTTCATCAAATGGGTTTGATGTCGGGTCGTGACTTCCAGACCTACATGAAGGTCTTTAACGTATCGTCGAATATGATACCGAAGCCCGACCTGCTGATATACCTCAAAGCGAGCGTTCCCACGCTGATTGCACAGATTCAACGTCGCGGTCGCGATTATGAGCAGAATATCGACGAGTCGTATCTCTCGCGCCTGAACGAGAAGTACAACCATTGGATCGAGAATATCTACGAGGGTCGTGTGCTGGTTATTGACAAGGATAGCGACGACTTTGTGGCAGACCCCACCGTATTCGAGCGCATCTGTGCCGAGTTGGAGCAGGTAAGAGCCTCGTTGTAGAGCATATTCAGGCTGTTGATTAGAAATTTTTCGACAAGGCAACCACACCCTTTCCGATGAGGTCACTTCCTGAAAAGTTTGTCGAGCGCGTATGTCGCGATATGGGAGCCGAGCAGGGCGAGGCGTTATGTAACGCACTGCTTGGAGAGGTTCCTACGTCGATACGGCTGAATCCGCACAAGCCCTTCGCGCAACCCGAAGGTTGCCCTGTGCCGTGGAACAAGTATGGCCGTTATCTCGATGTTCGCCCCTCGTTCACACTCAACTGCGGATTCAATGCCGGCACGTACTACGTTCAGGAGGCTGGTTCGCAATTTGTGGGGCATATCCTCGACGAGATGAATATCGAAGGTGTGCGCTTGCTCGATATGTGTGCAGCACCGGGCGGAAAGACCACCCTATACTCGACGCTGGTCGGAGCAGAGGGATTGGTCGTTGCAAACGAGATTGTACGCAACCGCGCTGCGGTGCTGGCAGACAATGTGCGCAAGTGGGGTTTGGGAAATGTCGTTGTAACCAATAACGAGCCACGCCATATTGCCGCCTTCGAGAGTTGGTTTGACGTTGTTGCGGTTGATGCCCCCTGTTCGGGTGAGGGCATGTTCCGCAAGGATGAGCAGGCTCGCGCGGAGTGGAGCGAGTCGAATGTCAGGATGTGTGCAGCACGTCAGGCAGAGATTCTTGATGAGGCGTGGAAGTGCCTTGCCGACGGAGGTGTGATGATTTACAGCACCTGCACTTTCAATGCAGACGAAAACGAAGGTGCGCTACGAGCATTCTCGGAGCGCGTAGGCGCCGATATCGAAGAGGCGGAGAGGATAGAGTGTCCCGAAGAGTGGGGCATAGTTTGTGGCAAAGAGGGAGTGTGGCAGACCTTCCGATTCTACCCTCACCGCACCAAAAGCGAAGGATTCTTCGCTGCCGTAGCACGCAAAGCCTCTATCGGGAATCGTGCCATAACACCCAAGCCTCGTCGCAAGATTATGAACGACGTGGGCGGCAAATCTCGTCAGGAGTTGTCGCGCTGGGTTGCACAACCGGAGAAGATGCGCTTTGCAGAGGTCGCAGATACCTGCTACGGATACTACGCTGCGCGATATGAAGATGTTAAACACCTTGCAGAGTCGCTCGCGGGAATCTACTCCGGAGTGGCTATGGGTCGTCTGTTTCAGGGGGTGTTGAAGCCCGATGCGGCATTGGCATTCTTTGCAGGGCTTCGCAGAGATGCGGTTGCCTGCACCTCTCTGATAAAGGAGGAGGCTCTGCAATATATGCGCAAGCAGGAAGTTCCGGCAGAGCGATTTGCAGAGGGTATGAATCTGGTCGAATGCGAAGGGTGCGCTCTCGGATTTGCCAAACGCATAGGCAACAGATGCAACAATCTGTTTCCAAACTCGTTAAGGATATTGAAAACCGATTTGTAAAACCATAATATTATGGCAGAGAAATTATTCTATTCGATGGGCGAAGTCGCCGAGATGTTCGATGTAAATCAGTCGCTCATACGCTATTGGGAGTCGAAGTTCGACTGCCTGCGTCCCAAGAAAAACAAGAAGGGCAACCGAATGTTCCGACCGGAGGATATCGAGAACTTCAAGATTATCTACCATCTGGTCAAGGAGTGCGGAATGACCCTCGACGGAGCGAAGCGTGCGATGAAGCAGCAACGCCCCGAAGATGTTTTGCGCAGTGCCGAGTTGCTCGAAAAGTTGCAATCTGTACGCTCGATGTTGGTCGAGGTGCGCGAGATTCTCAAAGACGGAGGCGATGGCTCGCTTCTCGATGATGAGGTTGTGGATGTCGAGACTCCGGAGGAGGGTGATGCTGTGGCTGCTTCCACGAATGAGAACAGCGGCAAGAAGAGTGTTGTGCAGGTCATCGAACCCAAGCAACCTCGCAAGCGTCGCAAGAAGGATGACGAGGAGCAACGTCCGCTCTTTGCATTTTACGAACAAACACTCTTTTAACAATGAAAATCAAAGAGATAACCGATGTTATCGAGGCTTTTGCACCACTCTCGTTGCAGGAGTCTTACGACAATTCGGGGCTGATTGTCGGCCGACCGACAGACGAGGTACATAAGGCGTTGTTGGCAGTTGATGTTACCGACGAGGTTATGGACGAGGCGGAGAGCGAGGGTTGTGATATCATCATCACCCACCACCCCATAGTTTTTCATCCGCTCAAACGCTTCAACTCGGCAAACGTAGTCGAGCGTTGCGTCGAGCGGGCAATTCGCCAAGGCATAGCACTTTACGCCTGCCACACCAACCTCGACAGCACGGCAGATGGTATGAGTTGGCGATTGGCGACGATGCTTGGGGTCAGCGACCTTGAAGTTCTGCAACCCAAGACGGATGGCGAGCGTAACGGTTTCGGAGTTATCGGCACCCTTGCCGAGCCTATGCCTACCACCGATTTCCTGCGCAAGGTAATGGAGGTTACGGGAGCCAAGGCGGTGCGCCATAGCGATATCGCAACTCCGAGCGTGAGCCGCGTGGCGGTCTGCACCGGTTCGGGAGCATTCCTCATTGGCGAAGCCCGTAGCGCAGGGGCAGATATCTACGTCACTGCCGACCTCAAATACAACGACTTTATGACCCCCGATGGAGCCGTCACGGTGGCGGATATCGGACATTTTGAGAGCGAATATTGCGTTATTGAGATTTTATTTGATATTTTATCAAAAAATTTTCTTACCTTTGCGGTTCGCAAGAGTGAGCGCTCTCGCAATCCGATAAATTATTTGACAAAATAAATTTAACACGATATATGGCAACACAGAAAAAGACAGCAGAGGTTGATTACTCGATGCAGGAGAAGATTGTAGCACTTTATGAGTTGCAAAAGATTGATTCACAGATTGATGAAATCAACAAAATCAAGGGAGAACTTCCTTTGGAGGTGCAGGACTTGGAGGACGAAATCGCAGGTCTGAACACCCGTATCGCAAACATCGAGGCTGAAATCGAGGAACTCAACTCACTCTCGAAGCAGCGCAGCCGCGAGAAGGATCAGGCGCAGATGCTTATCGCAAAGTACAAGGAGCAGCAGAACAATGTTCGCAACAACCGCGAATTTGACGCCATTACCAAAGAGATAGAGTATCAGGAACTCGAAATCGAACTCGCCGAGAAGCGTTTGAAGGAGTATGCAGCCGGAATCAAGGTTAAGAAGGCTACTTTGGCAGATGCACAGGCAGTGGTTGCAGAGCGCACGATGGACCTTACGGCAAAGAAGGGCGAGTTGGACAGCATCGAGGCAGAGACTGCCGAGCAGGTGGCTTCACTCGAAAAGAAGGCAGAGTCGGCAAAGACCAAGATTGACGAGCGTCTGCTGACCGCTTACAACCGCATCCGTCGCAATGTTCACAACGGTTTGGCAGTAGTTACTGTTCGTCGTGATGCGTGCGGAGGTTGCTACAACCGCATCCCGCCCCAGCGCCAGGTGGATATCCGTCAGGGTAAGAAACTCATTGTTTGTGAGTACTGCGGACGTATCCTCGTTGGTGGCGACGAAGAGTAAGAATATCTCTTCTCACAACAAAGCAAGAGCGTGTCCAAAAATCTTTTTGGACACGCTCTCTTTTTGTTAGAAGTTCTGTTTGAAGGCGGCCAAAAGAGGGCCTTTTTTCATTTTTATTTATAAAAAACACAAATTATGTACTATGTTTTGCATAGTATAAAAAAAAACATATATCTTTGCACTGTCAAATAATAATAAAACACAAAATACCGAGAAAGATGAAGAGTTGGATTCTATGCATGGTGGCAACAATAATCTTTGCTAATCAGGCACTTGCATCAACTAAACAGGCAATCACAGGCTCTGTGACAGATGAAAAAGGCGGTGCTGTGGCATACGCAACAGTTGTGGCGTTAAAGGAGAACAAGCAGATTGCCGGTACCACAACCGACGAGAAAGGTAAATTCAGATTACAATTAAGCGACGGTACATACGAACTTATTACTGAATTTCTTGGTTACGAACCTGACAAGCGCACCATAAACGTAAGCGGAGCCGCAGATATCGGTATTGTAAAATTGACCCAGTCGAGTGTTGAGATTAAGGGTGTAGCAGTTACAGCGCAGATTATCAAGCGCGAGGCTGACCGTTTTGTCGTTGATGTTTCGAATATGGCATCAGCTCTTGGCAAGGATGGCGTAGAGTTATTAGAGTCTGCACCGGCAGTCTTTATCAACGATGACAAAATCTCGATAAATGGCAAGTCCGGCACCAAGGTCTATGTCAATGACCGAGAACTCAAATACTCTGCCGAGCAACTTATGGCATATCTACGCTCCCTGAAAAGCGAAGATATCCGCACCATAGAGGTAGTTCCACAGACCGGAGCCGACTACGATGCCGACAGCGCGGGAGGTGTCATCAAAATCACGCTTAAACGTCGTCGTGATGATGGAATTATGGGCAACATCTCGTTCTCGACCCGCCAGAGCGACCTGATACACAACTACACTCCTTCGGCATCCATAAACTACCACTCCGGCAAATGGACACTCAATGCCACGGGCTGGTACTCGGCAGGCGACCAGAAGACAATTGTAAATGAGAATACCCGCTACTTTATGGGCGACAAACGACTCACGGCATCCTCCTCAACTCGCTACAACTCGCAATGGGGCGGAGCCAACATCGGAGCGATTTTCGACATCAACGACCGTCACAGTCTCGGTGCCGAGATAAACTACTATGATGGATGCCACAAAAATCCGCTAACATCGACCACCAATCTCGTATCCGCAGATTCGAGAATTGATAGTCGTAGTAACTACCGCTCCGGTTCGAGTAATCGCGGAGTGAGTGCTACACTTAACTACATCATCAAGTTCGACTCGCTCGGCTCGAAATTGAAAATTCTGGCAGACTACAACTACGATGCCTCGCAGAGCAACAATCGATATCGCACATTGAAAGATTACCTACACGAGGATCTGTTACTGCGCTCGGTCGATAGCCTCTACCGCGACCGTTCTGCGACTGAATACAATGTCACGACCATAAATATTGGCTACGAGAAGATATTCTCGCCCAAGGTCAATCTCAAAGCAGGTGCAAAATATACCAATAATATAATGGAGAGTAACGCTGCCTACCACTACCGCGACACATCCGATGAGTGGATTGAGCGCGAGGGCTATGGCTACGACGAGCGTTACACCGAACATATCGCTGCGGCATACATTACTGCCAGCGCACGACTTGGACGTTTCGGGCTGACCGGAGGCTTACGCGGTGAATACACCCATACGTCGGGCAGAGGAAATGTCGTGCGCCAAGACTACTTCTCGCTCTTTCCGAATGCCAATATCTCGTTTGCTCTCAAAAAAGACCAATCCTACTCGATGGTATTGCAGTACGCACGTTCAATTTATCGACCTAACTTCTGGGCGCTCAACCCTGAACGTATGCAAATTTCGGAGTATTCGTACCAAACCGGAAATCCCTATCTGCGCCCACAATACGGTAACGACCTCTCGCTAACCTTTGTGATGAAGTACAAATACTCCGTCACGCTCGGTGCCATACTACGCACGGACGAGATTCAACAGATGATTAAAACCGACCCCGACAATCCCGACATCGGCTACATCATCAACGAGAACCTCCGCTCGTCGCAAAACTATTATCTCTCTGTAAATCTGCCCTTCCAACTCGCAAAGTGGTGGACCCTCAACCTCAACGCCACAGCAATATACAACGGAGTTCGCATCGACAACTCGTCGCCCCAGCGATTCCGCTTTATGTGCAATGGCAACGTGCAGACCACCTTCACACTGCCCAAGAAGTTCTTTATCGACCTCGGCTACTACGGCATGAGCAACCACTATGTTGCCAACATTAAGTTGCGAGCAAGTCACAGACTGAATTTTACACTCAAAAAGAGGTTGCTCGATGACAAACTAACGCTCTCGGCCGGGGTCCGCAATATTATTCCGGTAAAACACACCTTCATTGCAACCACCGAGGCTATGCAACGCACGCTCGAAACCAAACAACCATGGAATCGACCGACATTTGTATTCTCGGCTTCGTGGGCATTCAACAAAGGCAAGAAGTTCGCACAGAAGAGTATCGAGCGCGGTGCCGATTCGAGCCGCCTATCAAAATAAGTTCTTACCGGCACAGTATTTTGGCTCGGATTGTCTTACATTTCGACCGAAAAACATTATTTTCGCACTATAATCTGTTCGATTTGGGCAAAAACAAGCCTGACAGATACTAAAAATAGTATCTTTGTCGTATGTAAAGTGTTTTAATTTAGCACACAGAAGATGAAAGAGAACACCAATTATTTTTCGTTGGCAGATATTAAGCGCCACCTGAAAACAGACGAAGAACTGAACGACAACGTACTAATATACGACTTCCAAATCGAGAATAACGGACGAAAGGCGCCCGCAATTCCGGGTCGTGCCAATGCCGTCGGAATCGTAATCTGTCATGAGGGCGAAATCTCGCTCAATATCAATGCACAGGATTTCAAGTTGGCAGCAGGTATGGCTGCTCTGATTCTGCCCAACTGCATATATAATGTACATTCGAGTTCAACTCTTGCTCGCGGAACGATATTCGCAGTATCCACATCCTTGATGAATGAGATGCACATTGATATACAGCATCTCGTACCACTCGGAATGCATATGTTCCACAACCCATGCTTCCACTTCTCGGAACACAACGTTGAACTCTTCAATCACTACCTTGCCATGATTCGCCTCGTGTCGAAAAAGGCGGATAACCATAATGCACGTGTCATTCAGGGCATCGTTGGGTCGATGCTTGCTTTCACGCACGAGGTTATGGAGCAAGAAGTTGGTAGTACCACAACAAAAAATAAACGCATCAACAACCGCAATATGCGACTCTTTGAGGAGTTTATGCATCTGCTGACCGAGAATTTCCGCAAGGAGCATCAAATAGGCTTCTATGCCGACAAATTATGCCTTACGCCCAAGTACCTCTCGTTGCTTATCAAGCAGACCAGCGGGCGCAGCGTCTCGGATTGGATTGATTACTGTATAATTATGGAGGCGAAGTCGCTATTACGCTACTCCGATTTGAGTATCCAGCAGGTGGCATATACCCTCCACTTCCCCACGCCGTCATTCTTTGGCACCTACTTCAAACGCCACGTCGGCATAACTCCGGGCGAGTTCCGCCACGGAGAGGACAAGTAAGAAGAGATAATATTAAGGGGATGTTAAATAGAGAATCTGCGTAGTTCGCTACGCAGATTTTTCTCTTTGCCACCCATACATCGGTCGGCAAGAGCGTGAAACGCTGCCGAATGGTTGTGATGCACCGTGTGACAGAGTTCGTGGATTATGACATAGTCGCACAGATGTGGCGGAAGAGTCATCAAAAAGAGCGACAACGAAATATTGTTCTCGCCCGAACACGACCCCCACTTGCTTCTCGAAGCGCGAATCGTTACACGACCATATTGAAATCCAAATTTTTCAGCCCAGAAAGCGACACGCCCCGGCAACACATCTTTCGCCTCACGACGCATCTGCTCAATCTGTTCGGGGGTATATTCCACACGTGCCACACCCCTCTCGGCAAAGCGTTGGCGCGACTGCTCAACCCAATCCACTCTACTATCGAGGAACTCCAACGCCTTCGCCTTCGGCACAAAGCGCGGATAGGTCAGACGCACCTCGCCCGAAGGGCGCACCACAATCGACAGTCTCCTCGACCGCCACGAGCGCACAAGTGCGACCTCGCCAAGTAGTGGGTGGTGGTAGAGACTCTTTTCTGCGGATTTTCCCCTTCCGAACATAAGCCAACGGCTAATGGCTACTCTATACGCTGACGGACAACCTCGAAGAGCATAATCGCGGCCGCAGCCGACACATTTAGCGACTCGATATGACCGATAAGCGGAATAGCCAACTGCTCGTCGCAGAGTTTCAGCACCTCCTTCGAGATTCCCACATCCTCGGCACCCATAACTATTGCCGTGGGCTTGCGGAAATCGGCATCATAGAGCAGTTTGCGACTCTTCTCGGTAGCGGCAACAATCTGGAATCCCTCCATCTGCAACGATTTGAGAGTATTGCGAATCGAGCCGACACGTGCCACAGGAATCACGTTTAGCGCACCTGCCGAGGTCTTGATTGCATCGGCATTGACCGGAGCCGAATTTTTAAGCGGAGTGATAAGACCGTGCGCACCTGCACACTCTGCCGAGCGGGCAATACCTCCGAAATTGCGGATGTCGGTAACTCCATCAAAGACCACCACCAGCGGGGTCTCATCTTCGGGAACACGCTCCAAGATATCCTCGACCGTAACGTAGTCGATAGCCGCCATCTGTGCCACCACGCCCTGATGATTTCCACGCGTAAGGCGGTTGAGTTTTTCGACCGGCACCTCCTGCCAGCGCAGGTGGTGGCGAATGCAGAGGTCTTTCAGTTCGGTCATCAACTGACCCTCGGCGCCACGCTTGATATAGAGTTTTTCAATCTGCTTGTGCGACTCGATGGCCTCCACCACAGGGCGTATTCCGAATACGATATTTTCCATATTTTCCTTGCTTTAATTATTCTCTGTAATCTCGACCTCGTATGATGCCTTCTCCCACTCGTGCATCAGGTGGTCGTAACGCTTTTTCAGTTCGTCGTAAGCCTTATAATCCTCTGCCGAGAACTCCGCTGCCTCGGCAAAGCGTGCATCGTAGGCAGCAATCTGCTCCTCAACGCCCGCCAACTCCGCCTCAATCTGCTCGACAGCCTTACGCAACTTGCGCAACAATTTCTCCTGCTCCTTTTTCTGCTCGTAAGAGAGTTTTCCCGACGACGACTCACGCTCGGCAGTCGGCACCTCGACAGCCTTGCGTTCCAACTCTTGCAAAGACTCTATTTTGCGCTTTTCGAGGAAGTAGTAGATACCTCCCAAGTACTCCCTCACTCCCCCATCGCGGAACTCATAGACCTTATCGACCATACCGTCCAAGAACTCTCTATCGTGCGACACTACGACCACCGTACCGTCGAACTTCTGAATGGCACTCTTCAAGATATCCTTCGAGCGCATATCCATATGGTTTGTCGGCTCGTCGAGTACCAGCAGGTTGTGCGGTTCGAGCATCATACGCGCCATGGCCAAGCGCGAGCGCTCGCCACCCGACAGCACCTTAACCTTCTTATCGACATCCTCGCCTCGGAAGAGGAATGCTCCCAGAATATCTCGCAGACGGGTACGAATATCCCCAACAGCCACTCTATCGAGCGTATCATAGACCGTAAAGTCGCCATTCATCAGGTCGTCTTGATTTTGAGCATAGTAGCCGATGCTGACATTCGCACCGATACGAATCGAGCCTTCGGTCGGCTCCAACTGACCGATAAGCATCCGGGCAAAAGTCGTTTTGCCCTCGCCATTGCGACCTACCAGAGCGATTTTATCTCCCTTCGTGATGGTAAATTCTGCACCCGCGAAGACTCTCTTCTCGCCAAAAGCCTTGCCGACCTCCTTAACCTCTGCCACCACCTGACCTGAACGCGGTGCGGGCGGGAATTTGATATTGAGCGTAGCCAAATCCTCCTCTTCGACCTCGATGCGCTCCAACTTGTCGAGTTGCTTGATGCGCGACTGCACCTGATTCGATTTGGTCGGCTTGTAGCGGAACTTCTCGATAAACTCCTCGCTCTTCTCGATAAGGCGTTGCTGGTTTTGGTATGCCGCAAGTTGCTGCGCACGTCGCTCGGCACGCGCCACCACAAACTTCGAGTAGGGCAACTTGTAGTCGTAAATCTTGCCCAACGACAACTCGATGGTGCGGTTGGTCACATTATCCAGAAATGCACGGTCGTGCGAAATCACAAGCACCGCACCGCTATAATTTTTCAGATACTCTTCGAGCCACTGTATCGACTCGATATCGAGATGGTTTGTAGGCTCATCGAGCAGAAATACCGAGGGACGGCGCAGAAGCAACTTCGCCAACTCGATACGCATACGCCAACCACCCGAAAACTCGCTTGTCGGACGGCCGAAATCCTCGCGACGGAATCCCAAGCCGAGCAGCGTCTTCTCGATATCGGCATCACGTGTCTCTCCACCGAGGATATGGTAATGGTCATTAGCCTCGTTCAATCGTTGTAGCAAGGCAGCATACTCCTCGCTTTCGTAATCTTCGCGCAGGGCAATCTCTCCGGTCAGCCGTTCAATCTCGGCTTCGAGAGCCAGCACCTCGGCAAAAGCCGTAGCGGTCTCTTCGAGAAGAGTGGTCGTGTCGGCAACCTTCATCTGTTGCGGAAGGTAGCCCACCGTGCAGTCGCCATTTCGGGTAATGGCACCCTCGGTCGGTTGCTGTTCGCCAATAATCAGTCGCAGGAGGGTCGTTTTGCCGGCTCCATTCTTGCCGACCAGACCTATTCTATCCTTCGGATTGACCAGAAACGAAATCCCGTCAAAGAGAGTCCAGCCTCCATAACTCACCGATACGTTATCAACCGATATCATCGCGCCTCCAACATTTTAACGATTTCCGCCTGCGGATCTTCTGCTCCGAATACAGAACTGCCGGCAACCAGCACCTCGGCACCCGCTCCGAAGAGCAGAGCCGCATTCGAGGCTGATATTCCGCCATCAACCTCAATGATAAGGTTGGGATTCGCCACATCCGCCATAGCACGCAACTCGCGAATCTTATCGACCGAGTGCGGCATAAAGGATTGCCCGCCAAATCCGGGCTCAACGCTCATGATAAGCACCATATCTATCTCCGGCAGCCACTGTGCCAACTCCGCCACGGGAGTTGCCGGGCGCACCGACATACCCACCTTCACACCTGCCTTACGCGCCAAAGCAATGCACTCCGCCACCTTCTCGGTCGCTTCGAGGTGGAAGGTAACCATATCGGCACCCGCCTCGGCAAAGCGTGTGATGTAACGCTCCGGCTCGACAATCATAAGATGTACGTCAAGAAACTTGGGCGAAGCCTTGCGGATAGATTTCAGCACAGGGAATCCGAATGAGATATTCGGCACAAACACACCGTCCATAACGTCTATATGTATCCACTCTGCGGCACTTGCATCAACCATTCGGGTATCTCTTTCGAGGTGTCCGAAATCGGCCGAAAGCATCGAAGGGGCAATAATTCTCATAGTCATACAATTTTATTCCGTACAAAAATAGCCGAAATTATTCGAAAAAGAAAAATAAAGTCTAAATTTGTGGAGACAAAAATCGTACTTATGAACACAATGGTTATAATCATACTCATTTGCGCGGCTGTGACAGCCGTCTCAATGGCACTTATCACACTGCTGATGAATCGTGAGCGCACGCGACTTATCAACGAAAAACTCGATTTGGAACAGCGACTTACTGCCGAGAAGAACGACCTTGCAGAGCGTGCAGCAGCCGAGCGCACCACCCTCGAAAATCGCCACGCCACCGAGCGCACGGCTCTCGAAGAGCAACTGCGCGAAAAGATGGTCGAGGTGGCGACCTTGCGCACCCGCGTAGAGCAGCACGAAGCCGAGCGCGAAAAGATGGAGGAGCAATTCAAGGCTCAATTCCGCAACCTTGCCAATGATATCCTTGGCGAGCAGTCGCGCCAATTCAGGCAGACGAACAAAGACGAAATAGACAAGTTGTTAAAGCCCTTCCGCGACAATATCACCGACTTCCGCGAAAGAGTGGAGCGCATCTACTCCTCCGAGAACGAACAACGCGGAGCCTTGCGTAACGAGTTGGAGAATCTGATGAAACTCAATGCCCGTATCACCACCGAGACCGCCAACCTGACCCAAGCACTCAAAGGCAACTCGAAGGTGCAGGGCGACTGGGGCGAGATGATTCTCGACAGCATACTCGACAACTCGAACCTCATTCGCGGCATACACTACGACACCCAACTCAACATCAAGGATGCCGAGGGTAACAACCTGCGCCCGGATGTGGTTCTCTATCTGCCCGAAGGCAAGCAGATAGTCATCGACTCGAAAGTTTCGCTCACGGCATACGCAGACTTCTCCGCAGCCGAGGATGCCGACTCTCGCCAGCGACATCTCACGGCACACATAGCCTCGGTCCGTCAGCACGTTAAAGAGTTGGGCAGCAAGGAGTACCAGCGACTGCTCCAATCGCCCGACTTTGTGATAATGTTTGTTCCAAACGAGCCGGCATTCCTCACTGCCCTGCAATACGACAACACGATTTGGAGCGACGCCTACGACCGCAAGGTCATCGTTTCGTCGCCCACCAATCTCTTTGCGTTGCTCAAATTGGTCGATGACCTCTGGAAGCGCAACGACCAGAGCAAAAACACAGCCGATATTGTAACCTACGGCACAAAACTCTACGAGCAGTTGGTGGCATTCGTTACAGCCCTCGAAGGGGTTGGGCAGTCGCTCGAAAAGGCTCAATCGAGTTACGACGAGGCGTACAAACGCCTCTGCACGGGTAACGACAACATCATCCGCTCCGGAGAGCGACTGCGCAAACTCGGACTGCCGACCAAAAAGCAGCAGACACGTCGTGCCATCGCGGTCTCCGGAGAAGAGAGCGAGTCACAGGAGTAGCCTCGTCATGCCGGCATATTCTCCGCATTGACAACATTTTTGCATAAATATATTGTATGTTTGTTTTTTTTCACTATATTTGCATCGTGAAAACGGACGAATAGGATGAAGGGGACGATTTGAGTCCCCTTCTTTCGTAGTTATAACGAAAATTTAAGGATGTAAAAGCCTGCTGACGAAGGCACTAATATTATCGAAGAGTATGATGGATTGCGCTAAAATTTTGGAGATTGCCGAACAGCACCTCGCAGGAACAGATATGTTCGTTGTCGAGTGCAACTGTTCGCCTGCAAACGAGGTAGAACTGCTTATCGACAGCGACACGTCGGTATCGATTGATGCGTGCGTGGCACTTAACCGCGCCATAGATGCAGAGTTCGACCGCGATGTGGAGGATTTCTCGTTGATGGTTGCTTCGGCAGGTATCGGCTCGGAGTTGCGCGTACTGCGCCAATACCTCAAACTTGTCGGCAAACCCGTAGAGGTCCTTCTGCGCAACGGAGTGAAGTTGCTGGCAACGCTCGATGCGGCAGACGAAGAGTCGATAACCCTATCATACGACGAGAAGGTTGCCGTTGAGGGCAAAAAGAAGAAGGAGTTGCAGCACGTGGTAAAACGCTATGCAATGGATGAGGTTAAATACACCAAAGAGTTCCTCGACTACAAATAGAAACAACAAAATCAAAATATAATATAAAGCAATGAACAATCTTAATCTTATCAGCAACTTTGCAGAGTTCAAGGAGCTGAAAAACATCGACAAAAGCACGATGATTGGCGTTTTGGAGGATGTATTCCGTCACGCTATCCAGAAGCAGTATGGCACGGACGAGAACTTCGACGTGATTATCAACCCGGAGAAGGGCGACCTCGAAATCTGGCGCAACCGCGAGGTTGTAGCTGACGAGGATTTGACCAACCCCGTATCGCAGATTTCTCTTTCGGAGATTCAGGCTATCGACTCTTCGTATGAGGTGGGCGACGAATACACCGACGCTATCGGCTTCGAGCAGTTCGGCCGTCGTGCCGTTCTCTCGTTGCGCCAAAACCTCGCATCGCGCATCATCGACCTCGAAAAGGCTAACATCTACGAGAAGTACTCGGAGAAGGTTGGCGAGATTATTTCGGGCGAGATTTATCAGGTATGGAAGAAGGAGGTGCTTATCCTCGATGACGAGGACAACGAGTTGTTGTTGCCCAAGGCAGAGCAGATTCCGGGCGACTTCTACCGCAAGGGCGACACCATCAAGGCTATCGTCAAGAGCGTAGAGATGAACAACAACAATCCCCGCATCATTCTTTCGCGCACGGCAAATCAATTCCTTGAACGTCTGTTCGAGCAGGAGGTTCCCGAAATTTTCGATGGTCTGATTACCATCAAGTCGATTGCCCGCATTCCGGGCGAGAGAGCCAAGGTTGCTGTTGAGTCCTATGACGACCGCATCGACCCCGTAGGAGCATGCGTAGGTATGAAGGGTTCTCGCATCTACACTATCGTCAAGGAGTTGCACAATGAGAATATCGACGTTATCAACTATACGACCAATCCCCAACTGATGATTCAGCGCACGCTCAATCCTGCAAAGATTTCGAGCATCACCATCGATGAGGAGAAGAAGACCGCATCGGTCTATCTCAAACCCGATCAGGTATCGCTGGCTATCGGTAAGGGCGGTTTGAATATCCGTCTTTCGAAGATGCTTACCGGTTACGACATCGACGTATATCGTGAAATTGAGGAGGAGGACGTAGCACTCACCGAGTTCTCGGACGAGATTGAGGGCTGGATTATCGATGCCTTGAAGGCTGTCGGATTCGATACCGCCAAGAGCGTACTCGAACTTCCCGTAGAGGATATCGCTTCGCGTGCCGACCTCGAATTGGAGCAGGCAGAGAAGGTGGTAGCCGTTCTCAAAGCAGAGTTCGAAGAGTAACAAACCTAAACCGAAAAACAGAGAGGAGTATTTATGGATAACGAAAGAAAATTGAGGCTCATTCAAGTTGCAAAGGAGTTTAAGGTGGGTTTGAGTACCATCGTGGACTATTTGCAGAAGAAGGGCATCACCACCGACGGCTCGCCGAACTCACAGGTGACCGCCGAGATGTATGCCATTCTTGAAAAGGAGTTCGGCACAAACCGAAGTTCCGGAAATGAACGAAATGCCATTCGTGAAAAGATTTCACAGAAGCAGGCAACCGTGACTATCGACCAGGCAAAGCAGCCCGCAAAGGAGGTTGAGGAGTTGGTCGTGAAGAGCAATGTCATCAGCGTAAAAGACGAGATTCAGAAGCCGAAGATTCTCGGCAAGATAGACCTCAACCCAAAACCTGCTGCTACAAAGGAGGAGGCGAAGGTTGAGCCGAAGGCGAAAACCGAGCCGAAGGTCGAGGCGAAGGTCGAGGCGAAGAGCGAACCCTCGAAGGTCGAGAAGACAAAGAGCGCACCCACAAAGGTTGAGAAGGCGGCTCCGAAGGCTGCCGAGGCACCGAAGGCCGAGGCGGCAAAAAGTGAGCCGACAAAGGCAGAGGCTCCGCAGGTCGAGAAGAAGGGCGACAACATCTTCCGTCCTTCGGTAAGCACGTTGTCGGGTCCGCAGATTCTCGGCACGATGGACGTGTCGGGCATTGTCCCCGGAGGCAAGCAGAAGCGTAAGCGTTTGAGCAAGGAGAAGGTTGATGTGAACAAACCCGGAAACCAGAGCCATGGCGGCAAAGAGCAGAAGGGCGGCCAGCACAACAATCAGGAGAACAACCGCAACGCACAAGCAAAACAGGAGAAGAAGAACAAGAAACACAATAAGGCTCCGAAGCCCATTCTTCGTCCCGAAGTTAGCGATGAAGAGGTCTCGAAGCAGATTAAGGACACCTTGGCACGTCTGACTGCAAAGGGTGCAAAGAGTAAGGGTGCGAAGTATCGCAAGGAGAAGCGCGAGGCTGTTGCCGAGCGTATCAATGAGGAGATGGAGCGCACAGAGCAGGAACGCTCGATACTCAAAGTTACGGAGTTCGTAACTGTCAGCGAGTTGGCTACGATGATGAACATCCAGCCCACACAGGTCATCACGGCATGTATGAATCTCGGTTTGATGGTATCGATCAACCAGCGTCTGGATGCCGAGGCTCTGGCAGTGGTTGCCGAGGAGTTCGGATTCAAGGTCGAGTTCGTGTCTGTGGAGATTCAGGAGGCTATCGAGAGCGATGTCGATGCCGAGGAGGATTTGTTACCCCGTCCGCCCATTGTTACGGTTATGGGTCACGTCGATCACGGTAAGACTTCGTTGCTGGACAATATCCGCAAAACCAACGTTATTGAAGGCGAAGCAGGAGGTATCACGCAGCATATCGGTGCGTATAGCGTGGAGTTGAATGGTCAGAAGATTACCTTCCTCGATACTCCGGGTCACGAGGCATTTACCGCGATGCGTGCGCGTGGTGCAAAGATTACCGACGTTGCCATCATCATCGTTGCTGCCGATGACAGCGTGATGCCCCAAACCATCGAGGCAATCAACCACGCACAGGCAGCAGGCGTTCCTATGGTATTCGCAATCAACAAGATTGATAAGCCGGCTGCAAATCCCGACCACATCAAGGAGCAGTTGGCAAATATGAACTATCTGGTCGAGGATTGGGGCGGTAAGTACCAGAGCCAGGATGTCTCGGCAAAGAAGGGACTCAACCTCGACAAACTACTTGAAAAGGTGCTGCTCGAAGCAGAGATGCTCGACCTGAAAGCCAACCCCAATAAGAAGGCGCAGGGTGCAATTATCGAATCGACGCTCGACAAGGGCCGTGGATATGTATCGACCATTATGGTACAGAGCGGTACGCTCCGCATCGGAGATGTTCTGCTCGCAGGAACCTACACAGGTCGCGTAAAGGCGATGTTCGACGAGAACGGAAAGAAGGTTACCGAGGCAGGCCCTTCGACTCCGGTACAGGTACTCGGTCTGAATGGCGCACCGCAGGCAGGTGATGCCTTCAATGTTATGGAGGACGACCGCTCGGCACGCGAAATCGCCAACAAGCGTGAGCAGTTGCAGCGTATGCAGGGTATTATGACCCAGAAGCACGTTACGCTTGACGAGATTGGTCGTCGTATCGCTATCGGCTCGTTCAAGGAACTTAACATCATCGTCAAGGGTGACGTGGATGGCTCGGTGGAGGCTATGTCCGGCTCGCTCATCAAACTCTCGAAGGAGAGCGTTCAGGTCAATGTTATCCACGCTGCCGTGGGTCAGATTTCCGAGTCTGACGTTCTGCTTGCAGCCGCTTCGAATGCCATCATCGTCGGCTTCCAGGTACGTCCCTCGGCTACGGCTCGCAAACTTGCCGAGCAGGAGGAGATTGAGATTCGTCTCTACTCGATTATCTACGATGCCATCAACGACATCAAGGACGCTATCGAGGGCATGTTGGAGCCTGTGATGAAGGAGGAGATTGTCTGCTCGATTGAGGTACTCGAAACTTTCAAGATTTCGAAGGTCGGCACCATTGCCGGAGGTATCGTGCGTGAGGGCAAACTCTCGCGTCACACGCCTATCCGCGTGATTCGTGACGGTATCGTAATCTACACCGGCAAACTCGGCTCGTTGCGTCGCTTCAAGGATGACGTGAAGGAGGTTACTTCGGGTCAGGATTGCGGTCTGAACATCGAGTCGTTCAACGATATCCGCGTAGGCGATATCGTCGAGGGCTACGAGCAGGTAGAGGTGAAACGCAAATAAATCTTGCGTTTCACAATTGAAAATTGATAATTGACAACTGAATATAGACCTAAACTAAAAAGAAAATGGCACAGATTCATTTCGTAAGTCCCGAAGAGGCCGTTAAGGTCATCAAGTCGGGCGACCACATTCACCTTTCGTCGGTAGCGTCGGCTCCGCAGTGTCTGATTAAGGCTATGTGCGCACGTGGCGAGAACAAGGAGTTCTCGGATGTACACATCCACCACCTTCACACCGAGGGTCCTGCTCCCTATGCGGCTCCCGAATTTGAGGGTATCTTCCAACTCGACTCGTTCTTCGTGGGTGGCAATGTCCGCAAGGTTACCCAGAGCGGTTTCGCAGATTACATTCCCATCTTTTTGAGCGAGACACAGAAACTCTATCGTTCAGGTGCTGTTCCCTGCAACGTGGCAATGATTCAGGTATCGACTCCCGACCAGCACGGCTACGTTTCACTCGGTACGTCGGTAGATGCTACATTGGCAGCCGTTGAGTGCGCTGATACGGTTATCGCTGTTGTGAACAAGTACGTTCCCCGCGCATTCGGAGATGCAATGATTCACTCGTCGAAGATTGATATCTTCGTTCAGGACGACCAGCCGCTCGAAGAGGCTCACTTCTCGGAGCCTAACGAGGTCGAGACCAAGATTGGTAACCTCTGCGCAGGTCTTATCGAGGATGGTGCAACGCTCCAAATGGGTATCGGTGCAATTCCCAATGCTGTGTTGGCACAGTTGGGAGGCCACAAGAACCTCGGTGTTCATACCGAGATGTTCGCTGACGGCGTACTTCCCCTCGTTGAGAAGGGTGTAATCAATGGCGAGGCAAAGAATATCGATAAGGGCAAGATGGTTTCGACCTTCCTGATGGGTTCGCAGAAGGTCTATGACTTCATCAACGACAACCCCGGAGTTTTGATGATGGACGTAGGCTACACCAACGACCCCTACATCATCGCCAAGAACGACCGCGTGACCGCTATCAACTCGGCATTGCAGGTGGATCTCACAGGTCAGGTATGTGCTGACTCGCTGGGTCGCAAGTTCTATTCGGGTGTGGGTGGTCAGATTGACTTCATCTACGGAGCATCGCTCTCGAAGGGCGGCAAGGCAATTATCGCTATGCCGTCGATTACCAACAAGGGCGTGTCGAAGATTTCGGACGCTCTGACCGAGGGTGCAGGTGTCGTTACTACCCGTAACCACATCCACTGGTTCGTAACCGAGAATGGTGCGGTAGATTTGTATGGCAAGAGTTTGCAGGAGCGTGCACGACTGATTATCTCGGTAGCACACCCCTCGGCACAGGAGGCTCTCGACGAGGCCGCCTTCAACCGCTACGGCTCACACCACCATTACATTAAGGGGTATATGAAGAAGTAGTTCTTTGTTACGCTTTCTTATATGCAAGGCTTTCTCTTCGGGGAAGGCCTTGTTTTTACCCCTTAATGCAATGGTGGTAAACCACCAATTTATATCCTACCCACCCCCTAAATCCCCCGCCTCGGGCAGGGGACTTGGTCGCCATAGGCTCCAAATTATATTAAATGGTATATGAAGAAGTAGTTCTTTGTTACGCTTTCTTATATGCAAGGCTTTCTCTTCGGGGAAGGCCTTGTTTTTACCCCTTAATGCAATGGTGGTAAACCACCAATTTATATCCTACCCACCCCCTA
>SUZF01000033.1 GCA_015060065.1 Rikenellaceae bacterium | reverse complement strand
TAAAATAATATCTGTACTATTCAATCCGTGAGCCTCGGCTATAAGATCTCCGAGGACTCCGATATTTTCGGCTATGAGATGTGGCTGACGAGCCGCTGCATCCGCAACGTCGAGAGTAGTTTCGCCCGAAAGAACCAGAACTCCGAAGGCATTGGCGTTGTGTGCCATCTCGATATCGGTGTAGATGCGGTCACCGACCATTGCAATCTGGTCGGGCTGCAAGCCGTAACGATTTACGATGCCGGAGAGCATATTGGGGTCGGGTTTGCCGAGAGTGATGTCGGGCTTACGACCTGTGGCGTGTTCGATGCAGGCGCAAATCGAACCGCAATCGACCAAAACGACAGGCTGGTCGGTGGGGCATACGCGGTCGGGGTTGGTGGCGATGTAGGGAACACCCTGCGATACCCACCATGCCGCACGGCACAGACGGCTATACTCCAAGGTCATATCGAAGGCCGCAACAATCACGTCGGGGACGTCATTCGGGTCATCGGCTGCCGACTCAAAGCCCGCCTTCTCGAACTCCGAAATCATACTCGGTGTGCCGAGCAGGAAGAGTCGTTTTGCTGTGGGATAGTTGGTCTTAATGTAGTCGATGGTTGCCAATGCTGTGGTGTACATCTCCTCCTCGGTTGCCTCAATGCCGAGAACTTCGAGTTTGTGAAGGTAGTCGGCAATGCACTTCGAGGGGTTGTTGGTAAGGAACGAGTAGTTCACACCCTTCTCGCGTAACCCGGCCAAGAACGGCTTTGTGAAGGGAAAGAGCGACATTCCCATATAGATTGTTCCGTCCATATCGAGTGCCACGTGGCGCAGATTGCGCAGGCGCTCCATCAATTCGTCGTGCGAGTATATCGAACGATAGCGATTAAAGTTACTCATTATTTTCTCTGTTTATTTCTTTAATTGATATGTGTGCAGAAGTTTTGAATTGACGTCGAAAATTTTGATATCGACGCCATTGGCAGTAACCTCGGCATCCAAACGGCAAACATTCGGATTGCAGAGTACGGGGAAGTTGCATCCGTTCTCGCCCGCCTCGGTAAGTCTGTATTTGTGGATGTGTCCTGCCAACCACAGGTCGAGACCCGCCTCATTTAAGATGGGAACAAATTTTTGGTGGATATCGGCTGCTCCGTGCCAACCCTTTGTTTCGGGAGGGATGTGGCAAAATAGAATCTTCACGGGAGCCGTGCGATACTCCTCGCTGGCAACAATCGAGCGTAGCCACTCTGCCTGCTCGGTGCGATATTGGTCGTAACAAGCCAATCCCGAATACTCCATATCGCTATCGGGCTTATCCTCTCCGCAATCGAGAACGATGAAGTATGCCGGACCCTGACGGAATGAGTAGTAGGGCATTCCGGTCTTCGAGGGGAAGAGTTCGGGTAGTGCCGTTGCGTAAGCACCGCGGGTTTCGTGATTGCCGCGAACAAAGTAGAGCGGTGTCTCCTTCGCAAAGAGCCTCGTCGCCGACGAAAGGTAGAGGTCGAAAACCTCTTGTTGTGAGTTGTTGCGCGAGGTCATATCGCCATTGAAGCAGACGAAATCGTATTTGCGTTTGGAGGCATCAGCCAATAGTGTTTCGAGTTCAGCGGTCTTGGCGTGGATATCATTTACCATTGCAAACGATATGCTTTCTTTGTTGCGATCGAGTGTCGTTACGGAGTAGGGCTGGCGACGATAGACATCGCTTCCGCGCTTCTCGGTAAAGCGCACGCGGTCCTTCTCGCCCTTGAAGGCTGCGGCACTGATTATGCGGTAACGATAGGTTGTTGCCGGTTCAAGACCCGTTACCCGTATAGTATGCAGTGTGCCGAGGACCTTGCGGCCAAAACGGGTTTGGAAGTATCGGGGACGCTCCTTGTTGTAGAAATGGGTGCCGTCATCGGGCGCAATCTCGACCCACGCAACCGCCTCTTGGTTGGTGCGCCAAACAACTGTAAATTCATTCTCGCCAACGGCTTGCAGATAGGGACCATCGGTAATCTTTACGCTTTTGGTCTCTTGGGCAGTGGCAACTCCGGATATCAGGAGTGCGAGAATCAATATCAATCTCTTCATTTTGCAATATATTGAATATATGATAGACACATTTTCAAAATGTAAAGGTACAAATAATCTTTGTTTTTGCAAAAATTGGCATTAAAAGGGTAAGAAAAGTTTGCTCGATAGAGAGTAAATGCCTAACTTTGCAAAGGAAAAGAAACGAAAGTAAAACCAAATACAGAAAAATATGAACAAAATCGAGAGCGCATTGCAGCGCACGACCGATACCAAAGATTTGGTAATCGGTGCAGGAGTTCTTAATCAGACACCTGCTCTCTTTGCAAAACTTTTCCCCGGACAAAAGGCGGTTATCGTTGCCGATCCCACGACGTATGCGGTGGCAGGAGAGACTGTCGAGAACTATATGCGTGAGGCGGGCATCGAGTTGGAGAAGGCTCATATCTTTACCGACCCGCACCTCTACGCCGAGTGGTCATTTGTCGAGGAGTTGGAGGCTTATCTCAAAACCGTTGATGCTGTGCCTGTTGCGGTCGGTTCGGGTGTTATTAACGACCTCACAAAACTTGTCTCGGCTCATCTGGGTCGCAAGTATATGGTTGTCGGAACGGCTGTATCGATGGATGGATATACCGCTTTCGGTGCATCGATTACATTCAAGGGCAACAAGCAGACCTTCTCGTGTCCGGCTCCTTACGGAGTGGTGCTGGATTCCGAGATTTCGGCTGCGGCACCCAAGCACCTTGCGGCTTCGGGTTATGCCGACCTTCTTGCCAAAATTCCTGCCGGTGCCGATTGGATGATTGCCGATGTTATGGGTACCGATGTTTTGGATGCCTTCTCGTTTGGCCTTGTTCAAGACGGACTTCGCGAGGCGTTGAGCGCACCTGTGGCAGTCTTTGAGGGCGATGTCGAGATGACGCAAAAGTTGGCTGACGGATTGATTATGAGTGGATTTGCAATGCAGGCATTGCAGTCGAGCCGTCCCGCATCGGGTATCGAGCATCAGTTCAGCCACTGCTGGGATATGGAGAATCTCTGCTATAATGGCGAGCATGTGTCGCACGGATTTAAGGTGGGTATCGGAACTTTGGCCTCGACGGCAATTTTGGAGTTCCTCCTCGAAAAAGATATCGAAAACCTCGATATCGAGAAGTGCGTTGAGGCGTGGAAGCCTCTCGAAGAGATTGAGGCTGATGTAAAGCGTATTTTTGCCGGAAATGCCGGCCTTACTGCACGTGCGCTCGAAGAGACTCGCAACAAATATGTCGATAAAGAGGGCTTGCGCAAGAAGCTTACGGCAGTCAAGGAGTCGTGGGGTACGCTCAAAGAGCGGATTCGCGCGCAGATTATCCCATTCGATGAGGTGTATGCAAATTTGAAGGCTGTGGGTGCGCCCTACGAGCCGGAGATGATTGGTGTTTCGCGTGAGCGTTTCCGCAAGACCTTTACCTATATGCCCTATATGCGTAGCCGTATAACGGCCATTGACCTTCTCTTCCGTTGCGGAATGGTGAACGAGGTTGAGGAGCGCCTCTTCGGCAAGGGTGGTCATTGGGAGGTTGCATAAGCGATAAAACTCTCGCAATATTTGCGACCTGCGTAAAATTTTGCAGGTTGTACGTTTGGAGTCTGCTCGACAATTCAGGTTGTCGGGCAGGCTTTTTTTGTGGGGTTGAATGGCAACGAATGACAATCGTTCGCCAGAGGCTCGCAAAATGTTATTATCGGTCGCACTTGACAGCCGACCCCCCCCCATCCGAAAAACAACCACCGATGACTGAAAAACACCGACAGGGTGTCGGGGTTTGGAAAAGAGTGGCTCAAATCGCCTGAAAATGGTCAAAAATCGCAAAAATTCGGGTATTGAGTTCTTGAAAGAGATGATTTTGGGGTACAAAGTTGTTTATTTATGAAATAAACACTATTTTTGCGTGTTGTACGTTTTGATTATAACAAGTAATAAATATTGACTTGACTTATGCAAAGTGAAGAAGAAGTAAAGAATGAAGGTTTGGTAGGTCGCGTGGTCCCCGTGAATATCGAGGAGCAGATGAAGTCGGCGTATATCGACTATTCGATGTCGGTTATCGTTTCGCGAGCCTTGCCTGATGTCCGTGACGGACTCAAACCGGTACATCGTCGTATTCTGTACGATATGAGTGCCGAACTTAATCTGTACTCCGACAAGCCGACCCGTAAATCGGCACGTATTGTCGGTGATGTTCTCGGTAAGTTCCACCCCCACGGCGACTCGTCGGTCTATGATGCGATGGTGCGTCTGGCGCAGGAGTGGAGTATGCGTTATCCGCTCGTTGAGGGTCAGGGTAACTTCGGCTCGATGGACGGTGACTCGCCCGCGGCTATGCGTTATACCGAGGCACGAATGAAGAAGATTACCGATGAGGTAATGGCCGATATCGAGAAGGAGACCATCGATTGGACTCTCAACTTCGACGATACGATTCCGGAGCCTACGGTACTGCCCACGAAGATTCCGTTGCTGCTGGTTAATGGCGCGAGCGGTATCGCGGTCGGTATGGCGACCAATATGGCACCCCATAACTTGGGCGAAGTGGTTGATGCCTGCTGTGCTTATGTCGATAATCCCGAAATCGAGTGTGAGGAGTTGCTCCACTATGTGAAGGGTCCCGACTTCCCGACAGGCGGTATCATCTACGGCTATGAGGGTGTGAAGGAGGCGTTGATGACGGGTCGTGGTCGCGTTATTATGCGTGCCAAGACCGAAATCGAGCATACGGCTACGGGTCGCGAGTGTATCGTTGTGACCGAGATTCCCTATATGGTCAATAAGGCAGAGATGATTAAGAAGATTGCCGACCTTATCAACGAGAAGAAGATTGAGGGTATCTCGTATATCAACGACGAGTCTGACCGCAGCGGTATGCGTATTGTCATCATCCTCAAACAGGATGCTGTGGCAAGTGTGGTGCTGAATACGCTCTACAAGAACACTCCGTTGCAGACTTCGTTTGCGGTGAATAATATCGCGCTGGTAAATGGTCGTCCGCAGTTGCTCAATCTGAAAGACCTTATCCGTCACTTTATCGACCACCGTCACGATGTGGTTGTACGTCGTACACGTTTCGATTTGCGTAAGGCGGAGGAGCGTATGCATATCGTGCAGGGCTTGCTCATCGCGCAGGACAACATTGATGAGGTTATCCGTATTATTCGTGCTGCGAAGAGTGTTGATGAGGCGAAGGAGAATCTCTGCGCGCGCTTCGGCCTGTCGGATTTGCAGGCAGCCGCGATTGTTGAGATGCGTCTGCGCGCACTGACCGGCTTGGAGCGAGGCAAACTTGTTGCCGAGCGTGATGAGTTGCAGCGACTGATTGCATACTTCAACGATGTTTTGGCAAACGAGTCGATGCAGATGCAGATTGTAAAGGACGAACTGCTCGAAATGAAGGAGAAGTATGGCGACGAGCGTCGCTCGGAGATTATCTACGCTTCGGAGGAGTTCAATCCGGAGGATTTCTACGCAGACGAGGATATGGTTATTACCATCTCGCACATGGGCTACATCAAGCGAACCTCGCTTGCCGAGTATCGCACACAGAACCGTGGAGGTGTTGGAGCGAAGGGTAGCGCAACACGCGATGAGGACTTTATCGAGCATATCTACGTTGCCTCGATGCACAATACGATGCTCTTCTTTACGGAGAAGGGTCGTTGCTATTGGCTCAAAGTATATGAAATTCCGGAGGGAACTCGTGCCTCGAAGGGTCGCGCCATCCAGAATGTTATCCAGATTGAGCCGGATGACAAGGTTCGTGCATACATCAACTGCAAACGTCTGAATGATGCGGAGTATGTGAACGAGAACTATATCATCATGTGTACCAAGAACGGTACAATCAAGAAGACCAAACTCGAAGCATACTCGCGTCCGCGTCAGAATGGTGTGAATGCAATTGTCATCCGTGAGGGCGACCAGCTTATCGACGCAAAACTTACCAGCGGCAGTGCCGAGGTGATGGTTGCGGCTCGTGAGGGTAAGGCTATCCGTTTCAACGAGCAGACGGTACGTCCGATTGGTCGTGTCGGTGCCGGTGTGCGCGGAATTTCGATTGAGGATAACGACGAGGTTGTAGGTATGATTTGCATCGAGCCGGGAAGCGGTCAGGATGTGCTGGTATTGAGCGAGAACGGATATGGTAAGCGTACCGACCTCGACGAGTACCGCATCACTAACCGTGGCGGTAAGGGTGTCAAGACCATCAACGTAACCGAAAAGACCGGTAAACTCATCTCGATTCAGGCGGTGACTGACGAGAACGACCTGATGATTATCAACCGCTCCGGTCTGACTATCCGTACCGCTGTATCGCAGATTCACTTGGCAGGTCGTGCTACGCAGGGTGTGCGTATCATCAACCTGCGCGAGGGCGATGCAATTGCTTCGGTAACGGCTGTGCCGGCTAACGAGGATAAAGACGAGGAGATTGCAGCAGCAGAGGCACCGGTAGTTGAGGGTGCTGTGGAGGTTGCTCCCGAAGTTGCAAATGCAGAATCGACAGAGACAAACGAATAAATTTTAGTAAAATAACTTAAAACTTTAAGATTATGAAGCGAGTATTATTGGTGGCAATGGCAGCGATGATTCTGCTTGCACCGGCAGCGAATGCTCAAAAGGTAAATGATGTGAGCTTGAAGCTCAAACTCGAAAAGAGTGATGTTGAGATTAAGGATGCCAAGAAGGGAGCGAAGGCGGCAACGTGGATGAACCGTGCAAAGGTCTATTTTGAGTCGTTGCAGGCTCCGACCAAGGACCTGTTCGCAGGCTGGGATATGGCTTTCTTGAAGTCTATGCTCGGTGAGCCGTCGAAGAAGACTGATGCTTATTGGCAGTATCCTTGGGTAAAAATATATCTCAAAAACAACAAGGTGTGGGCTTGGGAGCAGACACAGTATGTCGACAAGAATGCCGCAAAGGTGGCTATCGAGGCGTTGGCAAAGGCTTATGAACTCGACCCCAAGCAGGCTCCAAAGATTAAGGCTTTGTTGGATAACATCATCAACTTCCACAATCAGGTGGCGACCGTAAGTTACGATATCCAGCGTTACGAGAAGGCACAACAGGCTTATGAGACTATCTTTGAGGCGCAGTCGAATCCTGTTTATGGTCAGCCCGACTACCACAACCTCTATTCGGCAGGTCTGTTGGCAACTTATCTGGGAGCCAAGAAGCCGGAGATGTTTGCTCGTGGCGAGAAGTTGCTGACTACGGCTCTCGCAAATGGCTATGCAGACGAGAAGGGCGATATCTACTACTACCTCTTCCACTGCTACTATGGTCAGAAGGCGGCAGATAAGGAGAATGTAATCAAGGCAAAAAATGCACTCTTGCAGGGTATCGAGAAATTCCCGATGAATGAGCGTGTATTGGACGGCCTTATGCAACTCTACACCTCGGAGGAGGGTGTGGGTGACCCCGCAGACCTCGTGTCGCTTATCGAGAAGGCATTGCAGAACGACCCGAAGAATGCAGACCTCTGGTTCGGTCGCGGTCGTGTATTCTACAAACTTAAAAACTACGATGAGTGTATCAACTCGTTCCAGAAGGTTGTAGAGATTAAACCCGACAGTTTCGATGGTAACTACTATTTGGCTCTCTTCATCATGGCAAAGGGCGATGAACTTCGTAAGGCTGCCTCACAGACCGATTTCAAGAGCCGTGCAGACTTTGATGCTGCCTATGCAAAGGTTTTCGACACTTACAAGAAGGCAGTACCTTGGTTCGAGAAGGCTCACGAGTTGAAGCCTGACCACCTTGATACTGTTGATTGCCTCAAATCGCTCTGCTTCCGTCTGCGTGAGGAGGGTGACTATATGACAAAGTACGAGAAGTATAACTCGATATTCAAGAAACTGAAAGGTATCGAGTAAGCAACATCGTGTGGGACGTGCAGATGTTGGGGCTGTTGCCTAATATCTGCATAACCTACGAAAAAAGAGAGCGTGCTCCAAAATTTGTTGGACACGCTCTCTTTGTGTAGATACAACTTATATAATGTGTATATAGGAATACCGACTCCGCGCGGAAGGTTTTTATGGTCTGTTCTTAATCCTCGGTTGCGGTTATCTCCTCTACGGCAGCAACTTCGCCATCCTTCTTGCCAAAGAAGCGGTTGATAATCATCGCAATCGCACTATCTCCGCTGACATTGCAGGCAGGGCCGTAGCCGTCGAGGGCAAGGTAGATGGTCATCATCAGAGCCGTCTGCTCCGATGTAAGTCCGAGTATCGACTCAACCAAGCCCACAGATGCCATTAAAACACCACCCATAACTCCCGGAGCAGCCACGGCAGCTACCGCTTGTAACAAAATGAAGTTCATAATCAGCGCAGGGTTGATATCGACTCCGCACATAATCATTACTGCAATGGTTGTAGTCATCAACTTTATTACCGAGCCGCACATATGCACCGTGCCACAGAGGGGTATTACAAATCCCGCAATCTCCTTTGATACACCATTTTTAATCGTGCAATCGAGGGTTACGGGGATAACGGCTGACGATGAACATATCGAGAAACCGGTAAGGTATGCCGGCAGGATGTTTTTGATGCAGCGGAACGGATTCTTGCGCGAAATCACACCGGCAATGATAAATTGCAGGATGAGATAACAGATTGACAACACGACTCCTGTGGCGATGACCTTTACACCCGACCCCATCACGGTAGCCAACTTGCCCGTTGCCGACATATCGCACATCATCGTAAAGATGTAGAGAGGCAGGAAGGGAATGATTGCCCGCTCGATAGTGAGTTTTATAATTGCTTCCAACTCGTCAAAACCCTTACGCAGAGCCGATGAATTTGTGAAAATCATCCCCACACCCATAATAAACGAGAGAACCAGCGCGGTCAAAATGTCACATACGGGTGGAATCTTCAACTCGAAATAGGGCGCAAAACTCTTTCCGGCAATCTGTGTGGTAAGTTCTCCCGGCTCGATGTAGTTTGGCAATAATACCGAGGCGCAGCCATACGAGAAGAATCCTGCACCGATGGTCGAGAGGTATGATAAAGCCAAGACCGCCAACAACATCTTGCCGGCACCGCGACCCAAACGTGCGACCGAGGGAGTAACAAGTCCAATAACGAGAAGAGGAACGATAAATTTAAGGATTTGTGCAAAAAAGACGTTGAAAGTCTTAAATATGCGCACCAAAACATCTGGTGCAACCAATCCAAGTAAGGCTCCGAGGGTAATTGCAATAACTACCTTCGGGAATAGTCCTAATTTGATTTTCTTCATATTTTTTTGAGTTTTTGAGAGATCTATGCCCGGTTTTTCTGTTGCCGTAAAGCCGTGATTCGGCTACAAATATACAAAAAATTTTTTGTGTAAAATTTTGATTTACCGACACTTTGTCGTATCTTCGCGGTCGAAATCAGGCATTTATGGGATGCAGGCTATGGGTCTGCGTTGAGTGATGCCGTAGGTAACACATTAAAAAACAACAATTTACAATGAAAACTATCCAGATTAACGCCGTAAATCGCGGCGACTTCGGAAAGAAGGCAACAAAGGCTGTACGTCGTGAGGGTCTTATCCCCTGCGTACTTTATGGTGGTGGCGAGAACCTCGCTTTCGCTATCGATGTAAAGGCTGTAAAGCCCCTTATCTACACTCCTGCATCGTACATCGTTGAGTTGAACATCGATGGTAAGGTCGAGAAGGCTGTTATGCGTGAGGTACAGTTCCACCCTGTTCGTGAGGAGATTCTCCACATCGACTTCTATCGTGTACAGGAGGGTAAGCCCGTGGCTATCGCAATTCCTGTACGTTTGACCGGTAACGCAGAGGGTGTTAAGGTCGGTGGTAAGTTGGCTCTGTCGGCTCGTAAGTTGATGGTTAGCGGCTTGGAGGCAAACCTCCCCGACGAACTCGTAGTAGATGTTACTCCGTTGAAGGTTGGTCAGACCATCTTCGTAGGCGACTTGCAGTTTGAGGGCTTGAAGTTCATCACCCCTGCAACCACTGCGGTTTGTGCCGTTCGTGTAACCCGTGCTTCGCGCGGTGCAGCAGCACAGCAGTAGTAGCCGAAAACCGATAATCTCGGTATGAAATATCTGATTGTTGGATTGGGAAATATAGGCGCCGAGTACGCCAATACCCGACACAACATTGGTTTTAGAGTGTTGGATGCCTTGGCAGAGGCATCCAACGCTACATTTACGGCAGGCCGTTACGGCTCGACCGCGACTATTCGCCATAAAGGGCGTATCCTCGTGTTGTTGAAGCCCTCGACATATATGAACCTCTCCGGTAAGGCGGTGCGCTATTGGCTCGATGCCGAGAAGATTGAGATTCAAAATCTGTTGGTCATTGTCGATGATATCGCGTTGCCGTTTGGAACGCTGCGTATGCGGGCAAAGGGTAGCGATGGCGGACATAACGGATTGAAGAACATCAACGAGTTGCTCGGTCGTAACGACTATTCGCGTATTCGTTTCGGTATCGGTGGTGACTTTGCCCGCGGACATCAGGTGGATTATGTGCTTGGCGAGTGGAGCGACGAGGAGTCGAAGGCTATGCCGGAACGTTTGAAACTCTTTGGCGATGCAGTGCTGTCATTCGCAACCATCGGAGGCGAGCGCACCCAAAATCTCTTCAATAACAAGTAGTAGCGCAGAGTTCGTATATCGCTTATAGATAATCTGCTGTGGTTTAGTGCCGCAGCAGATTTTTTTGTTGTTTTGCGGTGGGCTTGCACGCAACGCAATAACAATAAAAAAACAGCAGAATTTTTCAATGCTACAAGATACGATTTTCTGTAAGAGTCGAGCAGGTTTTAGGTTGTGGTTATATCTGATGTTTACTTGTTGTGAGAAGTATGCAATGGCAATAGACGAATTGATATAACCGAATCTTACGAAGATTGGCTTCGATGCGGTCAAGCATTAGCCAATGAATATGGCAAAGAAGGGCTGGGAAAATTCCATCTGATTAGTATGTATTCCGATAAATACGATCCGTGGGAATGCGACAGACAATTCAACAGTTGCCTTAAATGTTGCAAATATGTAACAATCAAAACTTTTTTCTACATCTGCAAGAAGCACGGGGTTACTTTCAATTAAGAAACACGACCCAAAGGTCGTGTTTCCTTTTTACTCTAAATACCCTAATGTGCGAAATGCTTGACGAGCTTTTTCTTCAAAAACCTGAAAAGATGGCAGTCGTCTTAATGTTTCTAATTCTAATAAAGCACCAAGCTCTTCATATAGATCAGCGATTGTTATCATATTTCGTCTTCGACGCGGGCGTGAACTTTGGGCAATAGTAATGGCTTTCTCTATTGCAAATTTGGGATCAGCATAATTCTCTGGCGGTCTATGCAGCCCCAAATCCTCGTCTCGAACGCCCTTTGCATTTATACGCTCTTTTAATAAATCTTTGTCAGCCATCATCCAAGATTCAATCATTTGAATCGGGATAATTGGTATGATATTTTTGCAATATTCCTCCTCTGGGACCTGTGTCAAAGCTTCTAAAAATGGATCAATTTTGTAATCATATACTTCTCTAATGTTCCTTGCATCAGAATCCGCATGAATACACAATATTGAGGCACCATTGTCATTAGCATATTTTGCTGCACTAGTCATTACATCAACAAATGCTCCCGATTCCTTTGGTATAGAGAATATGGATTCTATACTGACTTCCGAGCGACAATCGCACGCAATATCAATAAGAAGTCGCTCCAATATATCAGGTAAAAAGCGAGAATCCGTAACCCCTTCGGTTACTAATCCCACATATAGTTGTATAGCCATAATAATTACGATAAATAGTCCGCCAAATCAAGTGTTGTAACTTTAACATCTTGGGTACCAAACAAAGATCTACTTGGGGTGTTTGCTACTGGTGTTATGCGCGAACAGCGAATGACTTGTTTTGATCCAGATTCTCCAATAATACAAGGTATCATTTTAGACAGCCATACACTTACATTTTTATTGTTCGAATCCTTAGTTAGATGTGCTATAAAATTAGGAGAATGGGTATTCACGATCACTTGGCGAAGAATAGGCTGATCGTCCATTATGTCAATTGTCATATCCTCTAATAATTGGATCATCGTTTGAATACGCTGAGGATGTATTCCATTCTCGGGTTCTTCAAAACAAAGTAATCCGCGATATGTATCATCATATTGCATGATACACAATGCCAATAGTCGCAAAGTGCCTTCGGACAGGACCCTTGAAGAGAATACTTTATTATCCTTACTTGTTAGTTCAATTACGAACTGTTTATTTACAGTGTCATTTACCACATCTACGCTTGTATATTCTGGCAAGAACTTATTTAGCAACCTTGATATGGCTATAATGCTATAATCATCTTTGGCCTTAATTCGATACAATGCAGCAGCGAGATTTTCTCCTTCATGAGAGATGTCATAACTCAACTTTGCGTCTTGTTTGGTAGGTTGTCGTAGAGCATCTGGGTTAAGTTGCATAAA
>SUZF01000032.1 GCA_015060065.1 Rikenellaceae bacterium | reverse complement strand
CAAAGTAATGAAGAACTCAGAAATACGAACGGTTGCTATCTCGTTACCCAATTTTCAAGCAATCCGACCAACCGATTTATTCTAAGCGAGTTATCTTTTCTTGCAAAAGTTACAGAAATTATCACTATCTTTACAAGGTAAATCAAAACTTTTTTCGACGTGGATAAGATAAAGGTCGTTTGCGAGAACACAAAATCACAAGTAGAGGTCGATATGGGGACTCCTCTGCTCGACATCTGCTCGCAATTAGGCATCAAGTGCAAATATCCCATTCTGGCGGCATACGTCAATAACCGCATCAAGGAGTTGGGCTATCGCGTATATACCCCCGTAACTGTACGGTTTGTCGATATCACCCATTTTGTCGGCTATCGGGTCTATCAGCGCACCGCCTCTTTCGTGGCGCACAAGGCTGTACGCGAACTCTATCCCGAAAGGGCTTTCCACATCCGTCACTCGCTTTCCGATGGCTTTTACTGCGAAATTGACGGCGAGAGCGAACTCTCGCAGCAGGAGTGCGACCGCATAGCAGAGGCTATGCACCGTGTGGTCGAGGCGGACTACCCCATTACCCGCTCGCGAGAACTGACAAGCGACGTGCTACGCATATACGAGCAGGAGGGCTACACCGACAAGGCGGAACTGCTCAACACGCGACCTCGCCTTTACAGCAACATCTGCCGTATGGATGATATGGTCGGATACTTCTACGGAGCATTGGCTCCATCGAGTGGCTACGTAACCTCCTTTGCCGTCGTTCCCTACTACAACGGATTCTACCTCGCCCTGCCACAGCGTTCCAATCCCGACAATATTCAGACCGAAGTGAATCGCGACAAGATGTTCGATGTCTTCCATGAGTATCAGGAGTGGGTACGCATCATGGGCGTACCGACCGTCGGCTCGCTGAACAAGAAGGTGCTGGGTGGCGATTCGAGCGAACTGATAAAGATTGCCGAGGCCTTCCACGAGCGCAAACTCTCGCAGATTGCCGATGCAATATACGAGGCAAACGCGACCCGCGGAGCGCGACTTGTCCTGATTTCGGGACCCTCGTCAAGTGGTAAAACCACCACAGCCAAACGCCTTGGCGTACAGTTGCACGTCTTGGGTCTTAATCCCGTGCTTATCTCGCTTGACGACTACTTTGTCGAGCGCGACAAGACTCCGCGTGACGAGAATGGAGAGTATGACTACGAAGCGTTGGAGGCGATAGACCTCGCGCAACTCAACGACCACCTGCGTCGCTTGGCAGCAGGCGAGAGTGTTGCGATTCCGCGTTACGACTTCATTACAGGCAAACGCCAGTGGCACGAAAATCCATTGCGACTCGATGAGCGGTCGGTACTGATTATGGAGGGTATCCACGCACTGAATCCCAACCTTACACCGAGCATTCCCGACGATGTGAAGTTCAAAATCTACATCTCGTGCTTTACATCGGTGGCGATGGATAACCTCTCGCGCATCCCAACCAGCGACAACCGCATGCTACGTCGCATCACACGCGATTATGCCACCCGTGGCAACAATGCGCAGGCTACGCTGGCACGCTGGGGCAGTGTTCGTCGCGGTGAGGAGCGTCACATCTTCCCCTATCAGGAGAATGCAGACGTGATGTTCAACACCTCGCTCTTTTACGAAATTGCCGTACTGCGACCCTTTGTGGAGCCGATACTGCGCGAGGTGCCTGACACCGTACCCGAATATGCCGAGGCTGCGCGTATGCTTAAATTCCTCGACAACTTTACGGTCATCAAGCCCGACGAAATACCCCCGACCTCGATTTTGAGAGAGTTTATCGGAGGCAGTTCGTTCAAATATTAGAGCCGTCAATTATTATTAGTGAGAACAATAACTAAATAAGAAAAATATGTTTGATAAATTTGCCGACAGACACGTCGGCGTAAGCAACCCAACAGAGTTGAGCGCAATGCTCGACACCATCGGCGTAAAGTCGGTTGAAGAACTTATCTCGCAGGTTATCCCTGCCTCGATTCGTCTCAAAAAGCCCATTGCTCTGCCTACGGAGGGTATGAGCGAGTATGAGTTTGCGGCACATATCCGCTCGCTTGCCGAGCGCAATCGACAATTCCGCTCGTTTATCGGCATGGGATTCTACCCTACGGCAGTTCCGGCGGTCGTTTCGCGCAATGTCTTCGAGAATCCTGCGTGGTACACCTCCTACACTCCCTATCAGGCGGAGATTTCGCAGGGCCGTTTGGAGGCTCTGCTCAACTTCCAGACCGCCATCACTTCGCTGACCGGCATGGAGATAAGCAACTGTTCGCTACTCGACGAATCGACCGCTGCGGCAGAGGCAATGTTGATGATGTTTGCCCTGCGCTCGCGCGAGGCCGTCAAGGCAGGTCGCAACCAACTCTTCGTCGATAGCAACATCTTCCCACAGACCCTCGACCTGCTGCTGACACGTAGCGAGCCATTCGGTATCGAACTTATCGTGGATAACTTCGCAGAGTACAACTTCACGGGTCAGGAGTTTGGCGCAATCGTGCAGTACCCCGCAGCCGACGGTGCTGTGAATGAGTATGAGGATTTCGCATCGGCGGCACATGCACACGGAGTGATGGTTACGGCAGTGGCAGACCTGCTCGCGCTGGCTCTGTTGAAGGCTCCCGCGGAGTGGGGTGCCGACATTGCAGTCGGAGGCACACAGCGTCTGGGTTGCCCGATGGGATTCGGAGGTCCGAGCGCAGGATATATGGCAACAAAAGATGAGTTCAAACGCAATATGCCGGGCCGTATCATCGGTGTTTCGATTGACCGCCTTGGCAATAAAGCGTTGCGTATGTCGTTGCAGATGCGCGAGCAGCACATCAAGCGCGAGCGTGCCACATCGAACATCTGTACCGCATCGGCACTTATGGCGTCAATGGTCGGCTTCTACTGCGTATATAACGGAGCCGAGGGTCTGCACCGCGCAGCGATGACTGCCCACCTTGCAGCCGTGACCGTCGGCAAGGCTCTCGAAGCGATGGGTTACACCCTTAAACACAAGAACTTCTTTGACACGCTCGAAGTCGAGGCAGAGGCTGCCGTAGTGCAGTCCATAGCACTTGAACGCGAGATAAACTTCTACTACCCCACCGAGGAGAGTGTTCGTCTGTCATTTGACGAGGTTACAACCCCGGCAGAGGTGCAGAGTGTAATCGAAATCTTTGCCGAGGCTATGGGTCGCAAGCCCAAGAGTGCAAAGATGGCAACCGAGGCAGCAATTCTCCCCGCACTGCGACGTACATCGGCAATTTTGACCGAGCCTGTATTTAATCGCTATCGCTCGGAGAGCGACCTTATGCGCTACATCAAGCGTTTGGAGTTGCGCGATATCTCGCTCGCAAACTCGATGATTTCGCTCGGCTCCTGCACGATGAAACTCAACCCTGCCGTTACGATGCAGCCGCTCTCGCTTGACGGATTCCAGAATATACACCCCTTTGCCCCCGAAGAGCAGCGTGAGGGTTATACCGAGATGATTCACGAGTTGGAGAGCGACTTGGCAAAGATTACGGGCTTTGCAGCCTGCTCACTGCAACCCAATTCGGGCGCAGCAGGCGAATATACAGGTCTGATGGTTATCCGCGCCTATCATCAGTCGCGCGGTCAGGGCTACCGCAACATTATGCTTATCCCCGCCTCGGCTCACGGCACCAATCCCGCCTCGGCTGCGATGGCAGGCATGAAGATTGTTACCGTGGCGTGCGATGCGGAGGGAAATATCGATGTCGATGACCTTGTAAAGAAGGCCGAGGAGCATAGTTCGGAGTTGTGCGGAGTGATGATTACCTACCCATCGACGCACGGAATCTTCGAGTCGCGCATACGCGACATTGTCGATGCAGTACATGATGCAGGCGGTCAGGTCTATATGGACGGAGCAAATATGAATGCACAGGTCGGTCTGACCAATCCGGGATATATCGGAGCAGACGTCTGCCACCTCAACCTTCACAAGACCTTTGCGATGCCTCACGGAGGCGGTGGTCCGGGCGTTGGCCCCATCTGCGTTGCAGAGCATCTGCGCAAGTTCCTGCCCACTCACCCTGTGGTTTCTACCGGAGGCGAGGAGGGCATCACTGCCGTTGCATCGGCTCCGTGGGGTTCGGCAATGTTGTTGCCGATAACCTATGGTTATATCAAGATGCTCGGCGAGAGTGGTCTGCGCCACGCTACGGAGATGGCTATCGTCAATGCGAACTATATGGCAGCGGCACTCGCCGGAGAGTACAGCACACTCTACAAAGGCGAGAAGGGACGTGTCGGTCACGAGATGATTCTCGACCTGCGAATGTTCAAGAAGGAGTATGGTGTCGATTGTGGCGATATCGCCCATCGATTGATGGACTACGGTTTCCACGCACCTACCCTCTCGTTCCCCGTGCATGAAACCTTGATGGTCGAGCCGACCGAGTCGGAGCCAAAGGCAGAGATGGACCGCTTTATCGAGGCTTTGGTGGCTATCAAGCGCGAGTGCGAGGCTATCGGTGGCGAGGCGGACAACGTAGTTGTCAATGCACCCCATACAGCCGTAGAGTTGGCTGGCGAGTGGTCGCACCCCTACACCCGCGAGCAGGCTGCCTTCCCATTGGAGTGGATTCGCGAGGCGAAGTTCTTCCCCTACGTTACCAAAATCGACAACGGCTATGGCGACCGCAATCTGGTATGCCGGAATGAGATGTAATAACTTTTCAAAAAAATCGTTATATTTGCATCTCAAATAACAAAACTCACAGAGTGTAACTACTAAAAGTAAAATATTATGAAAGTTGAACAGAACAAAATGGTGGCGGTACATTATAGACTCACCGTCGATGGCGCAGTAGCCGATCAGTCGAATCCCGAAGCCCCGCTCGAATTTATCTGCGGTACGGGTATGCTCCTGCCCAAGTTCGAGGAGGCTATCATGGGCAAAGAGCCGGGCGAGAAGGTTGCCTTCACGCTCGAACCGAAGGATGGCTATGGCGAGATTATGCCGGAGGCTGTCGTTGAGTTGCCCAAGACCGTCTTTATGATTGACGGCAAGGTTGCCGAGGAGATTCTCTTCGTAGGCTCGCAGGTGCCGATGAGCGATGCAAACGGCAATCGCATGGTTGGCGTCATCAGCGAGGTTAAGGAGGAGAGCGTAATGATGGACTTCAACCACCCGATGGCAGGCAAGACCCTCAACTTCGAGGTCGAGGTTGTATCGGTACGCGACGTAACCCCCGAAGACCTGATGTCGAAGGGTGGATGCGGTTGCAGCGACTGCAACTGCGGTGACGATTGCCACTGTGGAGATGAGTGCGGAGAGCATTCGGAGGGTTGCGACTGCGGTCACTGCCACTAATATAAAGATTCTACTGAAAGACTCCTTGCGGCGTGCTTAAAACTATTCCGCAATATCTTTCTGCTATGAGTGACACCTTCGGTCTGACAAGGACCCTAGGTGTCATTGATGTTTGCACCGACTCGAATGGCAAGCCACTCTTTCTGGTCGGCAACAACTCCATTATATTCCGCATACGACACAAAGAGCGCGAAATGGCGCTCAAATGCTACACACGCGACAAGCGCAACCTGCGTCGCATTTATGGTGCAAAGTGCCTCCGCGAGGAGTTGTACATTCACTCCGACGAGAGTCATGGCGAGTGGGTAGATGTTATTCTCGACGATTGGGTCGAGGGCAGGACTCTGCAACGAGCCATTGCCGAGAGCGTCGGCAACACAGAGCAGATGCAAGCCTTGGCGGAGGAGTTCGACAGGCTGGCACTCTCGTTGCTGGGCGAGGAGTGGGCGCACGGAGACCTCAAACCTGAAAATATCATCGTAACTCCGGAGGGGCAGTTGCAACTAATCGACTTCGATGCTATGTTTCGTCCCGAATTTGCAGGCGAGCGTAGCGACGAGACCGGAACAACAGCATTTCAACATCCGGCACGCACAGCCGACTACTTCGACAAATCGATAGACGACTATCCCATAGCCCTCATATCGACTGCTTTGCACGCCCTCGCGCTCGACCCGTCGCTCGCGGAGCGTTACGATATGGATGAGTCGCTACTGATGCGACCCAAGGATATTTTCGAGGGGCGCAACACAGCCCTTGACGAGATTCTCTCTTTGCTGGCACGTAGTGGCGAGGCGGCATCGTACCGCATAGCGCAACTTCTGCGCTCGGTCACACCGAAACTTCACGGCTTACAAACTCTGCTCACCTTTGTTGTGGCGCAAAGAAGTGATGCTACCGATGCCACCACTGACGAGGTTGAGCCTCCGATGCTCGACAATCTCAATGGCTTGTGGGGTTATCGTCGAGGCGAGAAGTTTGTAATACCACCCATTTATGATTGCGGATTTGAGTTTCAAGAGGGTCTGGCAGCCGTGTGCTTTGGCGGTTGTTGGCACTATATCCGCACCGACGGCTCCACAGCACTGCGTTGTCCGCATTTCGAAGCCGTCAAATCATTCCGCAACGGAGAGGCTGTTGTCATCGAGAATGGAGTACGGAAACGCATCAATCGCAATGGAGAGGTGTTATAATTGTTATTTCAAAAAGTTATTGATACCTTTGTAATACAATTATTTATGTCTCTACCTAAATTGCTACAAGTTATGTATAAACAGGAAATTACAAGACGACATCGCACAGCATTCGTTATCGCCATAGATCAATCGCAGTCTATGCTTGACGAAGTTGTTTTCAATGGTCGTAAAGTGTCAAAAGCGACCGCTGTTGCCGAAGTTACCGACAACATCATCAACGAACTGATTCTGCGTGCCGGACGCGAGGATGGCGTGCGCGACTATTACGACATCGCCCTGTTGGGCTATTCGGGCGAAGAGGTCTATCCTCTGCTCGACCCCGCACGAGACTTTATTCCCATCTCGGAGTTCTGCAAATATGCGCCCATAAGCAGCGAAGTCTCCGTCGAGAGAGTTCTGCCCGACGGTCGCAAAAACATCCACAAGGAGGAGGTACGCCATTGGATTGCTCCGCGTGCCGAGGGCGATACACCGATGTATGAGGCGATGCTCTACATCCGAGACATCGTTAGCGCGTGGTGCGCAAAACCCCAGAATGCAGATAGTTTCCCGCCCGTCATCTTTAACATTACGGATGGAGAATGCTCGGATTGCAACGAGCGCGAGTTATTGAACGTGACAGAGCAAATACGCAATATATCCACATCGGATGGCAATGTTCTGCTGATAAATATTCATTTGGCTTCGGGCAACGGAACACAGAGTGCCATATTCCCCTCGGATGACGAGATTGATGCCGACAATCGCGGATTAAAACTCTTGGCAGAGTGTTCGAGCATTATGCCGGAGGCTTTCAATGAGTTGATTCGCTCACACCGCGGAGGTCTTGCCATTCCGCCATTCAGAGGTATTAGTTACAACGCCTCGATTACCGAACTTATCACGATGCTCAACATCGGCTCACGTAGTATTACCAATCTTATCTAAAAACAGAGCGTTATGGCACCATCAATAGTATCTTTTGCGGAGTTCCTTCGCTCCGAAAAGCCTCAATTCAAGACGCTTCACAACGCAACAGTCGTTACAATCAACGGTAATCCGATAATTATCCGTACCTCGCAATTTGCCGAGGCACAAATCTCCATTGCTGGCAAGCGATATCTTCTCTGCCTGCCTTTGAATGGCGTTATCGATACCGATATCGAGCGTACAGCCAACGCTCTCGAAAGACTCTGCGCCGCAGTTCTCACAGAGTATCGCCTGCTTAAAGGCGAAATCACGCTTCCCGACTCCACTGGTCGAGAGGTTGCATACGATGTGATTCTGCATGCGTTACCCGAAGGCGACAGCCTCGACAAAGCAATCTCGTTTGTTGCCACAGCACGTCTGCGCTCGGCTTTCGAGTTGCTCAAACGAGAACTCACGGAGATAGGATTCCTCCACCGCAATCTCAAACCATCAAATATCATCTACGGCACGGATGGGCGACTCTACCCCATACGTTACCACTACGCACAACTCGGCGCCTCGGCAGAGGATATTTCAAAGGAGTTGCACAGTATCGAAGAGATGCTCGCAGCGGCACCTGAAATTGCAGAGATAGGAGAGGATACAACTCCCGACGAGTACGAAAATCGCCTGCCTTATGACGAGGTCTTCCCGATGCAGGATATGATGCGTCGTGTCCGCAGCGGAGAACTCTATGGCTATCTCGACGGCAACGACAATCTGCTTATCGAGCCACAATTTACCTATGCCGAGAACTTCTTCGAGAATCGTGCCGTAGTGCAGACTCGCGAGGGAAAGATGGGCGTTATCAATCATGATTGCCAATGGATTGTGGAGCCTATATACGATATGCTGGGTTTCGAAGATGGCATATTCAATGCCCGCATCGGCTATGATTGGATTAAGATTGACTACATGGGAAAAATCATTAAATAACAAAACAATATGGAGAACGTAAAATGCTTAATTATCGGCAGCGGCCCCGCAGGATACACTGCTGCTATCTACACCTCACGCGCAAATCTCTCGCCCGTACTTTACGAGGGAATTGAGCCGGGAGGACAACTTACCACAACAACCGAAATCGAAAACTTCCCCGGCTACCCCGAAGGTATCGGCGGTACAGAGATGATGGCCGACCTGCGCAAGCAGGCAGAGCGTTTTGGCACCGACATCCGTTTCGGTGTAGTTACGTCGTGTGACCTCTCGTCACGCCCCTTCAAGGTCGTGGTCGATGGCGAGAAGGAGATTTCGGCAGAGTCGATTATCGTTGCCACGGGTGCTACGGCTCGCTATCTCGGACTCCCCTCCGAGACCAAATATCGCGGTATGGGAGTGAGTGCCTGCGCTACGTGTGATGGTTTCTTCTATCGCAAGAAGGATGTGGCTGTTGTTGGTGGTGGAGATACTGCCTGCGAGGAGGCTACCTACTTGGCTACTCTCTGCCGTCAGGTCTATCTCATTGTTCGCAAGCCCTTCCTGCGTGCATCGAAGGCTATGCAGGAGAGAGTATTCAACACTCCGAATATCAAAGTTATGTTCGAGCATAACACCGTAGAGGTTCTCGGAGATGAGGATGGTGTAACGGGTGCGCTGTTGCGTCACACCGACGGCACAGAAACGACAATCGACATTGCCGGCTTCTTCCTTGCCATAGGTCATCACCCCAACACCGAACTCTTCGCAGGTCAGCTCGAACTCGATGCCGAGGGCTACATTAAGGTTATCCCCGGCACCTCGAAGACCAACATCGAGGGTGTATTTGCCGCAGGAGATGTCAAGGACCCCCACTATCGTCAGGCTATCACAGCCGCAGGTTCGGGATGTATCGCAGCACTCGACTGTGAGCGTTTTCTGCTCTCGCAATAGAGGTTTATGCCGCTGAAAGTAACCATACTCGGCTCGGCATCGGCAAAACCGACCGTCAATCGCCACCCATCGGCACAGATTGTAAATGCCAACGAGCAATACTTTCTGGTCGATGCGGGCGAGGGTGTGCAGCAGCAGATGTTCCGCAACGGGATAAATCCGCTGAAACTACGTGCTGTCTTCATCTCACACCTGCACGGCGACCATGTTTACGGATTGTTCCCGCTACTCTCGACGCTGGGACTATACGGTCGTCAGACCCCGCTCACGGTCTATGCACCACATCCGTTTGGCGAGATTTTGGAGTGTCATCGTCGCTACTTCGACCAGCACGTACCCTACGAGGTCGTATGGCACGAGGTCGATACCACCAAACACGAGTTGCTCTTCGAGAGTCGTTCCCTCGAAGTGTGGAGTATCCCTCTGCGCCACTCACTGCCTGCTGCGGGCTATCTCTTTCGAGAGAAGGCTCCCGAACTCAATGTCGATAAGTTCAAAATCGAACGCTATGGGTTATCGATTGCGCAGATTGTCGCTGCCAAGCGAGGCGAGGATATCACACTCGACACGGGCGAGGTACTGCCCAACTCAATGCTGACATATCTACCCTATGAGCCGGCATCCTATGCCTACTGCTCGGATACCAACTACTCGGCTCGCATTGCCGAAATTGTCCGTGGGGTCACAACCCTCTATCACGAGGCGACATACGCCGCAAGCGAGAAGGCTGTTGCCAAGGAACGAGGGCACTCCACCGCTACCCAAGCAGCCAAGACAGCCCTGAATGCCGGAGCGAAGGAGTTGCTTATCGGGCACTTCTCGTCGCGCTATAAGGATCCGACGATTTTGCTTGACGAGGCTCGGCAGATATTCCCCGCCACACAGATTGCCGAGGAGGGGAAGACGTTTGAAATCAGGCAATGATGCCCAAATTAAGAACAAAAAATTAAGAGTGTCAAAAATGACACTCTTAATTTTTACAGCACAGCCGAAGCCTTTCTATACTTTTCCAACTCGTCAGGTAATTCGAGTTGTTCAAGTTGCTTTATCCTCTCGGCATAGTGGCGGCGGAAATCCTCCCAACGATAATATGGAGCCACATCGCTCTTAAACGGCAGGCGCACCTCCTTCTCGTTGTGCAGCACCTTGACGAGCACCTCGCCCTGCTTGTTGCGATAGAGAACAATCTGCACATTTGCAGCCATCGAGGTAATATTGACATCCTGCCATTTCTTGTGAATATCATCCACATTTGCGACCGACACGCGAGGACAACGACCCTCCAATTCGAGCAGATTTATCAGCGGCACGAGAATCATATCGTGTCCGAAACGCAGGCAACCGCTTCGGCCTCCATTGGCAATCACATCGTCAAAATCATCCATGATTTGATGCATAAGCGCAGTGGCATTTGAAGCCAACACATCTCCAAATTCGAGCGACGAGCCATAGACAACGTAGTGATGGGCGTTGTTGTAGAGCCACAGCGAGTACAACTCCTCGGCTGTGAATATATCGTAGAGCGTAACGTCTATATCGTCGAAATTCTGCATGATGCCCGCAATGCGATAGATTCTAAACATTGCATTGCTCTTATCTTCAATCTTTGCCACATACTCCGGCTTGAAGAGCGAGAGCAGAAATCTGTCGGGATTTACGAAGTGCTTCTTCCACTTTGGAGCCACCTCCGCCTCGAAATAGGCATTGACATACTTCATCGAGCGGGTATTAGACATAAAACGCTTATAACGCTCTCCCGTGGTGCGCGTAAATTGCACTTCGGGATTCAACTCTTTGATACGCTCGTTATTTGCCGCCATACTCAATATACAGCGCGGATAGAGGGTCGAGAAGCAGTCGATACGGCACTCGCGACCGCCCTTCGTCGAGAAAATTTCGGGAAAGTTTCGCACCATACGCTCGGCAATGCCGTGATGCTCACGCACACCCTTCTCGGTGAGCATACCCTCTCGGCCCTTGGCGTGTTCGTTGATAACCTTCATACGCTCATAGACCTCACGGCCAAGTTCGGTCAGGGCATTTTCAGCCTCGGCCTCCACAAAAAACCGAGTAGCCTTCTCGTAGTGTCGCGCGACGGTATGCCAGCGGCTACCATGGCGGCCATAAGTACTGATGTAGAAGGGCTTAAAACCTTTGGGCGCAGGGGTGTAACTCTGCTCCTGATAGATATACGATAGCAGATTCGATGCCGAGTAGTTCGGGTTCTGCTTGATAATCTCGCGCATATCCTGTGCCGAGAGCGACACGACACTCGCCAGAATAGCAAGCAGTAAGAGTTTGAATTTCAGAAGGTTCATATCAATTAGCATTTATTTGTCATTATATCCAGAATCAGGCGGTCGGTCTCGTCCATGGCATCGCGACCGATATCCGTGAGGTTGCGAATCGTCTTATCGACATCCTCATCGACAATTCCCTCGGCAGAGGTTGCGCAGCGATGCTCCATAGCCATCATTGCCGACAGCACAGCGGTCGATACTCCGCTCGAAATCTTCAACGCGCAACTCGGCTTGGCGCCATCGCAAATCATACCCGTAAGGTTGGCGACCATATTCTTCACAGCGAAGGCCACCTCGTCGTAACCGCCCCCCATGAGGTATGTGATACCGCAACTCGACCCCGTGGCAGCCACGACACATCCGCACAGAGCCGACAGACGACCCAAGCCCTGCTTGATGTAGATTACCGTGAGGTGGCTCAATGCCAACGCCCTCACCATCTGCTCGTGCGTGGCTTTGCACTCGCGCCCATAGACCACCACCGGCACCGTGGCAGCAATACCCTGATTACCACTGCCCGAATTGCTCATCACCGGCAGGGAGGCACCACTCATACGGGCATCACACGCCCCTGCCGTGTGCGAGAGGATGCGGGCAAAGAGCGTATCCCCGATAATCGCGGCACGCTGCGAATCGCGCAACATCACACCCAAGCCGTGGCCATACTCTCCGCGGAACGAGAACTCCGCAGCCGCCATATTGTAACGCTCGGTCTCCATGATAAACTCCAAATCCTCGACCGGCATCTGCATCGCGAAATCATAGACCTTGCGCAGCGACAAGGAGACACTATTCTCGTCGTTCTCGTCGGCATCCTGCGCCACGCCATCGCCACGCAGTCGCTCGCCATTGCGCTCGACCAGCACCACCGACGAGTGCGCACCCGCAATTACGGCACGTGCCGACTCCGAGCCATGCCACACCTCGACCTCGATGTAGAGTTTCGGTACAGCACCCTCGGCAAGCGATATGTTGATAATATTTCGGGCGAGGAACGCCTTGCCGTCAGCAACTTGGTCGGTCGAGAGCGAGCCGAGGAGTTCGAGTTCGCGGCTCGAATCGCCATGCAGCACACCCAGCGCCACCGCAATCGGCAGACCAATCATACCCGTTCCGGGGATGCCTACGCCCATAGCGTTTTTGAGAATGTTGGCACTCAAACGCACCTCCACTCGGTCGGGATATCGGTTTTCGAGGGTCTCGGCAGCGACGGCAGCACATAGAGCGACGGCAATCGGCTCGGTGCAACCCACGGCAGGCACAACCTCGCGCTGAATCAGGCTGATGATTTGATGTTGTTCGGCAGTCATGGTCTTGTTACTTTGGTACAAAGATACAAAACAATTCACAATTCTCAATTATCAATTATCAATTATCAATTATCAATTATCAATTATCAATTGGCTAAC
>SUZF01000031.1 GCA_015060065.1 Rikenellaceae bacterium | reverse complement strand
ACAAACGAGGCTTTCGATGATGCTGACACCTTCTGGTTTGTGCTTAATGATGGCGACCTTATCGGTATCGGTGCTTGCAACAACTTCTTCGGTGGATGTATGCTGACCGGTAAGGATGGCTTCAAAATCGGCGGTATGGGCATGACACGAATGGCTTGTCACAACATGGATTTGGAGGATGCCTATGTGCGTATGCTCGATGAGGCCGATAACTACGAAATCGAGGGCGATATTCTCTCCTTGAAGCGTGGTGATGACGTGCTTGCAAAGTTCAAGGGCGAATTGCGCGAACTGCATAGCGAGCCACAGAACGAGTCGGAAGCGGTAGCAGAGCCTGCACCGGCAACAACTCCTGCGGTTGAGTAAATACATCGCATTTAAGCGTAAGAATGGGGCTGCCTGACAGATTTTGTCGGACAGCCCCATTCTCTACAACTTCTGTGCGGAGAGACTATTACAGCGCATCAAAAACCTCTATAAAACGCTTGCGCTCGGCACTCCAAGCCTCGGTCATTGCCAAATAGTGGCGGAATGACTGCTCGGCACGCTCGTCAGCGTGTCGCTCCGTATAGAGCAGATGTGACATAACGATATGCGCACCCATCTCGACAAGGCGTCGCTGGTGGAGCGTGAAGAACTCACTGCCACGCTCGGTGCAGTATGTAACAGCCTGCTCAAACTCATCTGCAAGGCGAGCAAAACGCTCTGCCAACTCCGGCTCCGATACGGAGGTTATGCGCTCGCGAATCGAGGCGAGGAGTTCTCCGTTTGAGATATATTTAACGGCTGCCACAACCTGTAACTGTGATGTTCCCTCATATATTGTCGTTACACGAGCGTCGCGATACAATCGGGCAACCGGAATATTTTCAAGAACACCTGCACCCCCGAAAACCTGAATGGCATCGTATGTTATTTGGTTGCAATATTCGCTTGTGGATAATTTGAGTATCGGTGTGAGCATATCGGCATTGCGTTGAGCCCATTTGTAGCGGTTACGCTCCTCTGTACTCAATCCCTCGTTCTGTAACTTTTCGGAATAACCCTTTGCCAACTCCGCAAAGCGACCTGTTTCGTAAAGGAGTGCGCGCGAGGCATCAACCTTTGTCTGCATAACGGAAATCATCTCGGCAACGGCAGCCAGTTCGATAATAGGGTGTCCGAATTGCTTGCGTTTTGAGGCGTATTTACGTGCCTCTCGCAGTGCTGCCTCCGAGATGCCGACAGCCTGCGCTCCGATGCCGATACGCGCCCGATTCATCAATGAGAAGACATACTTTATCAGACCCAGACGACGGTTGCCGATAAGTTTTGCCGGAGCATTGTCGAATATAACCTCGCAAGTGGGCGAACCCTTGATTCCGAGTTTATGTTCGATGCGACGAACACTTACACCTCCCCAACTTTTGTGATAGACGAAGAGCGATAATCCTCGCGCATCGGTTGTCCCTTCTTCGCTACGTGCAAGAACGAGTTTGATATCGGCATCTCCATTGGTAATAAATCGCTTTGTGCCGTTAAGTCGCCACGTTTGCGTCTCCTCGTTCCACGATGCTCGAAGTGAGATGGATTGAAGGTCGCTGCCGGCAGTGGCTTCGGTGAGGTCCATCGAGCAGGTCTCGCCACGGATAATGCGCGGTAGCATCTCTGCCTTTAACTCCTCGTCGCCAAACTCGTTGATGGTCTCGGCACAATCCTGTAATGACCATATATTGACCATTGAAGCATCGGCTCTGGCAATCATCTCGGTTGCCATAATTGTCGCTACGCAAGGGAAGTTCAGGCCACCAAAGCAGCGGGGTAGTGACATCCCGTAAAGTCTGTTTTCAGTCAGTATGCGATGGTTTTCTTGTATGCCGTCAGCATAAGTTACGCGACCATCTTTGCATGAAGCACCCTGTCTATCGACATCTGCGGCATTATGTGCAATTACATCGGCACAAATACCTCCCAATATTTCCAGAGTGGTATCGTAATGTTTTATAGCCTCTTCGAAATTGGATGGAGCGAGGTTTGCTGACTCTTTTTCGGTATAGTTTCTCTCGCGCAGGGCAACAATTTCGCGCATCATAGGATGTGTAAATTGCCTGTGCAATAGTTCGTTATCTTTGTAAAAATTGTTCATATACAGCCTTCCTTGTAGGGAATTGTTCCTTTTTTTTCTCGTCAAAAGTAATCAAAAAATCCCGAAATAATATCTCTGAATGTCGAATTTTGAACGAATTGACTATAAAGACAATCAACCAGAGTTTGATAGAGAGGATTCCAAATCAAAGAACGCCCGAAGCATTAGCCTCGGACGTTCTCGGAAAATATACTTATGAGATAGGTTGGTACTACTTAACGATATTAAAGTTGTACTTTCTCAATTGGAGCGGATTTACCGACTTCCAAGTGGGCGATACGCTCTCCTTACGGCTGTAATTCTCGGTCGATGCTCCATACTCGTTTTTCTTCTTCATTATTACGTTGGTAAATAATGAGAGCGTGCCGGCATAACCTCCGTTTGACTTATAGAATGCACTCACAGTAAATCCCGAATTTACGGGGTCGCCGGGGTCGCCAACACCGAATGTGCCATCGGCATTCTCCCAGAACGAGGGACCGTTGGTGTAGAGGGTGTTTCCGACTAACATTGTCAGAAGGATGTGATAACTTTCGTCGTACTGACCCGCGTACAAAACCTCGCTGTCGGGTATTGTTATAGGCTGACCATCACCATTGAAGCGTGCATAAACCGTGTCGTCAATCTGGCCAAGACCACCTCCACCAAGGCCCTTGATGGCGTAGAGTCTGCCGGCTACAACCTGCGAAACTGTGGCTTCGTGCTGGTCTTCGAAACGTGTGCCGTCGCTATCGGTGTATGATACTGTCCACTGACCGAGGAACTTGTCGTAACCCACTGCGTAGTAATCGGCTACAAGAGCAGTGGTCGTGAAGTTCAGCATCGAAATCTCGCCGTAAGCCTCGTTTGCATCGTAAGCGATAGTTGCCAAGACATACTCCGTGCTCTCCGTAAGGTTTGTAGCGCTCAATTCGGGGTCTGTCCTGAATGTGTCATACGATGATACTTCGAAGGCCCAATCAACGTCGGGGTTGTTATCAACCGTTGCCTTTGGGAAGAATGCATACTTGTATCCGGTTGCGCCCTCCGAGAGAGCAATGTTAAACTTGGCACTCCAATCCTTAACCTCGACAATCGATGCGGTTGCGGTCACGGCTGCTGCAATGTGTTCGGGCGTGGTGATGAACTGCTTTGTGAGGTGAGTGTATTTGCCGTCAGCAGTCTCGCCTACGGCATAGACAACGTATTGGCTTGCGGGTGCAAAACCTTCGAGCGGCTCATCAAAAGCGGCACTGACGTTCTCATGCACACTCATCGCTTTCTTTACGACATTCAAGAAAATCACCTCTGCGGAGTTGTTGGTATCAACAGCCGCAGTATAAAGACCGATATAGACCTTTGCAAATGTGGTCGAGGGGGTAATGTGTGCAACTGCCGAAGTCTCGGTAATGGTTGCTTCGGGAACCTCAATCGAGAGGGTTGCGCTCTCGTGGTAGGGGATTTCGGGCAGGTAGGAGATGTGCTGAACATCGCCATAGGTGCTTACAGAATCCGCTCCATTAGAGATGCAGACTGCGTAGAAGTTGTAGTTCGTACCGGGGGCTACATTGTATGTAAATTCGATATCCTCATTATATACGCCACCTTGTTCGGCCATCATATCAAGAATAGTCTTGCCGGTGTTGGCTGCCATCCACTCGTTGATAAATGCATCGGTACCCCACATATAGAGGATATGCTTCTCGAAGAGAGTCTCAACATCCAGAATTTCGCACTTAACCTTTGCCTGATTCCAGTTACACTCCTCCTCTACGAATGAGAGGTTGATATACTTGGTTGTCTCAACCGGCTCGGTGCCATCAACCAGGCCTTCAATCGGGGTGATAGCACTGCGCTCGACAACAATAGCCTCCTCGGCAGTCTTGGTTACGCTCGAACCATCTTTATTGACCATCTTGACGGTAAGGTTGTGGTAGGTACCCGGAATGACAGCGATTCTGAACGGCATGGCGCGATCTTCGTAGAGACTGTGGTCAATGTTGGTAAGTACGATATCTCCGCCCTCACTTACAGAACTGTTCTTTACGAAAGTTGTTTGGTCGATGTCGAACACTCCCGACAACGACTCATCGGCACTTACCTCGATGCTGGCAAGGCGTTGAGTTCCCGTAATGTTGAACTCGATAATACCTGCCACATTCTTGAACTGAACGCCATCTTCGATGTTCTCGCAAACGGCTGCCATCGGCAGTACATCCATCGAGAAGCCTCCATCCCAGTTGTACTCTTGTGTTGCAGGAACTCGTGCGGAGAATGCTCCCGACGCAGCGGCTCCGTAGTATGCATACGAGCGACCGCTCCATTCGGGTTTGGTACCGGTGAATGAGCCGGTCGATTGATCCACGCCAGACAACAGAGAAAATACCTCTATCATTGTACCGTCGTTGTTCTCGATAGCCTGCACCGTGAAAGAATCGTCTGTTTTCCACAGCACGCGGTCTTCGCTATCAATCGAAACTCGCGTGTTCTCGGTCGATGCGGTAATGGTGATTTGCTCTCCCTTCGGGTCTTCTCCAAGACCGGGGAATAAACCTTCACATCCTGCAAAAAGCAGGGTGGTTGCAAATACGGCAAAAACCCTTTTCGCCGTTGCAAAAAGTTGCTGTCTCTTCATAATATTATGAATTTAGTTAAAAAATAAGGTCCTAACCCTCGCGTTTTTAGTGCTTTACAAATGCAAATATACAAAATACCCCCCCCGAACAAATTTTTTGGCAAAAAAATTCATATAATCGATAAAAAATATATAAAAATGCTCATTTTGAGGGGTTTTGGGGGTGGGGTCGATATGCTTTTGCGGTCAAAATTTGCAATTAGCCCGAAATCGTGTAACTTTGCATAGAATATGTTTCAAAATCGGATTGCCGAGATAAACTTTTAACCACATTTTGTTATGAAAAAGATTTGGGGTGCGATTGCGCTGATACTGCTTGTTGGTGGCGCATTGTTTTTCTATTTTCGATTCTGCTTTGTCTTTGGCGAGGGTGTCAAGAGCGGAGAGTTGAACTACGTTGTCTATAAGGGTGTGTTTTTCAAAACCTACGAAGGGAAGTTGATTCAGTCAGGTTTGCGCTCGAAAGCAGCAGGCTCGATTCAATCTTACGAATTCGAGTTTTCGGTTGCCAATGAGCGTATTGCTCGCGAACTGATGTTGCAGGGTGGAAATATCGTCGAACTTCACTATAAAGAGTATTTCGGAGTGCTGCCTTGGCGTGGCTTTACGAAATATATCGTCGATAGCATCATCTACTCGCGCCCTGTGGTGCAGCCCGAAGTGCTTCCCTCTGATGTGCATCATACGACGAAGTCGGCAGAGGTAGAGCCTACTGACGCAATCTGATTCGCCAAGCCACTCTTCATTGAAAGATGCCTGATTCGGGAGTACTCCATCGGTTGAGTCTCGCAAGTGGCGAGAGCCTGCCGGAGAGGATGAATAATCCGTTTGATTACGAAGCCCACGCCCTCTGTCGCCGTGCTGCGATGGAGGTGTGTGATTTTTTGGCTACCCATCCCGAATGGAGCGACGAGATTTCCGAGGGGAAGATGTTCGGAGTGCTTGTCGTGCGCACTCCGCAGGGAGAGTTGGGCTATCTGTCGGGATTTTCGGGAAATCTGGCAGGCAGTGCCGTTCACGAGGGATTTGTGCCACCGATTTGTGATGTGGCGCACTCTGACGACCGCTATCTTCGTGGCGATGCCGCCATTACCGAGATAAATACCGCAATTGCGACATTGCAGCAGAGCAAAGAGTTGGCGTTGGCGAAGAGCCGACTTGCCGACTACGAGGCGTATGCCAAGGCTGATATGGCAGAGGCAAAGATACGCTTTGCCGAGCAGAAGGCTTTGCGTGATACCGAGCGGGCCGTAACTACGGACTCTGCGCGACTCGAAGAGTTGATTCGCGAGAGCCAATTTCAGAAGGCGGAGTTGGCGCGTCGTAAAAAGCATCACCGCGAGGAGTTGGCGCAACTGCAAGCCGAATACGAAGCCTTAACCGATAAGATTGAATCTCTCAAATCCGAGCGCAAACGCCTCTCCGAGGAGTTGCAACTGTGGATGTTCGGGCAGTTCGTGTTACTCAATGCCAATGGCGATAGACGTAATCTGCTCGAAATCTTTGAACACTCTGCACGGGGTGTGCCTCCTTCGGGTGCGGGGGAGTGTGCTGCTCCGAAGATGCTGCAATATGCCTATCTCAACAACTTGCAACCACTCGCCATGGCGGAGTTCTGGCAAGGTCGCTCGCCTCGCGGGGAGGTGCGTCGTCACGGGGAGTTTTACCCATCGTGCAAGGGGAAGTGTGGCCCGATTTTGGAGTTTATGTTGCAGGGACTTGATGTCGAGCATAGCGAAAGTCCGAAAACGGATATGCCGACCCTGATTTACGAGGATAAGTGGCTTGCCGTGGTATCGAAACCGGCAGGAATGCTCTCGGTCGAGGGGCGTGTCGAGAAGTGGTCGGTCGAGCAGTGGGCGAGTGAGCAGTTTAAGGATGCCGAGCGCGTTATGGTTGTGCATAGGCTCGATATGGCGACCTCCGGATTGCTTCTTATAGCCAAGTCGCTCGATGTCTATCGCGCCTTGCAGCGACAATTTCACGCCCGCACGGTCGGCAAACGATATATGGCACTGCTTGACGGAGCGGTTGCAATGGAGTGTGGCAGAATTGAGTTGCCGCTGGCGGCTGATTATGAGCATCGACCCTGTCAGAAGGTCTGCTTCGAGAGCGGAAAGCGAGCCTTGACCGAGTATCGCGTTGTCGAGCGTAGGGAGGGACAGACGCTTGTTGAGTTTGTGCCTCTGACCGGCAGAACGCACCAACTGCGTATCCACGCGGCACACATCGAGGGATTGAATGCTCCGATAGTTGGGGATGCTCTCTACGGGCGACGTGGCGAGCGTTTGTGTTTGCACGCTTCGCACATCGATTTCGTTCATCCCGCCACAAACGAAAGGGTGGGGTTTGACTGTCCGTGCAGTTTCTGATTCGGAAGAGTTTGAGTTGTTCTACTCTGTATCTCCTGCGGAGCGGATACTTGCAGGAATTTCACAACGAACATAGATATCGACGTAGTTCGCATCGTCAAGGGCTGTCCAGACCATACGCTTCGAGGTTAGGTCGCTGACTACGTAGCGGTGTGTCCATGCTCCGTTGCCATAGTCGTAGTCGCCACGAATCACGGCTCCGGCCTCTCCGTCGATATAGATAAAGTAACGACCTGTGATATATCGGGTTGCGTAACTGTCGGTATTTTGATACAACTCGAATGAACGCTCCTTGCGGTCGAAATCGATATAGACATAGTTGCCATCGGCAAGGGGTGCGTCACAACTGCTCTCCAAACGCCAACTGCCCGAAATATTGTTGGGTGTAACTTCGAGATACTGCAAAGTATCGACCTTATCGTCACAGGCGCAAAGGCTCGATAAAACCATAGCCGCCAAAGCAAGTTTGAGTAGATTTTTCATATACTGATTTTCGTTTTTATTCTGTTCGGATTATAATTTTTACCTCGCGGTCACGCGGTGGCAGATTGCGGTTCTCGACAAAGAGTCGGAGGGGATGCTTTTCTTCGTTCTTTGACGGTGTGTAGCGAATGATAAGGTCGCCCTCCTCGCCCGCTTGAAGGGTTTGTGGCTCCGCTGTGAGTGAAATACTTTCTGACGTCAGCAGAGCATCCTTCCGTGGGGTCATCGGTATTTTCCCACCATTCATACATGCCACACGAATCGTCTGCACTCTGTCGGAATCATTGTCGATGCGAATCTCGCGACTACGCAGCAGGAGGTAGCCTATGGCGTGGGGGTAATCTCCACTACGGTCTGCCGAAGCGATGACGTTGCCCTTAATGTCGAGAATCGCTGTGGGCATATCGGCAGAGAGGTCGGTATAGATAAATGCGCGGTGTCGAATCACGCCCGGATGACCTTCGGGGGCGTACTTTATCTCGATACTCCCGCTCTTGCCTCCCTCGACAGGCGTGTGGGTGTAACTGCATCGCACACAACCACAACTTGTCGTAATGCGCGTGATGCTTATCGGCTTTGTTCCGCGATTTTGCCACTCGATACTGCGTGTTTGCAATCCGCCATCCTCCTTTATTGCTCCGAAGTCGATTGTCCGCCCCTTCGCAAAGTGCATATCTTTACATTGCAGGGTTGCAGGGTTTGCTACGCTATCGCGTTTTTCGCGCGAAATAATGCGTATCTGCGCAAGGGAGGAGGTGGCGACCATTGTCGCAACCAAAGCCGAAATTATGACCCTTACAATCCTCATTATGCCAATTCTTTGTTTAGAGCCAGCCGCTGTCGTTTGCAGATGTACGAACTGTGATGTTGAACGAATGTTCGATAACGAGCGCAGTGTCGTTCAAAATCTTGATTTTTGCACTTGTAGAGCCTACTTTCAAACCCTTGAATGCAACCTTGTTGCCCTCGATAATCTCGCATGAGGCTACGCTGTTGTCTGCAATCTCGACCTCAAACGTTGCATTCGCAGCCCCGATCAAATAACGAGCCGGAGCCTCGACAACGCAACCATCAACCGCTACCGTGATATTCGGGAAACGCATCTGGCATCCAGCACCTGCAATCTTTGCAAGGAGTTCAGCGGCATTGACCTGACCTGCACCCATCTTGCCCTTGTATGCCGACTTATTGAAGTTCATCGGCTGAATGGCCCCCAAGTCGGCAACATAACGGTAGTATTGCTTCTTGCCGGTCATATATTGGTCAATCGGGGTGGCCGTTTCGTGTATCAGGTCGTAGAGTTCATCTGCCGTGAGATGACGACGCAGTTGCGTTGCATACGAGATGGCGAGAGCCACTACGCCCGACACGTGAGGACATGCCATCGACGTTCCCTCCATATAACCATATCCGCTCTCGCTGATGTGGAAGGGTAGGGTCGAGAGGATACATCCCACTTCGCCGTAGTTATGCTCTGCATCGACATACTCGAAGTAGTAGTCTTGATCGCCTCCCGGAGCCGAGATTGTTGTGCCGGGGCCGTAATTGGTATAGACCGCAGGCGTGAAGTCCGCTGCGGTGGCCGCAACCGAGATATACCCCTCGGCAGCACCCGGATATCCGGCAGCCGCGGCACTCTCGTTACCTCCTGCAAAGACGGCAATACCACCCTCGATTGCTCCGTTGGGTGAGCCTGCGTTGTGGGTAAAGTATTCGAGTGCATCTGATTCGAGCGGAGAGCCTTTTTTCCACTCCTCCTCGGTGGCAAAACCAACTTCGCCCCAATCGTAAATGTTGGCTATGGGCGAGACGTATCCCCAACTGCACTGCAAAACCACTGCTCCGTTGTCGGCTGCATACTTTATGGCGCGAACTGTCGAGAGAAGGCTGGTTGCTGTATTACCCGAAAAGATTTGGCAGACCATAATCTTTACTCCGCTGCCCGCTGTGCCGTCTCCTCCGGCAATGGAACTTACTCCTTCTCCATTTTTATTCACAGCAGAAATAACGCCTGCAACGTGGGTGCCGTGACCCGAATCGAGAGCGTTGTTCCAGGTAATCACGCCCGAATCATATACGAAATTATATCCATTGATGTCGCCCTTATAGCCGTTGTTGTCGTTATCTTTATCCGAGCGGGCTACCTCGTCTTCGTTAATCCAGATGTTCTCTTTCAGGTCGGGATGCTCGATAAAAATACCCTCATCCAAAACGGCAACAACGACCGAATTATCCCCACACGAGCGTTGCCAAGCACCCTCGCACTGCACATCGGCACCTGCGACAGACTTCTTAACCTTGCCGGTATTGAATTTGTCGCCTCGGTTGATGAGATTCCACTGCTCCGAGAGTAGTGGGTCTGTCGAGGTTGCACGAGTGGTGGCTGTAAGCATCTGCAACTTCTCTGTTGGCAGCGGGGTCGCCTTGCTGTTGTAAGCACGCTTAATGGTGCGGTTGAAATCGACCTTCTGCACCTCGCCAAGAGTCGAGAAGCGCGCTGCAACAGCGGCAGTCGATAGCCCCTTGTCAAAACGGACCAAAAACCAACGATGCAAGCCATTGGCACGAGTGCGAGCCTCATTTGCATCATCAATTGGGAAGATGCGCTCGATGTGGCAGCCTCCGACAATCTCTAATACCTCGTCGAGGGATGGTACTCCACTACGAGTGAGTTCGCCACCGCGTGTAATGCCTGCCTCTTCGAGAATCGAGACCACTTCGGGTGTGAATTTTACAAGCAGTTCGCCCTCGATGTACGAACTCTCTTTTTCGGGGGCTTTGTCCAAGCCTTCACGTTGTGGATGGTCGGTTGTGCAGGATGCCATTGCGAGCATCGCAGCACCTAAAATTGTATATAAAACTCCTCTTTTCATCGTCGCTTATTTTATTGAATCGGTTACCTCATCCTCGCCTGTGGGCTTATTCTTGGTTGGGTAGAGCGTGTAGTAATAATCCATATTCACAGGCTCGTTGTCGAATCCTGCGGGAATACCGGTCTTGGTGCGACCCTCTTGGTTGAAGATAAAACTGTACGGCTGCCAAATGTTGAGAGCCGGATGATACAGTAACCACTCCGGGAGTGAGCCTGTCAGTCGGTTGTAGTTGAAGGCCAGCATCTTGGTCGTCGGCATAACCTTCTTCTTGCCAATCAGAATATCGGGCAGAGAATCGACAGCCTCGACCTCCTCGCGACTCCATGTAGGCACCTCATCATCGTCAGCAAAGTCAGGTAGTGAGCCGTGCAGATAATTTACCGAGAGTACCAATGTGTCGAGTTTGTTCCATTTGAGCAGGCGCTTCGGAAACTCTGCCTCCTCGATGAAGCCTCCGATGTTGCTCTTCACGGTGTTGCTCAAATCGTATATCGCGTGTCGCTGATTAGCATTCATAATCAACGTGCGCAGGTTGGGAAACTTCTCCGGAGTGAGAATCTCCGGCACCGACATAAAGTTATTGGAGCCGATGTTGAGATATTCGAGATTCCGCAATGCTGTGAAACTTGTCGGCAACTCCGTAAGACCATAAGCACCGATTGTGAGTCGTTTGAGTTGGGTGAGAGCTGCGATGTCGTCGCCTGTCGAAAGACTTAATAGGAAGGTATTGGCATTGCCGAAGAAGTACAACTCCTCGGCTGCGGTCAGATAACGAACCTCGAATGGCAGTGGCTCCTTGGTAAAGAAGAGCGTAAACTTTGCCGAGCGGACACGTCCCTCCTTATCCTCGGTATAGCCCTCCATTCCCTCCTTCCAGAGTGTTACGTTATTCCACATATCCATACTCGATGAGGTGTCCCAACTTGTCATTGTATTGAGTGAGCGGGCAATGCAAATCAGAGCCACCGAATCGCCCTGACGAGTATTCTCTATGATAGGCTCGGCAGCCGCTTGGGTAACGCTCAAATTGTCCTGACGTTCAAGTGTAATGCCGGAGGTCTTGGGGCGGAGTGCAATTTCTGCTATACGCTCACGCGGCGAGGTGTTGATATCCCAATTAAAGCGCAATGTAACCTCTCGCGGACGTACTCCACGATTGAGATTGAGCGTGAATTTGTCACATTTGAGCCAATTATCATTGACCGGAATATCGACCTTGAAATCGACATTCGAGCGTACCTTGACATCGAACCATCTCTCGCCATAAGAGTCGTAATTTGCAATCTCGACAGCAGGCTCCTCGACCTCGATAAAGTAGGGGAATCCCTCTTGTGTGACAGTGATGTCGGTATGCTCTTTTGTTGCGACATTCTGGATGCGGACAACTCCGCTGCGAGGCTCCGTAACCAAAGCCGAATCTATAATGAATGTACAAGGGGTCGAGCCTCGACCATTGGCGGGCGAAACGGTTATCCACGGCTTGTCGGTCGAGGCAATCCACTCGTCGCTCGATGCTACGCGGACAATCTCGTGACCTCCGACCGCACCGACCGAAATCTCCTTGCGGTTGGTACCGAACTCGACAATCGAATCCTTCGTACAGGATGCGAAAATGGCGGTTGCGGCCATCAGTATATATGTAACTCTTAATTTCATATCTCTTATCCTCCGAAAGTTACTCCAACATATATGGACAGTTTAAGATATTTTGGGTCTTGTCGTAAATCAATATATAGGCACCATTCATCCACTCGTAGCAGATATCTGTGGCATCGAATACAATGTTCGGGTTATCACTGATATCAAGATAGTAGATGAGGGGCGATATCGTATCATCAATGCGATGCAGGTCGTTTGAGCCGATATAGAAACCTCGCAAACCACGATGGTTGAAGAGGCCTGTGGGCCACTTGCTCAAACAACGATTACCCTCGGCATCTCGCTGTGAGCGCACCGACAGCACGGTCAGCCCCGAACAATCGAGAGGCTGGATGGGGAAATCTTTGAATCGGTTGAACGACAAATCGACACCATAGAGGTAGGGTAGATTGCCTGCGTGCATTTCGCGCGGTAATTCGCTGATATAGTTGTACGAAAGGTCGAGTGATACGAGATCCACCGAGTTCTTGTAGGTAAATGAGCCTTTGGGTACCTGTGTAATTCCGCAGGCACGAAGGATGATGTACGATACCAACGAGTTGCTCTTCGCCAATGCTATGGGGTATTTGCCCATATTGTAGTTCTGCGAGAGGGTTAGCGTTTCGACCTTTATGCCTTTGAACTTCTTTGTCTCGTCGCTCTCGTTCTCGCCCTCGAATGAGCGGATGTCGTTACCCGAAAAATCTACCGACTTGATAGTATAGTTGCTCGTTGCCGAGAAGATGTTGGGGAACTCTGTTAGTTTGTTGTACTTTACCGAGAAGGTCTCTATATCGTCTATTCCGCAGAACGGCTCTGTGTCGTGGGGAATCTTGGATATCTTATTATTGTCGAGGTAGAACTGCACGGGGGCAAACTCCTTGCCCATCGGAGCCTCAATCTCTTCAATCTCGTTATAGGCGAGGTCGAGCAGTCCAATCTTCTTCATATTGCGCATCTCCTTCGGCATAAGTTTGAGCGAGTTCTCACGTGCGTAGAGTATTTGAATCGTCTCCGCCGAAGGACCGGTTGCCAAGGCTCGAATACCTGCCAGAATATCATCCGACGCCCACTGCTTGTTATTCGATATGTTGAGCGATATGAGTGCCGGCATCTTGGTTATAGACATCGGGAACGATGTGAGGTTGGGGCAGTTGTAAATCTCGATATCGGTACATGATACGAGGTGCTCCAACTCGTTGGGGAGCGACGAAATCTCGCTGTTGGCGATATAGAAATACTCCAATTTGGAGAGGTTGCGAATCTCGGCAGGAATGGATTTGAGTCCGTTGCAGATTGTGCCGTGGTTGGTGTCGTGCTTGACGATTTCGCGTTGTGCGCCACTCTTCATGTCGAAAATCTCGCTCTCGCTCATCGTGTCGTAGAACGATGTGGCAGCAACAGATATACCATTCTCTTTAAGTGCGCGGGCGCAAGGCTCCGACATCTGGCTTGCGGGATGAATCTTCGCAAGCAGAGCCTTGTGGTTGTCCATTCGGTTGCGCTGGCGTTCCAGCAACGATACAGACGCGTCAAGTGTCGGGTCATAGCCTATGGCGTTAGCATCATTGTGCGTGCCGAGATAGAGTTCGATAAGTTCGGACAACTGACCGATGGCAGGCGAAAGGTCGCCCCTGAAACCAAGTCGCTGATA
>SUZF01000012.1 GCA_015060065.1 Rikenellaceae bacterium | reverse complement strand
GAGAGGTATTCTTTAATAGAGGTTGAGCGAACAGGGTGCTTGTTTATTGCTCGGTCTTTTGACCTGCGCGTTTGTTTTGTTGTTCGCTCTTCGGCTTCGCCGGTCGAATCCAGTCTCCCCGACAAAAGAGAGCAGCAGAGTAGAAACTCTGCTGTTTTTGTTTGGCGTCTGCTGTATGTGCAAGCACACAGCACACACCTAACAAACCACCTCTAACGAGGGTTGCTCTCTTTGGGGTGGAGAGGTATTCTTTAATAGAGGTTGAGCGAACAGGGTGCTTGTTTATTGCTCGGTCTTTTGACCTGCGCGTTTGTTTTGTTGTTCGCTCTTCGGCTTCGCCGGTCGAATCCAGTCTCCCCGACAAAACCAAATGGAGCAAGAAGATGTCAAAAGACATCTTCTTGTTTTTTTATGCCTTGGCGCAAGTTTACTTGCAATACAAAGGCATGGAAAACAAAAGTGGGTTGCGTAAGCAATCTTCTTGCGGAGTCGGGTTTTAAGTGCCCCTGCGGCGAGCAGAACAGGAAAGGCGTTAAGCGGAGCAGGCAAAGCCTGCGTAGTAGCCAATCCAGTCTCCACATTTTGACCAATAAGCCCAAACTACATAAAACAAAAAGAGAAGAACTCGCGTTCTTCTCTTCTGTACCCCCTCAGGGGCTCGAACCCTGGACCCCAACATTAAGAGTGTCGTGCTCTACCAACTGAGCTAAAGAGGCATTTGCATTAGGAGTTTCCCCCTTTTTGCGAGTGCAAAGATAATGTCATTTTTTTATTTGTGCAAACTTTTTATGCAAAAAATCACATTTTTTATCTATTTACCCCTCTGCGGCATTACGCTGCCCTCAATCCTGTCGCTATTCCATTCCTCCGGTGCGCCAAGGAATATTATGGGGCGATTTTGCTCCAAGCCTTTGAGATACAGGTAACTTTCGTATAAATTGATACCGTTTGTATCTCCTCCACCAAGCGAAAATGCCACAACCGACGGATGTGTCTTTGATGTGTGGTACATTTCTGCTGCACGAGCCAAGTAGGTCTCTTTCCACGCAGGATTGTTGCTCGGATTGCCTCCATCGCGTCTGATGTGTGAGGCTCCGTGTGAAGTATCGATTGCGCTCTGTGGGATGACATAAACGCCAATAGAGTCACAGCGACTATACAGTTCGTTGGCAGCAGCACCTGCTTTAACCATGATAGTATTATAGCCTTGAACTTTGAGGTTGGCAATCTCGCTTGCCGAGATGCCTGCCGGTACGGTTGCTACGCGCAGAGCCGCAACCTTGCCATTTACGGAGAGCCGTCCGTCGCTATATGCAACCTCGCGCAGACCTATCGGGAGAGCGATATTTTCGGCATAGCGACCTTCGACCTGGTTGCGTACAACGAGTCGTAACTGCGTGGGGTTGTGTATGCTCCACAGCCACTTTGCCGGCACAATGGTCGCAAAAGATAACGTATCCTCTCCTCGCATTTCGAGGGTTATATCCTTGTAGCCATACGCCAAGCGTGTGGTGTCGGGCGAGAGAAGTTCGTAGTGTATGCGCGAAGTCTTGGGATTCAGAGCCTCGGTTTTGACCACAATATTAAACTCTGCAATGCCGTCGCCATTGTCGTTCAGGCGGGTCGAAGTGTCGATATCGCGCACGCGAATTGTCGGCTGCGATACGATTGAGACCTCTCCCAAGGTGGCGGAAGTTTTCGCGAGAAGCAACTCGGCAGTAGGGTTATCGCTCGGAATTACGATTTGCAACTCGTTGATTCCTTGCGCAGATTTTTTTGTCAGGTTAAACTCCGCAGGGTAGGTGCCGTTGGTCGTGCGACCCACCTCCGAGCCATTAGCCCTTACGATGTAGCCATGCGACGCAGAGCCTACACGCACAAATAATTGTCGATTGAGCCATGCGGCAGGATAGACGTATGTCGTGGAGAATGTTACGTTTCCCTCCTCCTCGCTACGCTTCCACTCGGTCAGCGGGGTGATATATCGCGATGCTCCACTATCCGACACAAGAGCCTCCTCCACGGTGACGTAAGGTTTGATTGTGCGACGGGGAGATTCGGCATTTTCGCTCGATAGACTCTGTGCATAAACTCCCGATGTTGCAAACAAAAGAGATATTCCGATAAGTAAGATTTTCATAATTTTGCTATCTTTGTGCCAAAGATACAAATTTTTCGTTAAACAATGTCGGAATTTCCGAAACTCAAATTTCCTGCCGTGATTCTTCCGTTGCGTGAGCGCAATGGCAAGAGATATGTTCCCGACCGCATTCGTGGCGGATATCTGCTGCTCACACCGGAGGAGTGGGTGCGTCGTCACGTTATAGAGTATCTTACGGGTTGGTGCGGGGTAGAGTTGCAACGTATCATCACGGAGTACCCTGTGCAACTGAACGGACAGCCACAACGAGCCGATATTGTCGTTGTGGGGCAGGACAGCCGACCACAGATGCTTGTAGAGTGTAAGGCTGCGGACGTTGAGATTTCGCAGGCGGTGCTTGACCAGGCGGTGCGCTACAATTCGATTGTTGGTGCGCACTATCTGATGCTGACCAATGGACTTAAAACATTTTGCTTCGAGAGCCTTGGCGAGGGGCGTTATGCACGACTAAACGAACTACCGAAGTTGTAAGAGTACCATCCCTGCCGGAAATTTACAGCGACGGGTAATGTTCGCGAATATAGTTTTGGAACTGCTCTTTGTAGTTCTCGCCAATGGGAACATACTCGCTATTATTTAGAAAAATCCTGCCGCGGGCATATCCCGTAACGCATTTCAGATTGACGATATACGAGCGATGTACGCGCATAAACATATCTGACGGTAACGCCGTCTCGATATTCTTGATGCGGAATAGGGTCATTATGCGAGAGCCATCGGCAAGGTGTAGGCGCACGTACTCGCCACTGCTTTCGATGTAGATGATGTCGCGCACCTTGATAAGCGAAACCTTGTGGTCCGCCCGAATCGAGATGTGTTCGTTGTCGTTCTCCGCAGGTTCTGCCTCACTCTCGTTATTCGATGAGTTGCTATTGCCTTTGATAAGTTCATAGAGCGATAAGGCCTTATTTGCCGAGCGGTTGAAGTCGGCAAAACTGAATGGTTTAAGCAGATAATCCAACGCATCAAGGCGAAATCCCTCCACGGCATACTCTGAATATGCCGTAGTGAATATAACCATCGGGCGTTGAGCCGTAAGAGAGCGCACAAACTCCGTACCTGTAAGGTCGGGCATATTGATATCGACAAATATCAAATCGACACTTTCATTTGCCAAAAAGCGTTGTGCATCGATGGCATTACTAAACTCTGCCACGTGATCCAGAAATGGAACTTTTGATATATATGCTTTAATCTGACCCAGAGCCAACGGCTCGTCATCAATGGTTATACACTTAATCATTACTTGCATGGTATTAAGAGTTTTACGCAATATTCATTCGGATTCGACTCCTCAATATCGAGAGAGTAGTCGGCTCCGTATATCAAATCAAGGCGTTTGCGTACATTTTCGAGACCGATACCGCCCTTGCCCTGTTTGTTGTCATTGTGCCGCGAGTTACGAATCGTACAGCAGAGATTCAGAGGCTCTTTCTTGATGTCGATATGGATAAACGACGGTTTATTGTAACTAATGCCGTGCTTGAAGGCATTTTCGACAAATACAATCAACAACAATGGCGGGATGAATATCTGTATCGTCCCGCTCTTGGGGTAGTGGAAGCGGATATCTATATCCTTCGTATAGCGAATACGCATCAGGTTGATGTAATTCGACACGAATTGCAACTCGTTCTGCAACGATATCTGGCGTGACCCCGAATCGTAGAGAACATAACGCATCATCTTCGAGAGTTCGATGATATTATCCTTTGCGCTTTCGGTGTCGATATCGATGAGTGCGTGGATATTATTGAGGGTATTCATAAAGAAATGGGGATTTATCTGATATTTCAGATAGTCCATCTCTGCTTGCAGACTCTGGCGACGCATAATTTCATACTTCTGCTCATCGTCAATCGACTTGTAGAAGAGTTTGATTGCAATATTTGCAGCGACCATAGCACTTGCCAAGAGCATATTCCAATACCACTGGTAATCCGTCAGCGAGGCTCGCTGAATCTGTGCATATTTCGGATGAAGGTCTATGCCTGCGAAGAGTTTCCCCTCGATATATTGCTGATAAACCTCGACAATGGCAAATGTGGAGGATACCAGAAATGCCGCAGCGAAGAGATACCAGATATACTTCATCTTGAACAACAACCTCGATATAAAGAGGTTATGTACAAGAAAAACAATGAAGAACGGGGTGATTTTCAGCCATGCAACAATAAGATTGTTGATGTTGAACGACTCCTCTGCCATCATACTCGAATTCAGCAAAGGTACCAGATATATGCCCATCCAGATAACTGTATAGAGCATATTCTCGCCCAAAACTCCCTTCGTGAAGAGTTTTATCCGTAATCGTCTTGCCCACGTTCTCATATCCTCAAATCTTTACCAGACAACCGAGGGAGGCTTGCACCTCCCTCGTATCGTTACTTAATTATCTGTTAGAGTTTCAGCGTATTAGCATTGTAGAGGTATCGCTTGATACTCTTCTTCGGAGTCTTTTCAAACTCGATGGGGTAGATTGTTATATTTGCCACCTTCTCATAGTTTGCCTGCATAGCATTGAGCTGTTTGAGGTTCTCCTGCATGATTTCGGGCATCTTTGCACGATCCAAACCCTCGGCATCTGCCGTAGCGTAGTCGGGTACAACGAGTGCGTGCAACTTGCCGTTGTTCTCGATAATAAGCGATTCGAGAACCATATACATATTGTTGAGTTTATCCTCAATCTCCTCCGGATAGATATTCTGTCCGTTATCGGTCAGAATCATCGTCTTGCAACGTCCGCGAATATAGAGCGTGCCATCCTCATCGATGGTGCCCATATCGCCTGTGTGCAACCATCCATCCTTGTCGAGTACCGCTTTGGTGTCCTTCTCGTTCTTGTAGTAGCCGAGCATAACCTGCTCTCCCTTTACAAGAATCTCGCCTGCGACATTCTGCGGGTCGTTAGAGTCGATGCGAACATTGCAGTACTCCTTCAAATACATACCGCACGATTGAGCCTTGAACTTGGCAGTGTCGGTCGTAACACTGATAAGCGGAGCGCACTCGGTCATACCATATCCAACGGTAATGGGGAAACCAATCTTCTGCAAGAATGCCTCCGACTCCTTATTCATCGGCGCACCACCGCATACGAAGATGCGGACATTGCCACCAAATGCGTTGAGCAACTTGTTCTTGATGGTCGAGTATATTGCCGTATTGAGAAGAGGAATCTTCACAGCAATACTCATGGGACCCTTTTCGAGCAACGGAAGTACCTGCTTGCGATAGACCTTTTCGAGTACGAGAGGTACCGTACAAATAATCTCCGGGCGGACAACCTGCAATGCCGTAAGCAGAATCTTCGGGGTCGGCATCTTACCGAGCAGGGTGATGTGACCACCGGCTGCCAGCGGGCATAGGAAGTCGATAGCACAACCGTATGCGTGAGCCAGCGGCAGGAACGACAATGTGCGACTACCGGCATAGAAGAATGGATCTCCGTTAGAGTGGCAAGTCTTCACGACAATGTGTTCAACGTTGGCGGTAAGGTTATTCACGGTAAGCATTACACCCTTCGAGTGTCCGGTTGTACCCGATGTGTAGTTCAGAAGGCAAACCTGGTCATTCGGAACACGTGCGTACTTGATATCTGTCACGCGGAAGCCGTTGGCATACTTGGTACGGTAGTGCTTCGTGATGTTCTTCATGAACTTTTCGAGTTTCTCCTCCTTCGAGTAGATTACATGAAAATCGGTCAAAGAGAATACACCCTCAATTTCCGGAATATCTTCGGGTTCTATCGTATCCCAATAGTTGTCGCCAAGGAACAACAGACGGCTCTCCGAGTGGTTGATAATGTGAATATAATCAGTCGGAGTAAAGTCTTGGAGAATCGGCACAATGCAGGCTCCGTATGTCAGAGTTGCAATGTAGGTAATACACCAACGCGGATTGTTTCGACCGATAAGTGCAATCTTTTCTCCTTGTTTGATACCGGCCTTCTCGAATAACATGTGGAGTTTTGCAATCTCCTTTGCCATTTCGTAGTAAGAGAATGTCTCGTTCTTGAAGTAGTCGGTCAGAGCAGGCATTTCGCGGTGTTCGCGAAAGCTCAACTCATACATTTCAATAAGATTGGATTTTAACATTACGCTTTATTTTTTTAGGTTTGACGCAAATCAGGGGGTGTCAAACTTATTATTGCTATTCTTGTTTAGTTTTATCTTCGTTATCTATTGTGGTGTCCGAGTCGTTGTTGCTCTTTTCATCCATACGCTCCCAAAGACGAATTTTCGATTCGGTGCCATTTTTGAGTCGCTCGATATTCTTGCGATGTGTCCATAGTAACAGAATCGCCACAAGTATCGAGAATGCGATAAACGTCCATGAAATATCTCCGTAACGCTTATAGGCAGTGTGCGAGAAGATGCCCACAAATACCGGAAAACAACATCCGGCAATCATCGACGCAAGCGAAACGTAGTGCGAAATCATAAAGACAATGAACCACACACCGAAGCATAGCAACATGATTGTCGGATTGATGCCTGTCATCGCTCCAACGAGGGTCGCCACACCCTTTCCGCCCTTAAAGTTGGCGAAAGCGGGAAAGATATGACCCAACACAACAAATACGGTTGCAAGGATTTTGAGATTTATGACCCACGGACCTGCAATGTTGGAGTCATATTTTAGCAGTGAAACAATCGTTACCGCCACGAATCCCTTGATAAAGTCGATTGCAAACACCGGTAGGGCAGCGCGCTTTCCGAGTACGCGCAACATATTGGTTGTGCCGGCATTTTTGCTGCCGTGTTCGCGAATATCGACACCATAATATCTGCGTCCTATCCACACGGCAGAGGGAATCGAGCCGAGTAGATAGGCTATTATCATAATCGCTATTGCGCAATAATACGTAATAATCATAAGCCTCAATTTTAGGCAAAGTCCGCCACAAATATAGTAAATTTTTCTGATTAAGGATTTTTTGACGAAAAAATATGAATCGAATAGTTTAGTTTCGACGGATTGTATTATCTTTGCATCCCGCATTGTGTTGTATTTATATACAAGGTATATGACTATTCGAAGTGTATTAGAACCGATATTTTCGGTGCGTTGGTGGATGTCGTGGATATCCATCTTCTTCGGCTGTACGATTATGGCTGCCGGATTTGTATTTTTTATTAACCCCTACAATATCGTTCCGGGTGGAGTCTATGGAGCAAGTATCGTTATGCACAACCTCTTTCCCTCGATTCAGGTGGGTACTTTCGGATATATGTTCGATGTGCCGTTGCTCATTTTGGCGCTGGTGCTTTTCGGTGGAACATTCGGTGCGCGTACCATTATCGCCGCACTGCTTACTCCGGGTTTGATGAATATAATTTCGAGCCTCGCATATCCCAATGAGGAGGCGTTACAGGCACTCGACCCCTCGCAGTTGTTGGGCGGAAAAATCGACTTGTCGAATGATTTGATGCTGGCAACGGTTATCGGAGCAGCAATGCTCGGTATCGGTGTAGGACTTGTTGTGCGTAATCAGGCAACCACGGGCGGTACCGATATCGTGGCAATGATACTTCAAAAGTATGCGCATATCAAGTTCTCGAATGGAGTGCTGATTGCCGATGCCGTGGTTGTACTTTCGGGTCTGCTTGTTATCGGATTTGGCTGGGGTACTGCCGAAGATGTCGAGGCGGGCGGTTGGATGCTCTCGCTCTACTCTCTTATTGCGATATTTATCTCATCACGTGTCATTGCCCATGTCATCGATGGAGCCTCATACGACAAACTTATATTTATCGTGAGTGAGAATCATCAGGACGAGTTGCGCTCGCTTATTATCGACGAACTCGACCGCAGTGCTACCTACATCAAGGCTCGCGGAATGTACACCGGGACCGAAAAGGAGATGATTTTCCTTGTGGTGAGCCGTAAGGAGGTAAAGAGTGTTGAGCATCGTGTCAAGGATATCGATCCGCAGGCGTTTGTGGTTGTAACTGATGCCTACGACACATACGGTGAGGGCTTCAAACCACTGCCAGACAAGAACGACTTGCAGGCATCGTAACCTCCGAGACCGAGATGTTGTAATTTTTATTTTGAAGAGACTTTGGAACAGAATTTTATAAATAAACTACGCCCGTTGCAGGGTAATGGTCGCAAACTCTACGTCGAAACTTACGGATGCCAGATGAATGCCGGCGATACCGAGATTGTCGTGTCGCTGATGCAGGATGAGGGCTATTTCTATACCGAGCGTGTCGAGGAGGCGGATGTCGTGTTGGTCAATACCTGCTCGATTCGCGACAATGCCGAACAGCGAGTATGGGGCCGTTTGAGCGAACTGCGCAGATATCGCAAGGCGAAACCGTCGCTTATCCTCGGTGTTATAGGATGTATGGCAGAGCGTCTGAAAGAGGCTCTTATCGAGTCGGAGTATGGGGTCGATATTGTTGCGGGTCCCGATGCTTACCGCGATTTGCCGCGTTTGGTGCGCGAGGTCGAGGCGGGAGGTAAGGGTATAAATGTGCTGCTCTCGCGCGAGGAGACCTATGCCGAGGTTGCTCCCGTGAGATTAGATAAGAATGGAGTGTCGGCATATATCTCGATTATGCGAGGCTGTAACAACTACTGCTCGTATTGTGTTGTCCCTTACACGCGAGGCATTGAGCGTAGTCGTGACCCCAAGACAATCTTGGCAGAGGCGCAGACCCTCTTCGAAAATGGTTATCGTGAGGTTACGCTGCTTGGTCAGAATGTGAATTCATACAAGTTTGACGGTGTCGATTTCCCGACACTTATGCGTATGGTGGCAGAGGTCTCTCCGTTGTTGCGTGTGCGTTTTGCGACATCGCACCCGAAGGATATGAGCGATGCATTGCTCGAAGTTATGGCATCGAAACCCAACATCTGCCACTGTATTCACCTGCCGGCACAATCCGGCTCGTCTGTGATGCTCGAAAAGATGAACCGCAAATATACGCGCGAGTGGTATCTCGACCGTATAGCGGCTATACGTCGTTATATGCCCGATTGTGCCATCACAACCGACCTTATTGCAGGCTTCACGGGCGAAACCGAGGACGACCACCGGCAGACACTCTCGTTGATGCGTGAGGTGGGCTACGAATTTGCCTATATGTTCAAATACTCGGAGCGTCCCGGAACATTCGCACAACGACACATGGGCGATGATATCCCCGATGAGGTCAAGACTCGTCGCCTCTCGGAGATTATCGAGTTGCAGAACGAACTCTCGGCAGAGAGCAATCGTCGTGATGTGGGCAAGGAGTTTGAAATTTTGGTCGAGGGAGTATCGAAGCGTAGCGATAAGCAACTCTTTGGTCGTACCTCGCAGAATAAGGTTGTGGTCTTTGACCGCGCAGAGTTTAAGCCGGGAGATTACGTGAGAGTGAGGGTTACAGCAGCATCCTCGGCAACATTGCAGGGGGAGGCGATTGATAATTGATAATTGATAATTGATAATTGATAATTGATAATTGATAATTGATAATTGATAATTGATAATTGATAATTGATAATTGATAATTGATAATTGACAATTCACAATTCCTCGGATAACCACGATAAAAAACAACGAAAGAAAAACTTAAATAAAGATATAAAACGAAATGGCTTTACAATGTGGAATCGTAGGTCTGCCCAATGTCGGCAAATCGACCTTGTTTAACTGTTTGTCGAATGCAAAGGCGCAGTCGGCAAACTTTCCCTTCTGTACGATAGAACCCAATGTGGGTGTGATTACCGTACCCGACGAGCGATTGATTCGCTTGGCAGAGATTGACAATCCGAAGCGCGTGGTGCCAACCACCATCGAAATTGTCGATATCGCAGGACTTGTGAAGGGTGCATCAAAGGGCGAAGGCTTGGGTAATAAATTCCTTGCGAACATCCGAAATACAAATGCAATCATCCACGTTTTGCGTTGCTTCGAGGATGGTAACATCACTCACGTTGATGGCTCGGTAGATCCCGTGCGTGACAAGGGTGTAATCGATACCGAGTTGCAACTCAAAGACCTCGAAACGGTCGAAAACCGCATCGCAAAGGTGCAAAAACAGGCACAGACCGGTGGCGACAAGAATGCAAAACGTCAATACGAGATTCTGCTGCGCTACAAGGAGGCTTTGGAACAGGGATTGAGCGCACGTACCGTCGAACTCGACAAGGAGGAGCGCAAGGTTGTCAGCGACCTGAATCTGCTTACCGATAAGCCGGTGCTGTATCTCTGCAATGTGGATGAGAAGAGCGCGGTTACGGGCAATGCCTACACCGAGGCTGTGGCGAAGGCTATCGAGGGCGAGAATGCCCAAATGCTTATCGTGGCTGCGGCTACCGAGGCTGATATTGCCGAGTTGGAGAGTTATGAGGAGCGTCAGATGTTCCTCGAAGATATGGGACTTACAGAGTCGGGCGTGGCTCGTCTGATTAAGGCTGCCTATAAGTTGCTCGACCTCGAAACATTCTTCACGACAGGTGCCGATGAGACTCGCGCTTGGACCTACAACAAAGGAATGAAGGCTCCGCAGACGGCAGGAATTATCCACACCGACTTCGAGAAGGGATTTATCCGCGCAGAGGTTATCAAGTATGACGACTACACGACTCTCGGCTCGGAGAAGGCGTGCCGTGATGCCGGCAAGATTGGAATCGAGGGTAAGGAGTACATCGTTCAGGATGGGGATATAATGCATTTCTTATTTAACGTGTAACCAATAAATTTTTAATAAATAATTATGAATAGACCTGTCAGAGTTCGTTTTGCACCGAGTCCCACGGGACCGCTCCACATCGGAGGCGTGCGCACGGCACTTTATAACTATCTGTTTGCCCGTCATCATGGCGGCAAGATGATTCTGCGTATCGAAGATACCGACTCGCAGCGTTTCGTACCCGGAGCCGAGGATTACATTATCGAGTCGCTCCGCTGGTGCGGTATCGAGATTGACGAGGGTGTAGGCGTAGGTGGCCCTCACGCCCCCTATCGCCAGAGTGAACGTCGCGAGATTTACCTCAAATATGCCAAGCAGCTCGTCGATGCAGGCTGGGCATACTACGCTTTCGATACTGCAGAGGAGTTGGATGTTCTGCGCAAGGAGGCAGAGGCGAAGGGCGAAACATTCGCCTACAACTACTCGGTGCGCGAGAAACTTCCTACATCGCTCTCGCTCTCGCAAGAGGAAGTCGAGGAGCGTATTGCGCGTGGCGATATATGGGTTATCCGCTTCAAGATGCCCGAAAATGAGATTGTCGAGATGGACGATTTGATTCGCGGACATGTTAAGGTCAATACATCAACACTTGACGATAAGGTGTTGTACAAGAGTGCCGATGCACTGCCTACATACCACTTGGCAAATATCGTGGATGACCACCTGATGGAGATTTCGCACGTTATTCGTGGCGAAGAGTGGTTGCCCTCGTTGCCGTTGCACTACCTGCTTTACAAAGCATTTGGCTGGGAGGATACGCAGCCGCAGTTTGCGCACCTGCCCCTGCTGTTAAAACCTACGGGCGGAGGCAAACTTTCGAAACGCGATGGTGACAAGATGGGATTCCCCGTCTTCCCGCTCTATTGGGTGTCGCCGACTACGGGTGAGACGGCTCACGGTTATCGTGAGGATGGCTACTTCCCCGAAGCCTTTATCAATATGCTGGCTCTGCTCGGTTGGAATCCGGGTACGGAGCAGGAACTGTTCTCGATGCAGGAACTTATCGACACCTTCTCGCTTGAACGTGTATCGAAGTCGGGTGCGCGTTTCCAGCCTGATAAGGCGAAGTGGTTTAATGCTCAATATATGCACCATAAGAGCGATGCTGAACTCGCTGTACTCTACCAGCCGATTCTGCGCGAACATGGTATAGAGGTCGCAGACGAGGTGGCTGGCAAGGTTGCCGGCATTATGAAGGAGCGTGCTACCTTCATTGGCGATTTGTGGGATTTGACCTCCTACTTCTTCGTGGCACCTACGGAGTACGAGGAGAAGCAGGCTCGCAAGTATTGGAAGGGCTCTAATCCTGCGATTCTGGCAGAGTTGCGCGAGGTGCTGGCAGGTATTGATGACTTCTCGCTCGAAAATACCGAGAAGATTGTACATGCGTGGATTGAGAGCAAGGGTTACGGTATGGGGCAGGTTATGAATACTCTGCGTCTGGCGTTGGTCGGAGCCGGCAAGGGTCCCGGAATGTATGATGTAACTTCGTTCCTCGGCAAGGAGGAGTGCTTGAAGCGTATTGATGCGCTCTTTGCGAACCTCACACCAGCGGAGTAAGTGGTAACGATAACCTAAATGACGAAAAATATGAAAAACTCGATTGAACAACATGTTTGGGGTATGACCCCGGAAGGCGAGGCGGTAATCCTCTATACACTGCGCAATGCAAATGGTTGTGAGGTGCAACTCTGTAATCTCGGTGCAACATTGACGTCGGTCAAGTACCCCGACCGCAATGGCAAGGTGGCAGATGTCGTTCTCGGCTATAAGAGTTTTGAAGGATATTATAACGACCCTGCGTGTGCCGGCAAGAGTATTGGTCGTGTGGCTAACCGCATTGCCAATGGCCGTATGACGGTCGAGGGGGTAGAGTACAATCTCGAAACCAATAACGGCCCCAATCACCTGCACGGAGGCTCGCACGGCTACGGCACCAAACTTTGGGAGAGCCGCGTGGAGGAGAATCGTGTAGTTTTTGCCCTTACATCCGAGGATGGCGATGCCGGATATCCGGGCGAGGTAAATGTGGAGGTGGCTTACGATTTGGACGATGAGAATAATATCAACATTCTCTTCGTTGCCAAGTCCGACCGCGTAACTCCCGTAAATCTCACGAACCACACCTATTGGAACCTCAAAGGCGAGGAGAGTGGCGATATCCTCGACCACGAATTGCGTCTTTGCTGCTCGCAGGTACTCGAAATGAACGATGTACAGATTCCTACGGGCAAACACCTCGACGTAGCAGGTACTCCGATGGATTTCTGCGATTGGCGTCGCTTGGGAGATGATATCGCTGCGGAGTTTAATCATATCAAGGATTTCCGCGGTTATGACCACTTCTTCGTGCTGAATGATTGGAAACCCAATATCTTGCAAAAGGTTGCCGAACTGCGCGAAAAGACAACCGGCCGTAAGGTTACCATTCTCTCGTCGCAGGCAGGAGCGATGGTCTATACCGGCAATTGGTTGTCGGGGGGATGCCCCATAACCAAGTCGGGCGGTCGCTATGCAGACTATGCAGGTGTGGCTATCGAGTGCCAAAACTATCCCGATGCGGTCAATCACGATGATTTCCCTTCGGTGTTGCTTTCGCCCGAAGAGACCTACTGCCAGAAGATTGTATTCAATCTGGGCTTGGAGTAGGGGCTGAATTATAACTAATAGTGTAAGAGTGGCTCTGCGAAGAAGCCGCTCTTTTTTTTGAGAAGATTTTAACTTTTACGCCCGAATAGCGTCTTATAACTGAAACCGAACCAAAAATGATTATCGAGACCTCGGAGATACTTCGGCTGCTGACCGACCGCGAGAGGCGAAGCGAAGGCTTTGCATTGCTGGTCGATGCCTACACCGAGCCACTATATTGGCATTTGCGCCGTATGGTGGTAGTTCACGAGGAGGCGGAGGATACGCTGCAAGAGGTGTGGATTAAGATTTTCTCGTCAATTGAGTCGTATCGTGGAGATGCCGAGGGATTGAGGTCGTGGTGCTATCGTATAGCGACAAATGCGGCTCTTGACCGTCTGCGCAGGAGATGTCGATGGCGATTTGTTACCCTTGACAGCATCGGGCATACGCTCTCGAAGGATTTTACCCACGAGGTGGGGGAGTCTGCCGACTCGATAGAGGGTAGGTTTCAACAAGCACTGCTCGCCTTGCCGACAAAGCAACGATTGGTCTTTAACCTTCGCTATTACGACGAGTTGGAATATAGCGAGATTAGCCGAATTACAGGCATCAGCGAGGGTGCTTGCAAAACGAATTATCACTATGCGCAACAGCGCGTAAAAGAGATGATGACACGATGAAAGAGTTTGATTTTGACAATGTGGGCAAGCGATTGCCGTATGCTACTCCCGAAGGATTCTTCGAGAGGGCAAAGATGCAGGCAAAGAGTCTTGATGCCGGTGCGCAGGGACTCCACCGCAGACGAACATTTATCGTCACGCGAGTAGCAATTGCAGCCGCAGTTGTTTTGGCTGTGTGCGGTGCAGCGTGGTGGGCGTGGGACTACAACTCGCTCGAAAACAGGTACGAGCGTATGCTGGCCGAATGTTCTACGGATGTGTTGTGGGAGTTTGCATATGAGTATGACAGCGACTCCGATAAAACATATTTTTACTAAAAGAATAGAATTATAAACATCTTAAAACTTTGGAATTATGAAACGAGTATTTATGTCGATACTGCTCGTCGTAGCAGTTGCAGGAATCGCATTTGCACAGGCTCCGCAGACGCAAGCCGAGAATCCTACGAAGACCGAGGGGCAGGGTGCGCAGCATGCTGAAAAGAAGGAGTTGATGGATATTCGTCTGCAAATTATCAAGACGGAGTTGGAGTTGAGCGATGAGGTCTTTGCGAAGTTTGCTCCTATCTATCGCCAATATTATCACAACCTCAATTTCAACCGCACAAAGAGTCAGAAGATTGACATCGAGACGGCAACCCGTAAGGATATTAACGACCACCTTAAAGCCCGTTACGACAATCAGATATCGATGGCTATGGTGCGCAAAACCTACATCTTTATCTTTGAGCGAGTGCTGACTCCACAACAACTCTATAAGCTCTACTCGATTGATGGTAAATTGACAAAGATGGCTCGCGAGGAGTATAAGAAGCGACAAGAAAAATAGTGATTTGATTAGTTTATTGCACAAACGGAAGAGCCCCGATAAAAGGGTCTCTTCCTTGCGAGGAGAGGCGGCTCGACCGATGATGGTTGAGCCGCCTCTTTGTGAATATTTGTCAGATATAAAATCCTAATCCATCAGGATAATCTCATCGATAGTTACAGTCCAGTTGAAGAGTTCGTTGGCACACTGCAACTGCATCTGCGCAATTTGTGACTGATTGGTAGAGTCGGCTAAAATCGCATCTACAAACTGCTCCATCGTGGAGTAGGTGTTATCGACCTTGCCCGCCAGACAATTATAGAAAGCGTGCTGCTGTGCGCGGTCAAGCCCTGCGGGTAGGATGTTCTGGCTCACGAGCGTAGGATAGGGGAAGATGTGGCGCATATTACGCGCATCGGCATCGAGTTCCTCGACAATCGTGGTAACGACATAGACCTGCACCGTGTCATTCACACCGGGCATCTTCATAAAAGAGGTATAGACGGGGTAGTCCTCTTCGAGTGCGAGGGCAACATCGTCGGTAAAGAGCATAAATTCGGCATCGGTCAAGTTGTTGAGATAGACCATACGGCGATACTCTTTGAGAGCCTCGCGCATTGCCTGACGCTGCGAGCGATTCCATTTAGCCTGCTCCGAGCAGCCTGTGATTGAGATAAGAGCAAGTGCCACCATCGACACCGAGAGTAAAAATTTTTTCATCGTTCTGCTTTGATTTTGGTTTTACTCTCCGCATTAGTGCAATCCGCGTGCCAAGTGTTGAACTAATGCAAAATGATGTGTCCGGTCTTGTTTGCCGAACACATCATTTTTCTATAAAGGACTTCTACTTACTACAAGAAGTCCTTATTGACGATAACTCTGACGACTCGATGTAATATATTGAAATTAAGTGGAGTATGACCGAGCAACTCACCATCAACTTCAAGTGGCATTTCGGGCGAAGCCTCGACCTTGATGTGGCTACCTTGAAGGTGCTGAACGTGTCCGATTTCGTAAATCTTTCCATTGAAAAGTTTTTTCAGGCGGAAGACGATATGCCACCAATGCACGGGGCGAATCAGCGTAACATCAAAAAGTCCGTCATCCGCAACTGCGGCCGGCAACTGCTGGATACCACCACCATTGAACTTGCAGATTCCAATTGCGAAACTGAACAGAAGGTCATTATATACCAACTTGTCGTCAATCCACACCTTTACGCCGGGCGATTTGTATCCGAAAAATGCCCGCACAAGGCTCCACAAATAGAGGCTCTTGCCTTTGCGTCCCTTCATCTTCGAGTGGTTGAAGAGTTTGATGGTATGTGCATCCAGACCTCCACCTGCGACATTCGCCACATATCGCGTCTGCACATATTTGGCCTCCTCGTAGGTAATCTCGCCCACATCCTGCAAGAAGGTGTAACCTTCACGCATAGCACGGATTGCAGCCGAATAGTTGCGTGGGATACCAAACATACGAATCCAGTCATTACCCGTACCAATCGAGATTACGGCAAGCGTAACCTCGGTTGAAGGTACTTCGTGCTGGATAAACAGTCCATTGACAACCTCGTGCAGCGTTCCATCGCCACCAATGACGATAATTTTGCGATATCCCTTCTGTATCGCACCGACAGTCAATTCGGTCGCGTGATATTTATGCTCCGTAAATACAGGGTCGGCAGGAATGCTATTATCGCGCAGGAGTTTTGAAATCTGCGGAAAGTCCTCCAATCCGCGACCCATACCGGCCACGGGATTGACTATCGCAAACCACCTTTCACTTATAGGTAAACGCTCCACGACGCTACTTTTTTATAGGTGCATTTTTCAGGGAGTCAAGCAAAAATTCGTAGAATTTTGCCACCGAAGCAATCTCGACCTTCTCGTCAGGTGAGTGGGGGTAACATATTGTCGGTCCGAATGATATCATATCGAGGTTGGGGTAGGTGCCACCGATAATTCCGCACTCCAAGCCCGCGTGTATAGCCATCACTGCCGGCTCCTTGCCGTACAGTGCATTATACGAAGCCTTCATTGCGTGGAGAATAGGCGACTGCATATTTGGATTCCAACCGTCGTAACTTCCCGACAACTCAACAGTTGCACCGGCCAATTCGAATACTGATTTAATAGCCTCGCCAAGAGCCTCCTTCTCGCTGTTCATCGAACTGCGCAGCAGACATTGCAGGCGAATTGTCTTGCCGTCAGATACTACGCGTGCCATATTGGTAGAGGTCTGCACAAGACCCTCCATTGCCACCGACATACGCACTACTCCGTCGGGCGCACCGATAACAGCCTTCGAGAGCGACTCTGCAACTGCCGAAGGGATAATCTCCGCAGGTGTCGGACAACTTTCAGCAAAGATTGAGATGCTATCTTCAATGCCTTCAAATTCAGCAATTACAGTCTTCTCGTAATTAGCGACTTCCGCTGCAAATTCTGCTGCATTTTTCACGAGTAACACAGCCGTTGCCTCGCGCGGAATCGCATTGCGCAGACCACCACCATCGACCGATGCGAGCAACCACTCCTGCGTCGTTTGACGCAAGAAACGGAATAGAAGACGATTGGCATTACCGCGCTGGTAGCCGATTTGGATTCCCGAATGTCCGCCCTTCAATCCCTTAACGGTCAGCGCTACTGCCTCATAACCTACGGGAGCAGCCTCGGCCGTATAGTCAAATGTAATATTTGCATCCAAACCACCTGCGCAACCTACGTAGAGTTCTCCCTCGGTCTCGGAGTCGAGGTTCAGCAGGATGTCGCCTTTAAGCAGACCAGCCTGCAAGCCGAATGCTCCATCCATACCGGTCTCCTCGGTTGCCGTAAAGAGTGCTTCGACCTCTCCGTGGCAGAGCGTATTGTCTTCAAGTACAGCGAGAATAGCTGCTGCACCTATTCCATTATCTGCACCGAGTGTCGTGCCGTTTGCCGTTACCCACTCGCCATCGATGTACGCCTCGATAGGGTCGTTCTCGAAGTCGAAAACCTTATCGTTGTTCTTCTGCGGCACCATATCGAGGTGGGCTTGCAGAATCACGCCCATACGATTCTCGTAGCCCGGAGTCGCAGGCTTGCGAACATAGACGTTGCACGCCTCATCAACCTTGTATTCGAGGTTGTGAGCCTTCGCGAACTCGACAACATACTCGCGAATCTTCTCTTCGTGGTGCGACGGGCGCGGAATATTTACAATCTCGCTAAAATGTTTCCACACGAGCGAGGGTTTTAGATCTTTAAGATTTGTGTTCATAGTTGTAGCATTTTATTATTTGTTATTATCTTGATTATCTTTTATTTCAGTTGCGTTATCTCTTGTTGCACTTCGGGTAGCATCGTTACGGTCAAAAGCCTCGACAATATGCTTTACAAGATCGTGACGCACGATGTCGCGCTTGTCAAACTCTACGAAACCGATTCCCTTGATTCCATCCACTACGCGCATGGCCCTCGTCAATCCGCTGTCGCTACGATGCGGAAGGTCAATCTGCGTAACATCGCCCGTAACCACAAACTTCGCGTTGCGACCCATACGGGTCAAAAACATCTTAATCTGCGAAAGGGTCGTGTTCTGTGCCTCGTCGAGAATCACAAAGGCATTATCGAGCGTGCGACCGCGCATATATGCCAGCGGAGCAATCTGAACGGTTCCGTCCTCCATGAACTTCTGCAACTTTGCAGGCGGAATCATATCGTTCAGTGCATCGTAGAGAGGTTGTAGATAGGGGTCGAGTTTGTCCTTCAAATCTCCGGGCAGAAAACCGAGTTTTTCGCCAGCCTCGACAGCCGGGCGAGTTAGGATAACGCGTTTTACCTGCTTGTCACGCAAAGCCCTAACCGCCAATGCGATTGCGGTGTAAGTCTTACCCGAACCGGCTGGTCCCGTAGCGAAAATCAAGTCATTCGAGCGGTAGAGTTCGACAAGTTTTTGCTGATTTACGGTGCGGGCGCGAATAATATTGCCGTTGTTGCCATAGACTATCACGTCGCTCAAATCTGTCACAGGTTGCTCTTCGCGTGAGATGCCTCGCGCAAACGATTGAGCAATAACCTCTTTCGAGATGTGTCCATAACGATTATAATAGGCAATAAGCCCCTTCATCTTACGCTCGAAATCCTCAATATCGCCCTTTGAGCCGAGAACTTTCAGGGTCGAGCCACGAGCAATGATTTTGAGTTTCGGATGCAGGGTCTTAATCTGCTCGATATAGACATCATTCACGCCATACAACTCGCGCGTATCGACGCCATCTATAAATATCTCCTTGTTGGTAGTGTCAGTCATATATAAATTAGAAGAGGTATCCGACTTTTAGTGATATGGAGTTGAGATTGGAGTTAAACTCCTTGCCATCAAAGTTGTTCAGCGACGATTTGAAGTATCCCGTATAGCGGGCGTCTATCAGCAATCCTCGAAAAAGCACAACTGCCACACCGGCACTATAACCGAATGTCGGTCGCGTGTTGCCGAACATCTGTTTTTCGTTATTGGCATCCATATAGAAGCAGTTGTTCATCAGTGTAAAGAGAGGGCCGGCATTGACTCTGAACACATTTCCGAAACGCAGCGAGAGCAATACGGGAATATCGACCGTGTGTGATTTAACCTTATGGCTCTTTTTTGCACTGTCGAAGCCCACCTTGAAGGTGGTATATTGATAATTTATCTCCGGCTGCACGGCAAAGAATCTGCCGATTTTCAGTGCCATGTGCAATCCGCCTCCATAGCCGATTTGGGCCTTGGCGTGGAGCCCGCTCGGAGCCTTCGAAATTTTGAAGGTGTTATAGTATGCAGCACCGGTCAGTCCCCACTCTGTGCGCAATCGTGACCCGCCTTTCGAAGAGTTTTCCTGCGTAAAATCGCTCTTCGGATTGGCGGCCATCGAGGTCGCTGTAAAGGTAAATATACCTGCTAAAAGTAGTAAAATCTTCTTCATACGTCGTTTTGAATCTTCAAATATAGTGTTTTTTCGTGTAAAAGTTGCTGTTTTGTCGCTTTTTATTTGTCAAAAAATAGAGTATCTTTGCGCCGTGGTTTAACAAAACTGCCACAAACTCGTTAAGATAACGCTTTTTTGGGGCAGATATTTTATTTAGTAAGATTATGAGTCTTGTAGCGATAGTAGGACGCCCCAACGTGGGCAAGAGTACGCTCTTTAACCGCTTGGTTGGTCAGCGTCAGGCAATTGTCGATGCCACAGCCGGCACGACACGCGACCGCCACTACGGCAAAACCGATTGGAATGGACGCGAATTTTCGGTTATTGACACCGGAGGTTATACGGTCAATAGTGAGGATATCTTCGAGGATGATATTCGTCGCCAGGTTATGCTTGCCATTGATGAGGCGGATGTAATCCTCTTTATGGTCGAGGTAAATACAGGTGTTACCGACCTCGATATGATGATGGCCGATATTCTGCGTCGTACAGAGAAGAAGGTGTTGCTCGTCTGCAACAAGGTCGATAATTACGACCTGATCTACTCGTCGCATGAGTTCTACTCGCTCGGTTTGGGCGATCCCTACTGCATCAGTTCTATGTCGGGTAGCGGTACGGGCGATTTGATGGACGAGATTTTGCGCCTGCTGCCCGAAGATTGCGAGGCGGAGTATGCCGAGGAGTTGCCACGTATTACTATTGTCGGTCGTCCTAATGTCGGCAAATCGTCATTGACAAATGCTCTGCTTGGCGAGGAGCGCAATATCGTAACGAATATTGCCGGTACGACCCGCGACTCGATTCATACGCGCTACAACAAGTTCGGTATGGATTTCTATTTGGTCGATACGGCAGGTATGCGCAAGAAGGGTAAGGTTACCGAGGATTTGGAGTTCTATTCGGTTATGCGCTCGATTCGTGCAATCGAAAATTCGGATGTCTGTATCCTGATGCTCGACGCCTCACAAGGTATTGAACAGCAAGACCTTAACATTCACAATCTGATTGTCCGCAACCGCAAGGGTTGCGTTATTGTGGTCAATAAGTGGGACCTTATCGAGAAGGGCAATAATACGATGAAGGAGTGGCGCGAATTCCTCGAAAAGAAACTCGCTCCGTTCAGTGATATTCCGTTGATTTTCACCTCGGTAATCAACAAGCAGCGTATCTTGGAGGTGTTGCAGACCGCAATCCGTGTATATGAGTCGCGTCGTCGTCGTATTCCGACCTCGGAACTTAACGACTTTATCCTGCCCATCATCGAGGAGACACCACCCCCCTCGACCAAGGGTAAGTACATCCGTATCAAGTACGCAACGCAGTTGCCCACACCGACTCCGCAGTTTGCATTCTTTGTCAATCTGCCACAGTATATCCGTGAGCCGTATCGTCGTTTTCTTGAAAATAAGATGCGCGAGCAGTGGGATTTTTCGGGCGTGCCGATGCAGATATATTTCCGACAGAAGTAGCAAATCGATATTTTTTTTGAATCAAGACCGCTTTGGCGGTCTTTTTTGTTTGTGTTTTTGTAATATAATTTGTATTTTTGGAGGTTGAATATACTTATCCGAAAAATATGAATTTATCAGAGATAAAAAATCATCTGCAACAAGTGTTGCAACTCGTGGAAGAGTGGGGTGAAAAGGGCGTTGATGACCTTGAACGTGACCTTGCGCTCGGAAAACTTCGTGAGGTCTATTCTCAAATGAGATTCGGGGCATCGCCACAGCCCGAAACGATACTCCCGGAGGCAGAGCCGACACCAACAGCCGTCACCGAGCAGACTACCGAGGGTGTAGCCGCTTCCGCAGAAGAAGAGATTCCAATCGGAGTCGCCATATCGCTTGACGATGTTTTCGAGGGCTTTATTCCGGAGGCTTTGATGCCCGAAGATGTTGAAATGCCCAACCACGAGGAGCCTCCTTTCGAGGCGGTTGAAGAGGCAGAGCCGAAGGAGCAAGCAACCAACGACGCAGAGGCTGTTATAGAGGAGCAGCCGGCAAACGTCGAGGCAGATGTTCCAGCCTTCGAGGTATCATTAGAAGAGGATGCGTCAGAGGTCGCTGCCACAGAGCCGATTGCGCCCGAAACCGACGAGAAGGCAACTCCCGAAGTGGCAGATGAGAGCGTGAAGAGTACGACAGAGCCTATGGTTGCTGCCGAGACCATGATGGGGCAGCCGTCGCTATTTGGAGATGTGGATTTGTTTGTTCCACGCACATCGCGTAGAACAAAGATGATGTCGCTCTATGACGACGAGCCTGCGCCCACGACCAAAAAGAGCGTTGCGGAGAGTGCTGAACTGCCCACGCCCCAACCGACTCCTACTCCAACTCCGAAGTCGGAGCCAACACCCCAACCGAGCCAAACTCTCTCCGCAGAGGCAGAAGTTGCGCCCAATCCGAGTGTTGCGACGTCGGCCGACGAGGTTGAAATTGAGGTTTTGTCCGAGGAGGGTAGCGAGGAGTTCGTAGAGGTCGATTTGGATGTATCGGCTACCGGGCAGACCGAGGTTGAAAACGACACTCCGACCGCCATTTTTGCCACCGAGACCAACTATGTAGAGCCAAAGATTGAGGTTGCCGTTGCGACTGCGACAGCAAGCCCTGTGCCGGAGTCGGAACAGGTATTGGGCGAGGTTATCAAGAGTAATGTTCGCACCATTGCAGACTCTATCAAGCCCAAAGATACCGCTGCCGAGGCTATTGTCAAGGGGTCAATAGACGATATCGGCAAGGCTGTGGGTATCAACGACCGCTTTTTGCTGATTCGCGACCTTTTCGGAGGTAGCAGCGAGGAGTATGAGAGGGTAGTTGCCCGATTGAACGAATTTGACAATTTCGAGGATTGTATGATTTATATCGTCGAGAACTTTGATTGGAATCCCAATTCCGATGGAACAAAGTTGATGATGGAACTCCTCGAACGCAAATATAACTAACGCGATATGTCCAAACTCTATATAGTTCCCACACCGATAGGCAACCTCGGAGATATCACCTTGCGAGCCGTCGATGTGTTGCGCGAGGTCGATTTCATCCTTGCCGAAGATACTCGCACCACGTCATTCCTGCTTAAACATCTCGGCATCGAGAAAAAGATGTACTCACATCACAAGTTTAACGAACACGCCACGGTGCGTATGGTTGCCGAATCTATCGAGGCAGGACATACGGTCGCGTTGGTGTCGGATGCGGGAACGCCCGGAATTTCCGACCCCGGATTTCTGCTGGTAAGAACGTGTGTCGAGGCGGGTATCGAGGTTGAGACACTGCCCGGAGCCACGGCATGTATTCCGGCATTGGTACAGAGCGGTTTTCCGTGCGACAGATTCTGCTTTGAGGGTTTTCTGCCCCAGAAGAAGGGTCGCAACAAGCGTCTGTTGGAGTTGCAGCAGGAGGAGCGCACGATGATATTCTACGAATCGCCTTTCCGCGTGGTAAAGTGCCTCGAACAATTTGCCGAGATCTTCGGAGCCGAGCGAAAGGTGTCGGTTACTCGTGAGATATCCAAGAAATTCGAGCAGACCGTGCGCGGAACGGTTGCGGAGGTGGCTGAACATTTCCGACAGAATGAGCCAAAGGGCGAGTTTGTAATTGTCCTTGCCGGACAACCAAAACAGGGTAAGAGAGATGAGATTGAAGAACGATAGTGCAGAGTTGGGATTTTGGCAGAGAGTGGGGTTAGAAACGCTGTGGTTTCTTTGCAAGTGCATCTCGTCGTTGCCTTATTGGTTCCAATATTATGTGATTCAGGAGATGATATACTTTATCATCTACTACTGCATCCGCTATCGTCGCAAACTCGTCGATACCAACCTGCGCAACTCGTTTCCGGAGAAGAGCGCGAGCGAGATTGCAGATATACGTCGCAAGTTCTACCGCAACCTTGCCGAGATGATGGTAAATACATTGGTTATGGCACGTATGGACGAGGCAGAGTGTAAGCGACGTATGGTCTTTACCAATAATGACGAGATTCAGGAGATTTTAGGCGACCGCAACTGTATTGCCATGACCTCACACTTGGGATGCTGGGAGTATTATGGATTTTGGGGTATGTGGTTGCAGAATCATATCCTTGTGGCGGTCTATCATAAGATTCACAACGAGATTATCAACGAACTATACAAACGTCTGCGTGACCACGAGCGCGAGTTACCTGTGGCATCATACGACTCGTTGCGGTTCTTTATCCGCAATCGTAACGGCTACGAAGGCAAGCGTTTGGCTTTTGGTCTTATCTCCGACCAAAATCCTCCGCGACTGCCCGACAGTCATTGGTATCGCTTCCTCAATCGCGACACTCTCTTCTTCGAGGGTGGCGAGCAGTTGGCATTGAAGTTCGGAGTGCCGGTATTCTATGTCAGCCAGCGCAAGGTGCGACGTGGCTACTACGAGGCACGTATGGAGATGATTTATGACGGAGTGGAGCAGGTCGAGCAGTTCGAGATAACCGAGCGATACGTGCGATTGCTCGAAAAGGATATTCAGGATTGTCCCGAAATGTGGATCTGGTCGCATCGTCGATGGAAGCATCGCCCCGATGGCAAGTATCGACCCGTTATGCGCCCGAATAGAAAGTTATAAGATATGAACAATACGGCAGTCGTCATACTCAATTGGAACGGAACGGCACATCTGCGCCGCTTTCTGCCGAGCGTTGTCGCCAACACACCGAAGCAGGTGCGTATTATCGTTGCCGACAATGGCTCTACTGACGACTCCGTGGAGGTTTTGGAGCGAGAGTTTCCGACGGTTGAAAGACTGCGTTTGGAGCGCAACTACGGATTTGCCGAGGGCTACAATCGAGCCTTGGAGATGGTCGAGGCAGAGTATTGCGTGCTACTAAATTCTGATGTCGAGACTCCGGAGGGGTGGTTAGAGCCGTTAGTGGCGAGGCTCAATGAGGATGAGCGAGTGGCAGCAGTGGCTCCGAAATTACTTTGGAGCGAAGACCGCGAGCAGTTTGAATATGCCGGAGCGTCGGGCGGATTTATCGACTATTTGGGTTATCCCTTCTGCCGAGGCAGGATAATGAAGTGCGTGGAGCGCGATTGCGGGCAATATGACGAGCCTCGTGAGGTCTTCTGGGCGAGCGGTGCAGCATTTTGTTGCAGGCTCGACGTGTTCAAGGCGTTGGGTGGATTTGCATCGCACTTTTTTGCTCACATGGAGGAGATTGACCTCTGCTGGCGTATGCACCTTGCCGGATACAAGGTCGAGGTTGAGCCGCGCAGCAAAGTCTATCACTTTGGCGGTGGCACGTTGGCGACCGACTCGCCAAATAAGATTTTTTTGAATCATCGCAACAATCTGGCTATGCTCTTCCGTTGTTCAACCGCGGGACAGAGAGCCGTTGTGGCTGTGGTAAGACCTCTACTTGATGCGCTGGCAGCATTGAGTTATGCAGTGAAGGGCAACTTTCGCGGTGCGTGGGCAGTGGCGAGGGCTTATGCCGATTTCGTGCGTTGGCACAGCCGGCTTGCTCGTGAGCGTCGGCAGATACGTTCAACGGCCGTTGCTTCGGGATGCCCGAATACACTCTTTCGTGGCTCGATAGTGCTGCGATATATGTTCGGAAAACGTAAATTCGAAAAGTTGATGTAGATATGATGCGCAAACTTATAATCATACCGACCTATAACGAGCGGGAGAATATCGAAGCAATGGTTGCCAAGGTCTTTTCGCTCGACGGAGAGTTTAATCTGCTCGTGATTGACGACGGCTCGCCCGATGGCACTGCCGAGATTGTCCGCACTCTGCAATCATCCTATGCCGAGCGTCTGTTCCTTATCGAGCGTAGTGGCAAATTAGGACTCGGCACTGCCTATATCGCAGGCTTTAAGTGGGCGTTGGAGCATAATTACGATGCCGTTTTCGAGATGGATTGCGACTTTTCGCATAACCCCGACGACCTACTACGCCTGACACAGGCTATGGAGGAGGGAGCGGATGTGGTTGTCGGCTCGCGCTACGTTACGGGTGTTAATGTCGTAAATTGGCCTTTGTCGCGACTGCTGATGTCCTATTTCGCCTCGAAATATGTGCGCCTTATTACACGTATGCCCGTAAATGATGCTACGGCAGGATTTGTAGGCTATCGTCGCGAAGTGTTGCAGAACATCGACCTCGACCGCGTGCAGATGGTGGGCTACGGATTCCAAATCGAGATGAAATATACCGCATGGCGACTCGGCTACAAGATTCGCGAGGTGTCGATAATCTTTATTGATAGGGTAGCCGGCACATCAAAGATGTCGAGCGGAATCTTCGGTGAGGCATTCTTCGGAGTACTGAAATTACCCCTGCGAAAAATCCGACGTAAAAAGTGAAGAAACATATAAATTTATTCCATATATGAAAACAGGTTTTGATAACGACAAGTATCTTAAAATCCAATCCGAACAGATTAAAAAACGCATCAGTCAGTTCGGGGATAAACTCTATCTCGAATTTGGAGGCAAACTCTTCGACGACAATCACGCCAGCCGCGTATTGCCGGGATTTCTGCCTGATAGTAAGTTGCGTATGCTTATGCAATTGCGTGATTATGCCGAAATTATCACGGTCATCAGCGCAATAGATATCGAGAAGAATAAGATGCGCAGCGACCTCGGTATCACTTACGATGAGGATGTGTTGCGCCTGCGTGGCGAGTTCGAGAACGCAGGATTCTATTCGGGTGGTGTTGTTATCACTCACTATAACGGGCAGGCGAGTGCCGATGCCTATCGTCTGCGATTGGAGCGTATGGGCATCAAGGTCTATTACCACTACACAATCGATGGCTATCCCAACAATGTGGCACTTATTGACTCGGAGGAGGGCTTCGGCAAGAACGACTTCGTTGAGACCTCGCGTCCGTTGGTTATCGTTACGGCTCCGGGTCCGGGCAGTGGCAAGATGGCTGTATGTTTGAGCCAACTCTATCAGGAGAATCGTCGAGGTCAGAAAGCGGGATACGCCAAGTTTGAGACCTTCCCGGTGTGGAATCTACCGCTTAAACACCCCGTAAATATGGCTTACGAGGCGGCTACGGCAGACCTTAACGATGTCAATATGATTGACCCGTTCCACTTGGAGGCATACGGAAATATTGCTGTAAATTACAATCGCGATATCGAGATTTTCCCTGTACTCAATGCAATCTTCGAGGGTATCTATGGCGAAAGCCCATACAAATCTCCGACAGATATGGGCGTCAATATGATTGGCTACTGCATCTCGGATGAGGAGGTGTGCGAGAATGCGGCTCGCGAGGAGATTATACGTCGCTACTACTACGCCCTCTGCAAACTTGCCGAGAAGGGCAGCAACGAACACGAAGTTAATAAGATTGCCCTGATTATGAAGCAGGCGAAATTGACTACCGACTTCCGTCGTACAACCGTAGCCGCACGCGCAAAGCAGGAGGAGAGTGGCGGTGCTTCGGCAGCGATAGAGTTGCACGATGGTACGATTATTACCTCGCGCACAAGTTCTCTGCTCGGTTCGAGCGCTGCTCTATTGCTCAATGCTACGAAGTATCTGGCAGGTATTCCCCACGATAAGAAACTTATTGCAGAGGATTTGATTGCCCCGATACAGAAGACCAAGGTAGAGTATCTGCACGGACACAATCCACGCCTGCATACCGACGAAGTGCTGGTGGCGTTGTCGCTGTTGAGTAACCACGATGAGGATTGTCGCAAGGCTCTCGACGAGTTGCCCAAGTTGAAGGGTTGTCAGGTACATTCAACGGTGATGTTGAGCGAGGTGGACCACAAGATTTTCAACAAGTTGGGCGTGGGACTCACGTGCGACCCCGTAACGAAAGTGGAGTAACGATATAAGCGCAGGTGGGGTAGAATGAGAATTTCCTACCCTAATCCCTATATAAACGAGCGGTAGTTGTTGGTCTATCGCAGAAATAACTACCAACACCCAAACCAAAGATGAGAAACCGAATCCTCGCCAGCATTATCACGCTGACCATGCTCTGCATTGCAGGCTTTGCCAATGCGCAGACAACAATCGTGCGCCCCAATTTGAGCATTCCGTCGAAGATTGGACCCGCATATTTCGGGCCCAATGCCTTTCCGGTGCCTGATATGCTCGATGGCAGAACCTCCGCGGATATGCGCTTGGAACTGTATGGGGATTGCTTCCTCGGCACGACCACAGGCTCGGTTGCGGATGATGTTACGGCAGATATGTTTGCTCGATTGACAATTCCGCTCTTTACGCCCAAGGCAAATCTCACGGTCTGGATGCCAATCTTCGAATATTTCCACACCTCGGCAGAGGTCAATGCCCTGCGCAGACTGCCTCACAAGGGAGATTTGAAGGGTTTTGATTCGGGCGATGCCTATGTTTCGGCAGATATCAGGATTTTGAGTCAGGAGCGACATCATTGCGATATGACCGTGCGTGCGGCACTGAAAACCGCTTCGGCAAATCGGTTTGCCGAGGGTAGATGCTACGATGCTCCGGGATACTTCTTTGATGTCTCCGTAGGCCGTGGATTACAATTTGGCAAGGGGGGGGGAATTTTGCGCGTGGCTTTATCGACCGGATTTCTTTGCTGGCAGACCGATAATGGACGCCAAAACGATGCCGTAATGTACGGTGCGTTGTTGGCATATAAGTATAAGCGATTCGGTATCGACACCTGCCTTGGCGGTTATGTCGGCTGGGAGGGCGATGGCGACCGCCCGATGACAATCAAAACCAATCTCTCGTATGCTTTTGGCGATTGGTCGCTACGATTATCGCATCAGGCAGGGTTGATGGATTGGCACTACCACCAGATTCGAATCGGTGTGGTGTGGAACTTCGACATTCTCTCTCGCATCAGCAAGAAATAAGACGTCTGATATAAATTTAGCATTTTACTCCACCCGCAGACAAGTTGGCCGAGTCGCCACCGACCGAGCGAGTCTCCTGCGCACAAAAAAAGACGACTCGGAAAAGTCGTCTTCTTGGCGGTGCGAACATAATTACATAAAGATACTCTCGTCTTCTTGGGACTTGAACGGTTGCAGCAGTTGAGAGCCGACCGAAAGGAGGTAGTTGCAATCGAAGATTGTCGTGGTTGCTGGGCGATGTGGCGAAAATATATTTTCAGACACAATCGAACAGCAAGCACGATGATTTGCGTAGCAAACAACTACCATCCGAAGACAAGTCAGCCGAGTCGCCACCGACCGAGCGAGTTTCCTGCGCACAAAAAAAAGACGACTCGGAAAAGTCGTCTTCTTGGCGGTGCGTAGGGGACTCGAACCCCTGACCCCGTGCGTGACAGGCACGTATTCTAACCAGCTGAACTAACGCACCAATTGCTGATTGCGAATGCAAAGGTAGTACAAAAATCTTAATCTCCAAATTTTTTTTTCATTTTTTGAAGAAAGAAAATTGCACACTTCCGTAACTCCTTAATTGATAGAAATTTGGATGTGAAGAAAAATTTTGCTTTGCGGAGTGTTCAAACACGAAAATTCCATCTTCTCGCAGCAAATCCTTCTCGAAAACGGCATCCACAACCTTCTCGCTGCCCTCCAAATCGTAGGGAGCGTCCGAAAATATAAGGTCGAACTGCTTGGTCACGCTCTTCAAATAGAGAAAAACATTTGCCTTCACAACAAACATATTCCCAAAGCCGAGTTCGCGAGCCGTCGAGCGGATAAAGTTGAAATGTACGGGATTTATCTCCACCGAGGTTACGCTGCGCGCACCTCGCGATGCGAACTCATAACTTATGGAGCCTGTACCTGCAAAGAGGTCGAGAACATCACACTCCTCAAAATCGACCATATTGGTCAGGACATTAAAGAGATTCTCCTTGGCAAAGTCCGTTGTGGGGCGTGCGCGAAGATTCTTCGGGGGATTGATTGTGCGCCCCTTGTATTTTCCGCTAATTATTCGCATTTTTCAACTTTATGGTACTGTTTCAGTAGTTTTATCACACCTTCGCTATCCTCTCCGGCAACACGGATAACACTCTCCTGCGCATTAAACTCGCAGAGAATATTTTCGACCATACAGAGAATATCATCCTCTCCGACAATCGATGCAGCCTCGCACAATGCGAGTTTTGTGCCGTCGAAGAACTTGAAGTAAGCAACATTACCGGCTACATATACATATAGGTATCGGCCCTCTCCTGCGCGACCACGCAACATCGGAGAACTATACTCTATGCGTGAGCCATAGCGGGCATCGAGTACCTCTTTAATCTCTCGATTCAGAGCCATCACAACAACCACTCCATCCTTGACACGGCTCCATACGGGCGATTCCTTCTCGGTGCAAGGCACACCCGAAAGCCACAAGAGCCGACCTGCCACCTCCGGAGCAAAGCACTCCTCCGGCACCAGCACGCTCTTGGCCGTCAGCAACTCCACGACGACAACACTATCCTCTGCAACCTCTGTGGGTAGGGTATCAGCCGAAAAAGAGTGTCCATCCAACCGAAGCTGAATGGACACGTTCTTGTCGGTTGCAGTTGGATTACTCCCAGTTACCTGCCTCATTGTTACCGCCCTCCATCGAGCCGAACTTCACGCCCGGATACTTGTCAAGGTTGTTGATGCAGTTATCCACGAGGTTGATAACCTCCTGACGATAAGCCACCGTATCGAGGAATGCAATGTAGGGAGCCTTGCACTCAACAACGGGAATTACGACCTTCGACTCGGTCATAAGCGTACCGGCGTCGAGCAAGAACTCGGTCTTGGTATTGGGAATGTAACGCAACGCTACCACATCCTCCGGAGTGAGATGCTTGAACATCGAGTCCTTAACCGAATAGGTAAACTTCTCGACATTCTTCTTGCGCATCTTTTTAAGTTTTGCCATACCGATTGAGTCGTCCTCATCGTAAATCTTACGCTCACCCTCGATTTGCTCGGTCAGCACGAAGTTGATAAGAGTGTCGAAATCGGCAGTAAAACGCTGATACTTGCTCTTAAACTGACGTTGTGCGGTACGGATGTCCTTCAATTTTGCGATAACCTCTTTTTCGCGCACTTTCTGCTCATTCTCGAAGCGGATAGGGGTTGAAATCTGCATATAAACCACATAAATCAATGCTGCGATAACGAGCGCCAGAATAACTTGAATAATTTTTTTCATTTTAAGTATTTGTTATTAAGTTTGTACAAAATTTACAATGCAAAATGCTTAATACAACAATTGCGACCCAAATTTACGCAAAAATATCGTTCAAAACAACTCCAAGTCAAAAAAAAATTATCGAACAACTCTCGGAGTACATTTCAAGCGACGATTTTTCGCGTATTTTTATCCTAAATGGATATGCCGGAACGGGAAAAACTACCGTTGTGGCAGCATTGGTCGCGGCTCTACGTTCATTCGGAATAAAGTCCGTTCTGCTTGCTCCGACAGGCAGGGCAGCGAAGGTACTATCGCAGTATTGTGGCGAAAAGGCACAGACGATTCACAAGCGAATCTATCGCCAACGCACCAATGCCTCTTACGAATCGACCTTCTCACTCGACCTAAACCGCGAGCGTGATGCTGTGTTTATCGTTGATGAGGCTTCGATGCTCTCGAATGGCTCATCGGCGGGGGATTCGACCTTTGGTAGCGGCTCTCTGCTCGAAGACCTTATAAAATATGTACGCGCGGGTCAGCGTTGTCGTCTGATTCTGGTTGGCGATAATGCACAGTTGCCACCCGTAGGCTCCGACCACAGCCCGGCTCTCGACCCCGCGGAGTTGCTCCCTTATGGCGAGGTTGAGTATGCTTCGATGGACGATGTGGTGCGTCAGGAGTGCGATTCAGGCATACTTTTCAATGCGACGATGGTACGTTGTATGCTCGAAAATGAGTTGTACGAGATTCCTCATTTTGATATGAGTTATCCCGATTTCGAGGCCATCAGCGGTGGGGACTTCCTCGAAAAACTACAAGAGTGCTACGACCGCTACGGCAAAGACGAAACCATAGTCATCACGCGCTCGAACAAACGGGCAAACCGCTACAACGAAGGCATCAGGCGCAATGTTCTATGTGCCGAGGAGGAGATTGAGAGCAACGATATGTTGATGATTGTCAAGAACAACTACCACTTTACCGAGCGTATCGAGAATTGCCCGATAAATTTCATCGCCAATGGAGATATCGCCCGACTGAAACGCCTGCGCAGATTCGAGGAGTTGTACGGCTTCCGTTTCGCAAATGCCACGCTCTCGTTCCCCGATTATGACGATACGGAAATCGAGTGTAAAATTATGCTCGACACCATCTCGTCGGAGTCGCCATCACTCACACGTGAGGAGAGTAACCGCCTGTTTTATGAGGTCGAAAAGGACTACCTCGACATTAAGAGCAAGATTAAACGCTTTCAGGAAATACGTGAAAATCCGCACTTTAACGCGCTTCAAATAAAGTTTTCCTACGCCGTGACATGTCATAAGGCACAAGGTGGTCAGTGGAGTGCTGTCTTTGTCGATAGATGCTTGTTTGGCGACGAGCCGATGACACGCGATATGATGCGCTGGCTCTACACCGCCCTGACACGTGCCACCGAGCGAATCTTTCTGGTAAATTTTGACGAAAGATTTTTCGAGTAGGCGTAGGGTTTTATCGTTAAAATTCGTACATTTGTACTCTAATTCAGTACGATTTTGACAAAAGAGACGAAACCCAAAAAGAAGAAGGAGACGCCCTTGATGGATCAATACAACCGATTCAAGGCGACCTATCCTGATGCGATATTGCTCTTCCGCGTTGGCGACTTCTACGAGACATTCGGAGAGGATGCCATCAAAGCGAGCGGTATTCTCGGCATTACACTTACTCGCAGAGCCAATGGCTCGGCATCACACGTCGAGTTGGCGGGATTTCCCCACCATGCCATAGACACATACCTGCCCAAATTAGTCAGGGCGGGGGAGCGTGTGGCTATATGCGAGCAACTCGAAGACCCGAAGAACGCCAAGGGCAACGTCGTGGAGCGTGGTATTATCGAGTTGGTTACTCCCGGTGTGGTAATGGGCGACTCGAACATTCTTCCGACCAAGGAGAATAGCTACCTCGCTGCGATATTCTTCGGCAAGGAGAATACGGGTGTGGCATTTCTCGATATCTCGACAGGCGAATTTTACGTTGCCGAGGGCAATGACCAATATATCGACAAACTGATATCCAACCTCGAACCCAAGGAGGTCATCTACCAACGAGGCTACGAGGAGCGTTTCAAATCCTCGTTTGGCAACAAACTCTACACCTATCGTCTCGAAGAGTGGGTCTTCTCGCAGGATATCAACCGCGAGAAGTTGTGTCGTCAGTTTAACACCAAGAATCTCAAAGGTTTCGGTATCGAGAATATGGATTGCGGTATCGCTGCGGCAGGAGCAATCCTCTACTATCTCGAATTTACGGAGCATCGCAACATCGGACACATTTCGTCAATTTCGCGCATCGACCGCGACGATTATGTTTGGATTGATAAATTCACGATCCGCAATCTCGAACTCTTCTCGTCGAATGCCGCAGCCTCCAAGAGTAGTTTTGCAGAGGTTATAGACCGCACTCGTACCCCGATGGGCGGACGTATGTTGCGACGCTGGATTTCGATGCCGATAAAGGATGTTGCCCGCATCAACAACCGACTTGATGTTGTTGAGTTTCTGGTCAAAAATCCCGATTTCCGCGAGGAGTTCGGTGAGTGCATCACGGGTATAGGCGATATCGAGCGAATAGCCTCACGCATAGCATCTTTGCGTGTAACACCTCGCGAATTGATTCAACTAAAACACTCGCTCTCGTCAATCGAGACGATGAAGGCGATGTTGGAATCCACCGACAGTGACGTAATGCACACGATGGCTTCGCATATCGACACTCTGCTGCCGATTCGCACACGCCTCGAAACGGAGATTTATCCCGACCCTGCCAATAATCAGATTCAGAAGGGTGGTATCATTGCGGATGGCGTAAATCCCGAACTTGACGACCTTCGTCGCATTGCCCGCAACGGCAAGAGTGTCTTGGCGCAGATTCAACAACGAGAGATTGAGACAACGGGTATCACCTCGCTCAAAATCGGTTATAACAACGTCTTTGGATACTATATCGAGGTTCGCAATACGCACAAAGACAAAGTCCCCGAAGGTTGGATTCGCAAGCAGACCCTGACCGGTGCCGAGCGTTATATTACCGAGGAGTTGAAGGAGTATGAGGAGAAAATTCTCGGAGCCGAGGAGAAGATTTTAGCAATTGAGGCACAGATATATAGCGAGATTATCTCATACATTTCTTCACATTTGCAGGCATTGCAGGCTGACGCCCGCGTAGTAGCCCAAGCGGACTGCCTCTACTCGTTTGCCACGATGGCTATCGAGCGCCACTATGCGCGCCCGACTCTTGACGACGGTACACGTATCGAAATCAAGAAGGGTCGCCATCCGGTTATCGAGACTCTGATGCCGGTGGGGGAGTCGTACATCCCCAACGACATTATGCTCGACAACAACGAGCAGCAGATTATTATGATTACCGGACCCAACATGTCGGGTAAGTCGGCACTCTTGCGACAGACGGCACTTATTATCCTTATGGCGCAGATTGGCTCTTTCGTGCCGGCACAAGCGGCCCATATAGGCACTGTAGATAAGATTTTTACGCGCGTGGGAGCCTCCGACAACATCTCGCAAGGCGAATCAACATTTATGGTCGAGATGCTCGAATCGGCATCGATTCTTAACAATATCTCCGACCGCAGCATTGTTCTATTAGACGAAATCGGACGTGGCACAAGTACCTATGACGGAATTTCGATTGCGTGGGCTATGGTCGAGTATCTGCACAACCACCCGACAGCACGTGCCAAGACTCTCTTTGCGACTCACTATCACGAACTTAACGAGATGGAGCAGATGTGTCCGCGCATCAAGAACTATCACGTCTCGGTCAAGGAACTCAACAATACGATTGTCTTTCTGCGCAAGTTGGAACGTGGTGGCACCGAGCACTCATTCGGTATCCATGTGGCACAATTGGCAGGAATGCCGAAGGCTGTGGTTTCGCGAGCCGGGGAGATTCTGCACAACCTCGAATTGGTCTATGGTACTAATGAGATTGTTCCGAGCAAGAGCCCCAAGGATCGCAAAAAACGACCTTCGGTTGCGGAGGCAGACAACCAGATGGGAACGGGCGCGATGCAACTTACGATGTTCCAATTGGACGACCCCGTTTTGGTACAGATTCGCGACCAGATAAAGGGTCTTGACATCAACTCGCTTACGCCTCTTGAAGCATTGAATAAACTCAATGAAATCAAAAAGATAGCAGGTTTGTAATAAAGTAGGGCTTGAAGTTGATTCAAGCCCTACTTTATTGCCATTACTTCCTATTGCCACCTCTTCTCCGAGGCAACTTCTGCCACCGGTTATTTCTTCTCTATCAGCGAGCGGATGTTGTGAATAAGCATCGACACAGCCACCGAATTGAAGCCGCCCTCCGGGATAATCACGTCGGCATACTTCTTCGACGGCTCGACAAACTCCTCGTGCATAGGCTTTACGGTCGATGTGTATTGTGTGATAACCGACTCCATCGAGCGTCCTCTCTCGCGAACATCGCGCAAGATTCGACGTGCAAGACGAATATCTGCATCCGTATCGACAAAGACCTTGATATCCATCAAGTCGCGCAACTCTTTATTCTCGAATATCAGGATTCCATCCACGATAATAACCTTCGAGGGCTTAACCATCACCTTCTCCTCCGTGCGGTTATGCTCCACAAACGAATAGACGGGTCGTTCAACCGGCACATTGCTCTTCAACGCCTTAATATGCTCGACCATCATATCTGTATCAAACGCCTTCGGGTGGTCGTAATTAAGTTTTGTACGCTCCTCATAGGTCAATTCGGGGTGCGCTTTGTAGTAATAGTCGTGGCAGATTGTAGCCACATCATCATCCTTGAACGCCTCCTGCAAACGCTTTACCAATGTACTCTTGCCCGAACCGGTACCTCCGGCAACGCCAATCACGGTGATATCCATAACTTTGAGTTTTAGATTGTTTCGTCATTTATATAAAGTAAGGATTGCACCCATGGTAGGCACAATCCTCACTCTTTACTTCAAATTACGCATCGATATTTGCGTAGTGAGCATTCTTCTCGATAAATTCACGACGAGGCGGCACGTCATCGCCCATCAGCATCGAGAATATACGGTCAGCCTCGGCTGCGTTCTCGATATTCACCTGACGCAAGATACGCGTTTCGGGATTCATCGTCGTCTCCCACAACTGCTGTGCATTCATCTCACCAAGACCTTTGTATCGCTGAATATGGACACCTTTGCTTCCAAACTCCTCGGTAATCTGGTCGCGCTCTTTATCTGTCCAGCAATAACGCTCCTGCTTACCTTTCTTGACAAGATAGAGGGGCGGGGTAGCGATATAGACGTGTCCGTTCTCGATAAGCGGCTTCATCTTGCGGAAGAAGAAGGTCAGCATCAGTGTCGCGATGTGGCTACCATCGACATCGGCATCGGTCATGATGATAATCTTGTCGTAGCGCAACTTTTCGAGGTTCAGAGCCTTGCTATCCTCCTCGGTGCCAATCGACACGCCCAGAGCGATAAACATATTCTTAATCTCCTCATTCTCCCAGATGCGATGCTCCTGCGCCTTCTCGATGTTGAGAATCTTACCGCGCAACGGCATAATTGCCTGGAAATTACGGTCACGACCCTGCTTTGCCGTACCACCTGCCGAATCTCCCTCGACAAAGAATATCTCGGCAATCGAGCGGTCGCGGCTCGAACAGTCAGCCAACTTACCCGGCAGACCTGCACCCGACAGCACGGTCTTACGCTGCACAGCCTCGCGTGCATTACGTGCTGCATGACGAGCCGTAGCGGCCAAGATAACCTTCTGAACAATGGCGCGTGCATCCTTCGGATTCTCTTCGAGATAGTGACCCAAAGCCTGCGAAACAGCCTGATCTACGGCAGCCGAAACCTCGTCATTACCAAGTTTGGTCTTGGTCTGACCCTCAAACTGTGGCTCGGCAACCTTTACCGACACAACGGCTGTCAAACCCTCACGGAAGTCATCACCACTGATATCAAACTTCAACTTCGCCAACATTCCCGACTCATCGGCATACTTCTTCAAAGTACGAGTAAGCGCACGACGGAAACCGGTAAGGTGCGTACCACCCTCGATGGTGTTGATGTTATTTACGTATGAGTGAACATTCTCCGAGAAAGAGTTATTGTACTGCATAGCGACCTCTACGGGCGTTCCGTTCTTCTCGGTATCGAGGTAGATAATCGACTCGATGATAGGCTCGCCACGAGTCTCGTCAAGATACTTGACAAACTCCTTCAAACCCTCCTGCGAGTAGAACTCCTCGCGCTTAACATTGCCCTCCTCGTCTTTCTGACGCATATCGGTCAATGCAAGGTGGATACCCTTATTAAGGAATGCCAACTCGCGCAGACGATTAGCCAAAATATCGTACTTATACTCGGTAGTGATAGTGAATATCGAGCCATCGGGTTTGAAGGTAATAAACGTACCTCTATCCTCGCAATCGCCCACAATCTCCATATTTGTCGTAGGCGCACCCTTGCTGTAACTCTGCTTATAGATTTTGCCTCCGCGGTGAATCTCGGCAATGAGCAGGGTAGAGAGCGCATTCACACACGATACACCCACACCGTGCAAACCACCCGACACCTTGTAACTTCCCTTATCGAACTTACCTCCGGCGTGCAGCACCGTCAAAACGACCTCCAATGCAGATTTGCCCTCCTTTTCGTGGTAGTCGGTCGGGATACCGCGACCATTATCCTTCACGGTAATCGAGTTATCCTCGTTGATGATTACCTCGATGTGCGTACAATAGCCTGCCAGAGCCTCATCGATAGAGTTATCGACAACCTCATAAACCAAGTGATGCAGACCCTTCTCGCCAATATCTCCGATGTACATCGCAGGGCGTTTGCGGACTGCTTCGAGGCCTTCGAGGACCTGAATATTCGACGCGGAATACTCCTCCTCGTGTTTCTTTACATTTTCTACTTCGTTACTCATTATATTATAAAATTCTTATGTGCCTGATAAATCGTACAAATATAGATATTTTGTCTGATATTTCCAAACTTAAAACTACGTTTTAACACCCTAATTTTTCATTCACATCAATCTCGCGGATCTTGCCGTGCGAAAAGAGCAGTGTGCGCGAGGGAAAATCCTCAATAATTGCCGTATTGTGGGTGGACATAATCACCGCACAGCCGCTCTTGGCGATATTATGAAACAACTTGATAATACCATCAGCCGTCACCGGGTCGAGGTTACCCGTAGGCTCGTCGGCAAGTATCAGCGAGGGCTTATTGAGCAGGGCGCGGGCAATAACCAATCGTTGCTGCTCGCCACCCGAAAGTTCGAATGGCATCTTAAAATCCTTGCTCTCCAATCCGGTCATCTTCAACACCTCGTCAATTCGCTCGCGAATATCAGCATCGCTCCGCCATCCCGTAGCCTTCATCACATAGTAGAGGTTATCGAAGACATTGCGATCTGTGAGCAGTTGATAATCCTGAAAAACGATGCCCATACTGCGACGCAACATAGGTATATCTTTACGTCTTAATTTTGATAAATCGAAGCCAACTACTTCTCCCTCGCCTTCAACGAGTTGCAGTTCGGCATATAAAGTTTTGAGTAAGGAACTTTTTCCGCTGCCGACCCTGCCGATAAGATAAACAAATTCGCCCTCCTCGACCGAGAGATTTACATCCGACAGCACCAAATGACCCTTTCTTTTCAACTCCGCAGCCGACAACTCCACGAAGGGGTCTTCGGCATGGTATATAGCAACATCTTTCAGTTTTATAACGCTCTTTCCGGACATATTTTTGTAGTGATAATTATATTTGACAAATATAATTAAAATTGACGAATTATTGCACAAAAAAGAGGCAGAATTTTCCGCCTCTCATAAAACTTTTTTATCGCAACGACCGATGAAAAGTCTAAACGCACTAAATGATATCGAGCGCAATCTGCATCATATCGGTAAAACTCTTCTGTCGAGCCTCGCTCGTGGTATCTTCACCTGTTACCAGAGAGTCGGATATCGTGCAGATAACCAGCGCTTTATTTCCGCTACGTGCAGCATTTGCATAGAGAGCCACCGCCTCCATCTCGACCGCCAGCACACCCATCTTCTGCCACTGCTTCCACCCTTCGGGCGAGTCGCTGTAAAAAGTGTCGCTTGCAAGTATATTTCCGACCTTGTAATTCACGCCCAACTCCTCTGCCTTATCCGCAGCACTGCGCACCAAACCATAGTCCGCAATCGGTGCAAACGTACCGGGGAGATTGTATTGCGCCATGTAGTTCGAGTTGGTACAAGAACCCATTGCAATCACAATGTCGCCGATATGCAAATCGGGGTCATAAGCACCTGCTGAACCGGTTCGGATAATCGTCTTAACTCCGTAAAAATTAAATAGTTCAAACGTGTAGATACCAATCGACGGAATACCCATTCCGTGACCCATAATCGAGATTCGTTTGCCCTTATATGTTCCTGTATAACCATACATTCCGCGCACCTCATTGAAGAGTACCGGATTTTCCAAATAGGTCTCTGCCATAAACTTGGCACGCAACGGGTCACCTGCCATAATTACCTTCTCGGCGATTTCGCCATATTTCGCGCCAATATGCGCTGTCGGAGTATTTGCCATAATTCTTTATTGTTATTTGCTCAAAGATAGGCAAAATCGCGTAAAATGCCAAATTTTCGAGCCAAAATCATGGTTTTGACACACCTTGGCGAGCCACCGCCGCTGCCTTTTCGCGAATCTTCGCCTCGTCGCCCAGATAAAAATCATTCGTCAGCAACCCCGAATCATCAAATTCGAGAACATAAGGTGTGGCGGTCGGGATGTTCAGTTCCGAAATATCATCATCGGAGATTCCCTTGACATATTTAATAATTGCCCGCAACGAGTTTCCGTGCGCCACAACCAGAATATCGTCATAATAAGCGAGTTGCCTAAAAATCTCACATTTCCAATAGGGTATAACCCTCTCGACTGTATCTTTCAGCGACTCGGTCAGCGGTAACTCACAGCGTGGCACATCGCGATAGCGTGTGTCGTTGGCAGGATTTGCCTCCGAGATTTCGGGTACAGGCTTCGGGGCAACATCGAAACTCCTCCGCCACTTATAGACCTGCCAATCCCCATACAGAGCCGCTGTCTCGGCCTTATTCAGCCCCTGCAAAGCCCCATAATGCTTCTCGTTTAGTCGCCACGACTTCTCGACCTGCACCCAACTGCGGTCCATTGCATCGAGTACGCAGTCCAATGTCTTAACAGCCCGTTTGAGCATTGAGGTATAAGCCAGCCGAAAGTCAAAACCGCTTGTACGTAGCGTTATACCCGCTTCGTAAGCCTCGGTAATTCCCTGTTCGCTCAAACTGATATCAGTCCAACCCGTAAAGCGATTCTCCTTATTCCACATACTCTCGCCATGGCGCAACAATACTATTCGTTTCATAATACTCTCATTTTTTACTCTTATATGAGAGATTATCGTGCCGAAATAGACCAAAGCACGCAAAAATGGTTAATTTTGTCGTGTTAATTTTCGAAACAATGATTTTACGCACGGCTAAAATTTCGGATATCGACACCATCTGTCGCATCATTGACGAGGCACAAGCGCAAATGGCTCGACTCGGCATAGACCAATGGCAGAATGGCTATCCCGACCGCTCGTCTATCGAGGCGGACATCCTTTCTGGGGTGGGGCTTGTTCTCTGCTCGGAGGAGGGATGCGAAGTTATAGCATATTGTGCCGCAATATTTGGCACGGAGCCTACGTATGCACGAATTGATGACGGCAGGTGGCTGACAGACGAAAACGCGCAATATGTTGTAGTTCATCGTCTTGCTGTTGCCGACAGATTCAAGCATCGTGGTATCGCCACCGAATTTGTGCGTAGGGTAGAGGCTCTTGCCGTCGAACAACACTGCGACAGTTTCCGCATCGACACTCACACCGACAATCGCTATATGCACGCACTCTGCGCTCGTCTCGGTTTTGTGCGATGTGGCACGATTTACGTCAGCGACGGCTCGCCCCGCGTGGCGTATGAGAAGGTGTTGCGCTAATTTTTTTGCAATTATTCTGCGAATTTCACTATATTTGCACTCGCATTACAGCAATTTTGCACCACAAAATCGGGGGTGACCGGTTTTGACAGCAGGTAGAATTTGATTGTAAGCACGTCGAGCGCTGTGTGGCGGCTCGTTAATCCCGACGCTCAAACTACAAATGGCAATAATAGCTATGCACTCGCTGCCTAATTTTCAAGGAAAATTGGCTTAATCGACAAGCCCAAGGAGGCTTGACGACGAGTATCCCAAGGCGCGGTTCCGCTCTTTAATTGCGCCTTTTACGGGGTATCATCAATTAAGAGATAGCGTTGCGGTAGTCCCGACCGCAGGGCGAAATTAAGGGACTGGGACTCGCGTTAGGCTGCCGCCTGCCGGATGCGGGTAGAAGGATGAAATGGTCGGCTAAACGTGTAGAAAGCTTTTGGGTTCCTTGTTTGGACGCGGGTTCGACTCCCGCCACCTCCACGAGGTTTTTCTCGACCAACGACTGATAGCATCAGTCGTTTTTTTGTTTGGTAGCATTTATGCGCAAGCGCCCATGCTCTCAAACAAAAATTTAGAGTTCGCAACTCATGGTCGAGAGAGGTCGCGGCTGTGCTCACTGATTGTGGGGTTGCGAGGATAGTAATTTGTTTATTGCTCGGCTTTACAAGCCTACGCCCCAATATGGCATCCTCGCGAGAACGAGCCTTTCGGCTCGTCCTTCAACGCCCGCCACCTCCACGAGGTTTTTTCTCGACCAACGACTGATAACATCAGTCGTTTTTTTGTTTGGTAGCATTTATGCGCAAGCGCCCATGCTCTCAAACAAAAAGCGAGAGTTCGCAACTCCTGGTCGAGAGAGGTCGCGGCTGTGCTTACTGATTGTGGGGTTGCGAGGATAGTAATTTGTTTATTGCTCGGCTTTACAAGCCTACGCCAATATGGCATCCTCGCGAGAACGAGCCATCCGGCTCGCCCTTCGACTCCCGCCACCTCCACGAGGTTTTTCTCGACCAACGACTGATAGCATCAGTCGTTTTTTTGTTTGGTAGCATTTATGCGCAAGCCCACAACCTCACCCAAAACAAAAATCCCCAACTAACCCATTTCCACCATACATCGTTTTTTGATGAAACTTTGTCGATAAAAAGCCGCAGCATGCAATCGCCCACATATTATAAATAGGTACATTTGCAACAAGTAACAGAAAACAACCATTCTATATGACAAAGAAAATCCTTCTTTTGGGTTCGGGCGAACTTGGCAAAGAGTTCGTCATCGCAGCACAGCGCAAAGGTCAGCACGTTATCGCATGCGATTCGTATGCAGGCGCACCGGCAATGCAGGTAGCAGACGAGTGTGAGGTATTCGACATGCTCGATGGCGATGCTCTCGATGCTATAATTGCAAAGCATAACCCCGACATCGTAGTCCCCGAAATCGAGGCTATCCGCACCGAGCGCCTCTATGAGTGGGAGAAGCGTGGCGTTCAGGTCGTGCCGAGCGCCAAGGCTGTAAATTTCACGATGAATCGCAAGGCCATCCGTGACCTCGCTGCCAAAGAACTCGGTTTGAAGACCGCAAAATATTTCTACGCCAAGTCCTACGAGGAGTTGTGCGAGGCTGCCGAGAAGGTCGGTTTTCCCTGTGTGGTCAAGCCGTTGATGTCCTCTTCGGGCAAGGGTCAGTCACTCGTCAAGACTCGCGAGGATTTGCAGGCTGCATGGGACTACGGTTGCAGTGGCAGTCGTGGTGATATCCGCGAGTTGATTATCGAGGAGTTTATCCACTTCGATAGCGAAATTACACTGCTCACCGTGACCCAGAAGAACGGACCCACACTCTTCTGCCCGCCCATCGGACACATCCAGAAGGGTGGTGACTACCGCGAGAGTTTCCAGCCTGCGCCCATCTCGGAGGAGCATCTGCGCGAGGCACAGCGCATGGCAGAGGCTGTAACGAGGGCCCTCACCGGTGCCGGTATTTGGGGCGTGGAGTTCTTTTTGAGCCACGAGAACGGCGTCTATTTTTCGGAGTTATCGCCCCGCCCGCACGATACGGGTATGGTTACGCTTGCCGGCACGCAGAATCTCAACGAGTTCGAGTTGCACCTGCGCGCAGTTCTCGGCCTGCCGATTCCGGGCATCACACTCGAAAGAATGGGTGCGAGTGCAGTAATCTTGTCTCCCATCGCAAGCAAGGAGCGCCCGAACTATCGAGGCGAGGAGGAGGTTTGCGCCGAGGAGAATACCTACTTGCGTATCTTCGGCAAGCCCTACACCAAACTCAACCGCCGTATGGGCGTTGTTGTCCGCTACGCACCGAAGGGTAGCGACCTCGACGAGTTGCGCGACAAGACCAAGGCCGCAGCCGCAAAAGTCGAAGTGTATTAACCAATTGACAATTGACAATTGACAATTGATAATTGAGAATTGGCGATTTTTGAATTGACGTTGCAAACATAATAAGGCAACACGGTCAAAATAAGAGTGATGGAATCTTCATCACTCTTATTTTTTATCTATATTTTCATTTTCTTAAAGTCGGATATTGTTGATTTGGTAGAAATTATTTAATTTTGTGATGTCGAGCCGAATGTAGGCTATGGCAGACATATTTTTGATGAAAGTGTATTAGCTTTTATTCTCGATTGGAAATCTGGAAAATTTCGAATACTGCGAGAGTAGCAATCACACTCGTCACTCCGTATTGACTCTTCAATATGGGTGTTTGTGCCCCATTCTTGTAGATAGATACGAGTGTGGGGTATTGTTTATTCGCAGTAGGTATTCCAGAACCTCCAATCGTATAAACTAATCAACCTCACACTTTCTTTTTTATACTAACCAGCCAAATCGGGGTTGTAAGGCAAAGGTGATTACCCACGAAGGCCTATATGGTTAAGATTGAAAATTTATTGGAATTAATACCATTAATATCTCCTACCGATGTCATACTCTTTGATATGGATAACACATTGGTCAATACAGATGACATTAACAATGTAGCCTATAAATCTGCAATACAGCAGGTATTGGGCAAAAATTACGACAATCTATTTACTGATATTGTTCGTATTCGCCGAGAGGATGTAAGTAACAAACTTTATTGGATATCAAAAGAGCAGTTATCCGAGATTATATCTATTAAGTCTATTATATATAAAGAAAATATAGATCAAGCATCGCTAGTAATAGATGTTGTGGAACTGTTAGAAAATGTATCGATCACCAATAGGTGTATTTTGGTTAGTAACGCTAGTGCAGATAGAGTTAATCAAACCCTTGAATATTATAACTTGAAAGATAAATTTGATTCAATGATAACAAGAACTGATTGCGATGGCAACCACAATAAATTCGAAGTAGCAATCAACAAACTACAACTAAATCCTGGAAATATATGGATTGTAGAAAATGAACAAAAAAATATTAATGAAGCCTTAAAACATAGTGTCAAACATATAATACTTAAAGAAAATGAAAACATTTACTATTTTCCCGAATAAGTATCTCGCGATGGAAACAACAGCCTACTGCCATGATATATATCATGGCGGAGGTGCTTGTAAAATACAAGGTAATATAGAATACGATATAGTTGCATTAAAGGGGGATTCAAACTATTACAGAACCAACCTTAACGATGCTAAAACCCGAATATACAACATATTGCTTGAAGATCTAAATCAAATAGTCGATAAGTATCCTGAAAAGCAGTTCACAGTTTGCGCCATTCCTCGTGCTAAAAGGGATTGTTATTATAACAATCTATTGCATTTTAGAGATACCATTAAAAACGCTGTACGAGAAATAGAAAACCTGCATGAAGGAGTAAATTACATACAGAGAACAATAGACACACGAACAACACATTTTAAAGACTCTAACATGTTTGGACATCTTCCATACCCTGGAATAACACTTGATACTTGCAAAGTATCTAATGAGGTAAGAGGCAAGGATATACTATTAATAGACGATGTATATACTAGTTCGGTAAACATTGATGAAGACGCAATTCAAGCACTATTGAATAAAGGCGCCAAATCTGTTATATTTTATTCTATAGGACACACAGGAGTTATTGACAACAACAGAACTTCAAAAGAATATCGATATTCAACAGACTTGACAGTTGAGGTACGAATAATTGGTCGTAGCAAACCTGATTTTATTAAAGATAAGAGCAACATAGAAGGTGCAACTCAACTCAACTGCCAAGACAATGTAGATAATTCTTCAAATCCCGCATTATACACTCTAATTATCACACCTGAAGAGGCTGTTAAAATCGGACTTAACGACCTTGTATTCGATAAACAAATACCATTAGGAACGGTTTCGTTGATCAACACTAGCGAATTGGATAAAGCCCCTATATATAGTTTTGTTTTGGAAAATGCCTGTAAAGAAGACTACCGAATATATGCTAAAATTAAAAGCGCCAAGTTGATTAATAAGCATATCGATTTGATAGACGAAGCCAAGGATATTTTCCTAACAATGCATGGCGTTCAATTTAACCCCAACACTCCTAAACATGTTGAGTTCCTTTTAGAAATAACGAAAACTCTAAAAGATTTAAAAGAATAATGATTATCTTTGTAAAACATCTATGAGGTATACGGAAAATGCAATAAATGTTCTAACAGCAAGAACATTCAAAGGAATTGGTAGAGCATGGTTTGCCAAGAATTGGCATAATAGTTTTACCAATGTGGCTGACATTGTTCAATTGTTAAAACACGATAGTCAAGAAGATATTATATCCATTGAAAAGTTCGAAGAAAAACGAGAGACTATTCTTGCAGCATTGACTCGTTCGGAACAATATATTGACGGTGTAGTTGCAATCGGTGACGATGAGTTCCCGCAGTATAGGGGAAATGTCAAGCATAGTGAACGACCAATATTTTTATTTTACAAAGGTGATTTATCATTGCTATCTAAGTCGAATCTAAACATTGCTGTTATTGGGTTGTTGACACCAACCGTTGAAATAGAACAACGAGAGCAAAAGATTGTTGCAGAACTTGTTAAAGAGAATGCAGTTATTGTTAGCGGATTAGCATTGGGCTGTGATACAATTGCGCACAAACAAACATTAGAAATGGGAGGAAAAACAATTGCAATACTTCCTAGTCCATTAAGTAATATATCTCCTGCATCAAATAGGGATTTAGCCCATAAAATAGTAGAACAAGGTGGGTTGCTGATTACAGAATACCTTACAGTTCCCAAAAATAAACGAGATATTATAGGTCGTTATCAAGAGCGAGATAGATTACAGGCGTTATTCAGTGATTGCGTACTTCTTTCGGCTAGTTATGCAAAAAATGACCAAGGTCTTGATAGTGGGTCTAGATTAGCCCTGGGATATGCGAGTGATTATAACATTCCTCGAGCTGTGCTATATAGTCAATCAGAAGATGCAAATCCAATGTATGACCTCAATAGACACTACATGCGTGACCAAAGTGTTATTGTTGTAAACGAACAAACAATGCGAGAAGATATAGAACTATTATTTCCTAGAAAAAAAACTCTATTTTAATTTTCTTACCCCCATGAAAACCCTACTTATTACAATGGTATTGGCGATAGCGTGCGCATCGCCAATAGTTGCTACGGAGAAGCAACAGCAGACAAATCTCCAAAATGAAGTTGTCGGCAACAATGCCGATAACGGCACAACGCCTATCAGTCTCGATGCGGTATATAAATTTCTGAAAGCAGAAGGGTATAATCCTAAATTCCAGACAGCAGATGATAACTCCAAGTACATTATATTTCCATACAAGGAGGCCGTATCCGCTATCATTATTAAAGACGATTTTGTTGTTTTTTATATTGGCAGCCTTGATATATCAGAGCGTTTCAAATCAAAACTAAACACAAAAGAGTTATCCTACGTAGACCTCATCGCTGGTATCTATACAACATGTAATGAATTGTCGCAACATCTAAAATGTGTCAAAGTTACATACAACAGTAGTAGTGATATCGCTCGTGCTAACGTCGAAACATTTATTCCGACAATGGAGATGTTCAAACACTATTTCTCGACATATATGGACACTTCCAGGTTGGCAATTGCGGCATTTGATGACCTGGTAGATGAATATATCGAAGATTGCAGAAAAAAAATAAACCACAACTAAACTAACGAAAGAGGGTGGCTAAACAGTTGTTTTAGCCACCCTCTGATTGATTGTCAATTGTCAATTCTCAATTCTCAATTTACTCGTACTGTCCCGATTTGAGGCGTGAGACCTCGTCTTTGGTCAGGAAACGCCATGCTCCGCGTTTGAGGTTTTTCTTGGTCAGACCGGCATAATAGACTCGGTCGAGTTTCTGCACCGTGTAGCCCAAATGCTCGAAGATACGACGCACGATACGGTTACGGCCGGAGTGAATCTCGATGCCTATCTCCTTCTTATTGTCCTTTACATACGAAATCTCATCGGCATAAATCTCGCCATCTTCGAGCATCACGCCCTCCGAAATCTTATCCATATCGGCACGAGTCAGAGGCTTATCAAGCGTGACCTGATAAATCTTCTTCTTCTGATACGAGGGGTGCGTAAGTTGGCGGGTCATATCGCCATCGTTGGTAAAAATCAGCAGACCAAGGCTGTTCTTGTCGAGGCGGCCCACCGGATATATACGCTCCGAGCAGGCATCCTTAACCAATTCCATCACGGTCTTGGTTGCGTGGGGGTCATCGAGGGTCGTAACATAGCCCTTCGGCTTGTTCAGCACTAAATAGACCTTCTTCTCGCCCTTGACAACCGAGTCGCTGAATCGCACCTCGTCCGAGGGCATAACCTTCGTGCCGAGTTCAGTCACAATCACGCCATTGACGGTCACCAGACCTGCCTGAATGTAGTCATCAGCCTCGCGACGTGAGCAGAGTCCCGACTGGGCGATATATCGATTCAGGCGCATCTGGCCAATCTGCTTGTCGGGATTATATTTAGGATAGGACTTGGGCTTATCATCACGCTTTTGGAACTTACCACCACGGAAGCCCTTATCGTCACGCTCCTCCTTGTCGAATTTGTTGCCGTAGGTTTTCTTTGCACCGAAACCCTTGCCGGCACCCTTACCGAAGCGGCTCTCCTTACCTCCAAACTTCGATTTTCCACCAAACGAGGGTTTGCCACCAAATGAGGGGCGGTCGTCGTGGCTGCGATGCTCGCCACCGAATGAGGGCTTTCCGCCACGCGGTTTGTCACCATAGCGACTGCCCGAACTCTCGCGTACAGGGCGGTTTTCGCTGTCGAAATTGGGGTTAAACGAGCGGCGCTTGGGCTGCTCTCCGAAAGACGCGCGACTCTCGTCGTTGCGTTCAATCCGCGGACGACGCTCCACGCGCTCCGCCTTGACGGTTCTCAATCGCTTATCCTTCGCAAAGCGCGAGAGGGTAGCGGTCGAATCGTTCTTAAAATCTTTCATATTCTGTTTTTGCATTTAGTCGTCGCAAAGGTACGCTAATTTTCCGTAACTCCGCACAATATCAACACCAATTATTCGCGAAAAAACATTATGCGACATATTATTGTCCTTTCCGGCGAAAATTATCGCTTTTGTGCTATCTTTGTCGGCAGAAATCAGCCGAGAGCCTATGAATATGAATCGCGAAATAGTGCGCATAGCCATCCCCAACATCATCTCGAACATCACTGTTCCGTTGATGGGTTTGGTCAGCACCGGCATTGCCGGTCGTTGGGGCGACTCGGCACAAACCATCGGTGCGCTCGCCATCGGAGTCTCGATTTTCAACTTCATCTATTGGAACTGCTCCTTTATCCGTATGGGCACCAGCGGACTTACGGCACAGGCATTTGGTGCAGGCAATATGCGCGAGTGTGCCAAGATGCTCGTGCGAGCAATAGCCGTATCGCTCGTAGTCGGAGTGGCGGTACTCGCGCTACAATACCCAATAGGCGAATTGTCGCTACGCATAATGAACGGAGGAGAGATGTCGCGCGACTACTTCTACGCTCGCGTTTGGGCAGTACCTGCGGCGATGATGCTCTTCGGAATAAATGGATGGTTTACGGGTATGCAAAATGCAGTAATCCCGATGTGTACCTCCATCACGGTCAATCTCACACACATCGTATGCAGTCTGTGGTTTGCCTTCGGATTCGATATGGGCATTGTCGGCATAGCCTACGCCTCGGTAGTGGCTCAATACCTCGGCGTATTGCTCTCGTTTGCCTTCTTGGCGTGGCGTTACCGCGAAGTTCTTCACGAATTGAGCCGCGAGGTTATCCGCGAGGCTGTGGCAGCCGCCCCGATGCGTGAATTTTTCCGCATCAACAGCGATATCATCATCCGCAACTTCTGCAACGTGGCAGTCTATACCTTCTTCACAGCCGCATCGGCACGTATGGGTAGCGACCTGCTGCTGGCTGTAAATACACTCTTGATGCAACTCTTCACGATGTTCTCATATATGAGCGACGGCTTTGCCTATGCCGCCGAGGCCCTCGCGGGGCGTTTTATCGGTGCTGTGGATGAGGTACGCCTACGCGACTGCATCCGCAAGTGTATAGGATGGGCTGTGGCGGTTGCATTGCTCTATATCGGCATCTACATCGGCTGGTGGCAGGAGATTATCACGCTATTCGTAGGCGACAACGGCTCCAACCTTGCCGAGATTATCGACTGCGCAGGTAACTATATCGGTTGGGTTATCGCCATTCCGCTGATTGGGGCCATTCCGTTTATGTTGGATGGAGTGATGGTCGGGGCTACGCTCACACGTGTAATGCGCAACACGATGCTTATCGCGACTACTGCACACTTTGCACTCTACTTCTCGCTACGCCCGCTATTGGGAAATACAGCCCTATGGTTGGCATTTGTGTCGTACCTGCTACTGCGTGGAGTGTGTCAATATCTGCTCTCGCACCGCTTGGAAGACATCTTCGCCAAGGCAAAAAGGGGATAGCAGGAATCCCGAAAAACGATACTGCAATTGATTTAGAGAGAAAGGGAAGATTGCGCGAAATCTTAATGCGTAGCCTTGTACCACGCGGTCTCTTTGAGCGAAGGGTTGTAGTGTTTCAACTCCTTGCTTTGATTTTGTAGTTTTGTAATCTGCTTTGTAAGTTCCGAAATCTGGGCTGTCAGAGCATTGTACCTCTCCGACGATTCCGGTGCAAGGCCCGCACCCTCCAACTCGGTTTTCAGATGCTCGCGCTCCACGCGTTTCGCCTCGATATCCGTATTCATTGTCGCAAGTTGCTCATCAAGAAGTGCCACACACGCCTCGTCGGGGGTCATATTCACACCCGAATAGTAGAAAATCTCGTTCATCCGCGCATTATACGTGGAGTAGAACTTCTCGGTGCGGTAACGATTGATAACCGTCTTATTCAGTTGCTCAACAAAAGACTCGACCAGCGATTGCTCTTCATGCGCCTGCACCATATACGACTCCGCATCGAAGAATACGTGCGCCTCACGACCCTCGAAGGGTTGCACTTCGGCAATATCGAAGGAGTTTGCAACGGCATTCGCATTCAAAGCCTTAACCGTGGATGCCAAGGCATCGAGTTCGGCACAGACAATCGTCGATAAGCATCCAGACTTGCTGCCATAGTAGTCGTTGGTGTAAAAATTATGATACTCGCGGCTTGCTCCATCCAAATCATCCTTAACCAACTCGTCAAGCATCACCTCGTATGGCGAGCCATAACCCATAATCTCGCAGGGCGAGCCTACGATGTAGTCGGTATTACTACGCAGAGCATAGGCGGCTTCGAGCGACGACATAAAGCATACGTCGAAATAAATCCAATCAAAGTGCTGACCTGTAAGTGTTAATGCTGATGCAAACTCATCGATTTGGAGGCGCATATTATGCTCTCCGATAGTTCGTGTAACCTCGCCACCGGGGGCAGGTTGCCAATTCGGGGTATATCCCACACCCATCGACAACGGAGTCCCCTCCGACACCGGAGCAGCCGGCAACCACGCCGAAGAGTGTCCGCCCACAATCATTGCATAACGCTCTGCGGGCGCAATATCCATCATCATAGCGAGATGCTCCGCAAATCCGGAATCCGTAAGGGTCGTCGGCAACGCTATCTCCCGAACAATATCGGTCACAGCCTCGCCCCTCTTCTTGTCGTGATAAATCTCCTTGACCACACCTTTGGTACGCGAATTCTGGATAAAGACCAACAAGCGGTCATTGCCGAGAATATCCTCGTTCAAAGCCTCGGCAATACACTTCACATTATTATTAAGATAGTAGGAGAGCGACGTGCCAAACATATAGACGATATATGTACGCTCCGAAGGTGCGCACTGCACAACCTTGACCGTATGCTTGGTTGCGGGGTAATCTTTAAGAACAATTGTTGCGCTACCTCGATGCATAGGTGCTGCGCCCGAATTATCTACCGTAGTCCGAATTGTTATCGATTGAGGCTCCTCGCTTCCGGCTCCGCTCGATGGCGACACCGCAAATCCTTCACCCGACGTAGAGATGCGCCAATCGCATTTTGCCGTAAAGGTAATGGTCGCCTCATCCCCCTGATGGCAATTCAGGCGCACCAACGCTCTCTCGCCCGTAATCGTAAGCGAGCCGGCAGGTGCAGGCACAGGCTTTTTCTCGCAGCCTTGCAGTGCAACCAGCGATAGCATTATTACTATATAGAGGAGTCTCTTCATTTCGTTTTCTCACTCTGAACTATTTATACTCACGCGGTTTGAGGTTATTAAACTGCCACGTTCTCTCGCGCTTGAACGTATAGTTTTCGGGCTTGTTCCAATAGATACGACTATAATCGAAGTAGTACCCTTTAACCTTATTGCGCGCCACCTCAAACGGCACATACTCAACCGTGCGACTGATTACTCGCGACTTGCCATAAGTCCAACCCTTCGAGGCGATATAATCAAGGGCATGCGAGAACATCGTGATATGCATCGGTGTCTTCTCTTTGAGTCCATCTCCCGACGTGGCTATGACATCCAACACGCCATTCAGACGCTCATAGAACGCCTTTTCGCGCACCTTGTCGCCCAAAGCCCCATAGGCGTATGCCAAGACATTCAAAATCTGCGGACTGAACGGGTCGCGCTCGTATGCCGACATAGCCGTCAGCACCAACTCGTCGAGGTCGCTGACAGCCGGCTCCTCGATAGCCATCCTCGACATAATCTCCATAACACGTGTCAGGTAGGGCTTATTTTCGAGAGGCTTATACTCCGGCTGAAAGGCATATCCATAGTAGAGATAGTGCAACTCGTCAGCCGTCATCGGGGCAACCCATTGGTCGTAGCGCATTTTGAGATTAGGGTAGTAGTATGGCGATGCGCTATCGGCAATCTTGGCATATATATCGTCATTATCGGGTGTGCGAGCCGACAGAACCGACACCGAAAGCACCGATACCAACGTAACCAAAAGTATGCGCAACTTCAATCCTACCATCATCTCCGACAATAACGTGCAATTTAGTGCAAATCGTATTTTTCGATAAATTTCACGAACTTTTCGTAGAGAGCCTGCGTACCCTCGACCAACGGCAGGCGCATCGTGCCACCAATAAGTCCTTTCGCCTTCAATGCACACTTGACACCCGTCGGATTACCCTCTGCAAAGAGAGCCTGCACAACCTCATCGTATGGTGCATAAGCCTCGTCAGCCTCGCTATATTTACCCTCGGCAGCCAACTTCACACACTTACCAAACTGCACGGGGAAGAGGTTTGCCGCAACCGAGATAACACCGTCGCCACCTCGACGCATAACATCGACAGCCATTCCGTCATCGCCCGACAAGACCAAAAAGCCCTCCTGACGACCACGAATGACCTCCTCGATTTGGTCAATCTTGCCCGAAGCCTCCTTGATACCTATCACGTTGGGCATATCCTGCGCAATGCGCAACGTAGTTGCCGGCAACATATTTACACCGGAGCGACCCGGAATATTATAGAGAATTATCGGCAGTGGCGAAGCCTCCGACACGCGCTTGAAGTGCTGGTACAAGCCCTCCTGCGAAGGCTTGTTGTAGTAGGGCGTGACGCTCAAAATCGCATCTGCACCCGACAAGTCTATTTCGTGCAGTTGGTCAAGCACCTCCGACGTAGAGTTACCTCCGACACCGATAACAAGGGGCACACGACCTGCAACCTGCTTGGTCACGAATGCCGCGACCTCGACACGTTCCGGGATGTAGAGTGTCGGAGTCTCGGCAGTCGTTCCGAGTGCGACGATATAATCGACACCGCCATCGATAACATAATCTATCATCTTGCCGAGTGACTGAAAGTCGATACTTCCATCCTCGTTAAAGGGCGTAATCATCGCAACACCCACACCTTTGAATCTCTCTTGAATAGCCATAACTTTCGTTTGGATTAGAACAGGACACCCTGCATCGGCTCCTCGCGTTTCGGTTCGGGAGCGATCTCTGCCGACTGCACCGGAGGTTGCTTCGAGCCACCACCAATCATATCGACAAGTTCCTGTTCGGTTATTATTTTTATTCCCAATTTCTCTGCTTTTTGCAACTTCGCAGGCCCCATGTTGCGCCCGGCGACAACATAATTGACATTTGCCGACACTGCGGCCAGATTCTTTCCTCCGTTTGCCTCAATCATCTCTTTGAGTTCATCTCGCGAATAGAGGGTAAAGAGACCCGAAATCACAAAATTCTTACCCGCAAGCGACTCGGAGTGCAACACCTTCTCCTCCGCCTCAAACTGCAATCCCGCCCGTCGCAGTCGCTCGATAATCGCGCGGTTATCCTCATCCGCAAAGTATTCGATAATCGCATCAGCAATCTTTTCGCCCACCTCCTCGGACTCCATAAGTTGCTCGCGCGAAGCACTCATTACCTCATCCAGCGAGCAGAAATGTGCTGCCAAATATTTAGCCGTAGTTTCGCCCACAAAGCGCACCCCAAGTGCAAAAAGTACTCTGCGGAACGGCACCTCCTTCGAGCGGGCAATGCTGCGGATAATATTCTCTGCCGACTTCTCTCCCAATCGAGGCAGACCAGCAAGTTGTGCTGCCTGCAAATCGTACAAGTCAGCGATATTGCTTACCAAGCCACTCTCGAAGAGCAACTCGATTGTCTCCTCTCCCAGACCGTCGATATCCATAGCCTTACGACGGATGAAATGGACTATACGCCCCAATATCTGCGGTCGGCAGTGGCTCTGATTGGGACAGTAGTGCTTCGCCTCGCCCTCGTAGCGCACCAACTCGGTACCACATTCGGGACAGGTTGTGATATACTCAAACGGAACACTCTCTGCGGGACGTTCCGAGAGTTCCACGCCCGTAATTTTCGGGATAATTTCGCCACCCTTCTCGACATAGACCTTGTCGCCAAGGCGGATATCGAGAAGCGCAATCTGCTCGGCATTATGCAACGATGCTCGCTTTACGGTTGTTCCCGCGAGCAATACCGGGTCGAGGTTAGCCACAGGGGTAATCGCTCCGGTACGCCCCACCTGGAAATCGACACTTTCGAGTGTCGTGAGGGCCTGCTCTGCCTTGAATTTATATGCCACAGCCCAACGTGGCGACTTTGCCGTGAATCCTAACGCACGCTGATTTGCGTAGTCATTAACCTTGATAACCACTCCGTCAGTTGCAAAGGGAAGGTACTTTCGCGCCTCGTCCCAATGGGCTATATAGTCGTCAATCTCGGCTACCGAGCGACAAATCTTCATCTCGCGCGAGACCTTAAATCCCCACTCACGAGCCTTCGTAAGATTTTCGATGTGCGACCCGAAGGGCAGATTCTCGCCTGCCATCTGGTAGAGCGTGCAATCCAAACCGCGCTTGGCGACCACTGCCGAGGATTGCTGTTTGAGCGTTCCTGCGGCTGCATTTCGCGGATTGGCAAAGAGAGTCTCGCCATTCGCCTCGCGCTCGGCATTGATTTTATCAAACGATGCGTATGGCATCAGTACCTCGCCACGAATCTCGAAGAGAGCAGGGTAGCCCTCGCCCCGAAGAGTCAGAGGCACCGAGCGTATTGTGCGGATATTGGCAGTCACATCATCACCACGTGTTCCATCGCCACGTGTCACGGCACGTACCAATGAGCCGTTTTCGTAGGTAAGCGATATAGCCGTTCCGTCGAATTTAAGTTCGCAGACATACTCCACCTCGCCCAACTCCTTCTCGATGCGGGCGATAAATTCGTGGAGTTCGTCAAGTGAATAGGTGTTTCCGAGCGAAAGCATCGGAAAACGATGTTCAACGCTTTGAAACTCGGTCGTCAGGTCGCTACCGACACGCTTGGTGGGGGAGTTCGGGTCATCATACTCCGGGTACTGACGCTCCAAATCCTGCAATTCACGCAACATCACATCAAAATCGTAATCCGATATTTCGGGCGAGTTTTCGACGTAATATTTGTGGTTGTGATAGTTAAGCCTATCTCTCAACTCTTTTATGCGTGCTGCAACCATATACATATATAATTATACCGCGTAAAGATACGCATTTTGTTCGGGAAAACCTCGAAAAAATAAAAAAATGCAAATTTTTCACAAAGATTTGGAGCGATTATCAAATTTTGCTTATACTTGCAGAAAATTTCAGAACATTTATGGCAAAAGTAATATCAAAAAAGCGTTTAGTTACCAGTTTCAAAAACCTGTCACAGGAGTTACAAGATGCAGTTAAAGAGTTGTATCCCTTGGGATTTTCGGATGCGATGATGCGTGTTGATAAGCCTAATGGTGACTTCTTTTACGCAGTTCCATTCGAAACAGACGAGATTAGTTACCTTGTAAAGATTGATGTCAAAATCGACGACATCTCGGAAGAGGAGGATGACAAGGATTACTACGATGACGAAATCAAGGGTGCCGACGAGATTAGCGATGACGCATCACGTGGCGACGACGACCTTGCCGATGACGACGTTTCGTTCTAAACCCCGCAACCCGAATAATTGAACAAAAAAAACATAACACCCCGACCGGAAAGGTCGGGGTGTCGTTTGCTGTACGGCAAGGTCCTGATGCCGAATGGATGCGGCTACGACCTAAAATTATCGACCAACTCGCGAATCTTGTCGAATCCCGTCTTGAACACCCGCGAAGTTTCGTAAATCGTCTCTAATCGCTCCTGCATACGTTTTACCGCGCCTCGCAATGTTACGAGGTAGATAATGGTCGCTACGAGAAGGAAGGCTCCTCCAACTACCACACAGGAGAGTATCGCCGAGCCAAGAACGCGCGACAGCCAGATTGTCAGGGCTGCAATCAACAGACTGATTGCGGGCAAAATAGTCAGCACAAACACAATCAGCGGCACAGCCACTTTTCCGGTCTTGTTCGTAATCGAGGGGGTCATATCCGCGACAGCAATTTTCCGTGAGAGGCTCTGTTCCTCGACGCAACGCCTAATCGTGGCAGTGACAACGGACTTTATCAACCTCCTTGTCAATGGCGTCACGTAGCGTTTCGCGCATCTCTGATCCCGATTTGGGTGTGAGAAACATAGTCAATACCGCTCCGACAAGAGCGCCTCCAAGCACCGATGCGATGCAAATTCCTGAATTTTTCATAACTCTTAACCTCTTTATTAAAATTTCACTTCGATAAAGAGCAAACTTCACGCCAAAAATATTATCTTTGAAGCCGTGAATATCGAAAAAGACATAACCGTTTCGTTTACAGGACACCGCGACTACGACAACTCCGCAAACGAAGTTCTCGCAGAGTATATCCGCAGGCTGTACGCCGAGGGATTCCGCATCTTTTTGTGCGGAATGGCTCGCGGTTTCGACCTTGCAGCGGGGGAGTGCGTTCTATCACTGCGCGAGGAGTTGCCGGGCTTGCAAATTCGGTGCATTATCCCCTTTCGCGGACAGGAGCGTAGTTTTTCGAAGCGTGACCGCGAGCGGTTTTCGAGACTCGTCGCGCAGGCAGACGAATGTGTGATTTTGGAGGAACGGTACCGAGCGGGGGCATACCACCAACGCAACAACTTCTTGGTGGATAACGCCTCGATGCTCATTGCCTACTACAACGGCACCAAGGGCGGAACGCACTACACCATTCATCGCGCATTGAAGCGAGATTTGAGCATAATAAACATCTGCCTACACCGCGAAGGAGAACTCTTTAACGACTTGAAATAAACCTACATAAACTACTAATTATGAAAAAGTTACTTTTTACAGCAATGGCACTGATGATTGCCCTGACAACATCAGCACAAGATTTGACGGTTGCATCATTCAACATCCGTCTTGATACCTCGAAAGACCGCAAACAAGGAGATGGTTGGCCACAGCGTTGCCCGCAGGTTTGCCGCATTGTTCTGACTCGCGATTTCGATATTTTCGGAGCGCAGGAGGTAAAGCACAATCAGTTAGTCGATATGTGTGAGGCTCTGCCTGAATACGCTTACGTAGGAGTGGGTCGCGACGACGGAGCAACAAAGGGGGAGTACTCGCCCGTATTCTACAAGAAGGAGCGTTTTACGCTACTCGACGGAGGCACTTTCTGGCTCGCCGAAACGACCGACAAGCCCTGCAAGGGGTGGGATGCAAGATATCCGCGCATCTGCTCGTGGGTGCGATTGAAAGATAAGGAGTGCAAGCGCACCTTCTGGTTCTTCAACCTACACATGGACCACCGCGGCATCGTTGCCCGTCGCGAGAGTTCGCATCTTATCATCAAGAAAATCAAGGAGATTGCCAACCCGAATGAGCCAGTAATCCTGACCGGAGATTTCAACGTCGATCAGACTAACGAAATCTACTCGATAATTGCAGAGTCGGGAACTTTGGTCGATTCCTACGCAGTTGTCGATAGAAGGTTTGACGTAAATGGAACATTCAACAACTTCAACCCGCAGGCTTGGACAAATCGTCGTATTGACCATATCTTCATCTCGCCCTCATGGAAGGCGTTGATGTATGACGTTTTGACTGATGTCTATTGGACAAGGGTGGATGGCGAGGCAATCAGCAGCACAAACTTCCCGAAGGAGCAGAAGTACCAACTCTACCAAACCCGAATGCCGTCTGACCACTTCCCGATTTGCGTAAAACTCAACTACGGAGCAAAAGGCAAAGAAAAAAGACGCTAACAGCGCAATAATATGGGTCAAGGCAAGGGTATGAGGTTGTAGAATAAAAAAGGGTAAGCTACTTATATCGCACCGCTACAACCGCATACCCTTGCTCAATTCCTTGCCTGGGGGAGTTCTGCAGGAGCTGGTCGTATAAGACTTACCCGACGACAAAAGTAGAACAATTTTCTTATCTTTGCAAAAATTATTGACAAATGAGCAAAAAATTTCTGCATAGACTCTTTCGTGTAAGCATCTTCATCGGAGGATTTTGTGCTATGGCACTGATAGTTGCGTACAACGCTTTCTATGGCAATGCCGTCAGTGAAGCAACCTCGGTCTATATTGACGAGGAGACCTCTTTCGACGATTTGCGCAAGCAGGTGGAAATTCTGCACAGAGGCTCGGCACTGAAATCTGCCGCATTCGACATCTACGCCAAGCGCATCAATCTTGCTACACGCTACAAGGTCGGACACTATCGTCTTGACAAAGGCACAAGCATCATACGCATCGCGCGCATCTTTGCCATAGGCGAGCAGACCCCCGTGCGACTTGTCGTTGGCAGTGCGCGTACCATCCCGCAACTTGCCTCCAAACTTTCGAGACAGATTGCAGCCGACTCCGCCGAACTTGTCAAAACGCTCTACAATAAAGAGATTCGCGCCTCGCACGGCTTTGTGCGCGACAGTATTATTGCACTCTTTATCCCGAACACCTATGAGGTCTATTGGACCATCTCTCCGGAGGAGTTGTTGCAACGTATGCACCGCGAGTACAACGCCTTCTGGAACGAGGCTCGCGAGAGCAAACGTAAGGCTCTGAAAATGTCGCGTTACGAGGTCTTGACACTCGCTTCAATAGTCTATGAAGAGACCAAAGTAACAGATGAGATGGCGCGCGTAGCAGGCGTGTATATCAACAGATTACGCAAGGGAATTCCGTTGCAGGCCGACCCCACGGTGAAGTATGCTTTGCAGGATTTCGAACTAAAACGAGTCTTGCGCAAGCACCTACGCACAAAGTCGCCCCACAACACCTATATCAACCGAGGATTACCCCCGTCGCCAATCTGCATACCGAGTATTGCCGCAATTGACGCGGTCTTGGGCTACGAAAAACACTCCTATATATATTTCTGCGCCCGCCCCGAATTTGATGGCCGTCACAACTTTGCACGCACTTTGCGAGAACACAATGCCAATGCCAGAGCATACTCGGATGCGCTCGACAAGTTGAAAATCAAGTAAAAAAATTATATCTTTGTAGTCAGAAACAATAAAAACGAGAATAATGGAAAGAGAATTTTGGAATGATGTAGCATCGAAAGGTGCGATTTTGGGCGTATTGATGCTCGCATCAAACATCTTCGAACAGGCTATGTTTCTCAATGGCACAATGGGTCGTTTGAGTTTTGTCGGTATCGAGGCAATAGTAGTATTTGTTATCTACGTATTCCTGCTGTTTTACTTTGCAAAGCGACACTCGTTGCAATATAGCAAGGAGGAGGGCTTCTCGTATGGTAAAGCTTTCGGATATGTCCTTACACTCTCGCTCTTTACGAGTGTGATTGTCGGCTTGGGCAGTTACATCTTCACACACTTTATCATTGGCTACAAGGAGTATGTGGATGGTGTGCTGAATCTCTACACAAATATATTCTCGACAATAGAGGTTCCTGCACAGATGGCTAACACCTACGAGCAACTTATCGACCAGATAGGCTCACAGCCCGAACCAAGTCTCTTCGCAATAATTTTTGCTTCGATTCGCAATTACCTGTTGCTTGGCGGTTTCGTGGGATTGATTATCGCGGCTGTCGTGAAGCGCGAACCCAATATTTTCGGAGATGAACTCGAATAACAGACTCGACATTTCGGTTGTAGTGCCTCTCTACAACGAGGCGGAATCACTGCCCGAACTCACAGCGTGGATCGACCGCGTGATCAAACGCGAGGGACTGTCCTGCGAGGTTATCTTTGTGGATGACGGCTCGACAGACGGCTCGTGGGATGTTATCGAGTCGCTGAAAAAGGAGTATTCGTTTGTGCGTGCCATCGGTTTTATGCGCAACTACGGCAAATCGGCAGCCCTCTACTGTGGCTTCGAAGCAGCCGAGGGCGAGGTGGTATTTACGATGGATGCCGACCTGCAAGACTCGCCCGACGAGATTCCCGAAATGCGACGAATGATTCTCGAAGAGGGCTACGATATGGTTTCGGGTTGGAAAAAGTTACGCCACGATCCCGCAGGCAAACGCTGGCCCAGCAAGTTCTTCAACGCTACGGCTCGCGTGGTTTCGGGCATCAAACTTCACGACTTCAACTGCGGCTTGAAGGCATATCGCTTGAAAGTCATCAAGTCTATCGAGGTCTATGGCGAGATGCACCGCTACATACCTATTCTGGCAAAATATGCCGGCTTCCGCAACATTGGCGAGAAGGTCGTAGAGCATCGCGCCCGCAAGTTCGGACACTCGAAGTTCGGCATGGAGCGTATGCTCAAAGGTTACCTCGACCTTATTACCGTAACCTTTATGTCACACTTCGGTCGCTCGCCAATGTACTTCTTCGGAGGATTGGGAACGCTGATGTTCCTCTTCGGAGGCGGAACAACGATTTGGATTATCGCAACCAAACTCTACAAGCAGTTCCACGCACTGCCTCTGCGCCCCGTAGCAGACCAGCCGATGTTCTACTTGGCAATGTTGGCGGTGGTGCTGGGTGTTATGCTCTTCCTCGCGGGATTCCTTGGAGAACTTATCAATCGAGCATCGAGCGACCGCAACAAATATCTAATCGACAAAACTTTATAACAAGATGATACAACGTATTCAAACTCTCTATTTGCTGATTGCCACGGCACTCCTTGCCGTCACGATATTTACCCCGATAGCACACTTTTTTGACGGCACGCAGGAATATACACTCACGGCATTCGCACTGAAAGATGCTACGGGCGCAACGGCTCAACCGGCTCTCTATATGGGCATTCTGCTCGCCTTGGCGGGTATTCTGCCTTTTATCGTGATATTCCTCTTTAAGAATCGTCAATTGCAGATTCGTCTCTGCGCTGCGGAGATTGTCCTGCTCATCGGCTCGGCTGTGGTCATGGGTATCTATTGCTACCTGTCGGCACGTCTTTTTGATGCGGCCAACGGATTCATATCTATCGAGATTGGCGTTGCAATGCCACTTATAGCCATTGTTTTTGTCGCACTCGCCATTCGCTCAATCTTCCGCGACGAAGTCTTGGTGCGCTCGCTCGACCGAATCCGATAGAGGGGCAGGGACTTTATATAAAAAATGGTGTCGAGGATTTTCGACACCATTTTTTATTGCCCACAATCCGGCAACTATTACTTTTGCTCCTTCTCCGACTTTTGGCGGTCGTACTCCTCGACAAGGCTCTTGCCTAATTTCACAGCCGAATTCTCGACCGCCTTGTAGGCACCGACCACGCTATCCTCGATGTTCTTATAACCCTGCACGACACCCTCTTCAAGTGCCTTGTATCCATCAACCACAACATTTTCAATACCGACATAGGTCCTTACAACCTTCTCCTTTACACTCTTTTTCGCCTTCATAATTCTATCTTTTTACGGTTAAACTTATTTCACGATGCAAAAGTAGGGTAGTTTGGCTCTCAATAAAAGGTTTGAGGAGCGTATTTTTTGGAGTAATATTCGCATAAATATTGCCACTTTATGATAATTAGCCTACTTTTGTAGTCGAAAAGGCGTATTATTCCAACATATAAGAATATTAGAACAATGGCAAAAAACCTATCCGAAACGATTAACCAGTACCTCGATTGCGGAAATTCAGGGTCGATATACAGCATCGGTGACGATTTTGGGATTATCGACAATCCCACCTTCGACATCCTGCCCAACCATCCATATCGCTCGCCTATGGCAGTTGCCGTCTTCTGCTCGCGCGGAGAGGCAACGGGGCGACTGAATGCCAAGACATACCACATTGCCGAGGGAGGTTTCTTCATTGTTCAACAGGGTCAGATTACCGAGTTAGTCGATGTGAGCAATGATTTCAGCGCGACCTATGTACTTATGACTCCACACTTTACCGAGAGCCTTGGCATCGGCAATACCTTCGATTTGAGTACCCTCATTGCCGAGCAACCCTACATTCTCCTCGAAGGGAGGGCGCGTATTGCCCTCGAAGAGTACCTGTCGATGTGTCGCAACCTTATCCCGGAGGCGCAGAATCCCCATAGGCTCGAAATAGTACAACTTCTCACCCGTGCGTTCTTTCTCGGACTCGGATATTTTGTCCACAAATCGGAAGCGGCTACGGCTCCGCGAGGTCGTCAGGCGGAATTGACTGCCGAATTTATTAAGTTGGTCGAGCAGAACTACCGCGAACACCGCGACCTGAAATTCTATGCCGACACACTCGGACTTACGCCCAAGCATATCTCGACCGCCGTAAAACTTTCGAGCGGCAAGAGCGCAATGGAGTGGATTGAGCGATACGTTATTCTCGACGCCTCGGTACAACTCGCCTCGACCGAGCGCACAATCAAAGAGATTGCCTACGACCTGAACTTCCCGTCACAATCCTTCTTTGGCAAATATTTCTGTCGCGTAGTCGGCATATCGCCAATGGCCTACCGTCGCAAGCATCGACAATAGCCAAAACATTTTAGCCCTATTCAAAAAAATCCCGACCTGCGCCATGCAAGTCGGGATTCTCATTACGTATTGCTTAAATCGCAATATTAGTCGTTAGCACCATCATCTTCTTCAAGGATAGTCTGCGGACGAGCAAACGACGATTCGGGGATAACGCCACCCTCGCTAACAGGCTTTGCCCACTCGGCTACAATGGCCTCCTTCTCGGCATAGTCTGCTGCTCCGTAGTATTCGGGCAGGATATCCTGGAAGCGACAAGGAGTAAGCTGATAGGTTTCGTAACCTCTATCCACGTCTTTCGAGTAGATGGAGTAGATAGCCACAATCTTACCCTTCGCACCATCCATCGGCACGTACTTACCTGCATAGCGCGAGTAACCGCTGGTACGAACCACATACGAGCCGGCCACATTCTGCGACGAAGCCGAGCGGTCGTAACCTACAACCATCTGACCATAGAGCGATACATTCTTCTCGCTATATGCCATCTTTCCCCACGGGCCATCGATGAACTCCGAAACGAGCGGAGTTACAACGACTTCCGCCTTACCGGTTTCGGGGTTAATCTCGGTCGTGATATCCTTCATATTACCGCTGGTGCAAATCCAAGCAGGGTAGAAGCCTGTATCCGACTCCTCATCGTCATCGAATTTGGGATGGGTCACGCCTTCCTGATTCTCAACGCCCTTATAGAACACCTCCACATCTTGGAACTCCATCAAGCGACCGAAGTAATTAACACCCTTGTCACTATTCTTATAGAGGAGTTGCTCGCAGTTCTGCTCGTCAATTTCGAGAATGTCGTAAGCATTCTTGTTGCTACCATCATTAGCCAAACGACCCTTCGTCAAGATAACCTTCTCGCCCTTGAAGACGTGCTTTGCAATCTTTTCGGGGCTTACGATATTCGAGTTGGAGTAGAACTTGGGACGACCATACGAGTTCATTCCCTCGGTCGGAATGTCGCCAATCGAGAGCATCATACGGAAGTTGCCCATATAGAGTCCGAGCAGACGAACATAGACCCACTGCGATTCGAGCGTATCCATATTGAAGGGATAGTCGATGAATAGTCCATTAGCGAGTTTAAGTTCGATAGCAGCCGTACCATCGTAGATGTGGAGCGACTTGTAGATGTTACCCTCCTTATCGTTGCTGATAACCTTACCTTTGATGTAGTAGTTACCCTCGATGTAACGGTTGGTACTCTGCTCCCACTCGGTAGCCTGCGACTTTTTCAGCACAAAACGCTTGTACATAGTCTTTTCAAGGCCATCGCTCACGTTGGTACTTCCCGTTCCGTTAATCTCGCCAAACATCTTTTTAAGGTCGTAAATCGAGATATGCGTCATACCCATAGCCTGCATAACTTGGTCGTTATATACCGGCGCAGGCTTCGGAGTATCGAAATCGTTGTAGCAGCCCGTCAAAATCGAGCCGACAACCATAATCAGAAATATCTTAAACATTTTCATAATTTTTCAACTTTTTTGCGGTTCGACATATTGATTAGAAACGGAAATACACATTGAGGAAGTATGTCGTTCCGAGCATATAGAAGTACTTCGAGTCGAAGCGCGAGTAGTACGAGGTCGAAGGGTTCGAACTTGCGCCCTCACTGTTGATGGTCAAACCACGGAACTTGCGCATACGCATCTGCTCGTAACCTCCGGTCTTGATACCCTGATTATTGAGGATATTCTTAACTTCGAGGCTGAAACCGAGCGTATATTTGCGTGCAATCGAGAAGTTCTTACCAACACTTGCTGCAAGGGTATAGGCATGACCCAAATCCTCTTGTGCCTGAATGGTCTTGATATTACCCTCTGCCCAAGCAACAACTCGTGCCTTCTCCAACATCTGTGTAGGAGTCATCGTTTCGGGGTCGATTTTGGTATTATTAACCACCTGCTTATAACTCTTCACTGCGTTCTCGGTACGATATGCCGGGTTCATCGAGAGGTAGAGTTTGTCGTAGTAGTTGAAGTTAATCGATGCAAACCAATTCTTCGGGCCACGGAAGTCAAGACCTACATTCACAGCGAACTGCGGAGTACTCTCCACAAAGTAGTTCTTCCAATAGACCTTATCGATAAGTTTTACGTCTGCGCTGTTATCGACAATCTGCACGAAGTTCGGGTTCGAGGTGTAGCGATAGTCACCCCAACTCACAGCACCTTGGAATGCCAAGCCCCAAGCGATAGGAACTTTCAATCCCAACTCAACGCCATAATAACGCTTGTCAATACCGCTCATTGCGAAGTTCGTGAATGACGACTGCGTATCATCATAGAACGAGATAACCTTCGCCAAGTCGTTCATCTTGGTATAGTAAGCCGATACACGAGCCTTGATATAGGGCAGATTGAGGTTGTAGGTCAATTCGGCACTGAATGCGTTGTAAGCCTTCAATCCGGGAGTTACCTGATTACGGGTACGAGCCGAAACGAATGCTGTATTAAACGTAGGAGCATCCTGCATCATCATCACGTTGGCAGACAATTGGTGCGCACCGGAGAAGCGGTACGAGAAGTTAGCCTTTGCCTTGTAAGTGAGGTAGTCAAGGTGCTTCGAGTCGCCATACGAGCCACCCGAAATGCCGTCATCCGTAGCAAAAAGACCCTTGCGCCACAGACCCTGACGCCACATACCTGCGTAGCCGACCTCACCGCCGACCTCCATAGCGAAGCCGCCAATCGAGAAGCCGTATAATGCCCACAACTGCGCCTGACGGATGTGTGCGTAGTAGTCATACGAATACTTATCGCCCTCCTTCACTACGCGCGCGTGTCCGTGTTTATTATAGTAATCGACATCGTTCTGGTAAGCGATAACGTCGCTACCCAAGTCGCGCTCGGCAAACTTGTCGATATCGACCCAATAGTCGCCACCGAGCAAATCCTTAACCGTGGTGTAGTACTCCGTGCGATTCACGCGAGCCTTCACACCACCCGTAAGACGATGATTCTGGTTGAACTGATGAGCGATATTTGCTGCGAAGTTGTAGTCAATCTGGTCGGTATGACGCTCCTCAATCATATAGTTCGCACGCTTACCCTTTGCGTATTCGGCAGTGGTGGGGTCCTCGTACTGGTTCGCCTCGAACATACGGTCGAAGTTGATGCGGCCATTCCAGTTCGCCTTCATATTTGCAGCCGCCATAAGATACTCCATCAACTGATTATCGCTAATCGAGAATCCCATCGAAGACTCCGACGACTCGTTCAGGATACCCGGAACGGCTGGCGTAATCTGGCTCGTGTAGTACGAGGGGAGATAGCGGTAGTAGTCGGGGCGCGGGTCGGCACCATCCTTCCACGTCAAAGCCGAGTAGCCGTTGAAACCGAAGCGCACCGAAGTTGCAGCGGTCAGGCGGGTCTTCTCCGAGATGTCGTAGTAGTAGTTGAGCATCACGATAGGCTCGTGAGTACGACGCACGCGGGTATTGCGCAATTTTCCGGCTTGATAACCGACATTGGGGTTGTAGTAGTTGCTACCGAACATATCGTAAGCCTCCTGTGTCGAAGCCTGCTGTGCGCCACGCTGCTGCGGGGTACCGAGTACCATAAGCGAGAGGCGGTGCTGCTTGCCGAAGAGTTTCTCGACAGATGCAAAGTAGCCGTAAGAGTTGTAATAAACGCCATCAACATAGCCATTTCCGCCCTGACGGGTCGAAACCGAGAAACCATACGACCAGCCGTTATCGAGCGCACCCGAAGCATACGACACGATAGCGCGGAAGCGATACATCTGGTTACCATTCGATACGCTCACACGGAAGCCCTTACGCATCTGCGATGCACGAGCATTGATGTTGGTCGTACCGCCAAATCCACCGATACCATACTCCGTAGCCTCCAAGCCTGCGGTATTCTCCTGATTTCGCGTAGCATCGTTCATACCGCTCCACAGCGACCACGGGCCATAGCCGGTCAGTGCATCGTTGAAACGGATACCGTTAAGATATACGTCGGTGTACTGCGAATCGTAACCGCGCACATTGAAGCGCATCTCCGAGAATCGGTACGAAGCGATATTGTTGAAGATATCCTTCGATGCCGAGAGCGACGAGGGGAGTGCCGACGTATCCGAAGCCGACGAGTCGTTGTCGAACTCCGCAAAAATCGAGTCATCCTGCACCTCACTCTGCGCTACGGGAGCGATAATCACCGAGTTGAGATTCTTCACAACATCACCTACACGTACCACAAGGTCAAGAGTCTCGTAGTCGGGATTCGTGAATGTCAATTTGTAGTCACCTTTGGTCAGGTTACCAATCGAGAAGTTACCCTCTTGGTCGGTCTTTACCGTCTGACCGGTGCTGTCGATTGTGACCTCGACGTTACCCACCGCCACGCGGTCGGTACGCGACACAACCTTACCCTTGATTCCGCCCTGCTGTGCATACGACACGAGCGAAACGAGGGTACAGATTAAAATTAGTAGAGTTTTTTTCATATAATTTGGATATTGTGTAATTTTCGAGCGTTGTTCTATTTCGTGATGTAGATATATACGGGGAAGTGGTCTGCAAAGCCGTTTTGGAAGTTATTACCCACAAACGAGCGCAGGGGATAGCCCTTATACTGACCCTCCTTCTGAATCATATAATCTCTGCGGAAGATGTTGCCATAGAACTTCGAGCCGTCAGCCTTTTTGAGTTTGAGTGAGCCGGTCGAGCCTGTTGCGAGGTTCTCCGAAACAACCATAATGTCGAACAAGTTCCACGAATCCTGATAAGCCAGCGTTCCGTAACCCGCTTTGAGCATATCGATAAACGGGCAGAAGAGGTCGCCCTGCTCCAACTTTTTGATATTGGATTTTGCGCCCATAACCTCGGTAACGCTCTTGTCGGTAGCGTCATCGTTGAAGTCGCCCATAATCACAACCTTGGTTGCGGGGTTAATCTTGCGCACCGAGTCGGCAATGGCACGGCACTGTGCAGCCGCAGCATTACGCTTGAAAGCCGATGCCTCCTTGCCACCCAAGCGCGAGGGCCAGTGCGACACGAGGAAGAAGAACGGCTCGCCCTCGATAGTTCCCCACATCGTCACAAGGTCACGGGTGCGGAAGTTGGGCATACTCGGCAGATTGAACTTCTCTGCCTTGCAACCCTCCAACTTGAAGACGTCGGGGCGGTAGAAGAATGCGCAATCCACGCCACGCGCATCAGGCGAGTCGAAATGCACGATACGGTAGTTTCCGTGTTTGAGTTTCGGCTGCGAGGCGAGGTCTTCGAGTACCAGACGATTCTCGACCTCCGACACACCGATAACCACGGGGAACGCCTTGTCCTGACGTGCGATGTCGAAGAGGACACGCTCCATATTCGAGAGTTTTGCCTGATACTTGTAAGTGTTCCACTTCTTCGCACCATCGGGCAGGAACTCCTCGTCGTGAGTTTCGGGGTCGTTGATTGTGTCAAAGAGGTTTTCGAGGTTGTAGAAAACCACCTTGTGCGGCATCTGCGCAAAGCAGGCGATAAATGCTGCCACAAATAGGGTTGTAAAGAGTAGTCTCTTCATAAATGGAAAGTTTTAATATTGATTATCTATTCGTTTCATCAAAATTTACTCAACCAAGCATCGTAATTCTTCTGCGCCTTGACCTCGTCGGCAATCTCCGGATTAAGGTTGTGGAAGAACTTGAATCCACTGCGACGCTCAATCTCTGCGATTGATACTGCGGCATCCGCAATCGAGGTGTTGTTGCCATCTGCCGTATTCTCCCACACAAAACCGATAGCCATAATCTCGTCAGCCGAGGTAATCTCCGAGATTCGCTTGCCCGTATTTCCCGACTTGGTGCGCAGCAACAACTTGTAGCAGTGCGACGGCACGGTTATCGAGCGTGAGCGGCTGTAAATCTGTCGTGTGCCCGCCTCATAGAGCGTTCCGACCACGCAGAAGAGCGTGTCGCGACAGACAGCATTGCGGGCATTTATTTCGAGCGAACCCCACTTGCCGCTATTGAGCGTTCCATTCTGCGGGAACATATTTGTTGCGTAGAATGTCTGCGCATTGGTCATCCAGGTACTATATCGCGAAGCCGAGGGCAACATGTGTCCGCGATTAAGCGAGCGGTCGGCATCGCCATACGAGCCACGGATGATATTTTGCTGTTTGCTCTGGTCGATTTTGGGATAGGTAATCACGTAGCGCGGATTATCCTTGTCGCTCTCGCCCGTTGTGACGGCATCGTCAAATGCCCAAGCATCTGTGCGTGTTTTGAACGAGCCACCCGTGTATGACGAATGGATAGGGTAGGCGACCCAATGTGAAACCAACTTTTCGAGGTCGTAACATATCGAGTAGTTGCGCACCGGTACGGACTGACCGCTCAAAGTGGTGTAGTATGTCTTGTGTATGTAGTTCGCGTTCTCTTTGTATGCAGGTTGTTCGCCCCACGCGCGGTTGTACTCCGAGGAGTCCGACAATCCCCACTGCGAAAAGGCCAACTTAAAACTTGTTCCGTCCGAAATTTTTATTGTAACCTCGCCGGAGCGTGTCGAGGCTGTTTCATTATGGTCGAAGCAGATAAGGAACGCTGTTCCGTAAATTCCGATTCGCCCGGTCACTTCTTTGACCTGTGCCGTTTTCGAGAGCGAAGCCCACTCCGTGCCGGCAGTGATAGTGATTTTGTATGTGTAGTCGGGGTCTCCCTTGATTCCACCCGAAATTGAAGTCTCGTTGTAGCCTGCCACCGAGTAGTTCAGCCACGCCTTTGAGTCGTAAATCGGCATTCCGCCATCGTCAAGGTCGTCGCAGGCAGTCGTTGCCGACAACAGCAACACCAGAGTCGAGATTACGACTCTGCATTTACAAAAAATATCGTTCAAAAATCTCATCATCCTCATAGTGCGAAAATACCATAAATTTCCCATTCTGTCAATAATCGAATGTTAAATTATTGTGTATTTTCAGGGCAACATTTCGCGGGCAGTTGCCGCCCCTTTTACAAAACCATACTCCTGACGGGACCGAAGTCCCGCCAAGAGTGTATGGCTAAATAGATTTATTTGTTAAATTAGTTGGCTGCTACGTAAGTAACAACAATCTTCTTAATACGACGCTGACCAGCCTTGCTATCTGAATTCGGGTCCTTTTTGTCGATAGTAAAGATAACTTCCGAAGCAGAACCTGCCCAAACACCGGTAGGAACACCGTCAGTGTAAACACCTACATTTGCAGAAACGGTGTTAGGATCGGTGTACGACTCATAAGTAACCTCGATATTACTCATTGCTGCACCCGAAAGAGCGAAAGTGTTGGTTGCGTATGCACGAACAACGCCATCATAAATCTTCGCTGCGTTGCCATTCTCTCCCTTATTCCAAGCCAGAGTGATGCCATCTACGGTCTTTGTACCAACCTCTGTACCACGCTCCTGATCTGCATAGAGAGTCGAGAAATCAAACTCTGCCATAGACTCGCCTACGCCCTGCTGCTTAACCGAAACCTTCTTTGTCAAGGTGTTGGTACCATTCGAGTATGTAACGGTAACGGTTGCAGACTTGGTTGCACCGGTGTTAGCTGCCTTCGGCATAACATAAAGAACTGTGCGACCATTACCAGCCATTTGCTTGTTAAGCGTAAAATCTGTGGTATTGTCAATATCCCAAGCAAAGGTATAACCGTCGAGAACTGGATATGTACAAGTAAATGTTTGACGCGAAGTCTCATCCGCATCAAATACCAATTCAGACTTATCCACCTTAACCCAAGGTTTAGTAGAATCCAACTCTACCGAGTAAGGCATTACATTGATGATATAGTTACTGCCCGACTTCGAGAAACCTGCGGTATAACCCTTGACAACAACCGGCATATCTACATAATTTGCATAGTCTGCATTGTTGATATACTTGGTCGAACCCTGATAGGTTGCACCTTCTACGGTGATATTTACAAAGGATCCGGAAACTATCCACTTACCTGCGAACTCAACCTCCTGCATCATCGGCTCATCTTTAAGAGCATCGAAGTCAGCACCCGAAACTACTGTGGGATTGTGAGTAACCTCATTGCCGGTCGAAACAACCTCTACGGTTGCACTATTAGCAAACTGCGGAGTACTAACCGAGCCACTAGCGCTCGTATAAACAGTAACCATACCGGAGATGTTAATCTTCTCGCCTACGGTACGACCATGGTCGCTGTGGTAAACCAACATTGCGCCGCTCTCGTCAGCAATAACGTAAGCCTGCGTGCCGGTAGCAACAACCAATACATTCTCCAACGAGAACTCTGCGCCACTGCCAACAACATCAGGAGTGATACCCGAAATCATCAATGTGCCACTTGCATTCTGGAAGATATTTACAGTAGCATCATCAGTCATCTCCTGACCATATATCGAGCCGGTAGCAGTGAAGACAACCTGAATGTCACGCGCCTCGGTCGATGCGGGAATGGTTACATTAACCACAGCATCGCCATTGCCCTTCTTCTTCGACAAAGTAACACCCTCGGTAGCAGTAGCAGCCCAAGGTGCATTCGAGGTAACATTGATTTTTACAACACCACCGTCAAGAGTTACACCGGCAGCATCAGCAACGGCCGAGATTTCGGGCATACCCTCAAAAACGGTCTCCTCTTCGCCCTTGTCTGTACAAGCGACGAATGCGCCTGCGGTCAGCACGAGTGCCGACATCAGCAACGATTTGAAAATCTTTTTCATAAATGTTTAATAATTAGTTAAAGTTTGTAAAATATTAAAAATGTTATGTTTGTGTAAATAAAATTTTCAACAACAACAACTTGCGCAGGCCCTCTTCTTTAAGAATCCACACAAATCGTACAAATATATATATATATATATATATAACCAAATTTTATGAGTATTTTTTTTCAGCCGTTAGCCAATTAACTTTTGGGGTGGATGGGGAGAATGGGGAGGATGGGGAGGATGGGGTGGATGGGGAGGATGGGGAATATGGGGAATTTGGGGGCGCGGTCTGCGACCGCTTATGGGGATACTGGGGGAATTAGAGAGTTTAGGGAGTTTAGGGAGTTTAGGGAGTTTAGGGAGTTTAGGGAGTTTAGGGAGTTTAGGGAGTTTAGGGAGTTTAGGGAATTTGGGGAGAATAAAAAACTCCTCCCCTGTTTTAGGGGAGGTGGCTAAAAGCCGGAGGGGTCGGGGTGTTTAGGGAATTTAGGGAGTTTAGGGAGAATAAAAAACTCCTCCCCTGTTTTAGGGGAGGTGGCTAAAAGCCGGAGGGGTCGGGGTGTTGGGCATTAGCCATTAACTTTTTGGGGTGGATGGGGTA
>SUZF01000011.1 GCA_015060065.1 Rikenellaceae bacterium | reverse complement strand
GACGGCAAATGTAACCTACTCGGTGGATGAAATTGCCGAGCGACTCGGCATGTCGCGTCGTACAATTTATCGCTACATAGATACCTTCCGCGATGCGGGTTTCCTTATCAAGAAGAGCGGCGACTGCATCCGCTTGGATAAAGAATCGCCTCATTTTAAGGATATTTCGCAGTTGGTACACTTTACCGAGGAGGAGGCTGCAATTCTTAAAAGCGCAATCGAGAACATTGATGATACGAATCTGCTGAAACAGAATCTCAAACGCAAACTCTACTCGGTCTATGACAATAAACTCCTTGCAGACACGGTCGTAAAGGGTAAAAATGCCTCGAATGTGCGCTCGTTGCTCGATGCCATTGAGCAAAAACAGCAGGTGGTACTGCATCGCTATCAGTCGGGACACGGAGGCAAGGTCAGCGACCGTAGGGTAGAGCCATTTGCCTTTACCACCAACTATGTGCAGGTGTGGTGCTTTGATCCGACAGATGGGGCCTGCAAACTCTTCAAGACTTCGCGTATCGGCTCGGTCGAGATTTTGAATGAAGCCTGGCAGCACGAATCATCTCACGTAGAGGGATTTATCGACATCTTCCGCATGAACGGCAAGGAGCGTACGCGCGTACAACTCTGCCTTGGAATGATGGCCTACAACCTGCTTATCGAGGAGTATCCGCTTGCCGAGCGCGACACACGTCCTCTCGATGACAGCCATTGGTTGCTCGATACGGAGGTGGCATCGATGCACGGCGTGGGGCGTTTTGTTGCGGGTTTATTGGATGATATCCGCATTATCGACTCGCCCGAATTGGAGGCACATATCGACTCCTACCTGCGCAAATTTTCCAAATAAGCCCTCCCCGAAAGAGGCAAAAAACACTTTTTTTATACATTTTTTTGCATTTAATTGTTTTGTGACACAAGTTGTCACAAAACAGCCGTTCCTTTGCACTGTAAACAAGAGTATAAACCTTAAAAACACTACAACTATGGGAACAGCTTACAAAATCAGATGCAAACACTGCGGAACGCAGTTTGACCACTATGCAGGCAGCGACTACGGCTCGACAATTGTCTGTGTCGGTTGCGAGAGTTTTGTCGAGACCGAGACGGCAATACGCTGTCCGGCATGCTTCAAAAAGCTCAACAACTCGCCCGAAGAGTTCAATCAGCAGGTCGAGGTGGTTATGATGTGGGATTAGCAGAACAATGGAGGTAAAAACTAAAAGGTTTTTGACATCAAAGTAAATAATTGTGAATTATGAATTGTGAATTGTGAATTTTTTCACTAACTTTGGGTGTTGAATTTACTTATTCGAAACGCTATGGCAAAACTCACACAGGGCGACCTCGCTCCCGAATTCCGCTCGACTACGCAGGAGGGCACAGAATTTACCCACCAAGACCTGCTCGGAAAGCGCACGGTGCTATATTTCTATCCGAAGGATAACACTTCGGGCTGTACACTGGAAGCCAAGAGTTTGCGCGACGGCAAGGCAGAGTTGGCGGCTATGGGATTCCAAATCGTGGGTGTTAGTCCCGACAGCGAGCGTTCGCATCAAAACTTCTGCTCGAAGCATGAACTGAACTTCACGTTGCTTGCCGATACTGACCACAGCGTATGCGAGGCATTCGGTGTTTGGGCAGAGAAATCGATGTATGGCCGCAAGTATTGGGGCGTGGTGCGCTCGACGTTCATAATTAACGAAGAGGGGCGTATCGAAAAAGTTTTCGACAAGGTAGATACCAAAAACCACTACCAACAAATCATCAATTCGTATAAATAAAAAAACAGATAAAACTATGGCAGAAAAAGTACAGGTAAACGCGGACAAACTGAAAGTTTTGAGCGCGGTAATGGAGAAAATCGAGAAGGACTTCGGCAAGGGGTCTATTATGCGTATGAGCAGCGAGACGGTAACCGACGTTCCCGTAATCCCGACAGGCTCAATTACGCTCGACAACGCCCTCGGTGTGGGTGGTTATCCCAAGGGTCGCGTAATCGAGATTTACGGTCCCGAATCATCGGGCAAGACCACGCTGGCAATCCATGCTATTGCCGAGGCGCAGAAGGCGGGCGGTATTGCAGCATTTATCGATGCAGAGCATGCTTTCGACAGTTTCTATGCGCAGAAGTTGGGTGTAGATGTCGATAATCTGCTCATCTCGCAGCCCGACAATGGCGAGCAGGCTCTCGAAATTGCCGATTCGCTGATTCGTTCAAGCGCAATCGATATCATCATCATCGACTCGGTAGCAGCCCTCACTCCGAAGGCAGAAATCGAGGGCGAGATGGGCGACTCGAAGATGGGTTTGCAGGCTCGACTCATGTCGCAGGCTCTGCGCAAACTCACATCGAGCATTGCCAAGACCAAAACCGTCTGCATCTTTATCAACCAGTTGCGCGACAAGATTGGTGTTGTCTATGGCAACCCCGAAACCACAACCGGTGGTAACGCACTGAAATTCTACGCGAGTGTCCGTATCGATATTCGTCGCGTGTCGGTCATCAAAGATGGCGAGGAGCAACTCGGAACACGCACCCGCGTAAAGGTCGTAAAGAACAAGGTTGCACCTCCGTTCAAGAAGGCCGAGTTCGACATCATGTTCGGAGAGGGCATCTCAAAATTGGGCGAAATTATCGATCTTGGCGTAGATTATGGAGTAATCAAGAAGTCCGGCTCGTGGTTCTCGTATGGCGACCGCAAGATTGGACAGGGACGTGACTCCGTGAAGGATTTGCTCGCGAATGACGAGGCTTTGCGCGACGAGGTCGAGGCAAAAGTTCGCGAGGCAATGAAGGGCGGAAAGGAGTAGTACTCCAATCCACGCAGACCTGCCGTGGCATAGCGCACGGAATTATTAAACAGACAACAAAACTCTAATTCGCGAAGTTTATGGGTTTAGGTTACAGCGAAGAAGATGAGAGGATTATAGCCGAAAAGTGGGAGGAGTTGCAGGCTTCGTGTGCGAAGATTTGCAAAAACGAAGAGGATCGCAACTTTATCAAAAGGGCATATTTCCTCGCAAAGGAGGCACATCAGGGAGTACGGCGCCGTTCAGGAGAGCCGTACCTCCTGCATCCTATTGCTGTGGCTAAAATCGCTGTTGACGAGATTGGCTTGGGCGTAAAATCGGTCGTGGCGGCTCTACTGCACGATGTGGTCGAGGATACAGACTACACCGTCGAGGATATGGAGCGTATCTTCGGTCATAAAATCGCCACAATGGTCGATGGTCTGACCAAGATGTCGGGCGTGTTCAATGCCGACACCTCGGAGCAGGCAGAGTATTTCCGCAAGGTGCTACTCACACTATCCGACGACGTGAGGGTAATCCTGATAAAGATTGCCGACCGCCTGCACAATATGCGCACGTTGGGCTTTATGCCCGTAAATAAGCAGATTAAAATCACGGGGGAGACATTCCATCTCTTCGCTCCGTTAGCTCATCGTTTAGGACTATTTGCCATCAAGAGCGAGTTGGAAGACCTGTGTTTGAAATATCGATTCCCGAAGGATTACGAGGAGATTCGCCGCAAAGTCGAGCAAACCGAGCGCGAGCGCAGTGAATACATCAAGCGATTCAATGCCCCGATTATCGAGGCTCTCAACCGCGATGGCATAAAATACGAGATTTCGGGCAGAGTCAAGAGTATCTACTCGATATGGTCGAAGATGCAACGCAAGCAGATTCCCTTCGAGGAGGTTTACGACCTCTTTGCCATCCGCATAATTTTCAAGGCAGAGCCCTTCCCCTCGGAGAAGACTCAATGCTGGCAGATTTACTCATCAATTACCGACATATACGCGCCAAAACCGGGTCGTATGCGCGACTGGATAAGTATGCCCAAAACGAATGGCTACGAGGCTCTACACGTAACAGTCATGGGCCCTGACGGAGTTTGGGTAGAGGTACAGATTCGCTCGGAGCGTATGGACGAAATTGCAGAGAAAGGTTTTGCTGCGCATTGGAAATACAAGAAAGCATCCATATCACAGAATGAAGACGAATTTGACCGTTGGCTCAAAAAGATTCGCGACGCGCTGAATAGCCCCAACGAGAATGCTGTCGAGTTCTTGGATAACTTTAAGTTATCGTTATATACATCTGAAATAACGGTATTTACGCCCAAGGGTGAGCCGCGCATTATGCCCGTCGGAGCAACGGCTCTCGACTTCGCATACGACATCCACTCGAAGATTGGAAACAAGGCTATCGGTGCAAAGATAAATCACAAAATCGAGCCGATAACCACGCCCATAAACAATGGCGACCAGATAGAAATCATCACTGCCGACACCGCCAAGCCCAAGGCAGAGTGGCTCGGTGTTGTATCTACGACCAAGGCAAAGCAGGCAATTACAAGTTTCCTAAAACGCGAGCAGCAGAACAACCTTGAACGTGGAATAAAGATTTTCGAGGAGCGTTTGGCGAAATTCAATGTCAAGCAGAGCGGAAGAGTCTTGCGCAAAGTCATCCCAGCGTATGAGTGTACAACCAAAGATGAGTTTTACAGCAAGGTGGGTGCAGGAATCATCAATCTCAATGACCTCGAAAAGGTGCTAAAATCGAGTTCTTCGAGCAAGATTCTTAAATTCTGGACTCTCTATATCGACAACAACGCAGGCGAAAAGGGCGACGGTAACGCTCAAACTCGTCCCGAACAGTTCGTGCGCGCCGAGTGTTGCGACCCGATTCCGGGCGATCAAGTTGTCGGTTTCCGCGACCCCGATACTGACGAAATTATCGTTCACAAGGCGACCTGCCCCGAAATAGACCGTCTGGCATCGCAATTTGGCAAGTACATCATCAAGAACGAGATAAAGTGGTCACAGCACAAGTCGATGTCGTTCCTCACATCGGTTGAGATTCGTGGCATTGACCGTATGGGAATGTTGCTCGACCTCTCGAAGGTCATTACAGACGATTTTAGTATCAATATGCGCTCGGTAGCGATAAGCAGCCACGACGGGGTCTTCGAAGGCTCTTTAAGCCTCTACGTGCGCGACACCGAGAGTTTGAATGCGCTACTTGACAGAATCCGCAAAATCAAAGGTATCGAAACCGTTAAACGATTGGCAAACTAATGGAAGATGTATTATACTACATAGGCTTGGGTTTGTTGATAACATTCTCTTTGGCTCTAAAAGTCGGCAAAACTGTTGCCCGCAAGGGTGCAAAGCGCAGTCATACGCCCAAGAGCGTACCACCACCGGGATTTCCCACCTTCGAGGCTCTATTCGAGGAGATAGAGAAGAAGAACAGCAATCCGGCACCTCAAACCGAACCCGTAGAGTGGAGCAGCGAGGCTCAATCCCTAGAAACAATATTCGACGAGGAGGAGATGTACGCCCAGAACAGAAGCAACACCACGACAAAGCCGCACTATAACGTAGCCGGCACACCTCCGCAGAAGAAGGGCAATAATAACAAGAAGGACAATAGGGCAGATATCCCTGTCCAAAAGGAGAACAAACCTCAAAATAAGGCTCAAAATAGCGGAAATGAGGCAATTTCAGAGGATTTCAACCTCCGCGAGGCCGTAATATATTCCGAGATACTCAAACCGAAATTCGAGGAGTAGGGGCAATTGATAATTGATAATTGATAATTGAGAACCGACGCTGCGGAGCGAGCGCAGAGGGCAAACTTGTTTGTACTATGCCGAGCCGCGAGGAGGAAAAGACCCCGAAGGGGGATTAATTGATAATTGACAATTGATAATTGAGAACCGACGCTGCGGAGCGAGCGCAGAGGGCAAACTTGTTTGCACTATGCCGAGCCGCGAGGAGGAAAAGACCCCAAAGGGGGATTAATTGAGAACCGACGCTGCGGAGCGAGCGCAGAGGGCAAACTTGTTTGCACTATGCCGAGCCGCGAGGAGGAAAAGACCCCGAAGGGGGATTAATTGATAATTGATAAATTATAAGTTACAAATATGGCATCAATTTTTACACGCATCATCAATGGCGAGATTCCCTGCTACAAGGTAGCAGAGGATGAGAACTACTTTGCATTCCTCGACATCAATCCACTCGCAAAAGGACACACATTGGTCGTACCCAAGCAAGAAATAGACTACATCTTCGACCTCGACGACCAGACTTTGGCAGGAATGATGATATTCGCGAAGAAGGTTGCGAAGAAAATCGGCTCAAAAATAGATTGCAAGAGGGTAGCAGTGGTGGTTTTAGGCCTCGAAGTACCACACGCGCACATCCATTTGGTACCTATTAACAGCGAAAATGACGTGGATTTCCACCGAGAAAAGCTCAAATTAACTCCGGAAGAGTTCGAAAATATTGCTTCGGATTTGAGAGAATAGGGGAGTATTTACAATTTTATATACCATTGATTTCTAATAAGATAGTCGATAATTTCGGCTATCTTTTAGTTTGTAATTTAACATAATATAGCCATTAAAAATTATCAACAATCATTCAATAGCGGGGTAGTTCGAAAATAAAATATTTTCATCAAAATTTAAGATAAATCAAGTGCATAATTTACAATTGTAAATACAAAACAGTTGTAAAGAGGGTTCTTGATTTACTTTTGTAATTATTAACATTGCAAATAGTAGTGTTAATTTGTTACTTTTGTAAATAACATCAAAAGGGGAATAAATCCGTTCAATTACGCAATTTCATTAAAGTTCAAGCGTTTAACTCATAAAAATAATAGTCTAAAAACCAATCATTTACAAGTTTTATATAATGTTAAATCTGCGATGCACAGAGGTTTGAGGGCAATTTGCTAATAAATAGGGTATATCCAACAATTTTACATCTAAAACTCCTAAATTATCAGCATTTTACACCATTTATTATAAACTTTTGGTTTAATCGTGTTCACAGGGCTATATTTAACAAAATCGAGTTGATAACATTTGTAAACAATTTGCCAAGTTATTAACATTTTACAAATTGCAAATTTTCTTGCTTTTCAAATGTAAAGTTTATATATTTGTAAAAAAATTACGATTATGAAGGCAAAATTGCAACATTTGATAAAAAGTGAGGGTTTGACGGCAAGTCGCTTTGCCGAGATGCTCGAAATTCAACCTGCCGGAGTCTCGCATATTTTGGCAGGACGAAACAAGCCGAGTTTTGATTTGCTACAAAAGATTCTCCGACGTTTTCCGAAAATCAATCCTGATTGGTTGTTGCTCGACTCCGAGCAGATGTACCGCGATGGTTGGAACGAAGCCGAGAGTTCGACGAGCGGAACGACCGCGACTGACTTTGGAGGCTCGGCTAATTCGGGTATGCCTATGAACTCTCTCTTTGGCGGAGCCTCCGAAGGTACAAACTTTTCGGGAGTGCCGAATGGCGGCTCGAACTCTTCGGGTGGGTCGGGAGTTTCTGGCGGAGTGAATGGCGGACAACCCTTCGGAACTCAAAATTCATCTCGCGGAGAGGCGAATATTTCCGCAGGTCAGGGCGTGGGTGCAGGTTTATCGCACTCTCGCGCAGGCTCGTCAATCCAAAAAATCGTAATTTTCTACGCTGACGGCACGTTTGAGGCATATTTTCACGGTTTATAGCCACGCAAAATCTGCAACTCAAATAGAATAAAAATAGACGTTTGAAGGTATTTTTCGCCACCAACCCCTCAAACTCTAAAATTTTCAGAGAATTTCTTTCGAGAGATTCTTTTTTGTTATTTTTAACGAACTATGAATAAGAAAAAGATTTTTCACAAAAAATCCTCTTAATTGTGAATTGTTTTTTATCTTTGTTAGGATTATCGTGGCACAACCCGAAAATCACACCTATATATAAAATAGACAAACCTATAAACTACATAAAAACTTAAAACACTATGGAACTACCATTTGCAGAATCTTGGCGTATCAAGATGGTCGAGCCGATTCGTAAAAGTACCCGCGAGGAGCGCGAGGCTTGGCTCAAAGCGGCTCACTACAACGTATTTCAACTGCGTGCCGATCAGGTTTATATCGACTGCCTTACCGATTCGGGTACGGGCGCGATGAGTAGCAACCAATGGGCAGCAATGATGCTCGGTGACGAGAGTTACGCAGGTGCATCGTCGTTCTTCCACCTCAAAGAGTCGATCAACCGCATCACAGGTTTCGAGTATGTTATCCCGACACATCAGGGTCGCGCTGCGGAGAACGTTCTGTTCAGCCACCTCGTGAAGGAGGGCTCTGTCGTTCCCGGAAACTCACACTTCGACACCACGAAGGGTCACATCGAGAGCCGCAAAGCAAAGGCTCTTGACTGCACGATTGACGAGGCAAAGGACACCCAGCTCGAACATCCGTTCAAGGGCAATGTCGATCCCGCAAAGCTTGAAAAGGCACTCGCAGAGCATCACAACAACGTTCCCTTTATCATCGTAACCGTTACGAACAATACCGCCGGCGGTCAGCCCGTATCGATGCAGAACTTGCGCGAGGTGCGTGCCATTGCTGACAAATATGGCAAGCGCGTAATCCTCGACTCGGCTCGTTTTGCCGAGAATGCATACTTTATCAAGACCCGCGAGGAGGGCTATAAAGACAAGACAATCAAAGAGATAGTTCTTGAAATGTTCTCGTTGGCTGACGGTATGACTATGTCGGCAAAGAAGGACGGTATTGTCAATATGGGTGGTTTCATCGCCACTCGCCACGAGGATTGGTACGAGGGTGCAAAGCGTTTCTGCATCCCTTACGAGGGTTACCTCACTTATGGCGGTATGAACGGTCGCGATATGGAGGCTCTGGCGGTAGGTTTGGACGAAAATACCGAGTTCGACAACCTCGAAACACGCATCCGTCAGGTGCAGTATCTCGCGGCTCGTCTGGATGAGTTCGGCATTCCGTATCAGCGTCCTGCGGGTGGCCACGCCATCTTTGTTGATGCATCGAAGATCCTTACCAAAGTACCCAAGGAGGAGTTCCCGGCACAGACTCTGACCGTAGAGTTGTATTTGGAGGCTGGTATTCGTGGCTGCGAGATTGGCTACATTTTGGCCGACCGCGACCCCGTAACTCGCGAGAATCGCTTCGGAGGTTTGGATTTACTGCGCTTGTGCGTTGCACGTCGTGTCTATACCAACAACCATATGGATGTTATCGCCGTAGCGTTGAAGAATGTCTTTGACCGCCGCAACGAGATTACACGCGGTGTCCGCATCGTCTGGGAGACAGAACTGATGCGTCACTTTACCGTAAAACTCGAACGCATCGAGGAGTAAGGAGTTGGTCATTAGTCATTAGTCATTAGTCATTAGTCATTAGTCATTAGTCATTAGCCATTAGCAGTTGGCAACTGATTATTTGGGCTGTTGGCTGTTTGTCAAATATATGTTTTTAAGAGGGTTGCGACATCGCAACCCTCTCCTATTACCGCACTACCCCTTTTGACGTAATATTTACGTTATCATAGAAACGCACTACAAGTTATCAACAGAGGATTAACAAAGGAGAAAACCGAAAAAACACCGGTAAAAGAGGGTAGAAAGCAACGAAAATAAACAAGAGTAAAAGAAAACGCACTAATAACAAATGTAACGGCAACACCCGCAGAGGCGCACCGGGGGCGCATTACTAACGTTGTACAAAAGTAGTTAGGCAGTAGCCTAATAACAAATGTAAAGCGCGAGAAAACCGCACAGAACGCGAGAGGGTAGAGAGCCGGAAACCTCAATAACCCCCAACGCCCACGCGAGGCGTTGGCGCCCGGAGTGGGGCGCCTCGCGGGGGCGGCGGGGAGGCGGTGCGGCGCGCCTATCGCCGCGACACATTGCGCCGCTCAACAACAAAACCGCACACGCCGCACCTGCGGCGTAGGGCAAAGGCGGCGCGCATATTACGTCGGCGCCGAGGCGGGGGCGCCGACCTACCTCGCCGGTAATCCGGCGAGGGCATAGGAGGGAGAGCCGCGCCGGCAACGTCGGCGCGGAGGCGACCGAGCGGCGGGGGCGCGTGAAAACCGACCACCAAACCGCACAACCACGCACCCGCCGCACCTTTTCGAGCGTAGCGAGTGCCGCGCCGGCAGGGCGTAACCTGCGCCGCATAGCGGCAGTGGTAACGCGCGCCGGCAAGGCTTCAACGCGGCACATAAAAAAATTCCACCGAGTAAAAACCCGGTGGAATCCTAACACTAATATAAGCAATTACCTCAACGAGATAACGCAAAGATAACACGTTGCGAAGACTTTTGCAAATCATCAAACTCGACCAACTTACACGCGGAGATATCGAGAACTACCTCCATAGGTGCGCGACCTACTGCGAGCATATTGACATAAAAACTACACGCCATTCCGTCGCAAACACGTATAGAGGCATTTTCCAAATGATGCGCGCGGGCAAACTCCCATAATTGCGCAATGGTAATTTCATCCATAGTTCAAAAATTTAACTAACGAAAACACAAACGGCCGAGCGGTTTGAAATTCTGCCGATTATCGACGAAGAAACGCCCAAAGAGGCAAAAACGCCGGGCATTAGAGGTGCAGAAATCCGAGGGTACCGACTCTTCAAAATCCGACTCGCAAAGGTCCAAACCCTTTGACAACGCAATATTACCGCAGGAAAGGCACTCGAAATCCTCGAAAAAGCCAATAATACGTATAAGTTCGCTGATATACGGCGCGAGGTCACAATGAAACGAAATAATATAAACCGGCGCACCGAGTCGGACAAAAGAACGGCGGCAGGAGTCAAACTCAAAGCGTTTAGGGTCGAGGTTTAACCGCTCGACGACATCCCGGCTAAAAGCGTTAAGGTTACGCGGGGGCGTTTTAAGTCTAAATGTAATAGAAACACTGCCGCCTTGCCGCATAAAGTGAGGTGCGGCGTTGCAAAAGACAACAGAGGCGGCGCGCAGTCCGTCGATAACAGACGTAGAGAACAGAGCACAAGACTCGCGACCCCAACGGAACGACGTGAGGCGCGCCCCGGACACGTGCAACTTTCGACCGGTGCGGGAGCGGTTGAGGCGTTGCAAAATATGAGGCATAAGCGAGGCGAAGCCGTTGAGGTCTTCGATAAAATCCCGCCTAACATCAAAAGAAATAGACCAAGGGTCGGTGCAGGATTCGCCCACCCTCCGGAAAGGCGCAAAATAGACGTCATTAAAACCCGCACTATTAACACGTGGTAATAGACCGCGAGGTGCATCTTTACATTTGTTTTTAGTGCATACGCGCAGAGGGCGCAGAGGCTTAGCGCAGACCTTGACCGGGTCTAACAATTCATTAACTCGTTGTCGCATAGGTAATTAAGATATTAAAAGGTTAAACAAAAACACAACGTCTAAAACATTAGGCGCTGATAGTGCAAAGGTATGACGTAATATTTACGTTATGTTAAATTATTGCGGGGGGGGGTATGATAGTAGTTATAAAGATTCATTGGCGTATAAGACAGTCCGAGGGTTTGTTGATGAGTCAAATCGGCTTGGTCTTCCATTTATTGGCTTTCGTACTCGTAGTCAAAATAAGGATAGTATTTACCCTTGTGTCGTTTTTATCAAAAGTATGTCTGTACAGAACGAGATTATTTGGATTGGCTCGACCGTTTGGGTATCGATACTCTAAATCAATATCTCTGACTTTCAGCACTTTACGTGCAAAATGTAATATCTATCTTATATTTGATTGCATCAATGGGTTAGGTTTGATTATCTTAACCTCGACAACATCAGTCCTTAATAATTACGAACCTCTACATTATAAAAGCCCGCCTTGAAAGGCGGGCTTTTGAGTTCCGAAATCGGGCTACCCTATCGTACAATTGTCTCGTCGCGGTCGGGTCCTACCGAGATAATCTTCACAGGAACACCGGTCTCACGCTCGATAAACTCCACGTACTCGCGGAACTCCACGGGGAAATCCTCGAACTTGCGCACCTTGCAGATATCGCAATTCCAGCCCTTAAACTCGCGATATACGGGCTTCACGTCATCCGCCGCCTCGAAGGGGAAGTAGTCCAACTGCTCGCCATTAAGTTCGTATGCCGTAGCGATCTTGATAGTCTCGAAGTCGTTCATCACGTCTGCCTTCATCATAATCAGACCCGTGACACCATTCATCATAACTGCATATTTGAGAGCCACCAAATCGAGCCAACCGCAACGACGAGGACGACCTGTAGTTGCACCAAACTCGTGACCCACAGCACGCAATTTCTCGCCCGTCTCGTCGAACAACTCCGTCGGGAACGGACCGCTACCTACGCGGGTGCAGTATGCCTTGAAGATGCCGAAAACATCGCCAATACGCGTCGGAGCAACACCCAGACCGGTGCAGACACCTGCGCAGAGTGTATTCGACGAGGTTACGTAAGGATATGTTCCGAAGTCGATATCGAGCATCGAGCCTTGTGCGCCCTCTGCCAGCACCGCCTCATCGGCTACGATATATTTATTAACCTCATACTCGCTCTCGATAAGCGGGAAGCGACGCAGAGCCTCGATACCCTCAAACCACTTCTGCTCGTACTCGGTGATGTCGTACTCGAAGCCTTCGTACTGCGCCAACATTGCTGCATGCTTGCCCTTCAAACGCTCGTAGCGCTCCTTAAATTCGGGCGAGAGGATGTCGCCAATACGCAGACCATTACGTCCCGTCTTATCCATATAGGTCGGGCCGATACCCTTCAAGGTCGAGCCGATTTTGGTCTTACCCTTTGCAGCCTCACTCGCAGCGTCGAGCATACGGTGCGTAGGCAGAATAAGATGAGCCTTCTTCGAAAGGAAGAGTTTGGTCGTCAGGTCGATACCCATAGCCTCAATCTGGGCGATTTCGTCAGCCAGAATCACGGGATCAACCACTACTCCATTACCGATAATATTTACCGAGCCATCGCGGAATACGCCCGAAGGTACGGTATGCAGCACGAAGCTCTTACCTGCGAAGTGGATTGAGTGACCGGCATTCGGTCCGCCCTGAAAGCGGGCAATAACTTTATAATTGGGAGTGAGGACATCGACAACCTTACCTTTACCCTCATCACCCCATTGCAGTCCGAGAACTACATCGACTTTTTTCATTTTTCAGAGAATTTAATGTTTCGTTTTGTCGCAAAACATCCGTTTGCACACAAAAGTAGAACTTTTAACACAAAGGAGCATAAATCTCGCACTCCACTTTTCAACATTTGATGCACAAAACGCAGCAAGGAGTACCCCACTGCGTTTAGAATCATCGTTTTATCGGAAATCTATTATTTCAAAATCGCGGAATTTTATCGGATCGAACTTTGCCGGTACCGCTGCCGTCGCCCCGATATGGTCGATATCGATTTTTATGCACTCGCCCGACGGTCGGTAGATGATACTCTTCGGGAGATTCGTCCGGCGGTCGATTGCGATCTCGACGACACCACTCTGCTCGGATTTTTGTCGTGGAGTGAGGCGCACATCTACCCTATCCGTCTGCTCCGAGAGAATCTCCGCAAGGTACTCATCGTCAATAAAATCGAATGCCGACAGCGGATTATTCAGCAAGTTATGCGAGGTGTTATCCACCCTATCCACAGCCACCTCTTTACGTGATGTATCGACCTCGTGGCGGCACTCTTTATCGCCATAGACCTCGATATTTCCCAATGTAAGGTGGTAGCGGTCACTACCCACCGAGTAGTTGCCCGACACCTTATGCTCGCCAACCGACACCGTAAAACGCACAGCATAACTGCCCAACGCCTTGACAGCCTGCGAGAGTGCGGTCACCTGCTCCGCAGCCTTGTCTGCGGATTGGGCTTTCGTGTTCGGCGAAGTGCCGAGCAAGAGTAGCAAAAGTATCGATAAGACTTTTTTCATTTTTTCTTTTTTTAGGAAAATTAGGGAGTTTAAGGAAATTAGGGAATATATGGACAAGGTCTTCTCTAACTTCTCTAACTTCTCTAAATTCTCTAAATTCTCTAAACTCTCTAAACTCTCTAAATTCTCTAATTGTGAATTGTGAACCGACGCTGCGGAGCGAGAGCAGAGGCTGCTTGCAGACTATGCCGAGCCGCGAGGAGGAAAAGACTCTGAAAGAGACTTAATTGTGAATTGTTTATTCCACTCCCAGTTCTTGCAGTTTAGCCTCCAACGAGGGCAGGTCATAGAACTTGATATCTCGTTGTTTGGCTCCCGACTGCGGGCCCACGATACCGGCACGTTCGAGCTGCGACATGATACGCCCTGCGCGGTTGAAGCCAACCTCATAGTTACGTTGGATATATGAGGTCGATATCTGACCACTCGTAACCGCATCACGTGCAATCTCGGCAAAGAGCGTATCGTACTTCACAGGCGCACCACCACCGAGGTCACTCCCCTGCGACCCCATCGAGTCGCCACCAGCCTCCTCGTAATCGGGCAGAGGATATGCCGAGGGATAGCCATTCTGCTTGGCGATAAAATCGACAATCTTCTCCACTTCGGGCGTATCGACCAACGCACACTGTATTCGCGTCAGTTCGCCATTGTTCGAGAAGAGCATATCTCCGCGTCCAATAAGTTGGTTTGCACCCGGCTGGTCGATGATTGTTCGCGAATCGACCATCTGCATCACACGGAAGGCGATACGCGCAGGGAAGTTAGCCTTGATACCTCCCGTAATAACCTTAACATCAGGTCGTTGTGTGGCGATAATCAGATGAATACCGATAGCACGAGCCTTCTGCGCAAGGCGCATAACCGGAGCCTCGACCTCCTTGGCAGTCATAATCAGGTCGGCAAACTCATCGACCACAACCACGATATAGGGCATAAATCTGTGTCCGTTTTCGGGATTAAGTTGATAGTTGCGGAACTTCTCGTTATACTCCTTAATATTGCGTGCGTGAGCCTTCTTGCACAATTCGAGGCGTTGCTCCATCTCGATACAGAGAGCATTGAGCGTATAAACAGCCTTCTTGGGGTCGGTAACGATAGCCTCCTCCTCGGACTGCATCTTCGCGAGGAAGTGTCGCTCAATCTTCGAGTAGAGCGAGAACTCGACCATCTTGGGGTCGATAAGCACAAACTTCAACTCCGAGGGGTGCTTGCGGTAGAGCAGTGAAGTAATGATGGCATTCAGACCCACCGACTTACCCTGACCCGTAGCACCTGCAACAAGCAAGTGAGGCATCTTCGCGAGGTCAAAAACAAAGTTCTCGTTCTGAATCGTGCGACCGATAACCACAGGCAACTCTCCCTTGAACTGCTGGAAGCGTTTCGAGAGAATTGATGAGCGCATCGGCACAATCTCCTTATCGCGATTCGGCACCTCGATACCGATAGTTCCCCTACCCGGCATCGGGGCGATAATACGGATACCCAACGCTTTAAGGCTCTGTGCGAGGTCATCTTCCAAGCCCTGAATCCTTGCAATCTTCACGCCCTGCTCCTGCACAATCTCGTAGAGCGTTACCGTCGGGCCAATCGTCGCCTTCATATCTCGAATCGGAATACCGAAGTTGGCGAGGGTCTCCTCGATGCGGTTCTGATTGGAGGTAATCTCCTCGGTAGTAACCTTCGAGTTGGAGGGGTACTCTTCGAGCAGGTCAAACGGTGGGCGTTTATAGTTATGCACATCGCGCGTGGGGTCATACAATCGCTTATCCACCGATTTCTCGCTGACAGTCTTATCCTTATGCTCCTCGACAAGTATAGTCTTGGGCTTACCATCGGCAGTTGCATCGGCACCACCCTCCATGGCGGGCTGCTCGGCTCCTTCGGCAGCAGGATGCCCTGCACCCTCGGTCGCGCTTGTGGCACTACCCTCTCCGCCTTGCGGATTCGACAAGTCTATCTCGACAAACTCATCATCCTCGCCCTTGCGCTCTACGCGCTTGACAATAACTTCGGGAGTCGGTTTCTCCTCCGCAGGTAGAGTTGCAGGATCTACATCCTCGCCCTCGCGCGTGATAACTCGCTGCTCGACATCCGCAACCTCGTCCGAATCGTCGGCCGTGGGAGGTTCATTATATTCTTGTCCCTCTTCGGCATCATCCTCTGCATTCTCCGTCTTTGACTTGCGAGCAAAGAGAGCCTTCACTCTATCGACAAGGCGCACTCCGCCATCGGCAACAACCTCGCCTGCGTGATTGACCGTATCAATAAAGTTACTATTGATAAATACTCCCGTGAGAATCCAGCCCACCAGCAACAGCAGAGCCGTACCGACATTACCGATAGCACCGCTATCGCCACCAAGTTTGCCGGCAATCGAATAACCCAACGCGCCACCCCAACCATTACCAAAGGTCTCGGCACTGCTTGCAAAGATTATCTCTCCGAGTGAGAGGGTCAGCGAGCCGAGAATCAACACCAGCAGACTACTCAAAGTCCAACGATGCAGCAATCGCGGGCGACGGCTGATGATGCGCACACCGAAAAGCATCGTAAGCACCGGCAGGATAATCGCAAACAGACCAAATCCTCGGCCTACCAACAAATCTCCAATCCACGCACCTGCACGACCGCAGAGATTGTCGATACTCTTATCCGCATGCGTATCTGCGACATCGGCAACAGCATTGTGGATAATACTGTAATCGTTCTTCCAGCTGAAATAGTACGACAACACCGCGAGGGTTGCAAAGAGGCCCACCACGGCTATAATCAGACCGATAATCCAACGTGCATTCTCCTTCGAAGTGCGACCTGCGGAAGCCGTCTTTGATGCTGCGTTGCTATGTTTTTCGTTTTTCACACTCATCGTAATCTTATTTATGCGAATATACAAATATTATCTCTCCAAATCAAATTTAACGGTCAAAAGCCTTGCGCTCCAAGCGCTCGGCATACTCCTGCGATGCAAAGGTCAGGAATCGATACTCCGCACGATGGTCGGCATCTGCCCGCAATCCATACTCGTCAAGCAGTTGCTCTACCCTACGCTCGACAGCCTCGCCCGAATCGACAATCTCGACATCTCGGTCGCCCACAACCTCGCGAATCTGCTCCATCAGAAACGGATAGTGCGTACAACCCAAAACTATTTTATCGACCCCTTTGGCGAGCATCGGCTCAACTACCGCTCGCACCTTTTCGAGCGTTGCAGGCTCCTTCTCGGCACTATTTTCGACTATCTCGACAAAACCCTCACCCACCGCAGCGATAATCTCGACCCTATCGGCATACTTCGCAGCAGTTGTTCGGAAGTGGTCGCCTTCGAGGCTTCGTGCCGTCGCCAGCACACCTACTTTACCCGTTTGAGTGGTCAGGCAGGCAGGCTTTACCGCAGGCTCCAAGCCGACAAACGGAATTGCCGGATATCGCTCACGTAATCCTTTGATAGCCACCGCAGTAGCCGTATTGCAAGCAACCACAATCATCTTCACACCTTCTGCCAATAGCCGCTCCACGGCCTCATCGGCAAAGCGAGCAATCTCCTCCGGAGTGCGGTCGCCATAGGGGCAATTCTTGCCATCGCCCAGATAGACAAGCGACTCCCCCGGCAGAGCATCATACAATGCCCGCCATACGCTCAAACCTCCAAAGCCTGAATCATAAACGCCTATGGGTGAAGAACAATTCACAATTATCAATTATCAATTATCAATTAATCCCCCTTCGGGGTCTTTTCCTCCTCGCGGTTCGGCATAGTCTGCAAGCAGCCTCTGCTCTCGCTCCGCAGCGTCGGTTCACAATTAAGCCTCTTTCAAAGTCTTTTCCTCCTCGCGGCTCGGCATAGTCTGCAAGCAGCCTCTGCACTCGCTCCGCAGTGTCGGGTAATCCCCCTTCGGGGTCTTTTCCTCCTCCTTGCAAGGGATAGTCTGCAAGCAGCCTCTCCCCATTGCTTCGTTCGTCGGTTCACAATTAAATATCCAATAGCAAAAAATTATCAATTTTCAATTATCAATTTTCAATTAAATTTTTGCCTCGTTAAAAATCTCTCCTACTCTGTCCGAGAGTTCGTAGTCGCTCAATGTATCAACCTCGATATGGTGTTGAGCCTGCGAATAGAACGCCCTGCGCTCCGCCATATTGCGTTGCATAAACTCCACCAACTCCTCGTCGCTCAATCCGCGCAGTTTGGGTCTTTTCTGCCGTCCGTATGGAGATAGTCGCTTTGCTGTTTGCTCTGCCGAGCGGTCTATCCACACCGTCACTCCCGCGCGATTCATCTGCTCCATATTATCACTCCACGTGGGCAATCCTCCTCCCGTGGAGATAATCATATCATCCTCTTTCTCAATAATTTCCGCCAGCACCTCACGCTCTACCTCGCGAAAATACTCTTCGCCCTCATAGTGGAATATATCGGTCACACTTGCGCCCTCACGCTGCTCAATCATGGCATCGGTATCGACATACGCAACGCCAAGCCTGCGAGCCACCCTACGACCCGTAGTGCTTTTTCCGCACCCCATATATCCGACCAAAAAGAGTTTCATTTTTCAATTAAAATCCCTAAAAGAGATTCAACTGCTCCGGGTCAATCATATCGTCCAACTCATTATGAGGGCGTTCAATCTCGATTTTTATACCATTCGACAAGGGAACAACATCCTTATCATCAAGCACATCCGAGATATCGAGCGTTGGCATCGAAACACTCTCGGCTCCCTTTGCCGCCTTTGCTGCCTTCGGCTCTGCTGTCGGAGTGGTCGCGTCTGTCGTCACTTCGGGCTGCTCTGCAACATCTGCAACATCTGCAACATCTGCAACATCTGCAACATCTGCAACATCTGCAACATCTGCATCCTCTACATCTTCGGGCATCTCCGGTTCTTCCGGCTCGATAAATGTCAGCGTATCGACATCGTAAGTTGTCAGTCGCTTACCCTTTGCCCTATGACTCTTAACGCCCACAAACTCATCCACATCAATCTCATCCGCAGGTCGTGTTGCGTGCGCACCCTTATAGGTAATCTGCAACTTGGCTCCTGCCTTATCCGTAACGCAGATAAACCTGCACGAGCCATCCTCGTCAAGGAAGAACTGCATCTTATCGCTCGATTCGAGGGCAAAGCGTTTCATATAGTAGTAGCCCTGTGTACCATCGAAATAGCAGAGTGAATAGACCTTATCTGCCTCGAACTTCTGCACCAGCACCGTATCGTCGGGGAAGTGTTGCTGCACGTCATAACCCGTGATATAGTATTGATTCTTCGAGGTCCAGACAACTATCTTGTCATCGCCCTTGAACTCTCCGAGCAACATACCCCTGCCGTCGGTGTTGAGGCGGTGAATATCCTCATCAAACCAGATATTCTGCCCTGCCAGCGTCGATGTTCCACGCTCTTTGAGGACAATCTTATGGATGCCGTAGCGCGAGAAGAGGTTACCCTGACTCTGACGTCCCTTAATTGCAAGGGTCGAGAAGTCTAAATCGACAATCAGTTTCTTCAAGCGCGGGCGTGGCTTGAAATAGACCTTCAACACCTCCGCCTCGCCATTGGGATTAACCGTCAGGTAGAGCAGGTCGCTCTTGGGCGTTCCCTTTGTGAGGTTGTACTCCTTATCGCGCGTAATTGCCTTGATAGCACATCGTTTCATCATTATAGGTCCATTCTTGCCGTCACGATAGAGCAGGTTATAGATTGTTCGCTCATCATTACGTTTGAAGACACCTATATAATATATACCCTTATCGAAGAATGCCTTGTCGCTGACCTTCGTAATGACGTAGCGACCATCCTTCAAGATAACAATCACATCATCGATATCCGAGCAGTCGCAGACAAACTCCGCATCCTTCATCGACTTGCCGATGCCGAAGAAGCCCTCTGCCCTATCGACATAGAGTTTAGCATTCGACACCGCAACCTTTGTTGCCTCGATATTGTCGAACTCACGAATCTCGGTGCGACGCTCACGTCCCTTGCCATACTTGTCGCGGATACGCTCGTAGTAAGCCACCGCATAGTCGGTAAGGTGCGCCAGATAGCCCTTTGTCTGCTTGATATCAGCCTCAATCTGCTTGATTTCGTTATCCGCCTTATCGGCATCGTAGCGCGAGATACGGATGAACTTCAACTCGGTAAGTCGCTGAACATCCTCCAATGTCACTTCGCGTTTAAGCACTTTCTTGAACGGCTCCAAGCCCTTATCTACCGCAGCATAAGCCGCCTCACGCGACTTGCAACCCTCGATAAGTTGGTAGAGTTTGTTCTCGATAAAAATCTTCTCCAAAGATGCTGCATGCCAAGCCTCATTCAATTCGCCGAGTTTAATCTCCAACTCACTACCCAAGAGGGCTTTGGTATGCTCTGCCGAGCGACGTAAAATCTCGCTCACGCCCATAAACACAGGCTTCTCATCACAAATCACGCACGAATTGGGCGAGATTGACACCTCACAATCGGTAAAGGCATAGAGAGCATCGATAGTTCTATCCGACGACTCATCCGGTGCCACCTGAATAACAATCTCGACCTTCTCGGCGGTATTATCATCAACTTTGCGAATCTTGATTTTACCCTTCTCGTTAGCCTTGATAATCGACTCTTTGAGCGACTCGGTCGTAGTCGAGTAGGGAATCTCGGTAATTGCAAGTGTGCGCTTATCAATCTTCGAAATCTTGGCACGCACCTTCACGGCACCACCACGCAGACCGTCATTATAGCGGCTCACGTCAATCATACCTCCCGTCGGGAAATCGGGATAGAGTTGAAAATCCTCCCCGCGCAGATGGGCGATACAAGCCGAAATCAACTCGTTGAAGTTGTGCGGCAGAATCTTCGACGCCAAGCCCACAGCGATACCATCCGCACCCTGCGCCAGCAGCAACGGGAACTTCACGGGCAGTGTCACCGGCTCCTCGTTACGTCCGTCATACGAGCGCATCCATTCGGTAGTTTTCTTGTTATAGACCACCTCCAAGGCAAACTTCGACAGTCGAGCCTCGATATATCGGGCAGCCGCGGCATCGTCACCCGTAAGGATATTACCCCAGTTACCCTGACAATCGACCAGCAAATCCTTCTGTCCCAACTGCACCAACGCATCCTTGATGGAGGCGTCTCCGTGCGGGTGGTACTGCATCGTCTGACCCACGATATTTGCCACCTTATTGTAGCGACCGTCATCTACACACTTCATAGCATGCAGAATACGACGCTGTACAGGCTTCAAACCATCCTCGATATGAGGTACGGCTCGTTCCAGAATAACATACGAGGCATAGTCCAAGAACCACGTCTTGTACATACCCGTCAATTTACGGATACTATCCTCCGAGGTAAGTTTCTCGAACTTGCTCAAATGTGCAGGCTCGGCAGGTTGCTCGATTGCGGCAGACTGCTCAATCTCTTCGTTCTGTATATCTTTTTCTTCCAACATATTCTTGTTAGCCATTAGCAAAACAATTCACAATTAACCCTCCTTCGGAGGCTTTTCCTCCTCGCGGCTCGGCATAGTCTGCAAGCAGCCTCTACTCTCGCTCCGCAGCGTCGGTTCACAATTATCAATTATCAATTATCAATTGTCAATTAACCCTCCTTCGGAGGCTTTTCCTCCTCGCGGCTCGGCATAGTCTGCAAGCAGCCTCTGCTCTCGCTCCGCAGCGTCGGTTGTCAATTATCTTCAACCAAATCTTCCTCTATTCGCAGGTTATTGATAATAAAGTTCTGTCGCTCGAAGGTATTCTTACCCATATAGAACGACAGCAGGTCGTGAATCGGGTCATCCTTCGTCAGGCGCACCTTATCCAAACGCATATTCTCGCCGATAAACTCCTTGAACTCATCAGCCGAAATCTCTCCCAAACCTTTGAATCGCGTAATCTCGGCATTCGCTCCGCATCGCTCGATTGCCGCCACACGCTCCTCCTCCGAGTAACAGTAGTGGGTCTCCTTCTTGTTACGCACACGGAACAGAGGTGTTTGCAGAATAAAGAGGTGACCACTGCGAATCACATCAGGGAAGAATTGCAGGAAGAATGCCGTCATCAGCAGACGGATGTGCATACCATCCACATCGGCATCGGTTGCGATGATAACCTTATTGTAGCGCAGGTTAGCCATATCCTCCTCGATATTGAGTGCCGCCTGCAACAGGTTAAACTCCTCGTTCTCATAGACAACCTTCTTCGTAAGCCCAAAGCAGTTCAGGGGCTTTCCTCGCAGCGAGAAGACCGCCTGCGTGCGCACATCGCGGCTTGCCGTAATTGAGCCTGATGCCGAGTTACCCTCGGTAATAAAAATCATTGACTGCTCCGCCAACTCGTGCTTATCGGTAAAGTGAATCTTACAATCGCGCAGTTTGCGGTTGTTGAGCGACACCTTCTTTGCCGTCTCGCGAGCCTTCTTCTGGATTCCCGATATAGCCTTGCGCTCCTTCTCGTTCTCGACAATCTTCTTTTGGAGAGTCTGTGCCGTTTCGGGATGTTTATGCAGATAGTCGTCGAGGTGCTTCGCGAGGAAGTCGCCCACAAATGAGCGTATCGTCACACCCGGCATCGCCTCCTTCGAGCCGAACTTGGTCTTGGGCTGATTCTCGAACTGCGGATCTGCAACCTTGATTGCCACCGCAGCCACAATCGACGTGCGGACATCCGACGGGTCGTAATCCTTGTGGTAGAACTCCTTGATAGTCTTTGCCACCGCTTCGCGGAATGCCGCCTGATGCGTACCTCCGTGAATCGTGTGCTGACCATTCACAAACGAGTAGTAGTTCTCGCCATAGCCCGTGCCGTGAGTAATCACCACCTCGATATCCTCGCCCACAAGGTGTATGGGAGCGTAGAGCGGCTCCTCGGTCATATTCTCGTTCAGCAGGTCAAGCAGACCGTTCTTCGAGGTGTAACTCTCGCCATTCAGCACCAGCGTAAGTCCCGGATTGAGGTAGGAGTAGTTGCGTATGCGCTGCTCGATATACTCCATATTGTAGGTATATGAGCCGAAAATCTCGCTATCGACCTTATACGAGATGAAGGTACCATTCTTCTCATTCACACCGCTCTCCCACTTATCGGACTGCTCCAAGCCCTGCGCGAAGGTTACCGTGCGAGCCTCGCCATCGCGCACCGCGCGTGCCGTGAACTCCGACGAGAGGTAGTTTACCGCCTTCACACCCACACCATTCAGACCTACCGTCTTCTTGAATGCTTCGCCATCGTACTTTGCGCCCGTATTCATCTGGCTCACTGCCGCAGCGAGTGAGTTGAGCGGAATACCGCGTCCGTAGTCACGCACCGAGATTACGTTATCCCTAACCTCAATCTCGATACGCTTACCCACGCCCATAATGAACTCGTCAATCGAGTTGTCGATAACCTCCTTGATAAGCACATAGAGAGCCTCGTCGGGCAACGAGCCGTCACCGATGGTTCCTACATACATACCCGGGCGCAGACGAAGATGCTCTCGCGGAGAGAGGGTCTTGATATCATCATCGCCATAGTTTGCCGTAGCGGCCTTGTTTGTATTCAGTTCTGCCATTTATTTATTTTGCCATTAGCCGTTGGCTGTTTAATTGTGAAATTAGGGAATTCGGGGCAATTAGGGAGTTTAGAGAATCAATCCTCAACTCTTCAAACCCCTTAAATTCCTTAAACGCTATAAATCAGCCACTTAATCATAAATTACTTTTTCCTAATCTCTGCAAGTGCATCGACCATCCTTTCTCGCACCTGCTCCATAAGTTCGCTCTGGTCTGTCTGCGCCACCTCTTCTGCCGTCACAGGAGGCAATACGCGGATTACAAACTCATTGCGCCAATTAACCATCATCGAGGGCTTAAACATCGTCGTTGAGCCATCCATAACCACGGGCAGAATACCCACACCCGCCTCTTTTGCCAGAGCAAAGGCTCCTGCCTTGAAACGATGAATCTCGCCATCTTTCGAGCGCGTACCCTCCGGGAACATCGACACCGACACACCGCGGCCGAGCCACATCTGACCCTTCTCCATAACCTTGCGCATAGCCTTCGAACCCTGCTTACGGTCGATGGTTATATCGCCATGCAGCAACAGAAAACGACCAATAAACGGGATACGATACGCCTCGCGCTTGCTTACCCAACGAAAGATCATCGGCACCAGATAGAGCATCATAATATCAACCATCGACTGGTGGTTAATAACGATAACATAGGGTTTATCCTTCTCGATATGCTCCAAACCCTCTACCCTGCGTCTCCACATAGGCGGTACCATAACGAACATATAGACCAACGCTCGCGATAACTCATGCACAACCTTGCGTTGCTTGTCAAACGGCACCGTTAGTACAAACGCCACAACCGAAAGCAACAGCATCACCGTACAGATGACAAATGTGTAGATTGCAAATAAAAGTGTAAACATATTTTTTCTTCAAATAAAATTCAAATTCCCGTAAGGCGATATAATTCAACCTGCAATTTTACGGATTTTATCGCAACCTACCCAATTTTCGGCAAAGAAGTTATTAACAATTTGTTATTTATATAGGTATCGACACCCAAAAAAGTCAAAAAAAGTCCTACTCTCAAAAATCCAAAAGAATCAACAAAAGAGCACACCCGACACAATCATACACAAAGCATCAATACCACAACCCATTCAGAACACCCGAAACAAGCATCCGAAACAGATGTGGAGAGATAGCCGAGCAGACACTGTTCAACTAACAATATTTTATTTTATAACAAAATTAAAGATTGTGCAAAACAAAGAACTCCCACGGAGCCATATCTCGCTCAACATGTTCCGGCAGAACGAACTCTTCATTCGTCATGGCGTCGCGGTAATTTCCTGCGTAAATGCCTGTATAATAGTCAGTATGAATACTCCATGGAGATACATTCATCACGCACACCACCCTACTACCATCCTTCTCGCGAACAAAGGTCATCAGGCAATCCTCGGCATTATTACGAATCTCGACAAACGTACCACCGTCAGCACTCGAATCGAGAGCCTTCGAGCAGTGTTTAAGCGTTGTCAGTCGGCGGTAAAAACTACTCCACTCATTAGGCGCAAGAGATGGCAGAGGGTCGCGGTCGAAGAACTCAAATGAGTGGTCATATCCCACCTCCTGACCCGTATAAATCAACGGCAAAGAGTACGGCAGCACAAATGTCAAAGCCGCCATCACTCGCACAGCATCGCCCAAACGCGAGAACTCGCTACCACTCCACGAATTTTCGTCGTGGTTAGAAGTAAACATCATTCGCAGAGGATGTTGCGGATATCGTTCCCTATCGGCATAAAGCCAACCACGCAGCGCATCCACACGACACTTACCTTGCGCAATATCGCACAAAAGATGATGCACCTCCCAGCCGTAGCAGGCATCAAATGCTCGGTCGAAGAGATTTTGTTCCTCCGCCTCGGCAAGCATGAAAACATCAGGCTTTACTGCGTGAAGAGCAGCAGAGACCTCCTGCCAAAACTCCACCGGAACCAGCATTGCCATATCGCAACGAAAACCATCAACAGCGTGATTCTTAATCCAGTAGAGCATTGCATCAATCTGACCCTGCCAAACCTCTCGATTGGCATAGTTCAATTTAGCCGTATCGCTCCAATCCCACGGCACAGCAGCCGCACCCTGCGCATCACGCTCGTACCAATCGTAGGGTTTTTCGCGCAGCCAACGCGCATCACGAGCAGTGTGGTTGGCAACCCAATCGAGCAATACTTTCATTCCGAGTCTGTGAGCCTCGGCAACCAAGGCATCAAACTCCTCAATCGTACCAAATTCAGGATTCACAGCGCAGTAATCCTGCACCGAGTAATAGGAGCCAAGTGAGCCTTTACGACCCTCACGACCAATGGGATACAGTGGCATAACCCATACCACATCAACACCCATATCACGCAAAAACGCAAGGTGTTTGGTGGCCGCCACAAAAGTTCCTTCGGGCGTAAGTTGGCGGATATTCATCTCATAGAGGACAGCGTGTCCCCAATCCGTAGTCAGAGGGTTATTGCTCATAAAGTCTTGTTTTGTCGCACCAAAAGTAATAATATTCCCCGAACTTACGACTATCGGATGAGATTTTCTCAAAATTATCGCAATACTCTTGGAAAAGTCACACCAAAGAGTTATCTTTGTACGATTTATACACTCGCGCGTATGCGCACACCTTGTGTAAGGAGTATCGCTCGCGCATGTATAATCCACTGCGACAAGTAGATAAAACAATAATACAAAACATTTAATGAAAACATTTACCAAAATCGTTGCTCTCTTCTCGGTTGCCGTACTCTGTTCGTGCAACGTCCAGAAGAAGGTCGTCTATTTGCAAGACTTCGAGCAGAATGAAATTATCAAGATGGCGGAGAACTACGAAGTCCGCATCAAGCCCAATGACCGATTGAAAATCATCGTCACGAGCAAGAATCCGGAGTTGGCATCACCGTTCAATTCGGGCGTTGCGTACAACGCTCTTGCACACTCCGAGAAGGCTTACACCACCTCGGCAAATGGCGATATGTCGTTGCAAACCCGCACAGTGCGACCTGACGGCAAACTCGAAATGCCTATCATTGGCGATATAGAGTGCAGCGGCAAGACCCGCAATGAGTTGGCTCTCGCAATTGCCGAGAAGATTCGCGAAGGCAAATACATCTCCGACCCGATTGTCAATGTGCAGTTTGCGGATATGAAGATTACGGTTATGGGCGAGGTTACACGTCCGGGTCAGTTCGACGTTGTGCGCGACGAGATAACAATCCTCGATGCGCTTGCAATGGCTGGCGATATGACCATCTATGGCGAGCGTGATGCTGTGGCTGTAATCCGCAAGATTGACGGCAAGTCGGTCGTAAATTACCTCGACCTGCGCAAGAAGGAGACACTCGCGTCGCCCTTCTACCACCTACAACCCAACGACGTAGTCTATGTCAAGCCTAACCGCTACAAGTCTGCGAATGCCGAAATCAACCAGAACCGCTCGTTCTGGATTTCGATTGTCAGCACACTTGTCAGTGTAGCAACACTCGTAACAACCATTGTTCTCAACACTTCAAAATAAGATTAGAAGGCTATGATTGAATACAAAAACCCTCAAAACGAGGCATTTACAAGTAACGGACACAGCCAATCCGAGACCACTTCGTCATTCACACTCGAAGACCTCTTCAAGGCGATGTTCCGCAATTGGTATTGGTTTGCCATCTCGATTTTCGTATGTCTGTGCGTAGGCATCTTCTACGTAAAGACTACCCCGAAGGTATATAAGCGCGATGCGACCATCTTGGTTAAGGATAGCCGCAAGGGCGGTAGCAACGACATCCTCGCCTTTAACGATATTCTCGGTGTAGGTCGTCGCAATGTAGATAACGAACTCTTTGTGATTCAGTCGCGCCGACTGATGGAGGAGGTTGTCGATATCCTTGGACTCGCCACCCGCTACAAGGAGGTGGGCAGACTGAACGACACAGACCTCTATCACCGCTCGCCCATCGATGTTGTCATCGTTGATGATTTCGAGGATAAGAGTTGCTCCTTCGAGGTCAATATTCTCCCGGAGAAACAGGTCTCTGTTACCGCATTCGACGCCCTGAATATCAAGAGCCGTCGCGAGCGCAACTTCGTAGCGAAGGGCGCACTTAACGACACCATCTCGACCCCCGTGGGTAATATCATCATCCGTGAGACGGCGTTTATGAACCCCGACTTCGAGGGCAAGACCATCAGTTTCGCCAAAGGCTCGCGCAAGAGCGTAGCATCGGCTTACCGCAAGGCAGTGTCGTCGGCTGTGGCAAACAAGATGTCTTCAATTATCACCCTCTCGGTTAATGACAATGTACCGCAGCGTGCCGAGGATATCCTGAATACGTTGATTCACGTCTATAACAGCGACGCTATCCGCGACAAGCAGAAGATTGCCGAGGCTACTGCCGAGTTTATCAACGACCGTTTGGAGATTATCAGCAAGGACCTCGGTGCTGTGGATGAGGAGATTGAGTCGTTCAAGAAGCAGAACAAACTCTTCGACTTGGAGACCGAGGCGCAGCGCATTATGACCGAAAGCACCCGATTCAGAAGCGAGAGTTTGAGCGTTGAGAATCAGATGTACATTGCGGAGTATGTGCGCAACTATCTGAAAGACAACTCAAAGACACACATGCTGATACCCGTAACTACCTCCTTCTCCGGAGCATCTGGCTCGGCTATCAACACCCAAATCGAGAACTACAACCTTGCCCTTCTGCGTCGCGAGAAACTTATCGCTGACGGCTCGACCAGCAACCCTGTGATTGTCGAGTTGGACCACAACCTTGCTGCTATTCGCAACAGCATCCTCTCGGCTCTCGACTCTCACATCTCGGCTCTCGATATTCAGTTGAATAACATTCGCGCCGAGGAGAGCAAGACCGACCGTCGAATCTCGGTAGCACCTTCGCAGGAGAAGCAGTACCTCTCGATTGCGCGTCAGCAGCGCATCAAGGAGGAGTTGTACCTCTACCTGCTTAACAAGCGCGAGGAGAACTCTCTCTCGATTGCCATTACCGAGAGCAATGCCCGCATCGTCGATCCGGCATTCGGCTCGGCACGCCCGATTGCTCCGCGCACAATGTTGATTCTGTTGGCTGCACTCGTACTCGGATTCCTCATTCCGTTTGGAGTTATCTATTTGAGCATGTCGTTAAGCACCACGGTCAAGAGCCGTCGTGATATCGAGCGTCATATTTCAGCACCATACCTCGGAGATATTCCTGCGGCAAGTGGCGGCATTAACAGCAAGGGTGTTATTGTTCGCGAGAATGGTCGCGACAGCATCTCGGAGGCATTCCGTATCCTGCGTACCAATATGAGTTTCATGAATGTCAATGGCACGGAGGCAAAGGTAATTCAGGTACTTTCAACTATGCCTCACGCAGGTAAAACTTTCATCTCGACCAACCTTGCGGTGACGATTGCGATGTCTGGCAAGAAGGTGCTGATTGTCGATTTGGACCTGCGTCGTCGCACGCTGACCAAGCAACTCGGACACCGTGGCGATGCGAATGGTTTGACCGCCTATATGTCGGGCATGGTTAATGATATCAAGCCTATCGTTTCCAATAGCGGAATGCACGATAATCTCGATATAATGTACGCAGGTCTTCAACCGCCCAACCCTGCCGAGATGTTGCTCTCGTCGCGTTTGGATGAGTTGTTTGCCAAGTTGCGCGAGATGTATGACTACATCATCATCGATAGCGTACCGGCAATGGCTGTGGCGGATGGTATCATCACCAACCGCTTGGCAGACCTCTGTATGTACGTCGTTCGCGAGAACTTCTCGGATGTACGTCAGTTGCCCGATGTTGAGCGCCTGCACGTCGAGAAGAAGATTGCAAATATGTGTATCGTACTGAATGGCTCGACCTTCAAGCGAGGCTATGGCTATACTTATGGTATGGATAACACCCTCGCCAACGCAAACGTAATTGTGCGAGCATACAAGAAGGCTTTTCACAAAAAACATAAGCACTGATTATGGCAAAAGGAACCGTTATAGCAATAGATTTTGACGGCACGTGCGTCACTCACGAATATCCCCATATCGGAATGGATATCGGAGCCGTACCTGTGTTGCGCGAACTCACGCAACAGGGTTGTAAGTTGATTCTCTTCACAATGCGTAGCGGTTCGATTCTCAAAGATGCCAAGGAGTGGTTTGCCGAGAACAAGATTCCACTCTATGCGGTAAACGAGAATCCCGAACAGAAGTCGTGGACAAAGTCCCCCAAGGTCTATGCCGACTTCTATATTGATGATGCGGCTGTGGGTTGCCCTCTAAAATTTATGGAGGGCATCCACCAACCCTTCGTCGATTGGGAGAAGATGCGTGAACTGCTTATCCGAGACGGCATACTCTACGAGTAGCCCACTCACGGAGATTTAACCCCAAAAGAGGCTGTCCGGACTTAATTGTCGGACAGCCTCTTTTTTTAAGAGCCAATAGACATTGACTGTTAAGGAATTTGAGGAGAGTGGCAATTCACAAAAAAAATAAGGAAGTCCCACACTCTGCAAGACTTCCCTAATCGCTTACTACGCAGACTCTACGCCTATTCCCAGAGATTGCGGGGATATACTCCGTCAGCAATCAGTTGCTCAATCTTGGCAACCAATGCGGGTTTATCCTCCTTATAGGTCACACCAAACCAAAGGGCCGTAGTACTCAACACTTTGAGTTTTGCGGTGCCATTGCCGGTCAGATGATTAACCATCAAAGGAATAAAGAACTCTGCCTTCAAATTCTCGCTATTCTCGGCAAGGAAGCCCTTGAAATACTCCTTCGAGTAGTCGAAATAGTCGGGCGTAAAGCCGAAGAGATTCATCGACACGGGAGTATTCTCTGCCAGAGGCTCGTCAGTGCCAAGGTCGTGGAATACGATGGTGCCATTCACACGCTCAATCTGCGTGCGCTCGACCATCGAGGTCAAGAAACGGTTTTCGTCAATCTCACAGACACCACGCGACACGGTACCATTCTCCGAGAGAGTCTTATTAACCTCGTATCCGACCATGCAGTAGTGATTTTTCGAACCTTCGAGATTGCTCAAATAGTTGCCGATAACCTTGTAAGCATCAGCACCATAGAAGTCGTCGGCATTGATAACGGCAAACGGCTCTTTGATTGCATCTGCCGCCATCATCACTGCGTGGTTGGTACCCCACGGCTTCACACGCCCCTCCGGGACACTAAAACCTTCGGGGAGATAGTCCAACTCCTGAAAAACATACTCTACCTCGATTCTGCCACCGAAACGCTCGGCATTGAAGACCTCGGTAAACTCCTTTTCAAACGAGTGACGAATAACGAACACCACCTTACCGAATCCTGCACGGATAGCATCGTAAATCGAATAGTCAATAATAGCCTCACCGTTGGGGCCTACGCCGTCCATCTGTTTGAGCGAACCATAGCGCGAACCCATACCTGCTGCGAGGACCAATAATGTCGGTTTAATCATAATTTTGTAGGATTTTACGTTAATTGCTACAAAGGTAACAAAATTTCGTAAAGTTCTACCATTCTATTCATCAAATTTGGTTATCTTTGCGTAATAAAGTATAGGTATGAAGTGGATTAAGTCGATAACTGCGTGGTGGCGCAGCATTATGCGCAAACGTAGGTTCAGCATGCTCGACATCGAGAATAACAGCGAGGAGTGGCACATTCTCATCTCGCCATCGAGTGCTTTTGCCGCACTGACGGCACTCTTTTTCCTGATTTTCGGCATCATTCTGTTACTGGTCGCATATACCCCCATCTTGGAGTTTCTGCCCGGCTACAAGAGCGATGCAGCACGCTCGCGAGAGAGCCTGATGGAGAGTGTTATGCGTTTAGACTCTATTGAGCGCAGGATGAACGAGATGCTGATTTACAACGACAATATCTCATTGATAATGAACGGCAAGACCCCCGCAGTCCGCACCACCATAGCCACCGACAGCATCCACCGCTCGAAGGCTCTGATTCTGCCATCGTTGGAGGATTCGCTGCTACGTGCGCAGATGGAGGGAGACGGAGCATACGGGCTACATACCACCGTCAGACCGAACTCCTCGATACGCGAAAATATGGAGATGATTATCCCCGTTGATGGCATCATTACCAAGCGATTCAACCTCCGCGAGGGTGTTTATGGTATCGGTATGGTCTGTGCCTCCTCGGCACAGGTTACTGCCACAGCAGACGGTACGGTGCTGACCTCGGTCTGGACACCCGACAAGTCAAACATTATCGAGATTCAGCACCCCAACGGATTGGTTTCGGTCTATAAAAACCTATCGCAGACATTAGTCACGAAGGGACAAGTTGTCAAGGGAGGCGAGGTTATCGGATATAGTGCCGAAAATCCCGCATCCGACGGCAGCAATCATTTCGAATTTGAGTTATGGAACGGAGGTAAAGCCGCTGACCCCGAAGGATATATAGTATTTTAGCAGATGAAGAGAGAAAAACTTGCCGTACTCGGCTCGACCGGCTCGATAGGAGTTCAGACCCTCGATATCGTGCGCGAGAACCCCGACAGATTCGAGATTGTAACCCTCACAGCCCATCACAATTGGGAATTGTTGGCACGTCAAGCCATCGAGTTCGATGCCGACTGCGTCGTAATTGCCGACGAGCAATTCTATGCACCGCTGAAAGCCGCCCTTGTCGAGACCGATGTCAAGGTCTATGCCGGAGAGCAGGCGGTTGTTGATGCTGTATGCAATTCGCAGATTACAACGGTCGTAAATGCGTTGGTCGGATATGCGGGTATGCTCCCGACCGTGCGCGCCATTGAGAACGGCAAGAGGGTCGCTCTCGCCAACAAGGAGAGCCTTGTTGTAGCAGGCGATATGATTATGCCGTTGGCACTCAAAAAGCGCACTCCGATACTGCCGATAGACTCGGAACATTCGGCTATATTTCAGTGTCTTATGGGCGAGCAATCGCCATTGCGCAGGCTTATCATAACATGCAGCGGAGGGGCCTTCCGCGACCTTCCGCGCGAGGCATTGGATGATGTTACACCGGCACAGGCCCTGAAACACCCGCTGTGGTCGATGGGTGCAAAGATTACCATCGATTCGGCAACGCTGGTCAATAAAGGCTTCGAGGTTATCGAGGCACACCACCTCTTCGGTGTCGAGGCGGAGCAGATTTCGGTCATTCTGCATCCGGAGGCTATCGTTCATTCGCTCGTGGAGTTCGAAGACGGTGCCTTAAAGGCTCAACTCGGCACTCCCGATATGCACATGCCCATAAGTTTGGCTCTGATGTTTCCCAAGCGTGCTGTGCGTTCTGCGGAGCGATTCAACTTCGCTGACCACCCCACCCTCACCTTCCGCGAGGTGGATAGAGTGAAGTATCCGGCACTCGACATCGCCTACGACTGCCTACGCCGACGAGGCACAGCGGCCTGCACGATGAACGGAGCAAACGAGGTTGCCGTCGCAGCCTTCCTTGCCGGAAAGTGTCGCTATACCGATATCGTCAAGACGATAGAGTACGCACTCTCGAAGGCTCAATTCGTAGATGTGCCGACCCTTGATGACTACGCAGCCAATAACGAGGAGTCTCGCGCTCTGGCACGAGAATTTTTGAAGATTTAGAGGTGTATATGGAGTTCAGTGGGATAAATTGGCGCAGATTAGCGATTCAGTCCGCATATTATTTCATCACGCTCATCTGTCTGGGCGTGGCGGGTTGGGCGTTGCGTTATGCCTATCTCTACTTCAACATTCCGCTGGCGTTGTGGGTCTGCCTATATATCGTTATAGCGGTATATTTGGCAGCAATGCTCTTCCTCACGATAAAGATACGACGAGGTACGCGCAAGGTGGCATTCCACAGCCTTACGATGCAGTTGGTGCCGATTCTTGCCACAATATTCACTCTAAATCTCACTGACTCGCAAGAGGACACCTACAAGCCGCTGACGGGCAGAACAAGCACCTATGAGCGACACTTCAACGACCTGCAAAAGAAACAGAAGGCTGCCGCGCTCAAAAACGGACTTCCGCCCTTCAAATCGAGAGCCGAGATTGAGGCAAAATATAAGAAATTACGCAGGAGTGGAAAGTTGGTGCAGATAGAGAGCAACTCGAAATATATTGTCCGCGACCTGACCGTGTCGTCGCCATACGTTGTACCAAAGGTAGAGGAGTTGCTCGACGATATAGCAGAGGGCTTCCAAGAGAAGACACAATCGAAATCGCGATTTGTCGTCACAAGCGTTCTGCGCACCGAGGAGGATATCGCCAAATTGAGAAAGACAAACGTAAATGCCTCATCGGCATCGTGCCACTGCAACGCCACAACCATCGACATCTCGTATGTACGTTTCGGGGCGGATGAACTCAAACCACGAAATGACTATGAATTACGCTTGGCGTTGGCACAGACCCTGCACGAACTTCGCAAGGCGGGGCGTTGTTATGTAAAGATTGAACGTAAGCAATATTGCTACCACATAACCGTTAGGTAGTAGCATAACAGAGAGAGATGATTTAAGCAAAATAAAAACTGTAAAAAAGATATGGAAATTTTTATCAAGGTTGTGCAACTCTTTATGAGCCTTTCGCTCTTGGTTGCAATTCACGAGTTCGGACACTTTATTGTAGCGCGCATCTTCGGCATCCGTGTCGAGAAATTCTACATATTCTTTGACCCGTGGTTTTCGCTCTTCAAGTTTAAGCGAGGCAACACGGAGTACGGCTTGGGCTGGGTGCCGCTGGGAGGATATGTCAAGATTGCAGGAATGATTGACGAGTCAATGGACACCGAGCAGATGAAGCAGCCTGTACAACCGTGGGAGTTTCGCGCAAAGCCCGCGTGGCAGCGATTCCTCGTCATGATTGCGGGTGTTGTGATGAACTTGGTGTTGGCGTTTATGATTTACTGCGGTATCTCCTACACTTGGGGCAGCAGTTACCTCGCCAACGAAGATGTCAAGTGGGGCTATAACTTCAACGCCACTGCCGAGCAGATGGGATTTGTGGATGGCGACCGCATAATCTCGATTGATGGCAAGGAGATTGACAACGTAAACGAGATTCTCAATGCACTGGTACTCTCGGATAACGACCGCACGGTAGTTGTCGAGCGTGCAGGTATGCAGCAGGAATTCACTATACCCTACGACCAGTTGCTCGCAATGCGCAATAACGAAGAGTTCAAGGGTCTGTACTCTCCCGTGGTGCCGATGATTGTCGATAGTGTCGATTTCGAGGCTGCACGCACGGCAGGCATTCTCGCAGGCGACCGCATCAAGGGCGTCAATGGCACCATTACGGATGATGCCACGCTCCTCAAAGAACTTCTTGCCGAGCATAAGGGCGAGGAGGTAACGCTCGATATCGAGCGTCAGGGTGGCACAGTACAGATTGCGTTGCCCGTAAGCGAAGATGGCCGCATCGGTATCATTATGGCAACACCCTTCGAGTTGCGCACACGCCACTACACGTTCTGGGAGTCAATTCCGGCAGGAGCACGACTTACAGCAAAACAACTCACGGGCTATTGGCAACAGTTGAAGATGATATTCAGCCCGAAAACCGAGATGTACAAGAGCCTCGGTGGCTTCATCTCGATAGGAAGCATCTTCCCCGGAGAGTGGAATTGGTTTGCATTCTGGAACACCACAGCGTTCCTTTCGATAATCCTTGCAGTGATGAACATCATCCCCATTCCGGGACTCGATGGCGGACACTCACTCTTCACGTTGTGGGAGATGATTACACGTCGTAAGCCGAGCGACAAGTTCCTTGAAATTGCGCAGTATGTGGGACTTGTACTATTGCTCATCCTGCTCGTCTATGCCAACGGCAACGACATCTACCGATTCTTCATCAAATAAGCAATAACAACTATGGCAGCAAAGGTCAAGAAGGCATATTTCTGCAAAAACTGCGGTTTCGAGGCTCCCAAGTGGCTCGGACGTTGCCCCTCGTGTGGCGAGTGGAATACGTTTGCCGAGGAGGTTATCTCGAAGGAGAGCAGTTCGGTGGCAGCATCGATAGCCAACATCCCCACCTCGCGCCCACAGCGCGTAAGCGAGATTGAACGTAGCGACAACCGTCGCATAGACCTCGGCAACAGCGAGGTTAATCGCGTGCTGGGAGGCGGTATGGTTCCGGGGTCGCTGATACTTATCGGTGGCGAGCCGGGCATCGGAAAATCGACTCTTTCGTTGCAGATAGCACTCTCGGCAAATGGGTTGCGTTGCCTCTACGTATCGGGAGAGGAGTCTGCCGAGCAGATAAAACTACGCGCCTCGCGCATCGGCATCGGCAACGAGGAGTGCATAGTCTATACAGAAACACTGCTCGAAAATATCGTTGCCCAGATTGAGGAGTTACACCCCGACTTTGTGGTCATCGACTCGATACAGACCATCTACACCGACCTTATCGACTCGTCGGCAGGCAGCGTATCGCAGATTAGAGAGTGTGCCGCCACGTTGCTCAAATATGCCAAGAGTAGCGGCACGTCGATATTTATCATCGGACACATTACCAAAGACGGCACCATTGCCGGCCCCAAGATTCTGGAACATATCGTCGATGTGGTTTTGCAGTTCGAGGGCGACGGCAACAATGTCTATCGCATATTGCGCGGCATCAAAAACCGCTTCGGAGCGACATTCGAGATTGGTGTCTTCGAAATGCTCGACAACGGATTGCGTGCCGTTGAGAATCCATCGGAGATACTCCTCTCGCACTACGACGAGCCGTTAAGTGGCATAGCCGTAGGTGCTTCGGCAGACGGCATCCGTCCCTATCTTATCGAGGTGCAGGCTCTGGTCAGCAGTGCCGCCTACGGAACGCCTCAACGCAACGCTACGGGCTACGACGCCCGACGAATGAATATGTTGCTCGCCATCCTCGAAAAGAGGGTCGGAATGAAGATGTTCCAAAAAGATGTTTTCCTCAACTTTGCCGGTGGATTCAAGGTTGCCGACACGGGCTTGGATTTGGCTGTTGTGGCGGCTGTAATTTCGTCATATTACGACCGACCGATTAACGAGGGTATCTGCTGTGCAGGCGAGTTGGGCCTTTCGGGCGAGGTACGCCCCGCACCCCGCACCGAGCAGCGCATCAGCGAGGCTGCGCGTTTGGGATTCCGTCGCATTGTGGTTTCGGGCTATATCTCCAAGTCGTTCAAGGCGCCCAAAGGCATCGAGATTATCCGCATCAACAACATCTCGCAACTCCCGAAGGCTCTCTTTACCGAGGAGTAGGCAATAATCTCCCAATTATTATATCATTTAGAGTATAAAGTTATGAAAAAATCTCTACTAATCATCATCTGGATCTTTGCACATATTATAGGTGTTTCAGCTCGTCCAACTTTCAATATTAAGGAGTTTGGTGCAAAGGGAAATGGCAAGAGCCTGAATACAGAGGCATTCAACAACGCGATAAAGGCATGTAGTGACAATGGAGGAGGTGTAGTGTATGTTCCCAAAGGGTGCTACCTAACCGGAACAATCGAGATGCAGAGTAACGTGGAACTCTCTTTGGCAAAAGATGCACAGATCGTCGCCACGCCCAACCTCTCTGAATATAAGAGTTATGTATGCAACCATGACGGCTTTCAACACTACAAAATGGCATACTCTGCCTATTGGAACAAAGCACTTATCCTTGCCATAAATTGTCAAAATATCGCCATCACCGGTGAAGGTGAAATATGCATGCATCACATTGAAGACCCCGAAGGTGAAGAGCGCATTAGAGGTCCTCATTGCATACTTTTCGCTGAAACCTCAAACTTCACACTTCGTGGCGTACATATTTCACAAGCAGGTAATTACAATTTCATGGGCTACCACTTGGAGAATGGAGTATTCGAGAATCTCAATATTACCGAGGGCTACGACGGCATACATATTCGAGGCGGAAAACGTATAATTATACGTAACTGCGATATACTCACGGGAGATGATGCCATAGCCGGCGGTTGGTGGGAAAATTTTGCCATTACACATTGTAATCTCAATTCTACCTGCTTTGCTGTACGCGTAATTTTTCCTGCCACAAATTTCGAGTTCGGACATTCTGTATGCAACGGACCAGGCAAATTCCCACAACGGAATCTTTTGAAACAACAAGGCCTTAACAATGTGATGATGTCGGCAATAATTCTTCAACCGGGGGCTTGGCATGATGTTTCCGGAAAGTTATCGAAGATATACATTCACGATTTGGAAATCGATAATATCTACAATGTTATCTGTGCCGACCTTAAACGTAGTACTTGGGCAGAGGATATTGTTATCGAGCGAATAAAAGCCACACGCATCTACAAGTCGCCATTCCAAATTCAAAGTTTCTATGGTGGATGGTACGAAGACGTGACCATACGCGACGTTGATATTCAGTACGTCGGTCGCACAGACGATGGCGTGCGCAAAATCGAAATACGACCGGTATCGACCAACCCGCAAATACATCCCTATTGGGGTATGTACCTGCAAAATATCCGCAATCTCACGCTTGACAACATCAAGTTATCTTACACAGGCGAGGAGTGCCGTTCCGCTATTGGTATAGAGAATGTATTTAACGTGGATATGAATAAAGTTTGGGTGCAAGATGTGCCTGGCAAGGATAAGATTAAGTCAATCAATAGCGAACTATCTCCGACCCGCACATCGAATAAATACATCCCATATATTGACCCATACGCAAAAAAGCGTCAATAAGGCTTGCACAACTATTTGCGGTACGATTCTTGAAATCTCTTGCTCTAAAAAAACGAGCGAGAGATGAAACATATTGTCGTACTCGGCGGAGTGGGGCTTATCGGCTCACACCTCTGCCGCACACTTATCGAGAAGGGAGAACGTGTAACCTGCATCGACACACGCGGTGTCGGAGCATCGCCTCTATTGCACGATGTAATCTACGAGGAGCGTTTTCGCTACATTCATCACGACATTACACAACCCTTTGAGGTCAATTGCGACTGCATCATAAATCTTGCATCGCCTGCGGCGTACTACGTAGGCAATGACCTTGCTGCCACGGCTCTGCGCACTGATATTCTCGGCTCGATAAATGCTTTGGAGGTGGCACGTAGCACCGGTGCAAAAATCATCTACGCCTCGTCAGGAGATATCTATGGTCTATACTACGACCATTCGCCCGATGAGCATAGTGCATCGAGCCTACCCCAGAAGTTCGAAATCGAGGGCAAACGTGCTGCCGAGGCTCTGCATAGTGCCTATGGTGGCGACACGCGCATAGCCCGACTCTTCAATACCTATGGCAGCGGTTGTGCGCTCTCTGACCGCAGAGTAATTCCTGCGATGATTGTCGATGCGCTCTACAACCGCGACATCACGATTTACGGCAGTGGCGAACAACAGCGCACCTTCTGCTGGGTGGGAGATATTGTCGAAGGGTTGGTTAAGATTATGAATGCTCCGCAGGGCAAAGAGATGATGATTTACAACCTCGGCAGCAATCACGAGATTTCGATACGCGAGTTGGCAGAGAAGATTATCACACTCACCGGCAGCGGCTCTAACATCAATCACGTAGCAGCCCGCCACAGCGACCCTCGACGCAAGATGCCCAACCTCTCACGCGCCCGCAAGGAGTTGCATTGGGAGCCTTCGACATCGTTGAATGAGGGTCTGAAACGCACCATAGAGTACATCGAGCGCGAACTTACGGCAGCAGAGTTCTCGCGACGAACATGGGTGGAGGTGAATTATTAAGAGGCTATTGGCCATTGGCTAACGGCAATATTTTTCCGTTCTCCAATCCTTGATTACACCGCTCCAATTGAGTCCATAGGCGAAGTCGTAGATATTGCCGTCAGCATCCTTGTAGCACTCCATATCTAATGGCATATCCTCCTTTTGGCGCTCCACGGTGCGCATATCCTTCGGCATCTGCAACGGTAACAATCCCTGTGGCTCGATTACACCCGCAGCAACACCCATAACCGCTTCATTCTGAACTCCAAAACCCATCAATATCGCATCGGCATAAGGCTCAATCTCGCTAAAAACCATAGGATTCTTTGCCGTTACGCAGACAATTACAGGTTTTTGACCCATCATTTTGCGAGCCTCGACAACATTTTCGACATCATAGGCATTCTTCGCGGTAACCGACTTATTGCGATAGGTGCGATTGGTAAAATCCTCCATCGGGTCGCCACCCGAAAGGCTTCTCCTGCGTGCCGACACAGCCTTATACTCTCCATACTGCAACGATATAGGCAAATAACCATTTCCGCCACGCTGCACATCTTTGGCACTATAACCCTTACTGCTTTTGGGAGAGGAGATAAAGACAAGTGCGCAGTCGGCATCCTCCGGTTTTGTAACCATCTCAAATTGCTCTTCTATCGCACGCGCCAAACCATAACTTAAAACAGTGTGAATACTGGGAATATAGACCTTTGTGCGGGGGCGCAACGGAAGCACGCCATTGCTGTTTTTTAGCATCACCACCGAGCGCATCTGCGCCATAAATCCCTCATCGGCAAAGGGTTTGGAATTGACCGTCGCACTGCTCTGCTCTGCGTCGAGGTAGGGATTATCGAACAAACCCACACGAAACATATTTACCAATATTCGTCGCGCAGACTCCTCGTAACGCTTGCGCATAGCCTCCTCTCCATAACGCTTTACACCGAGGTAGTACGCCTCTTCGATATATTGCTTTGTCAGGATTCCGCCAACTTGGTCAAGACCTGCCAGAATCATTTGCAGATAACGCTCCACGACGCTTAAATGCTCCACACCCCACGGTTTGCCATTATTATCATCGATTGACTTGTAGGAATTCGGTACACGCCAATCCGAGCAGACAACACCCTCATATCCACACCTTTTGCGCAGAAGGCTATCCACCACAAAACGGCTATACCCGGCACCTACTCGCTCCCCATTCGGGGTCTGACCGAGCAGAACATTGTAGGCAACCATTATCGCTGAACTTCTTTCGGTTACACCACCAAGTTTCAGCGCACCCTCGGTAAATGGCAGCAGGTGTTCCTCGAAGTTATTACCCGGATAGACCGAGTATTTCCCGTAAGCATAGTGTGCATCTCGCCCCGCCTCGCCGGTACCACTACCGGGCCAATGTTTAGCCATCGCATTGACACTCTTCATACCCCATGCACCCTCGACAACATCTTTGCCGTATGACGATTGGAAGCCATTTATATATGCCCGCGTGAGGTCGATAGAGAGCGCACTCGACTCGCCAAATGTTTCATGTACGCGCATCCAGCGCGGTTCGGTGGCAATCTCCACCTGTGGAGCAAGCAGCGTAGTAATGCCCATCGCACGCAACTCCTCGGAGGCGACCTCTCCGTAGCGAGCCACCAGTGTACTATCGAAAGTTGCTGCAAGCGAGAGCGTAGAACCCCACACAGAGGTACATTCACTTGGAGATGTTCGGGGATTGGTGCTGTTGTTGGCAGGGATACCAAACGCCTCGCTCTCGCACAAGGCTTGCAGATTGTTACTCCACTCGGCAGCAGCATAGACGCTACGCACCTTTGTTACAAGCAGGTGGCGCACCTTCTCTTCTCGGATAAGGCGATACTGTTCGTCGTCGAGTGCAGATACACTCACATTTGCATCCTTGAAACTCTTACCTCCGTAGGTGCCTTGGCTCGGAACGAGTTGATAACTGCTATGTACCATCAATCCCGCAATGTTCTCCACGGGGAGTTGCGAAGCCAAATCTTTGGCACGTTCCTCCGACGAGAGTCGCCAATCCTCGTATCTATCAAGACGTTGATTTCGATTCAAATCCTTGAAGGCGTAGCCGTCGCACTCCAATATCGCAACACCCGACTTTGCAGAGTAACCAATAGTACGACCACCATTGTTCTCAACAACGACAAAATCCCCGCACTCTCGCTTGCTGTATTTCGGCTCTGCCGCAGCCGTTATAGACACCAGCAATAACGACACCAGCGTTACGATAAACCTCATAGTTTAGTCTATATTATATTTGTTAGTATGTTTTCGTTGAATCTATTCCTCGACCAATCGCCACTCCATCTCCTCACGGACATATTGTGCGGTGGAGGTTTGAGGCAGGGTCTCGACGAAGTGCTTCACAGCCTCGGCATCACGCTCGGCAATAGCCGCCAGCAGAGCCACCGCGCCCTGACCCGCAAGGCGATTATCCGAGAAGGCGTCGATAATCCGATACAGCGCACCGAGAGCCATCTCGTCATCACGCTTCTCGTTTCGAGCCGCGGCAAGCATCGCAGCATAGCCAAGCAGTACATTATCCGACTGCGACCACTCTGCCAAAAGGTCGTCTATACGCTCCACCGCCGAAAGCAGAGCCAACGCAGCCTGCTCGGCTATCTCCGAGTTAATAATCCCTGCTGCCCAGATGTGAAAGTCGGCAGGAACAATTCTCTCTGCCTCGGCAATCCACAATGCAGCAATGCGCAGTTCGCGCACATCCTGACGATATAGAAACTCTGCAAAGGCGTGATCCTTTTCCTCTGCCTTTGCACGGTCACGAATAGTATGTGCTGCCACGCCATAATTCACGCCATACTGACCGCCATAACTACACATTGCATCTGCCGCCATACCGTTTCGGTCGCGACGTAACTCGCCCAGAAGGGCCAACATTCGGGAGGTATTATCTGTCGCCATTACTTGGCAACCTTAAATGAGCGACCATACTCAAACAGGGGCAATACGCGCTGGGCAATAGGCTCCGTACCACATGATACCACACAAGTAGCGAAATCCGCAACACGGCAATCAATCTGGATTTTGTCCTTCTCGCCCGCCTCGGTAACATATTTGAGCGACGTATCGCCCGAAGGCTCGATATGGAGCATAACAATCTCTCCGGAGAGGTCAGTAGCAGGTACCAAGCCTACCTTATCGCTGAAACGCCACAATACATAGTTAAACTTGTCGCCACTCGGCATCAGCGTTGCACGCTCGGTCGAGGTGGAGATAATTTCCTTGCCGAAGAAGAGTTCGAGGTATGCATTTTCATACTTGTCAATCTCGCGCAAAGCAGCCTCCAAGCCCCCGCCAAAGACATTTTCGCCCGCTTGGGCAGTTATGAGTTCCTGACGGCTCTTGCGCAATGCGAATATTGCCGCAGCAGCATCCGCAGCAGCCTCGTCAGCAGTCAGCGCACGCGAATCGGTTCGGTTAGGCAACAGACGTGCATAGTCACGCTCATTGCCTGCGTGAGATAGAATCTTCATGGTCGGAGCGGCTACCTCGGCAGTGGCTTTAAGCAAATCATCATCCGCAAGAGCAATCGTTGCCCCCACGACACGGAAACTATCCTTGCCGCTCAACGGAGCGCGAACACCGAGATACTTCTGGGCATAGCGGGCATAGGGACCCACTATCACCTCACGTCTTTCGACCGTAACATCGACAACAATGGTACTCTTCGGCTCGACAAAACGCACCTCGCCATCCTTGCCGACAATCTTGCCGGTCTGCACGATATAATTACTCTGTGCCGATGCCACAACCGCCACCAGCACAGCACAAATAGTCAAAACAATACGTTTCATATTCTTGAATTTAGTTTTCACAAAGTTAGTACTTTTTTCCGGATTGCAAAAATCAATCAAATTTCAGATAAAAGTCGCGTGTCAGAGCCACATACTCCGGCGAGTAGCCTCCATTCGTACCATCGCCGATAGTCAGTTCTTCACGCAGAGCCGCACCCTCGAATCGAGGCGAAAATTCGAGCATCACACGCTTGGGCGTACCCGAAGGTTTTGTCCGCACATCACAACGTCGGACAAGATGGAGATTTCCCGCAGCGATAACCGTCAAAGCCGCCTCCGAAGGCACAATAACAGCAAAACGCCCCTTCGGTGCAAGCAATCGTTCAGCCGCCTGCATCAGTTCCGCGAAGGAGAGTGTATCGGTGTGGCGAGCCGTGTTTCGGCTTCCATCCGGGCATTTCAACGAATCGACAAAATATGGCGGATTCGAGACTATAAGGTCAAACTTCTGCTCCGCAGAGAACTCCTGCACAGCACACTCCTCGACACGGATTCTATCCCGCCACAGCGACCCTGCGACATTTTCACGAGCCTGCGCAGCACTCTCGGCATCAATCTCGACAGCCACGACTTGTGCTTCGGGATTCCGTTGTGCCAGCATCAAAGCGATAAGTCCCGTGCCGGTACCTATATCGAGAACGGCTCGGTCGGTAGCACGCACCGTAGCCCATGCACCTACCAAAACACCATCCGTGCCGACCTTCATGGCTGAACGCTGCTGATGTACCGTAAATTGCTTAAACCGAAACATATCTTCGCTCACTACCCTACTTCAAAAAACCGTCTATGCCTGCACCAAAGAGCGAAAAATCGAATCTCACGGGGTCTTCGGCATCGAATTCGCGCAGTGATTCGGTAATCTCGACCGTCGCCTTCCAATCGCTCTGGCGACGAGACAACAGACCAAGCGCACGACCCATATTTCCCGTATGGACATCGAGGGGCAGATACAATGCCGACATCGGCACCCTACGCCACTCTCCGAAATCGACACCCCGCTCATCGCGACGCACAAACCAACGGAAATACATATTCAGACGCTTGCAGGCTGCTCCCTTATCAATTGACGAGAGGTGCTTTTCGCAGTGCGGATTATGGTCGCAGGCGAAGAACTCGCGACGGAAATCCGACAACACCTGCGCCATCGACCCTGTGGACTCATATCGCTCCTCGACAAAGTTACCAATCCCGCCAAACCTCTCGCACAAACCTCTCACTCCTCGCACAAAGTCGATAAAATCCCGACCATTAAAGGTGCGATGCACGTAACTTTCAAGCAGAGCCAACTCTCGCTCCGAAGCGTTACGCACAAAATCTGCCGGAGCATTGTCCATATACTGCATCATCCTGCGCGCACTCTTCACTATCGCCTTGCGATTACCCCACGCGATGGTCGAGGCAAGCAATCCCGCCACCTCGCGGTCATCTCGCGAAGAGAATGAGTGAGGCACACTTATCGGGTCGTTTTCGATAAATTCGGGTCGATTATATCGGTCGTGCAGGGTTTCCAGCAGGTCGCGCAACTCTTCGCGCGAAAGGTCAGAGTATCTCTCCATCGCTCATTGTGATTTTACGGTCTGCCATAGCAGCCAAACCCTCATCGTGCGTAACAATCACCACGGTCTGCCCCAACTTATCGCGCAGGTCGAAAAAGAGACGATGAATCTCGTCGCGATTGCGTGTATCGAGATTGCCAGAAGGCTCATCCGCCAGCAGTACCGAGGGGTTATTTATCAATGCACGTGCAATCGCCACGCGCTGCTGTTCGCCACCGGATAGTTGCGAGGGTTTATGATTCATTCTCTCGGCAAGCCCCATCATATCAAGCAATTCTCGCGCACGAGCCTCCACTTCCGAGCGGTCGCGGTGTGCGATAAATGCCGGGATACAGACATTCTCCAATGCTGTAAATTCAGGCAGCAGATGATGAAACTGGAAGACGAAGCCGATATGCTCGTTGCGGAATCGCGACAGAGCCTTATCGCCAAGCGAAGTGACCTCCGTACCATCAATTTCGAGTGTTCCGCAATCCGCAGACGAAAGCGTGCCGAGAATCTGCAACAGCGTCGTCTTTCCCGCACCGCTGGCACCGACAATAGCGACAACCTCTCCCTTCGCCACCTCCAACGAGATGCCTTTCAGCACCTCCAATGAGCCGAAACTCTTGTGAATATTCTGCGCCTTAATCATATAGTCTATCTATTTTGTTCAAACATTCCAAAAAGTCGCACCGTCTGCACTGCCTCGCGCACATCGTGAACTCTCAAAATCGTTGCGCCCTGTCGCAGCGACTCCCAATTCAGAGCCGTAGTACCCGCAAGGCTCTCCTCCGGTGTTATATTCAACGTGCGATAAATCATCGACTTACGCGACACGCCCGACAAAACCGGAAAGCCGAGGGCGCATATCTTATCGAGGTGCGCCAGCAGTCGAAAATTCTGCTCCGCGCTCTTGGCAAAGCCAAATCCGGGGTCAAGAATCAACCGCTCCGGCAGGATTCCGCGACCGACAAGCATCTCTGCCTTCCTGCGCAAAGACTCCGCGACCTCTGTCACCACATCTTCATAATCGGTCAGCGACTGCATCGTTTCAGGTGTTCCGCGCATGTGCATAGCCACAAATGCAGCCCCCGCCTCCGCTGCCACATCGACAATTCGAGGGTCAGCATCGCCACCCGATATATCGTTGATTATCACTCTCCTATCGAAAGCCAAAGCCTTTGCTGCCACCTCCGCGCGGAAGGTATCTACCGACACCATAACACTCTGCGACACGGCACGCACGGCACGCAGACCTATCTCTACCCTGCGCCACTCCTCTTCGGGCGACACCTCTGTCGCTCCGGGGCGAGAAGAGTAGCCCCCGACGTCAATAATCGACGCGCCCTCCGCGACTGCCTGCGCAACACGCTGCACCACCTGCTCCTCATCTGCAAGGCGGCTCTTCGCGTAGAACGAATCGGGCGTGACATTCACAATCGCCATCACTTGTGGCGTGCGAAAGTCGGGCATAAATCTATCGTCGGGATGCTTCACGTCTTAAAATCTTATCCATAGCCTCGACATCCGAGCGCAGATAGTCAAGCGAGATATTTACCATAGTATAGTTCGCGCGCGCGTGAAGTTCATCATCGCTCATCTGATGAGCCATACGTTCCTCGACCTGTTCGGGCGTCAGCCCATTGCGGTTGCAGACCCTCATAGTGCGCAATTCGCGCGGTGCAACCACCGCCAATGTTATATCAACCTCCGACTCGAATCCCGCATCGAAGAGAATAGCACTCTCCATCAGCACATACGCCTCCTGCCCGTGTTGCGCACACCACGCTCTGAAATCTTCGCGCACCGCAGGATGAACAATGGCATTAAGCCGCGCGAGTTGCTCTTCGCTACCGAAAACCTTCTCGGCGAGGTATGCTCGGTTGAGTTCGCCTTCTGCATAAGCCTCCTTGCCAAACGTCTCGATGATTTGGTCGCGCACTGCGGCACTCTCCGTCATCAAACGCTTCGCCTCACGGTCGCAATCATAGACCGCAACGCCCATCTCGGCAAAGATTTCGCAGGCGGTTGATTTACCACTGCCGATGCCGCCCGTTACGCCTACACGTATCATATTACTGCTCCTCTCCTTCCGTTTCGGGCATCGAGAGCATAGGAATCTCGCCCAACGACACAATCTTAATATCGCTCACACGCACCGAAATAGCATTTTGGAGCGATTTGGGATCAACCCGCAAGAACAAGCCCCCGAAGTCGTCAGGAACAACGGTATAGGTCAGCTCTTCGAGCGAAATACGCAGTCGCTTGCTCAACTGGAACTTATAGTTGAACAGATTGGTACCCTTACCCTCGATTACGCACGGCACCTCAATCTTCTCGCCTCCGATATTGAGGCGGACATTATAGTCTGTGGTGTAGGAATAGTTCAACTTTGTGATATACCACATAATGAACGCGGCCACAAACATCGCTATAAACACGGGCGAAATACTCTTCTTGCCCCACTCCAAAATTTTATTCATTATCTTTTGATTCTATTATCTTTTGAAACATTATCTCATCCTCATACCCTTCTGCCGTGCGTCGCCACTCACGTTTTACGCCCACCTGCTCAAATCCGGCACTGCGAAACAAGGCCATGCTTGCTTCATTTCCCGCACCTACGCAACACCACAATTGATGAAGGTGCAACACCTCACGCGCATAACGCTCGACCATCTGCAAAGCCTCCGAAGCGTAACCCCGACCTCGCATCTGCTCGGAATAGACCAAAATACCGACTCCTGCATTGAGATTCTGCGGGTCGAAATCATACAAATCGACCGCCCCGACAGCCTCGCCATCCGCGCTCTCGATAATCAGGCGCAGTTGTCGTGCCGCGTAGATGTCGTAGCGCATACTTTCGACTAACTCTGCCAGAGCCTGACGCGAGCATGGTGCAGTCGAACTACTCACACGCCACATCTCCGCGTCGTTCTCCCAAACGTACATCGCATCGACATCGCCCGGCTCCACAGCCCTCAAACGGCACACCCGACCCTCGAACATCATCGTCAAAAAGCCTTGATACGATTCAGATTAAAGACCTATGATTTGGTTGCGAATCAACATCGCCACACCCCACGCATTGGCGTTGTCCGACATCTTCGACAGACGGAATTTCGTATCCTTATAGACAAGATTCAGCGAATATTTGTTGGTCGAAGATTTCAGCGGCAACATAAAATAGTCGCCCGCAGCGGCAAGATTTCCACCCACAATCACCGTCTCCGGATTGAACGTGTTGATAAGGAACGCCACCGCCTTGCCGACCTTCTCGCCCGCCTCCTCGATAAGTTCAATCGAGAGATTGTCGTCGTTGCGTGCTGCCGTGATGATATCGTTAATATGTATCACCTCGTTACGGTCGTACTTCTCGCGCAAGATGGTATTCACTCCACCGTGTATAAGGTCGCAAATCTTCTCCTCGATGGCAATACCCGACACCTCGGTTTCGAGGCAACCCTTCTTACCGCAGGCACAAATCTTCTCATTATCAAAGAACGGAATATGACCGAACTCGCCCGCAAATCCGTTTTTACCGTAGTAGAGTTTGCCGTCAATGACGATACCGATAGCCACGCCACGACCCATGTGCAGGTAGAGAACATTGCTCTCGCTCTTGGACTTGCCACAGGTATATTCCGCGTAGCAACGCGCACGGGTATCGTTTTCGAGCAGCACACGGATACCGATACGTTGCTCGATAAGTTCGCTCAAAGACTCCTCCTGCGAGGTGAAATATTTATAACTGCGACCCTGCTCCGGATTCACACGGCCCACGATGCAGACTCCCACACCGAGAATCTTCGAGCGGTCGATACCACATGTAGCGATAAAATTCTCGGCATTGGCACAAATCTTTTCCAGACACTGCGCGCGGTCGCTCAACACAAACGTATCATCCTTAATCTCCTTGATGATATTGTTTTGCAGGTCAGTAATGACGTAGGTCATATTATCACGACCCACATTGATACCGGCAAAGTATATCGTCGAATTTGCCAAGCCGAAAACATTGGGGCGACGACCACCCGGAGTCTCGACCTTGCCCAAGTCGTTCACCATACCCTCATCGACCAACTCCTGCACGAGTTTGGTTATGGTCGGCACGCTGATATGCAACTCCTTGGTCAGTTCGGCAAGCGTAGCCTCGCCATTTGCCGCCATGTAGGCGATAATATTTCGTTTGATAAGATTGTTTTTGTGGGCAATTCCCTTTCCGTCAGCATCGTGGCTGTTGAAGAACTCCATTAACGAACTCATTATACCTGAACTTTTAGTGATTACCTTACAAAGATAGGAAATATTATTAAAACTTATCAAATATTTTATGATTTTTTTAATAATGCAGGTAAATATTTTTAATTTTTATAGGAGAGGCGGGAGTGATTGAGAATTGAGAATTGACAATTGACAATTGACAATTGACAATTGACCAATTGACCAATTGTGAATTGCACCCCAACCCCTCCGGTCTTCGACCACCTCCCCTAAAACAGGGGAGGAGTTTTTTTTACCCCATAAGTGGTCGCAGACCGCGCCCCCATTTACCCCATAAGCAATCTCTGATTGCCCCCAACCCCTCCGGTCTTCGACCACCTCCCCTAAAACAGGGGAGGAGTTTTTTTACCCCCTTCCATCTAACCCATAAGCAATCTTCGATTGCACCCCCATTTACCCCATAGTCGCAGACCGCCCTCCCGAAAAAAGCCAATGGCTAATGGCTAATTGTGAATTGTGGTCGCAGACCGCGCCCCCATTCTCCCCATTCTCCCCATTCTCCCCATTCTCCCCATTCTCCCCATTCTCCCCATTCTCCCCCATTAGCGGCCACAGACCGCCCTCCCGAAAAAAAGCCAATGGCTAATGGCTACCCTTCCCCAATTCGCCATAACCACAAAAAAAGCCACCCGAAGGTGGCTTAATCTTAATCTCAACTCTCAATTAAAAGTTTTGGAACGCACTCCACGACTTATTTGCCTCGACGGAGGATTCGAGCGAGTCCGGGAGGTTAGGGAAGAAGTCCATACCCAACTTACTCTCGATTTCATCCACCGTTACCGCAAACGCATCATAGGTCTTGCCGCTGTGCGACTCGTTGGTAAACCAGAAGCCTATCGCCGATGCCGATGTAGGATTCGTCGTCGAATTGACCTTCAAGATAACCTTGTAGAAGTATCTCGGCACCGAAATCTCCTTACCCTTGGTGTCCCACGTGCGCTCCATTGTGCCTATCTCCTCGTCGGAGCCTTTTTGGAGAGCCGAGCCGGTCACAACAAAGAGGTCTTTACTGCTTGCCATCGTCTGCAAAGCACTTTCGAGATTCGACCAGACACCGCTGTTGAAACTTGTCTGAATCTGCGGCACAAGATTTACCGCGAGGAACGTCTGCTCGTTCATGGTCGTACTATTTGTACGCGAGGCCGACGGGAGCAAATGACCCTTCGAGTAGTTGTTCGTACCTCCTGACGGTGCGTTGTAGAACGACGTCTTGACATAGGGCTGATACTCCTCCGAGAGCAACGTACTCGACACATACGCCCACGCATCCGTGCGGTCGGTCGTGCCGAGATGAGTGCTGTTCAGCGGATAAGCCACCCAATAGGTTGTCAGTTTACCCTTGTCGTAACACACGGTGTAGTTACGATTCGAGTCGCTCTCCGAGCCGTAGTAGAACGTGTGGTAGAAGAGATCTGACGTCGTCACACTACCACCCATCTCGCTACCGGACATCTCCGCAGGAATTTCGAGCCACGACAGTCCGAGTGCAGGCACTTCGGGAGGATTCTGCGTCGTGAAGGTTGTTGTCTGGGATTGTACGGCCGTACCATTCGTGGCTGTGCAACTTGCATAGAGGGAGTACGAAGTCCCCGCAGTCAATCCCGTCAGGCTCGCTGTTGCGGTGTTGCCCGACACTGATGCTGCTTGGCTCTTCGCTGTTCCTCCTGCCGGCTGGTAGTGGAAGGTCACGCCATTTGCAGAGTATGCAAAGTCGCTACCCGACACACTCGCCACGGCAGATGTCTCACCTACCGATGATACAGATATCGCGTCAAATCCCGGGGTAGGGTCTGCGACGGGAGGGGTTACCTCCCCTCCCGATTCGCCACCCGTGCCTCATTGATAAGTTACCTCAACCTTGTATATATACGCAGTATTACTACCTGCTTGTATTTTGAAATACCCTCCTGTTACATCAAATTCCTGAACAGTCAAAGTAGCATTCATTGAGTTACCATTATTATCCTTAACTGCCACTGTTTCCGTAGTTGTACTACTAGCAGTTAAAGCGGTACTAGGATTTTTTGTACTACCGCCTTTTACGGAATACTTACTACTATCGTTAGTCCAAATCTTTATAGACTTCACAGTAGCAGTAGTATTGTAGATATAATTTTGTTTCTTTATCTGAATAAAGGTTTTTGCGGCATAACTACTCGGAGTATTTTTCACATTTGCACAAATATTATTTGCTGTATAAGTCACGCCTTCAATGGTAATTTCAACATCTGTATCTTTATATACTCCGTAACTACCGTTACCCAATTCTTGTACAGCATTGATATTTTCAACATTCAGTGTTGAAACTTTTAACTCATCATTACCCCCTTCACCTTCGCCACCGGTAGCCTCTTTTGCTGCCTGCGAAACCGAGACGGTTTCCGAGAGGTCGCCTGCCGTAATTGTGATAGTAGCAGTCTTCTCGGTGCTATCCTCATTTACAGAAGCAATTACGGTAACAACATTCCCCGAAACCGAAGTAGTGAAGTGATTGTTATCCGAAGAAGCAGTAATGTCGCCGTCATAGTTGGTGGTGGTTGCAGTTATAGTCTGCGAGCCACCGTCAGCATCAAATGACAACTCGCTCTTGTCAAGAGAAAGGGTCGGGGTCGGAGTAACATCGCCACCGCCTTCGCCACCAGCCGAAAGTTTATAGAGAACAACAGTCGGTACAGCCGAGTTATTATTGGTCGGATTAGAAGAAGCATACGCACGCCAATCCTGACTACTATAAACAGTCAAAATACGACCGGAGTTGTTGAACGAAGCGAAATAGAAGCCACCAGTTACGGCAGTAATTTCCCATGTACAGCTTGTGGCTCCAACGCCAACGGTAGTAGAACTTGTATTAAACAGTTTGTTTGTTCCGCCAAATTGAGTAACCGTCATTCCGGCAGTTGTTCCTGTCAAGTTCCACTTCATCGCATCGGTAATCGTACCCGACAACACTCCGTTTGATTCAACAAGACCTGCTGACGACATCGAAATAGCATCCGGTTTGCTTGCCTTTGTTGTATTGGGCAAATAGTAGCCACCTGCGGTAATGATGTAAGTACCCTCGGTAACATCCGCCAACGAGGTAACCTTAACCCATTCGGCAGCACCTGCGGCAGCCTTTGCTGCTTGGTTGAACTTAACAACGGCTATGGTTTCGCCATTTGCATTAGTTGCTGTAATTTTCAGGTATGCAGAACGAGCCTCCTCGCCGGTATTAGCCTCGGCTGTATAGGTTACCTTGCCATCTGCATAAGCAGCACTCAACCAAGTGCAAGCCTCCGAGCAAGCCTCATCGTTGTATGTAGCAACCACAACTTCGGTAGCGTCTGCAATCGTTGCAATCTCGGTAGCATCCGTAACTGCCTCATCGGTCAGTGCTACGGTCTCCTGCGACGGAGTAACAATCGGCATAGACTTGTACTCGGCAGCAACCAGATAGATATCATCAGCCTGCGTATCAGCGTAGAAGCCCCAATAAAGAGCACTAGTATTTTTCGACAAGTTTCGGCCGCTTGCGCCTACGACATACGTTCCATCATCATTGGGTGTAATTGTACAAACCGTACCTGCTGCTGTCATACTTGCTTTGTTGTCTCCATAAGTCAAATACTGACCGCCATTCTCGAACTTATAACCCAAGTCCGATGCAGTTACATTCCAAGCAAGATAAGCATCAGTTACTACAATTTTCTCGTCAGTGCCATTCCAAGTGAACTCACGAGCCCAAAGGCGTGTAGAATTAGCCTCGCTTGACAATGCGTAATATGTACTATTCTGCTTTACAAGGACAGCGTAAGTGCCGGTATAATCTACTGTTTGTGCCTCAAACTCGGCAGATGCCATATCGATACTCAAAGTGTTATAGCGATTCTGCAAGAAATTGATACCGCCCGCGCGAGCAGTGATAGTACGAGTATAGGTACCACGTGTAGTTGTAACCTCAACAGTCAAAGTCTCTTCCGCAGCGATAGTTGCAGGAGCAGAGCAGAACCATACAGCAACATTCTCGGTAGCCAAAGTGTTGGCAGGGAGAGTAACCTTCACGGTGTTGTTATCGAGAGCCGTCATAGTCTGCTCTACGAAATTCACGCTACCGCTACCGGTCAGATTAACACCCTCGGGAGCTGTGAACGTTACCGACTTAACAGTCTCGTTCTCCTCGGCAGCAAAGTTCTTCAAAGTTACACAGCCGTGAGCAACCAAACGTGCAAAAGTCAAGCCAACAGGCTCTGTAGGCCACTCATTATACTCGCTCGATACACCAACCATAATGTCGGCAGTAGCATCGAAAGTACCGGCCTTCTTCATAGTCTGCTCGGTTGCAACCTTCACAGAGAGTGCGTCATTCGAAGGTGCATTAGTACTACTACCAATAACAGTCGAAGGATAGCCTGCATAGAAGGTGTATGTTGCGCCTTCGGTAGGATAATTATCCTCATTAGAGGTAAAGTTACTATTCAACGCAAAAGTTGCAGTCTTGAAGTCATCCTCCGACTGTGCTTCATTCGAAGCGTAGTATTTGCTCCACTTGCCGTTATCCTCCTTGTATGCTACGCGAATTTTATCGTCACTGCTCCAAACGACAGCGCCATCGACAAACTCGGTACGCGACTCGCTCTCCAACGAAGGTTTCTCTGCCGAGATAACCAGCGAGAAGGTCTTGCCACTCTGAATATTCTCTTCCTCGAACTTATTCGAGCACGATACGAAGCCCATTGCAGCTACTGCAACGAGCATCAAAGATTTCATAATGTTCTTCATTGTTCTCATTGTTTTAGCTGTTAATAATCTCCGTTAGAATTTTCTTTGTAGTCACCGTCGCTCGCCATATTTGCAAACGCCGAATTGGCAAAGCCCGCCTCCACGGCAAACTCCGCAATCTCAATTGAGGGTGCAGCGTACTCCCCCTCCCTAATCAAACTGTTGATTTTCTTCATGTTAATAATGTTTTATATTACTAATTTAATAAATTTCTTTCTCTAAAAACTAACCGAGGCGCAAAGGTACGGCACTTATATATAATAAACAAACTTTTTATCACTTATTTTTCAGGAATTTAAGAACGGGTTAGATGGGAAGAATGGGAAGTTTTTTGTGGCAGGCACTCCCAATGGTTGCTGAATGGCATTAAATGGCATTAAATGGCAAATAATAACATCAGACCGCCTACCCCTCCATTAAGGACGGAACGTCTGCTGTCATTAAGCGGTCGTTAGGCTGCGAATGCCATTGAGGGAGCGTGAGCGACCACCTGCCATTCAGGGCGCCGGCCCGAATGCCATTACACCCCCTCGGTCAGCCCGGTTTATCCGACAAACTCGATAAAATTGCATTTTTTTTCTATCTTTGCCGCGAAACACAACTAAAAAATTGGGATTTGCGATGAAACACGCTTACGTTTTTCCCGGACAGGGCGCCCAATTCAGCGGAATGGGCAAAGACCTATATGACAACAACTTGCAGGCTCGCGAATTATTCGAGCAGGCGAACTCGATACTCGGTTTCCGAATCACGGACATAATGTTTGACGGTTCGGCGGAGGAGTTGCGCCAGACGCGCGTAACGCAGCCCGCAGTATTTCTCCACTCGGTAATTCTCGCCAAGACGCTCGGCGTCGCTCCCGATGCCGTGGCGGGTCACTCGCTCGGAGAGTTCTCGGCTCTGGTTATTGCCGGTGCGTTATCATTCGAGGAGGGTCTGCGACTTGTCGCCAAGCGTGCAGAGGCGATGCAGGCAGCCTGCGAGGCGACCTCCGGAACTATGGCTGCAATCATCGGCTTGGAAGATGAGGTGGTCGAGAAGGTGTGTGAGGAGGTCAATTCACAATTATCAACTGTCAATTCGAATGTGGTGGTTGCCGCAAACTACAACTGTCCGGGGCAACTCGTCATTTCGGGTGCGGTCGAGGCGGTGCAAACTGCCTGCGAGAAGTTGAAGGCTGCCGGGGCGCGTCGCGCACTGCCGTTATCGGTGGGTGGAGCGTTCCACTCGCCACTGATGGAGCCGGCTCGCAAGCAACTCGAAGAGGCCATTACCGAGGCGACGTTCAGCACGCCAGTATGTCCTGTATATCAGAATGTTGATGCCAAGCCTCACACCAATCCCGAAGAGATTAAACACAACCTCATAGCCCAACTCACCGCACCCGTGCGTTGGACACAAATTGTCCGCGAAATGTTAGCCGACGGAGTAGGTGAATTTACCGAATTGGGACCCGGAAATGTTCTGCAAGGTCTAATTCGCAAGGTCGATGCGGAGGTTGCCGTCGAGTCGAAAGCAACAATGTAAAAAAACTCTAAAAAATATGGAAAAATACGAATCGAAACAGCAACAAATCCTACTTCCTGCCGAGGTGGTCTATACGATGATAAGCCGCTTCGACAACCTCACCCCCGCACTTGCCGACAAGGTCGAAGAGTGGCAGGCTGACGAGAACCACTGCTCGTTCAAGGCGAAGGGTTTTACCGTAAAACTCCAAATCATCGACAAGGAGCAGCCAAAGTATGTGAAAATCACGGGCGACGATGGTGGTGTGCCGATTGATTTCTCGTTCTGGATTCAGTTACACTCCGTGTCGGAGCGTGACACCCGAATTCGACTGGTGCTGCATGCCGAACTCAATATGATGATGCGAATGATGGTCGGCAGCAAGATTCAGGGCGCACTCGACCAAATTGTCGAAGGATTGGCAAAGTCCTTTAACTCGATACCGTACTAAACAAAATTTACAATTCTCTGCTTTCACAAAAAGTCTCGGTTTATGCCGAGGCTTTTTTGTGATTGTTGGTGGCTGTTCGTGGGGAAAAGTGGGGGTTTCGTTGAATATATTTTATATATTGTATAAGGAGAGTTATTTTTGCCGTTGTTGAGCAGAAATTATGAAGAAAACAATACTTACACTCCTAACAATTTGTGCGGTATCGCTCGCCTCGTGCAACAAGAACGAAGAGTTACCCCGCACCGACAACCAAACCATAAACGTCTCGCTCGGAGTACCGATTTCGGTCGAGTCGAGAACCGAGGTCGCCGATGACGGCTCGGCAATATGGGTCAAGGGCGACAAGATAGCACTCTGGGCAAAGGCGTCGGACGACACCTATGCACTGAACGGAAGCGTACTCTCGATGTTGCATTACAGTTCATCGAAGAGACTCGCCTACTTCTCGGCAAATATGCCGGCAATGAGCGAGGGCGAATACACCTATTACGCCTCATCGCCTGCCCCCACCGCAATTAACGGCACAAAGGCTTCATACACGATTCCTGCCGTGCAGAATGGCTCGAACAACATGACGGATATCCTGATTGCACAGCCGATAACCGCACCGCAACTCGTTGATGGCGAGAACAATCTCGACATGCTCTTCTCGCACGTTTTGCACGCAATCAAAATTACCATTCCCGAAGACGGCAATCTGCTCGACAAGCCTATCACAGCGTTTAAGATGACCTTCCCATCGGCCGTAGCGGGCGATTTAACCTTTGACGTTTCTCGCCCACGCATCTCGCCCACGCTGACTAATGGCACCAATACTATTACATTCCAATTCGACGAGCCAAAGCAGGCGGGCGACACATTTTGGGCGGTGGTCTATCCGTCGTTCCTCTATGGCGACATTACCTACGTTGCCTACTCTGACGGCTACGAGTCCAAGGCAAAGAAGTTCAGCGTCAATAAGCAACTTTTGGCAGGTCATATAACCCCGATGGAACTCACAATTCCCGTACTTAACCTCACCACGACCATTCGATTCTCTCTGGGCGAGAATTATCTCGGTGAGGATATCACGTCGTTCAAGGTCAAGGATTCGTCGGGCAACGAACTATTCATATACAGCGAGAGCAGTGACAGCAACACCTACGACACGATTTTCGATGGCGAGTGGAGCGTGCCGTCATATTCGGGTCAGACTCTTACGGCCGTATTCGAGTCGAACAATGCCATCGTGTCCAACACGTTCAAGATGCCGACACTGACACCATACATCACCAACGTCGTACCGGCACTCACTATCCCCTACCTCTTCTATGAGGATTTCTCCGGTATTACCACGAATAAAGGATTTTCGGAAACAAACCGTTCAGTCAATCCGAGTGGAAATGACCTCGGAGGTTATGGATTACCCGGATGGAGCATTGCTCGCGGCAGTATCTCGGCAGGTCAGTGTGTGCGTGTCAATTGCAGTTTCGAGACGGGTCTGAACCAGTCAAAGCAATACAAAGGTCAGGTCGATACTCCGGCTCTGTCGGCTATTAAGTCGGGCAAGAGCGTGACGGTCAAGATTCTCTTCAATGCCGACTCTTCGGCTGATTCCACTACCTGCTACGTGGGTAATATCACCAAGTCGGGAGCAGTCGATGCGGGTACCGCTATCAGCAACGGAACAGCAATCTCGATGAGCGCGACATCGGTCTCCTACTCGGATTACTTTACCGAGCGCACCGTAACCGTAGCGAATACTACAAATGCAAGTCGTATTGCATTCGAGTCCGTATCGCAGCGCAGTGCCGATATGCTCGAATTTGTGAAGTACTACGACCACTACATCTATATCGACAACGTAAGAATATCAATAGCACAATAACAATAATGAAACATCTGTTAAAAACACTCGGACTCGCAGCCGTCGCTATGGCGGTGGTTGCCTGCACCGACAACACAGAGCCGACGGTCGGCTACGGAGAACTCCGCGTGAGCGGTGCCGTATCGTCAAATGTGTCGCTCAAAAGTGTCGCAACTGCCGACAATACCTTTACGCTCGCAGGAGTGACCCTGCCGGAGAGCGAGCAGTTCTCACTCGAATTGATTTCGGCAGCCGATGACTCAACCCAAAGTTGGGCAACCATTGCCGAGTTCGGCTCGGAGAAGCGTTACTTCCCGGAGGGCAGTTATACGCTCAAAGCGGCTTATGGCGACCCCACGCTCGAAGGCTTCGACATTGCACCCTACTTTGCAGGCGAGGAGCAGATTACGGTTACGGCACGTAAGGTTACCAATGCCGTGATTACTGCCAACATCAAGCACTCGTTGGTTGCAGTGGAGTGTACCGACAATTTCAACAACTACTTCACCTCGGCAACATTCAAGGTTACAACCTTGGCCGGTGGAGAGTTTGATATCGAATTGCCGATGAGCAAGTTGCTCTTTATCCGTCCGCAGCAGTTTGCAATCGAATGTACCGCTATCAAGCAGACCGGCGAGGAGATTGCCCTGCCGTTGCAGATATTTACGGAGGTAAATCCGCAGACCCGCTACACCGTCAAGTTTGACGTTGAGCAGGCAGGCGGTGCCACTATCGAAATCTCGCTGAACGACAAAGTTGTGAATGAGGTTACTATTGACAACGAACTTAATGACGATGCACTACCTGAATAGATAAAATTATGAAAACGATGAAGATATTTAGCAAAATTGCAATGACCCTCCTCCTTGCTACGGTAGTGGCAACGGGCTGTGTGGATGATGATATCCGCTACGAGGGAGAAGAGAACGAGACCACCGATAATATCGGCTATCTCTCGTTATCGGGATTGAACGTATCGGTTTTGAGCGATACGGAGATTATCGCAGGTCTGAAATCGGCAGATAAGACCCGCGCAGAGATCAACGTCAGCGACTTTACGGTCGATATCATCAACAGTGCAGGCGAGAAGTTGCACTCGTTCAAATATTCGGAGTGTCCGAGCGAGCCTATCGCTCTCGACGTAGGCACCTACACACTCAATGTCTATTCGGGCGTAACGCCTGCAATGGCGTGGGAGACTCCGACCTATGGAGCAACCAAAGAGTTCCAAATCAAGCGTCTGCAAGAGACCTCTATCGGCAAAATCATCTGCAAGTTGGCAAGCATCAAGGTTTCGGTTGAATACACCACTGACATTGCCGAGATTTTGGCGGATGACACCAAGGTAAATATCGCCCTTGGCGAAAATAGCGCAGACTTCTCGTTCACAGAGAATCGTGCTGTCTATTTCGCACCCCTCGACCTGCTCAACACCCTTAATCTTACCATCACGGGAAGTTTCCGCGAGGTTGAGGAGGGTCAGAGTTCATCTTTCGAAATGACCTCGAAAATCAACAATGTAAAGGCCGGTCAGTGGCGCAAGATTACCATCATCATCGAACACGCGAGCGACGGTAATATCGATGTTCGTGTCGAGGTTGAGAATTGGGTATTTGACGAGACTATCAAGGTCGAGACCTCGTCGTTGCTCGTCGAGAGCGTTATCGCTGATGATGAGGATTTGAAGAATGCTCCGCAGATTATCTGGGTTGATAACGATATTGACCAGCCGCTCACGCTCACCGACTCGATGTTCGATGCGTATGGTGACTGCACGGTACCTGTCCGCATCAATGTCTCGGCAGTGAATCTGTTGGCAGGTTTGAAGGTTGATATCTCATCGACCAATGCCGACTTTATCGCAGCATTGGCAGGCTCGAATGTCCCCACATCGCTCGATATGTGCAATCCGGGCGCGGCATCGACTATCCTCGGCATCCTCGGCTACCCCACCGGAGCGAGCATCGTCGGCAAGGAGAGCGTAACCTTCAATATGCAGGCGCAGATGAAGCAACTCAACGCCTATGCCGGAACTCACACCTTTGCAATTACGGCCACTGACGAGAGCGGACTCGAAGCGACCAAGAGCCTGACAATCAAAGCCGGTGCCGGAGGCCCCACGGTTACATGGGTGGGCTATGACATCGACACCCGCTACGAAATCACAGAGGATCTGACCGCAGAGATTGAGGTAGCAAGTGAGGCCGGTATCGTCGGATTTACTGTTGATATCAACTCGGCAACCCTCGACAAGAACAGCCTCGTAGGTATCGGTCTGGATACTCACCTCGACCTTGCCAATCCGGCAACCGACGAGATGAATCAGAGTCTGAACAATCTTGGCTTCCCGACTCGCGAGAATGTCGTAAATAAGACCTTCGTTGCATTCTCAATCTCGCAATTCCTCAACTTGTTGGATATCACAGGTAGCGGAAATCACGATTTTGTGATGACCATAACGGATGCAGATGGCGGAGTGACGGTCAAAACACTGATGTTGTCGGATTTGGACTAAAAAGAGTGTAGATAATGAAGAGGATAATATTATACATAGGTATAATGCTCGCGATGGTGTCATGTACCGAAAATGATACCTTCGAGCAGTCTGTAACACCCGCAGATAGCGGTGTGGTGCGATTGAGCATTGCAACCCCCAAAAACACCACCTCCGAGGAGTATAACCCTATGGACAAATGCACCGTGAGGGTCTATAAATACACCGATACGACCGACGAGACGGGCGAACCTACGCGTATCAAAGAGTTGATTCGCCTCTACAAATCGGCAGAGGCTGTCCCCGCTCAACTTGCTCTGCTCGCAGGCGACTATGCTGTGCGTGTGGATGTAGGTAGCAAGGCAGTGACTACCCTCTCGGAATTGAGTTATCGTGGCGAGGCCGACTTTACGGTTGAGCCGGGGCTGACTACCCCCGTAAAGGTTGATTGTAAGATGCTCAACAGCGTTGTTCAGGTAATCTTTGACAGCACCATAGCGCAGAAACTCAATCTCGAAGCCTATGCCGATATCTGCATTGGCGAGGAGTACGATGCCGCAGGCGTCAAGGCCGACAAAGTACCATATCTTCGATTCGAGGATAACGGCACAGGCTACTTCCTGATGCCGGAGGGCGAAACAACCCTCAACTGGTTCTTCCACGGCAAGAGCGACAACGAGGAGATTGGCACAGTCGAGAAGAGCGGCATCATCGAGAATGTTGCTGCGGCAACCAAATATACGCTCACGTTCAAATACTCGAAGAGTGTTGGAGGTACGCTCTCGTTTGAGGTAGATATCGACACCACGGAGGAGATTATCAACGATAAAATCGCATTCAGTCCCGACCCGACTGTCAAGGGCGACGGATTCGACCCCGAACAGGTGCAGTATGTCTTGAACAGCAACTACACATTCAATATTGCGGCACTGGCTAACATCAACCTGCTCACTCTCACAATGGAGGGCGCGACCTACGACCTGCTGAACGACACCGTTGCCGGTATCAGCGTCGTGCAGAACGACGAGAAGCATTACGATATAATCTTCTCGCCCGACTTCTTCGCTGCGATGGCAGGAGGAAACCACGATATGCTCTTCAAAGTTACTGACCAGGATGGTGGCGAGGCACAAGTGCCTGTAATATTCTGCACGCAGGGCGTAGCCCATCTCGGTAGCAACTACGACCTCTGGTTCAATACCGCAGACTTTACGGGCGTAGCATTCGACCCCGCAGCAACGAGCGTCGTTGTCAAGTATCGTCTTGCCGGAGGCTCGTGGAGCGAACTTACGGCACAAGCATCGTCAAGTGCAAATATATACACTGCACAGGCAACAGACTTTGCAGCAGGCAAGTCGTATGAGTATGCTCTCTTTGTAAATGGCGAGCAGGTGGGTGGTCTGTTGAGCATCAACACCCCCATAGGCGCACAGATTCCCGAAGCAGACCTCGAAAATTGGACCAGCAAAGATAACAAGATTTGGTGTCCGACATCGAGTCTTTTGAGTGCTACTTGGGATAGTGGTAACCACGCTACGGGAAGCCTCGACTTGGGCAACCTTACGAATCCGTCTGACGACATTCGTCCAGGCTCGGCGGGCAAGAAGAGTGCCTATATGAAGTCGATGAAGGCGGCTGTAATGGGTATCGGCAAATTTGCTGCGGGAAACCTCTTTGTGGGTAAGTTTGTGCAGATTGATGGTATGGGTGGCGTTGTAGATTTCGGTAAGCCCTTTACCTTCACGGCACGCCCAAAGGCTGTACGTATGTGGGTCAAGTATCACTGTGGAACAATCAACGAAGGTAGCCACACGTCGGGTATCGACCTTACGAAGATATTTATCTGCTTGTGTGACCGCACCGAGCCATACCGCGTGAATACCAACGAGGCGGAGACTCTGTTCGACCCTGCTACGGCTCCCAATATCATTGCAAATGGCATCTTCGAGAGCAAAACTTCGGCTACGGAGTGGCACGAACTTACCATCCCCATCGAGTATAAGGACAACAACACAAAACCCAATTTCCTCGTACTCACACTCACTTGCAGTGGCTATGGCGACTACTTCACAGGTAGCACCGATAGTTATATGTATGTAGATGATATTGAATTGGTTTACTAATGCGAACACATAAATTTATAATCACACTTCTGGCGTCACTCATCACACTGCCGCTCTTCGCCCACGGAGGCGGAGAGACGGCTATCGGTGCAGACTCGCCCGCAAAGATTGAGAGCGCAGAGTGCGAACAACTCACCCCCAACGAGCAGCGTAAGCAGCGAGGTATCTCGTCGCTCTCCACCGAAATCGTACCCAAGGGTCAGTGGATTTTCGGAGGCTCGGCATCCTATTCGACACACTCGAACAACAACTACAAATTCCTGATTATCGAGGATATTCAATCCGACGGCTATACCGTCAAAGTGAGTCCGTTGATTGCCTATTCACCCAAGAAGAATATGGCTGTCGGTGTTCGATTTGCATACGGGCGCTCGCTCTTCTCGATGGATAACGCCTCGCTTTCAATTGCAGGAGCAGGTCTTAATGTGGACTATTTCCACGCACTGAAACACTCCTATGAGGTTGCAGCACTGTGGCGACAGTATATCCCTCTCGGTCAGAGCAAGCGTTTTGCCCTCTTTACCGAGATGCAACTCTGCATCGGTGGTTCGCAGGCGAAATTTGCCGAAGGCTCGCCTATCAGAGGTACTTTCCAAAGCGGATACAACGTCTCGGTGGGTCTTAACCCCGGCATCGTGGCATTTGCCACCAACAACATCGCCCTCGAACTCAACGTAGGCGTTCTTGGCTTGAACTACGCGCATGTTCGTCAGGTACATAATCAAGTATCAACAGGCGAACGTTCCGGTGGTTCGATAAATTTCAAGGTTAATATTCTCTCAATCGGTTTGGGAGTAGGTTTTTACTTATAATACGTGATGAATATGAAAAAATTGATAGCAACACTTGCAATGATATTCGTCGCGTTTGGCTCCTATGCCGACAATATAAGCGACGAACTGCTCGCCCCGACCTCAACAGAGAACTCCGCCTCGCCGGTTCAGCAGGCAGACTCCACTCGTACCGAGAGCGTAGTCAAGAGCCGTTTTATGCCAACTGCCAAACGATTTAATCGTGACATCAACAAGGGTGTATATGCCTACAAGGGCGAAATTATGCTTGGTCTAACGGTTTCGTATGGCAATCTCGCCAGTGATGACACGGATTACTACCTGATTCTTGACCAACTCAAACTCAACGGAGCCATTGTTCAGGTAAAACCCTACATCGGCTACTTCGTGGCGAATAACCACGTTTTGGGTCTGCGTTTCGGATATTCGTACATCAACGGCTCGCTCGGCAATGCGAGCATCAATCTTGGCGAGAATATCGATTTGGGCGATATCTCATTTGGCGGTATCGGCTTGCAGAGCAACAACTACTCTTTCGGCATCTTCCACCGCTCATATGTTCCGCTCGACAAGAGAGGCCGATTCGGTCTGTTCAGCGAATTGGAACTCTCGGCACAGACCGGAAGTCAGACCATAACCATAACCAAGAGTGCCGTCGAGAATGAGGATGGAACGACAACTCCCGCCAGCGTCTCGAAGAGCAACTCCGACACCTTCCGCGCAAAACTCAATTTCAGCCCCGGCTTGGCTGTATATGTCTTCCCGAATGTCTGTGCCACGGTTTCGGTCGGTCTTGGAGGTCTGCAATACAACTCTATCAAGCAGCGTGATGCCGCAGGAGCAGTTACCGGTTCGCGCTGGAACTCACAGATGCGCTTCCGCGTGAATGTGGCAGATATACGTATCGGTGTGAATGTACATCTCTGGAACAACAAAAAGAAGTAACAGATGAGAGCAAAAAGAATATATCTGACCCTTATAGCGTTCCTTATGGCAACGCTGATGACGGGCTGCATACGGAACGATATACCCTATCCCGTCGTAAAGTTGGCCGTCGAGAGCATCGAAGTCGAGGGAACTTCGGGACCTTGTGTAATCAATGAAGTTGCACGCACGGTAACCATTCCCCTGCTCGAAACTACCGATATTCGCAATGTAAAAATTACCAATATTGCCTATACCGCGAAGGCTCGACCCTCGGAAGAGATGGTTGGCACATTCGACCTCCGCACTCCCAAATATCTGACACTGTCGCTCTATCAGGACTACGAGTGGGAGATTCGTGCAGAGCAGAATATTGAGCGTACATTTACCATTCGCGGACAGATGGGTACTACGGAGTGGGATTTGGAGAATCTCGTTGCCACGGCATATATGCGTAACGACTTCGACCTCTCAAATGTCGAGGTTACAGCACTCAAACTCGGACCGGAGGGGATTACCGAGATGTCGCCGGCAACGGCAGAACTGACAAACTTCAACTCGGTGCGTTTCGTGGATGTAACATACCACAATCGCAGCGAGCATTGGAGCCTCTATGTAATTCCGAAGGAGTTGCAGGTCGAGATTCGCAACGTCTGCGCAGGAACGAAGGTGGCGTGGATTGATGTTGCGGGTATTGCCGAAACCGATATGGGTCTCCGCTACCGCCAGAAGGGCGATAGTGAATGGCAAACCATACCGCAAAAGTGGATTGAGTTCAACGGAGGTAACTTCATGGCAATTGTCCGCTCTCTGCAACCCGAAACGACTTACGAGGCTGTTGCCTACTCTGACGCCAACACCTCGGATATAGTTGAATTTACGACAAGCGGAATATACAACCTTCCGAATGCCGATATGGAGGATTGGAACTACAAGGATAATAAGACGTGGTGTCCGACATCGTCACTGCTTGATGCTACGTGGGACTCCGGAAACCATGCAACCGCAGGTATTGGTGCCGGCAACCTGACATCTCCGTCAGAGGACGTCCGCCCCGGCTCTACGGGCAAGAAGAGTGCCTATATGGCATCTATGAAGGCGAGCATTATGGGTGTGGGTAAATTTGCAGCCGGCAACCTCTTTGTGGGCACATTTGTCCAGATTGACGGTATGGGCGGCATAGTTGACTTCGGCAAGCCGATGGGCACATCAGCGCGTCCTACCGGTATAAGGTTGTGGATGAAGAGCAACTGCGGCACCATCAACGAAGGAAATCACACCACGGGCATCGACTTGACCAATATCTTCGCCTGCGTATGCGACCGCACGGAGCCTTATAGAGTCAATACCAACAAGGAGGAGACACTCTTCAATCCGCAGAGTGCGCCCGGAGTTATTGCCTATGGAATCTACGAGAGTAAAACATCCGTACCGACATGGACAGAAATCACAATTCCTTTTACTTACAAAGATTTCACTACCGAGCCCAACTACTTTGTCTTCACGCTGACTTGTAGCGGTTATGGTGACTACTTCACGGGTAGTACCCAGAGTTGGATGTATATCGACGATATCGAGATACTCTACGACCTCGACGACGACGGCAATTGCAAGTAGCAGTTGTTGAGAGATTAAGGGAATTTGTAGTGTATCTTTAATTAAAAAACATACCACCCACAAGTTTGAAACTTATGGGTGGTATGTTTTTTAATTATCTCTAATTTCTATGATGGCAAAAGAAGATATTTTTCATCATTAGGGATTGTGGCAAGTTTTTTTGTTTGGAAGACATCAATGTATAGAAACAAAAAAACCTCATAACATCACTTGTTATAAGGTTTTCCAGGGTGGAAGATGGGATTGGCTACTCCGCTCGCTTACGCTCGCTTCGCGTAACGCCTTTCCCCTCTGCTCGCCGCAGGGGCACTTTCGAAGTTTGAAAGTGTCTGCGCCACTACTTTTTATTATGCCTAGCCTTTCGTGAACAAGTTTCCGCGGCTATGCAAATAAAAAAGCCTTGCGATGCAAGGCTTTCAAACTTCGGGTGGAAGATGGGATTCGAACGGCAAAGCCGAAGAGCCGATACCAAAATAGCGCAGGCTAATGCCGAGCAATAAAACACCATATATCGGCTCAACCCCCACACCTATTCTCCTCTTACCACGATGTAAAGGCCTGTCAGCCAAGCTGACGAGGGTTGTTGTGTAGGTGGCGGGAGCCTGCTCACGGACACCTATACAACAAAACAAGTGACCGAAACTCGGTCACTTGCCTTTACATTTAAGGGTGGAAGATGGGATTCGAACCCACGACCTTCGGAACCACAATCCGTCACTCTAACCAGCTGAGCTACATCCACCATTTAGACTTGGTCGCCCAAATCGGGTGCAAATGTAACACTCTTTTTGTTTCTGTGCAAATTTATTCGTCGTTTTTTGACTTTTTATTGCAAAATAAAACTTTGAGAGCCAAAGGATGTTTTATTGACGAGGATACACTCAAAACCTGAAAATCGAAAAATGATGTCCTGCGAAATATTGAAAATCATTGTATATATTGGTCTTCAACAGAAAATGGAAACTATGCGTGGGCTGTAACTTTTTAGGGCAAAGGCGAAGTCGATTGCACCGAAAATAGAAGTTTCCCCGGACAAGTCCGTGCCGTGGCGAAGTTTTAGCGCACGCGGTAGGATGCCTATTTCAGCAGTCGATAGACGATAGTTGTGCCGTGGGTGTGGATTTCGAACTCCTCGCCCACGGATTCGTTAGATACCCCTTGCCACATCGCTGAAAGGCGATTTTGGGGAGGGTCGTAGCGTAGCCCTTGCACCGCAATCTCGGTCGCAGGGTCAAGCGTAAAGAGCGATACCTGTTGCCCGGCAAAACTCTCGAAGAGCGTAGGCTCGTCAATAAAGTCAAACACTCCGCACTCTCCCACAACGCGCAGGCGAGCATCGTGCAGTCGTGCAGCCAGCAACATTATGTTTCCTATGGAGTGGTCCTCCCGACGCCCAAAGGCACCCAGCACCGTAATCTCGCAAAATCCCCTCTCGATGGCGTAGGTGAGAGCCTTCCAGAGGTCATTCACATCTTGTTCAGGACACACAACCAATCGGTCGGCAAAGCGCACCCGCAACGCCTCGGACAGAGAGTCCATATCGCCAACAATCGCCATTGGCGTACCTCCACGCTCGCAGAACTCTTCGGCTGCACTATCGCAACAAATCACGCGCTCTGCTCCGTCAAGCAGAGCCGTAGTTATCTCTCCGCAGGGGAACTCTCCCGCGGCGAGGATTACGCACGACGGTCTATCGTCAATATTAGGCAGTCTGTATCGTTCCATCTTCATCCACGGAGTTATCGTTATCTTCGGAGGGTTGCTCCTTCATCATCTGCACCCAGCGACGATAGCCGAATATCGCCAGCAGAGCATACAATCCATAGAGAGCAGCGGTCGGATATAGACCCTTGCTGATATATAGCCAGCAGCAGACCACATCGACCACAAACCAAACCAACCACTGCTCGACATACTTACGCGAGAGCATATAGAGAGCCACAACGCTTGCTGCTGTGGTAAAACTATCGCCATACGGCACCGTACTGTCTGTCCAGCGGAGCAAAACAAAGAGGATTGCACCCCAACATATCGCCCCAACCGCTGCCAGCGGAGCAATTGCCTTGCGCGGGGTGCGGGTTATGGGGAGTTCCTGATGTTTTCCGTTCCTGTGATACCGCCACATAGCCCAGCCATAGATGCTTGCCACGAGGTAGTAAATATTGATGCCCATATCGGCATAGAACCCTGACTCGGCATAGACAAATATATAGATTGCGGGCATCACAACATTCGCTGCCCACAGCCATACCGAAGCCTTATATTCGAGCCAGAGGTAGATTAGTCCCACAACGGCTCCTGCCAATTCAAGCCAAAACACAGTACAAAGATAGCAACAATTCACAATTATTTTATACTTTTGTGAAAACTATTTAGACCCGCACTTATGATTCATCCGATTGCAGAACTGCGCCATTGGTTGTGGCGTAAGAGATTGCGCAATAAAGATGTGACTATCATCAGCGAGAACTGCTGGGGTGGTTTTATGTGTCAATTTACAGGTATGCGCTACAACTCGCCCTTTGTAGGGTTGCTGGTACCGGCTCCCGATTACATCAAGATTCTGCGCTCGTTACGCGAGTATGTCGAGGGAACGCTGCACGAGATAGCGTGGGAAGATAGCCGCTATGCAGAGAATCTCAAACGCTTCAAAGAGCCTTTTCCATTGGCGGTATTGACCCCGACAAATGGAGGCGACCCCGTGGAGATTCACTTCCGACACGGCTCTTCTTTTGAAACGGAGGCTGCCAAGTGGTATCGACGTGCCAAGCGCGTGAATTATAATAATATCATCGTAAAACTTGCCGAGCGCAACGAATGTACCCCGAAGGAGATAGCAGAGTTTGATGCTCTGGACTACCCCTCAAAGGTCTGCTTCACGGTCAATAAGTACCCCTATCCGTCGGCACGCCAAATCAAGGTGGCAAACTATCGTCGCAAAGGGGCTGTCTATAACGAGTGGAAATATTGCGACTCGGTCTATAACTTCGCCGAGGAGGCAAACAAACTAATCGACCGGAACTAACTCTATCTGTAAAGTCTTCGATTTATTGTCGGTCAGCGTGGTGTAGAATCCTACGCGCAGAGTGCCTTTGTTGGGGGCATCATAACTGCGACGAGGCGTATTGGGCAACACAAACGGCTCAACACCCTTCGTGGGCGAGACTACGCGCAATAACATCTTCCTACCGTTCTGCTCCAACTCAATCTCGGTGCGGCTCAACACCATAGGCTTGGCAGGCGTACACATCGTCCAGCGCACACGACACGGCTCTGCACCCGAAGTCATCTCGTCGGTAACCAACAAACGGCCTTCGGCATTGACCTCAATGGTACGTACCGCACGCTCCAAATCGAAATAGAGCGATGACATATCGAACACAACTCCGCTACGCTTGGGCTCGGTAAAGTTCTCTATCATCTTGGCAGAGCCGTCGTATCGCTGTTGCTTGTCATTGACCATTAGCGTATTGTGGGAGTCAAGCGACAGGCGGAAAACATCCCAGCGTTGAGACTCCTGTCCTTTTGCCCACAATTTTACACCAACCTTTTCGAGTGAATGATAGTTTTGCATACCGAGTTCGGATGCCCAACGCTGCCCACCCCACTCATAGATAAACGAGCCGCCATCCATGTGTGCGTGTGGCAGGCTTGGCGAGCCTCCCTTGGCAGCAAGGTAGAAGTTGCGGTCTCGACAGATAAATATCGGCTGTTTGCCATTGCCCGACCAGCATCGATTCTCGTTTGGTGCAACCTTCGAAAGGTCACAGCGCGGTATAAAGAGCATTGCTATCGGTAATTGACGAAGACCTCCGATGCGCAGTTTTTTGACCGTAGTTGTTATACGACGCTCGTTCCACAGTAGCGACATATCGCCCGACTCGGCAGCAAACCAATAGAGTAAAGGGTTGCTCATGTCGCGTGCGCCACCATTATCCGAAAAGTTATATGTACGATTATCGAAAGATTGCATATAGTCTAAAAATCGAGCCGATTCGATAAATCCGGGATACTTTTCCAATCCTTCGGTATCGAGACCAACCGAACGCAATGACTCTATCATCAGCACCTGATACCACGTGCCATAATCCCAATATCCGTAGCCTTCGGGATAGACTCCGTCGGGTCCGTATGCCGGCATTACGAGATGATTGCTTTTGAGCGACTTGGCAATATGAGCCTTCGCAAGATCGGGATAGAGGTCTGCTACGGCAATGGCTCCCATTGTAAGACCTGCATTACATACCGAATTCCAATTATTTACACTCTTGTAGAACCACGGCTTCTTCTTGTCGGCTGTACGCAGACCCTTCTCGGCTATCGCCTCGGCGATAGTGGCACGACTCGATTCGGAAAGTACATTGTAGAGCCAATCGTAACCTATGGCGAGGGCTGTGGTCATCTCGCCCACATCCAAAAAGTGAGAGGGATTCCAGTCACAGAAGTTGGCTGCTGCCAGCATCTCCTGCTCGGCTCGCTCGGCATAACGTACATCGCCCGTATAGTGGTACATATACGAGAGCATTGATACGCGCTCCAAGACTTTACGCGAGACACCCAACAATCGTCTGCCTATCACAACACGCTCACACACAGGCTCGGTCAAGTACGTTTCGGCACGCTTTGCAATGGTACTATGCAGACGTTCTATTGCCGAATCCTTGCTGACAAGAGTGCGAAGAAGATCGAAATCGCCCGATTTCAGAATAAGTCGCGGGTGCGCTTTCTCGGCAGGGGTAAATCCATCGGCAAAAGATGTTGCAACAATAAGCAGCGCAGCAATAAGCGTACAGAGTCGTTTCATAGGTCTATATTAGTTATCATTCTTTCGCAAATTTAAGTTTTTTCTGCCAAAATGGCAAAAAATATGACATAGCCATTGCTGTTTGGCAGAGATTTCCTAATTTCGGGCTTTGGCATACTGATTGCTCAAACCAAGACCAAACAGAAAAAACAATAATTAACTAAAATAAAAACAGTAAAGATTATGAACGTAAAACCACTTTCGGACCGTGTATTGGTTAAGCCCAATCCGGCAGAAGAGACGACCGCATCAGGTCTTATTATCCCTGACACAGCAAAAGAGAAACCCCTTGCAGGCAAGGTTGTTGCCGCAGGCCCCGGCACCGCAGAGGTAAAGATGGAGGTCAAGGTTGGCGACGAGGTACTCTACGGCAAGTATGCCGGTACCGAACTGCACATCGACGGCGAGGACTATCTGATTATGAAACAGCAGGATATTTTGGCTGTGGTAGAGAAGTAATAACCCCTAAAAACAGATAAAGAACTATGGCAAAAGATATTAAATACAACGTAGAGGCGCGTGACCTGCTCAAAGAGGGTGTTGATGCGCTGGCAAATGCAGTGAAGGTAACGCTCGGCCCCAAGGGTCGCAACGTGATTATCGACAAGAAGTTCGGAGCCCCGCAGGTAACCAAGGATGGAGTCTCGGTGGCGAAAGAGGTCGAGTTGGAGGACCCCTTTGCAAATATGGGTGCGCAGATGGTGCGCGAGGTTGCAGCCAAGACCAACGACGATGCGGGTGATGGTACAACCACCGCAACCGTATTGGCACAGTCGCTTATCAGCGTAGGTCTGAAAAATGTGACTGCCGGAGCCAACCCGATGGACCTGAAACGCGGTATGGATAAGGCTGTGGCAACGGTTGTTGCTTCGTTGCGCGAGCAGAGTCAGGTTGTCGGCAACGACTTCTCGAAAATCGAGCAGGTGGCTACCATTTCGGCTAACAACGATACAAACATCGGCAAACTCATTGCCGAGGCTATGGCGAAGGTCAATAACGAGGGCGTAATCACAGTCGAGGAGGCAAAGGGTACCGAGACTCACGTGGAGGTAGTCGAGGGTATGCAGTTCGACCGCGGATATATCTCGGCTTACTTTATGACCGACACCGAGAAGATGGAGGCTCAACTCGAAAATCCCTATATCCTCATCACTGACAAGAAGGTTTCGACAATGAAGGAGTTGATGGGCGTTTTGGAGCCGGTGGCAAAAAGCGGTCGCTCGCTGCTTATCATCGCAGAGGATGTCGATGGCGAGGCTCTCTCGGCTTTGGTTGTGAATAAACTGCGCGGCACGCTCAAAATCGCAGCCTGCAAGGCTCCGGGCTTTGGCGACCGTCGTAAGGAGATGTTGGAGGATATCGCTGTGCTGACCGGTGCTACCGTTATCTCGACCGACAAGGGTATGAAGATGGAGGATGCCTCTCTCGAAGTTCTCGGAACGGCAGAGAAGGTTACCCTTACCAAGGAGAATACGACCATCGTGGATGGCGCAGGCAACAAGGAGGCTATCAAGGCTCGTGTAGCACAAATTCGCGCTGCGATTGAGATTTCGAAGTCGGACTACGACCGCGAGAAGTTGCAGGAGCGTCTGGCGAAGTTGGCAGGCGGTGTGGCAGTTCTCTACGTCGGTGCCGCTACCGAGGTCGAGATGAAGGAGAAGAAAGACCGCGTGGATGACGCTCTGGCAGCAACCCGTGCAGCCGTAGAGGAGGGTATCGTTCCGGGTGGCGGTGTGGCGTATATCCGTGCCGTGGAGTCGCTCGAAAACCTCAAAGGCGACAACGAGGACCAGACCACCGGAATCCAGATTGTTAAACGTGCTATCGAGGAGCCGCTGCGCCAGATTGTGGCAAATGCAGGAGGCGAAGGCTCGGTAGTCGTTAATAAGGTTAAGGAGGGTACCGGCAACTTCGGTTACAATGCTCGTGACGACCGCTACGAGGATATGCTCGAAGCCGGCATTATCGACCCGACGAAGGTGTCGCGCGTAGCATTGGAGAATGCAGCATCTATCGCTTCGATGTTCCTCACTACGGAGTGTGTGCTTGCCGAGAAGAAGAGCGAGCAACCCGCAATGCCGGCAATGCCCGCAGGCGGTATGGGAATGATGTAATCCTCTCATAATTAAGAAAGAGGGCCTATCCACCACTGTTAGACCCTCTGTAGAATGTGGACAGTGAAGCATTCTACAAAACTTATTGATTGACAAAGTGTTAAGTTGTTTGGATTGAGGACTGATTGTCCGTACAAAAGTCGTCTAAACATTTATTTTAC
>SUZF01000010.1 GCA_015060065.1 Rikenellaceae bacterium | reverse complement strand
CAAAATACCCCGCTGATATTGTTGAAAAAATCTTAAATCACAAAGTGCAGATTGGAATGACTATGGAGATGTGTCGCGAGGCTTGGGGTTATCCATATGGCGGAAAAACATCGGTAACCAATAGCCTTGGAACTGTCGAAACATGGTTCTATGGCTCATCGAGTTTGACATTTGTAAATGGCAAATTAGGAAGTATTATTAAGTATTAACAAGGGTATAGCCCAATAATAAACAACGGTGGCGTATGTCGCGAACCATGTAGTTCCTTCATACGCCACCGTCGTTTGTCAGCCTTAAATCTTTGGAAAATGTTTGTTTTCAGCGCATTACTTTCAAAAGATTTGGCTACCTTTGCACTCGTAGTTTTTGGACTTAATTACGACCTACATGTAGTCTTCTATGTAGGATTTCGCAATTTTCGCAAAAAACTAACACTGATAATCAATCAGTTAAAAATTAAACCTGTCTAACTACACGTAGGGCAGCCTCTGCCATAAAAACTATAAACAACTTTTCTACTTTACCACCTTCACAGCGATACGGCCCATACGGAGAACAAGCGTCTTGTCCATCTCGCTCGTAATCTCGCCCTGAATCGAATCCTCCATAGCACTCACCGGAATCGTTGCCATACGGCGCGATGCAGGTGTAAGCACGATGGTCACGTTCTTCTGACCGAGTAACGATGCCGGCAATTTCACACTATGGTCGGTGAATCCCATAGCCATATCGCAATTAGGCTCTCGGTCAGTATTGCCCAAACCCTTAACACGGACAGAACCTGCGCCATAGGGCATGGCGCGCAGAACTATATTCTCTTTGGCTACGGTAAAGTTCTTACCGTCAGTCGAGTATGCCACGTTCCAATATGCAGGGAAGCCCCAACTGTTATTGATATCGTGGTTACCCACACCAAACGAGAAGTCAAAGGTCAAAGCCTTGCCGGTCAAGCCCTCGGTCGAGACCTCAACAACGACACCCTGATTCTTTACAAGCCAATTCTGCACATTAGACTCGAAACGCAAACCGGCATACTTACGCATACCATTATTATCATTCGGGTAGCGCGTATCATAATCGGTATCGAAACGCACGGTTGCGCTTGCCGAGTTCGAGAGGAAGCCTTTGCCCTCATCAGGCAGGATGCGACCCGAATAGCGCGTAGCCTTCGTGCCCTTAACCAAACCTATGCCCTCAACATTCAGCTGTGCCTGATAGTTGCGGTCATAATTCCAATCGGCAACAACCTCATACGACGAACTCTCCTCCTTGGGCATATCCTTCACAACATCCTGCTCATTGAGCGGACGAATCGAATATTTACCAAGGTTATCGCCATAGCGACGCAGGTACTCATGTACCAAGATACCCGAAACTTTACCTACGCCCTTGGGGACACCCGTACCGTTACGACGCCACGAGCACTTCGAATTTACAAGCATATAAATCGACTCGCCCTCGGCATCTTTAAGCAACGACGCCCAGCCATCGCCCAAACTCCACGGATTACGCTCCTGATTCATAAATGAGCGTTGTGGAACCATCTCAAAGACATTGGTATAAGCGCCCTGCTTATTCATAAATTCAACATCTTTCAAGGCAACGTAAGTATATAAATCTGCATCTGCCAACTCGCAAACTCGCTTCTCCTTCGCCACAAGAGCGACACCCTCTGCAAGAGGCTCCACCTTATCGATTGTAACACCCGAAATGGTATATCTCTCCGGATTGTCCTCGCGCACCACCGTACATCCCGCAAGGTTTAACTTAACCTTATCGGCACGCTTCATACGGTTATCGTAAATTCCGTCAAAGACGATACGAAAACCATATTGTCCATCCTCACTTTGGATGTAGTTTGTCTTCTTGTTAGTCCTCAAATCTACATAATCGAAGCGCGTATTGTGATTCGTCGCCACATTAAGCGAGCGATAATCACCCACAACTACGCCCGTAATCTCTCCGGCAGTAAGCACCGTACCCTTCGTCGATGCCTTCTTGCGAATCTCTTCAAACGATTCTGCCGCAGCCGGCATCGTCACGACGACTGCCAAAGCCAAAAGTAAAACTCTTTTCAGGTTGTTCATATTTTTCAGTTTTAAGTTATTCAAGTCCATAACAAGGCTAAAATATCTCTCAAAGGTACAAACTTATAGTTATTCTACCAACTATTTATCTGTTTTTTATCTCAATCCTACTCAAATATCTCATTCAGCACCTTTGCCAAACGATAGCCTGCCTTGCGCAACAACATCTCACCCTTTTCGAGATTATCTCGTTTGAACTTCACCACGTCAATATTTTCATCAGGCTGGTAGTTAAGCAGAGGCAACGACTCACGCGCCGACTCTTCACCCCAAACATAGACATCTCCCTTGCATATAGCCTCGATATCAGTACCATCATCCACATCTATATATCGGGCAAAGTCGCTAAAACTGCAAATGCTCGAAGTGGCAGCAACAAACCCGTTATCCCAAAGGTCATGAAGAGTACGCACTCTCTTGCCATATTTAATCTTAAATCTGGCAAGATTACTATCGTGAGCATAACGTATATGCACGGGGCTGTGAATCTCACCCATGGCATGAACAATCAGTGCGATATGAGTCATTCTCACCGAGTCATTCATCCCCGCATGGTTGGATTTCAACTCCTGCGACCACTTATCGACAAAGTAGAGGCAGTTCTTGACATACGCCTCACCATTACGTATATCGCGACAAGGCTTACAGTTCTCATCGACAGTAAATGTGTGCGGAAATGGCACCCGCCTTTTCGCATTCGAAGGTTGCCAGCTCAAATCTATATTCAGAGGCTGATAGTCATTGGCATAGTTCGCATAATAGACCAACGAGCGACGGTGCATATATTTATATAGGTATTGCTTCGCCTTTGGTGTAAGATGATTCTCAGCAATCTTTGCAACCACAGCATGTTCGCGACGTCCCCAACCATAGGCCGACGTACAGAAAATGGTCGCCACTGCACAAAGTATCAAAAAGCGTTTCATAGCATCTTCATTGATTAGTTTAGAATTTCGTTAAGCAGTTTCGCCAAGCGATAACCGGCCTTGGTAATCTGTCGTTCTGCTATCTTTTGATACTTATCGTGGAACGGCTTTTTCTCAACCACCTCGCCAGCCTTGTAGTCGTTATAGAGTTTGTATGCTAAATGAGCAGTCTCCTCGCCCCACACATAGACATCTCCCTTACAACACTCGGCAATCTGCGCCTCGCTCCAACTATCGAGTATCTTGGCCAAATCGCCACTACCCCACGGCTGATAGCCGCCCACCATACGCATCTCCCACAAACCGTGCATACTCTTGCTTATCTGCTTATCGCCATTACGAAAAAAGAGGCGATACTTGCCGTGTGGTGTCGGTGAATCGGCATCCAAAGCAGCATGTACAGGACAATGCAGGTCTCCAACTGTGTGGATAATGCAGTATAATTGCACCAGACGCACCGAATCGTTCATCGTGTGATGATTCTCTTTAAGGTTACGGGACGCTCGCACAATATCTCTCACCGAGTTTTTCAGGTACATACCATTCGCATCCAATGAATCACGCAAAGGTTTCAACTCCTCATCCACATAATATCCGTGCGAAAAAGGCACTTCGCGCGTGCCGTCTTTCTGTTCGAATCCGATGTCGATAAGCGACTCATTGCGGTAGTGGTCTGCATGTGAAGCATAGTATGCCATCGGTCGTCCTCCCAGATACTCTTTCATCAATGCCTTTGCCTTCGGCGTGAGATGATTCTCGGCTATCTGTGCCACAGTAGCGTGCTCCCGACCCCACCACGCATACGCAGAGGTCGAGGCCAATGTTGTTACCAACCATAACATTATAAATCGCTTCATACTCTTTGTCTATTGGAATATTTCATTTAATAGCTTTGCCAAACGATAACCTGCCTTGGTCAGCAACAACTCACCCGTCTGTTGATACTCGACACGATATTTTACAACATCGATACGAGCATTTGCCCGATAGCTGTGCATTGGATATACAGTCTTGGCAACCTCCTTACCCCACGCAAAGATATCCCCCTTGCAGAAGGATGCGATCTCCTTTTCGTTGTAGATATCGAACAGAGTCGCCAGGTCGCTGTAACTCCACGGGTGATGCGCACTAATCACGCCCTTATCCCAGAAGGTATGGTAGTTCATCTTTTTCTTCTTGCCGAAATAGACCGTATATTGACCGTAGCCTGCCCGATCCTCAAATCCCACATGCATCGGGCAGTGCATATCGCCCACAGCGTGAATAAGAAACGAGATGTAGGTCTGACGCACCGAGTCCGTCATCTCACGATGGTTTGCTTTCAAATCTTTGACAATAAGGTCAATATCTGCAAGCATATTATTTAGCGGTTCGCCATTTTTATCAAATACCTTTCGCGATGAGGCAAACTTTTTATCAACATTAAAAGTGTGAGACAACAACCATTTTTTATCGCCAACGGAGATAAACATCTCGTCACGCTTAATCTCGGCATCGTAGGAATAGTAGGCCATTGGAACGCCTTTGAGATACCATTTGAGCAGGGTTTTAGCCTCTGGCGAAAGGTGGTTTTCTGCAATCTGCGCTACGGCTCCGTGTTCGAGAACACCCCAACCATAACTATTGCCACACATCACAAACGTAACCACCCAAACAAGCAGGAATCTTTTCATTCGCAATAAATTTTCTTGTCCAAAGATAACACTTTTTCGCAACATTTATTGAACTTTATACACAAATTCCGTATATTTGCAAAAAAGAAACGAACATTAAAACTAATTTAACCTATATGAAACGACTCTTAACCCTTGCCATTGCATTGGCATTTTTCTCGACACAGAATGTTTTCGCGTGGGGATATGCGCATAAGTTGATTGCTGCTATCGCCGAAAAACACCTTACCGAACGCACACAGAAGAATATCAACCTCTACCTCGACCAATCGATTGTCGAGTATGCAGAGTGGATGGACGTCTATCGCAACGGCACTCCTTACGAGGTATCGACTTGGTGGCACATGATTACCGTCGATGAGAACGGAGAGCCTTGTGGTACAACCCGTTCAAATGGCGACGGCGACGGCATTCCGCAGATGGTACGCATCATCAAAGAGTTAAAGGATTGGCGCAATCAGCCCGACTCGATGGTTAATCTCAACCTCAAATGGGCAATTCACATGGTCGGCGACAACCACTGCCCCGCACACGTCTTTTTCAACGATTTGCCGGGCGGCCCGCAGAATCGCTACAATTGGTTTAAGGTCAAGTACAAGGGCCAGCAGAAGGCTTACCACGGCTTGTGGGATGTTCAATCGACTGTCGATATTAACACAGACCTCGTAAAGAACCTCAACGCTTATCGCGACTATATTGACAACAAATACGGTAGCAACCGCGAGGCTTGGGAGAAGGGCGATCCGTGGAGTTGGGGGCGTGAGTCGGGCAAGGCTTGCCGCCCGATGTATGAGTGGGCAAAACCCGGAGATAGTTTCGATGCAAGTTTCTTCGAGGAGCATAAGGATCTGACCGAGACCCAGATTGCCAAGGCAGGCTATCGTTTGGCTCGCGTGCTTAACGATTGTTTCGACAATTAGGGTAACCTTGTTGCAAATTTTTCAGGCTGACACATAAGCAGTTGGCTCGATATTTGCGTAAAAAGCGACGTTCAGGCATCAAAAATTTGGTATAACCGATTTTTTTGCTTACCTTTGCACTCGCAAACAAGCGATATTACGATGTAATTACGATATATCGCGGGATGGAGCAGTTGGCAGCTCGTCGGGCTCATAACCCGAAGGTCGGAGGTTCGAGTCCTCCTCCCGCTACCAAAGATGAGGGATAGACATTTGTCTGTCCCTTGTCTTTTATATTCGGATAGAGGACGAGAACCGAGAGGTTCGGACAATCCGAGCAGCGAGAGCAGAGGTCAAATTTATTTGTACTATGCCGAGTCGCGAGAGATTGAAGACAAGCGAAGCGCAGTCAGTCCTCCTCCCGCTACCAAAGATGAGGGATAGACATTTGTCTGTCCCTTGTCTTTTATATTAAGGCAGAGGACGAAATTTTTGTAGGCGTTAGCGTTTAGTAGTGTGCATTAGATGGCGTTAGTTACTTGCCGATGCAGAACTTTGAGAAGATATTATTGAGGATATCTTGGGAGGTGACTTCGCCGGTGATTTCGCCGAGGTGGCGGAGAACGTCGCGGAGTTCCTCGCTCAACAGTTCGCCGGACAAGCCCATCGTAAGAGCCTCGCGTGCGTGCAGTAATGCATCCAAGGCTCGGTTAAGAGCCTCATAGTGGCGGCTATTGGACACAACGGTTGCTCCGGCATAGACAGCATCGGTATCTATCACTGCTCGCAGTCGTCGGCGCAGCTCCTCAATGCCCTCGCCACTCCTTGCCGACATATAAACCACATCCGCGCTCTCCATCTCCACGCGCGCGTACTTATCAATCTTATTAACCACGCGAATCAGTGTTTGCCCCTCGCCAACTGTAACAGTTTCGCGCTCGCTCTCGGTACCAGCCTCGCTCATCTGTACCACTATTTGAGCCTGTTCAATAGCGCGGTGTGTGCGATCGATACCCATCTGTTCGAGGCGGTCATCCGTATCGCGCAGACCTGCCGTATCGACAAATCGGAAGGTTACGCCATCGATATTGCACATCGCCTCAATCGTATCGCGTGTCGTGCCGGCAATATCCGAAGTCATCGCCCGCTCCTCGCCTACAAGGCGGTTGAGCAGCGTACTTTTACCCACATTCGGTTCTCCGACAATTACCGTAGCCACGCCCTCCTTAATCGCATTTCCGAGGCGGAACGACTCGCATAGATGCTCAATCTCGCGAACTGCGCTATCCAGCATCTCGGCAAGTTGTCCTCTATTGGCAAACTCGACCTCCTCCTCCGAGAAGTCCAGTTCCAATTCGAGCAACGAAGCCACATTCAGCAATTTCGTGCGCAAATCGGCAAGCGACGAGGAGTATCCGCCACGCATCTGGGTTGATGCCAACGAGTGTGAGGCTCGCGACGAGGAGGCAATCATATCTGCCACAGCCTCGGCCTGCGAGAGGTCCATTTTCCCTGCCAAGAATGCCCTTACCGAGAACTCTCCGGGTTGAGCCATACGCGCGCCATGGCGCATAAGTAGTGCCAGCACCTCACTCACGATATAGCCGGAGCCGTGAGTCGAAATCTCGACACCATCTTCGCCCGTATAAGAGTGTGGGGCGCGGAAGACCGTAACCAACACATCATCTAACACACGCCCGTCATCGACAATCTCGCCATAATGCACCGTATAGGCTTGTGCCGTTGCGAGCGTTGTGCGACCGCGGAAAATACGGTCACAGCACTCCACAGCACCCTCTCCGCTCACGCGAATAACGGCTATGGCTCCTCCCGTGGCAGTTGCCGGGGCTGCAATGATATCGTGTTCTTCGAAGTGCATAGGCTCTCCTGCGTTAAAAATTAAAGACCTCGCTCGATACGCAGTTTCTGACCTACGCGCAGGCGGTTGGCACTACGCAGGCCATTCCAGCGCATCAGATTCTTGACCGACACGCGGTAGCGATTGGCGATACCGCTCAACGTATCGCCGCTCTTGACCGTATAGGTAAATCCGGGGCGTTCAAGGCGTTTCTTATCGATATTTGCGGGGTTGATATACTCTTTCAGATAAGCCGAATCCTTGCGAAAAATCTCCTCCTCGCGCTCGATATATGCGCTCACATATTGCGTAGGCAGGGTCAAGACATAGGATTTATTGGTCGCAGGGATGATATCGAGTTTATACTGCGGATTGAGCCTGCGCAACACCTCGATAGGGACATCAAGTGTCGAGGCGACCTGTCCGAGGTGCATAATGCGTCGCACGGTAATCGTATCCGTCGCTATGGGCAGCGGTGACGGCTCGTACTCGATATTATGCTTTTTGTGGTAGGCGAAGGCATACGATGCCCCGATAAATGCCGGCACATAGCCTCGTGTTTCGGGCGGAAGGTAGTAGTATATATCCCAGAAGGTCTTACACTCGGCACCTGCACGTGCCAACGCCTTATTGACATTACCCGGCCCGCAGTTATAGGCTGCAATGGTGAGAGTCCAATCGTTGTAGATAGCATAGAGGTCGCGCAGGTACTTACACGCGGCACGTGTCGAGAGCACAGCGTCACGACGTTCATCGACCAGAGAATTGACCTCCAAGCCGTAACTCTTGCCCGTATATGGCATAAACTGCCACAGACCTGCGGCTCCGCGAGGAGATACAGCCGTGGCTGCGAGTGCCGACTCGATAATCGGCATAGCCCTCAACTCGACGGGCAGACCGGCACGTAGCAACTCCTCCTCGATAATGGGGAAGTAGTAGTGCGACAGCGACATTATGCGATTGATTGTTCCGTAGCGGGTGTCGGTATAGCGACTGATATAGTTTTTTACTATCGGATTGTATGGCAACTGTATCGGCGAAGCCAACGCACGCAGGCGCGACTCATAGACCGAATCTGGCAGTGATGCCGTGTTACTCGGCAAGGAGTCGATAGCGATATAATCCGCAAAGAAGTTCTCGAAGGCGAGTGCGTTCTGCGACTCATCCCAACGCGCTACCAGCGAATCCATCTGCGCGGGCGTGAGCGTAATGTTAAGGTATGGATTATAGGGCTTCTCCTCCACAACATCCTCCGCTTTCACTTCGACAGCACTCTGCTCTGCGGTGGCTATGGAGTCGGTAGCGACTGCCGGCAGGGTTGTAACTATCTTCGTGCTATCAATCGTCAGCAGCGAGTCGGGCGGAGCAACTTTCAAGACACGCTCCTTGCGGACCTTGTTCTTGCGTTGAAAAAACTGCTTAAAACGGGATTGAGCCTCTGCGCTCTCGGCACACATCATCAGCACCGACAAGAGCGGCAGGAGCATATAAAATCTCTTCATCGTGTCGTGTTAAAATTTGAAACTCATATTCATACCGAATGTGGGTCGAGTATCGCCCGCCATCGGCGAATATCCATAATCAATCATCGGAGTAACATTCATCGAGAGGTCATCCGAGATATCGTAGTCGCGCAGGTGGGCATCGACGTGCGCATCGATAATCTGCAACACATACATACCTGCCGTAAGGATTATACACAAGTCGCGGTTACGACGATAACTGTCACGCAAGTTTTTGAGGAATGTTGCCGAATAACGGCCATTGAACTCGTCGGTCGAACCCGACGGATAGTTTGACGGATTCTTATCGTAGTCGGCACGCAGGCGATACGCCTTTTTGAAGCGTTGGAAACCGCGGTTATTCCAGTCGATACAGTAGATAGTCGTAGCAAAACCGCCCAAGACAATCGGCACACGCCAATAACTTTTATTGTAAATCTGACCGGCTCCGGGGCATATTACCGAGAGAGTTGTCGCTCGTTTGACACTCGACACCTCATTTGTTGCGTAGTTCATCGCTGCATCGCCTATAAAGAAGAGGTATGAGGCAATCGTAACACCGAGATATATCTGACGTCGGGTATTACTGCGCATCATATTTGTCTGCAAGCGGTCGAGTTCGGGAGTACGCGAAAGCCCCTTATTCGTCACTGCATCAAATTCGCGTTTGAGGGGCTTGTAGCGGCTATTCTCGTAGATAAACATACCCAAGCCTGCACCCACCGTCGAGTACAATATCGGGAGTTTCCAATACTGCTTGTTGTAAATCTGACCATATCCGGGCAACACAGCCGCTGCCCAGCACACCTTCGAGAGCGACATCGAATCCGACAACAGAGGCTTGCGGTTACGCTTCTTCTTTTTGAGGGAATCGGCTGCCAACGAATCTGCTCCTGCGAGCGAGTCGGGCAGAATTTTAGTTCCGAGGGAGTCCAGTGCCAACGAATCGAGGTGCAGAGAGTCTCTCTTCAATGAATCGACCTTCGGCAAACAGAACTTCGACCTCAACGAGTCGGGCAGATTGCGACGCAGAGAGGCAATCACCGCCTCGCGACGACGCAACGAGTCCGGCATACCGGCTTTTGAGAGAGAATCGATAATCATCGAATCGACCTCTACGCTCTCGATATCGAGCGAATCCACAAATCGGGCAAGTGCTGCCGAATCGGGCATTGCCAATGCCGGTTGAGCGAGAGAATCTCGGCGCAGGGTGTCGGGTTTCTGCATCAGACCTCCCTTGATAATCTGACGCGGGCCACGATAGCGTTGCTGTGCCATGGTTTCGCCCCACGACATCGCCAACACAAGCAGCACAACCAATATTTTAACCACTCTGCGCACCTGTAATCTCTTGTTTATAGTGTTTAAGCCTTGCGGAATCGTTCAATAAAACGCTCGATATCCTTATCGTCATCGAAGCCGATAACAATCTTGCCACCACCATTCTTGCCACGCTTGATGCTGATATCCTGCGAGAAGAACTTTTCGAGTTGCTCCACCAGACGCAGATATGCCTCCGGGTACTCCTCATCATCGGTCGCAACAACGCTCTTCGTACCACCCTCGGCAAGCGCACGTACCAACGCCTCCATCTGGCGCACCGACAAATCCTTCTTCACGCATTTGCGCAGCAGCGAGGTCTGCTTCTTCGCTTCGGCACCGGCAATAGCCTTTGCGTGACCCATGGAAATCACCCCCTCTTTGAGTGCCAACTGCACCTCGTCGGGCAGTTTGAGCAGGCGCATATAGTTCGACACCGTCGAGCGTTTCATTCCGACCTTCTCCGAGAGAGCATCCTGCGTGAGTCCGCACTCCTCGACAAGGCGTTGAAGGCCCAACGCAATCTCGATAGCGTTCAAATCCTGACGCTGCACATTCTCGACCAGAGCCATAGCGTGCAGATTTGTGTCATCCACCTCGCGGATATATGCGGGCAGAACCTCAACCTCGGCAATCTGCGCAGCACGCCAGCGACGCTCACCACTGATGATAATGTATTGACCATCCGCAGTCGGCTTGACCGTAATGGGCTGAATCACACCGAGCGTGCGAATCGACTCCGCCAACTCTGCGAGAGCCTCCTCGTCAAACTCGCGACGAGGCTGCGTCGGGTTAGGGATAATCTCTTTTACGGCTATCTCCGCCATCTGCGACATCGGCTTCGCCTTAACCATAGGCGATTCGCTACCGAAAATGGCATCCAAACCACGACCTAAACCTTTCTGTTTCATATTGTTTACTTATTTTGTTTCGTTTTTCTGTTACGCTTCAAAAACTCCTTGGCAAGTGTCAGGTAATTTATCGCACCCGTAGCCGAGGCATCGTAGAGCATGATCGGTTTGCCATGCGATGGCGCCTCTCCCAAACGGATATTTCGCTGAATTATTGTGTCAAAAGCGAGCGATCCGAAGTGTTCGCGCACCTCGTTTGCGACCTGATTATTCAGTCGGTTGCGCATATACATCGTCATCACAAAACCCTCGATTTCGAGCGCGGGATTCAATCCGCTCTTAATCTTTTTGATGGTATTGAGCAGTTTGCTCAAACCTTCGAGGGCGAGATACTCACACTGCACGGGAATCAACACCGAGTCGGCCGCAGTCAGGATATTCACAGTCGTATATCCGAGCGAAGGCGAGCAGTCGATGAAGATGTAGTCGAAGCGGTCGCGCACCTCGTCAATAATTCGCTTGATGACGTGGTGAGCATTCTCCATCGACGGCAACTCCGTATCGGCAGCCACAAGGTCGATACTCGACGGGAGAATCCACAGATTCTTCACATCGGGACTCTTCACGATAACCTCCGAAGCACTCTTCTCGCCCGTGATACACTCGTAGATACCATCCATGTTGATATCGAATCCCAAACCCGAAGTTGCATTTGCCTGCGGGTCAGCATCGAGCAACAACACCTTTTTACCGAGCAGGGCTATTGATGCAGAGAGGTTTATAGCGGTTGTAGTTTTACCCACACCACCCTTTTGATTTGCAAGAGCCACGACTTTTGCCATAGTTTCTACCATTTTGTTAAATTCATTAAGGGGACAAATTTAATAAAATTAAATTGAATTTCGCAATTCTCGACGAAAATGACTATATTTGACCTCTGAAAATGGTAAAAACAGGGCTTTTTATGGAGCAAACAAATATCTCGAATCACATTCGTCGGTTTCCGAACATTCTCGATTTTTTCGTTATGTCGGCGTGGGTTTTTGCAGCCCAGATTATCAGCGTTTTGCTATGCCGATTATGCGGACTCGAATTTCCCGATGCGACACTTCTCGACAATGCTGACGATAGGATTTCATTAGCAACTCAACTGACTATGGCACAATCTCTTGCCGTGATATATCCGATTTCGATGTTGCTCTCGCTCGGAGGCATTTTGCTCTATCGAAAAGCCCGTGGCGGCATCTCCAAAATAGCCTCTTTTTCGGTGTCGGGATTCGACCCCTCGCGCCTGCTCGGATTGTTTGTTTTGATGGTGGCGATGCAGGTGGTAATCGAGCCTCTGACAATGATGATGCCAGACACTCCGCAGATGGTCGGCAGAGGATTCTTCACGATACTCGTTTCGGTTGTCTTTGCTCCGATTTTCGAAGAGATTATCTGTCGCGGCATCGTCTTGGAATCGTTCCGCGAAAAGTACAACATTTGGGTCGGCTGGATATGCTCGGCACTCTTCTTCGGAGTGATTCACGGGCAGGTTACAGCGATGTTTAACGCCTCGATGTTGGGTCTGATTCTCGGCTACGCCTACATCCGCTCCAATTCGATATTCTCGGTGGTTATTCTCCACGCTCTCAACAACGGATTGGCACTCGCGCTGATGGCTTTCAACCTCGGCGACAGCACTTTCCGCGAGATTATGCCGACCCCGCAAATCTATTGGGCAGTGTGGGCAGTCTCGTTCGTTGCTCTTGCAATCGGATTTGCGATTATGGTCCGAAATATGCGCAGGATGACGCTCAAAAGGTAATTCCGAGGCAAGCAAAATCGCGGCTTGACCACAGCCTGCGCATTCATTTTACCCTATCGAAAAATGCGATAGGCAAGACCCTCGCCACAATCATCCATTCAAAAAAACGACTGCGAAAAGTAATATTATTGCTTTGCAATACGTTTGTTTCGGGTAAAATTCGTATCTTTGTGGTTTGATATGCGTATTTTCTCGAAAATAGTCACCATTTTTGCCGTAGCGACATTAGCGGCATGTCAGGAGTTGCCCAACTACTTTGTGGACGACAACACCATCGCGCGTGTTGGTCGTAAGGAGTTGCGTATGTCGGATTTGGAGCAGGTGGTACCACAATCCCTGTCGGGTGCCGATAGTGTAAGTTTTGTCGGAGCATACATCGACCGTTGGATTGTCAAACAACTCAAACTCGAAGAGTCTGAACTTATCTTCTCGGCATCGGCAAGCGATATCGAGCGTAAAGTCGAGGAGTACAAGCAGTCGTTGCTAATTCGTAAAATCGAGCAATACTACATCGACAACGAGCCGCGCACGATAATCACAGATGACGATATCGAAGAGTACTACAAAGCCCACAAGTCGGAGTTCCGACTTGATAAGACGATAGTCAAGGGGCGCGTGGTGGCGTTTGGCGAGAAGTATCGCCAACGCGATAAACTCTTCGAGATGATGCGCTCGCCCAAGGCTGAACGTCAGAAGGATTTCCGTGATATCTGCATCAAAAACGGATTTTCGCTGAAAGAGTTTACAGAGTGGACCGAGTGGAGTGATTTCCTTGCAGCACTGCCCACCCTGCGCTCACGCAATTACGACTCACTATTGGACAAGAAGGGCAGCGTACAGAAAATGAATGCCGATGGACAGATATATTACTTCGAGATTACGGAGGTGCTGAACAAAGGCGATATTCGCCCCTTTGAACTCGCTCGTGAAGACATTTCGCGAGTATTGAGTACGCTTCGTCGCAGCGAGGCGATAAAGAGTCGTGAAGAGATTATCCGCGCGCAGGCACTCGAAAACGGACACGCTCGAATTTATAAGGATACCGAACAATAAAAACTCAACGATAACGAAGATGATTAAAAAGATAACAGCCATCTCGATTATTGCCTTTACGCTCGCTATGGGCGTTGTGGCGCAGAAAAGACAGGTTATGCTCGACAAGGTTGTAGCGGTAGTCGGCGGCTCGTCGATACTCCACTCGGAGGTTCTCCGCACTGCCGAGGAGATGACCCAGCGACGTCGCGATATGGGCTACACCTCCGACCGCGACCCCTTTACCGAGGCTCTCGAAGCGTTGTTGTTGCAGAAGATGCTCTACAATCAGGCACTTATCGACTCCGTAGAGGTCAATACGGCAGACGTGGTGGGTCGTGTCGAGGAGCAGGTAAATCGTATGGCAGAGGAGGCCGGCTCGATTCCCGCACTCGAAAAGAAGCACCACATGCAAATTTACCACATACGCGAGATGTTGCGACGTCGTATGGAGGAGCAGAGTTATGCCTCGGCAATGCAGGGTCAGGTTACGGGAAAGGTAACAATCACCCCCGGAGAAGTCGAGCGATTCTACAAGCGCATCGACAAGGATAGCCTGCCGACCATTGCCAAGCAGTATGTCTATGCACAAATCACGATGTTTCCGAAGTCGATTGTCGAGGCGAAGCAGCGTACTCGTGAGCGTCTGCTCGAAATGCGTGAGCGTATTATTACGGGCAAGACCAAGTTCTCGACCATGGCACGTATGTACTCGGTCGATGGCTCGGCAATTCAGGGTGGCGAGATGGAGCCTACGGTGTTGGCAGGATTCGTTCAGCCCTTCGCAGATGCCTTGCGCGAGTTGAAGCCTGGACAGGTGTCGGAGGTTGTCGAGACCGAGTTCGGATTCCACCTTATTCAGCTTATTGACCGCAAGGGCGAACTCTACCACTGCCGTCATATTCTGTTGCGTCCGATATACACTGTCGAGGAGTTGGCAGAGCCTCTGCGCGAGTTGGACAGCATTGCCGATCTTATCCGCAAGGATTCGATAACCTTTGAGGCTGCGGCAGCGAAGTTCTCGGACGATATCCACTCGAAGCAGAACGGAGGTATTGTTACGAATCACGACCTCTTGGAGCATTATAACGCTTTTGATGCAAAACTTACCGCCACACGCTTCCTCGAAGAGGATTTCGGCATGGGTCGCGGCAAGAGCATCGAGGACTACAATGCTATCCGCAGATTGCAGGTGGGCGAAATTTCGCCTGCATTCCAGAGCCAGGACCTCGTAGGTAACAATTTGAGCAAAATCGTTAAACTCGTAGAGATTATTCCGCCTCATCCCGCATCTCTCAAAGATGACTACCTGCGTTTGGAGGCTATGGCTTTGTCGGACAAGCAGGGCAGGGTCTTTGACGAGTGGGTGGATAAGAAAATCGGAGAGATGTACGTGTTCATCGACCCCGACTACCGCCACCTCGATTTGGTAAACAAGCATTGGTTTAAGTAAAAATATCGACAAGGGCTGTGCGCACAAAGGTTTTATCCATACTTATCATCCTCTTCATCGTAGCCGGTTTTGCATCGGCTTACGACCATCGTATGCAACTCGATGAGCAGCCTCTTGCATCGACCTCGGCTGCGAGTGGCGAGAGAGATGGTAAGGTTGTCGATTTGAAGGCGGATGTTGTCTATCCGATAACCATCGATGGCGACTCGACCGTCTATTGCCTTGTGGGCAACTTTGTAGCGCACCACAACGGAGCCGTAATAGTTTGCGATAGCGCAGTGCGATACAGCGACAAACGTATCGAGTGTTTCGGCAACGTGTTGATAAATCAAGGTACGACCTTTGTCTATGGCGACCGTGCAGAGTATAATGGCGAAATCAACGAGGCAGAGGTCTTCTCACAACTGGTGAAGGTCGTGGATGAGGATGTCACGCTCTACACCTACAAATTCAAGTTCAACACCCTCGAAAGTGTCGGTGTCTTTGCCGATGGAGGTGTTGTGACCAAGGAGAACAATATGCTCGAATCCGACCGCGGATACTTCTACTCGAAGCGTGATGAGATCGTCTGTGTCGATAATGTGGAGATGACGGGCGATGAGTATCGCATGAAGGGCGATTCGGTAATCTACAACATCAAGAGCGACCGCGCACAATTCTTTACCGGTACGAATATCTGGAACAGCAAGGGCGAGTATCTCTATGCCGACCGAGGCTCCTACGAGAAGGATAGCGACCGATATGTCATTACCCTCAACGGCTACATTCTGACCGAGAATGAAGAGATTTGGAGCGACAGCCTTGACTACTACCGCGAGCGCGGATATGGTCTGCTCCGTCGCAACATCCAACTCGACGACCAGAAGCATAAGTTGGTAGCCTTTGGCGATTGGGGCGAGTATTGGAAAGAGCCGGGAAATGCTATGCTGACCCTCGACCCCTCGACCGTAAGTTACGACCTCGAACAGGGCGACTCGGTATTTATGCGTGCCGACACGATGTTCCTCTACTCCCGCTCCACACAGGGCGATATACTCGAAAAGGAGCGTGCTGCGCAGGAGGCTCAACGTCTTGCCGAGGAGGCTCGCATAGCAGATAGTGTAAAGCAAGCCGAGGCTGCGCAAAAGATTTCCGAGGCAGGGAAGAAGGCGAATGGCGATGCAACATCGGGCGACGAGGGCGACAAGGATGACAAAAAATCTGCGCGTCGCGACCGCAACGATAAGGGCAAGGAGAAGAGGGATCGTCACGGTGCCGCTACACATAATGACGATAAATCGCCTCGCGACCTTGCAAATGCCGAGGAGCGGCTCCCATCGGCAGAGCGTAGTGCCAAAGTCTCCGCCAAGAGAGATTCGACGAGTGTCGCAGCAGGCGTGAAGCCGACATCAAACGGCGAGAAGGCAGACTCCGTAGCCCAAAAGCCGGCTATTCACGACTCGCTATCGCAGGCAGATGCCGATAGTGTCAAGGTTCTTACTGCGGCAGACTCACTGAAAGCCCGCCTCGACACTCTGCCGAAGGCTGAACGTAAGGCTCTGCTCAAAGAGATTGCACGCAAGGAGCGCGATGCCAAGGTGGCAGCCATCCGCAAAGTCCGCGACTCGATACGTACCGAGCAACTCAAAATCAAGAAGGCAAAACTCGACTCGATAGGCGAACTGCGCCAGCAGAAACGCAATGTGATTCTCGATAGAATGAAGGCTCGCGAGGATACGCTACGCGCACGAGCAAAGGCTCGCGAGGAGGCTCGCAAACTCCGAATGATTGCCCGCCTTACGCGCAAGGGCGTGAAGTTGCAATGGGCAGATTCCGTAACACGTGCTACGGCAGATTCGACGCTCCAAGCCGACCTGCATCTGCACGATTCGATTCTGACACACCTCTTCGATTCGCTCTACGCCAAGCCGGTGGATTCTCTGGCAGTCGATTCGGTTAAGGTCGATACGGCAATCATCGACACGCAATATCGTCTGGTTCTCGGATATCGCAATGTCCGCATCTTCCGCAAGGACTTTCAAGGTGTGTGTGACTCGCTGTCGGCATCCTCGCTCGACTCTGTAATACATATGTATATAGCCCCGATACTCTGGCACGAGCAGAATCAGGTAACATCCGAACAGGTCGATATGTACACCGCAAACCAGCAACTTACCCGTGCCGAATTTACGGGCAAGCCGATGATGGTCTCGAAAATCGACACCCTGCACTATAATCAGGTTGCCGGCAAGACGATGATTTCGCACTTCCGCAATAACAACATCTATCGCAACGACGTCGATGGCAATGCCCAGACCATATATTATATGCAGGAGGATGGCTCGCCGGAGGTGCAGGGATTGATGTATATCGAGAGTGCCGATATGACCTTCTATATCGAGGATAAGACAGTGTCCGGTATTACCTATCGTGGCAATCCGACCTATACAATCTATCCGATGGATAAGATTCCCGAAACACAACCTCTCTTCTTGCAGGGATTTGCTTGGCACGAAGATAAACGACCTGCACAGGACTCGGTATTCACACGTACCTTGCGACCGTCAATACGTTCCGAGAAGATGGCTCTTCCGCAGCCGAAGTTCCCGATTTCGGAACGCATCAGAGAGTATCGCACACGCCTCGTTGAACGTAATGAATGGCACGACCGCAACGACATCCTCACGCAGGAGGTTCTCGACTGGCTCGAAACCCAGACCGACTGGAAGGAGCAGAGCGAGAAGGCTCGCCAACAACGTAGCGAGTACGGCAAGTAGCCCCCACCACGCTCCAAAAGCGGGTAATGAGGAACGAATACAGCAAATAGACCTCCCCAGAGAATGTGTAATGATGCAGAAAATGATGTAAAATCGGCTCTTGGGAAAAAGATAGCGAGCGTGTCCGGCAGTTTTTTGGACACGCTCGCTTTGTCAGGAGTTATGATTACCACCCACCTTGCAACGACCACTTGACTACTTCTCGGACTTCTTGTCTGCTTCGTAGAAGTATCGCCAATGGAAAATCAGCATATATATCACCGCAACAGTAATATATGAGTCGGCAAGATTGAAAATCGCACCAAAGAAGTAGTTGTCGCCATCGACCAGAAAACGGAGGAACGAAGGCACGCTATTCCATTGGAAGAGCGGGAAATAGAACATATCAACCACCTTGCCCATCATAAAGCCGGCATAGTGACCGCCAAAGTGCGCCACCGACATCGGTGTCGATGCCGAGAATACCAACCCGTAGAATGCGCTGTCGATGATGTTGCCTATGGCACCCGCCATAATCAGCGACAATCCGACAACCACACCTCGCGGAGTCTCCTTCTTGGCGTTCATCTGACGGATGATAAAGCACAATGCCACCACCATAACCACACGGAACAAACTCAAAGCGAGTTTGCCCCAATCGAGTCCGCCTCCGGATGCGATGTGCATACCGAAAGCCGCGCCATTGTTCTCGATAAATCGCAACTGAAACCAGTCGGGGAATACGGTAATAGCCTCACCGATGCACATGTGGGTCTTAACCCATATTTTGAGTATCTGGTCTGCCAGAATCAGCAGCACAATAAGTATGGTAATATTTCTCGCCTTCATTCCGTTGAATTTTGCGCAAAGATATGAAATAAAAGTGAATTACCTGCCATCGTTGCAAATAATTACATCTACTTCACACAAGCGATTCGAAGGGCTTGCACCCAGACGCTACGACAAACAAAAACAGACGACTTGTACAAGTCGTCTGCTCTGCATTTTCGAGGTCTGAAGCGGATTCGAACCGCTGTAGACGGTTTTGCAGACCGTTGGCTAAGCCACTCACCCATCAGACCAGGACATTCAAAACGACGCTGTGCCTCGCCCGGCACCAGAACTTGTCGTTTCGGAGTGCAAATATACAAATATTTATCTAATATGCAAAATCAAATCCACTTTTATTCAAAAATATAGATTTGATACTCAAACAACCACCCCGAAACTCGACTATTCCAGGCTCAAACAACCACCCGAAACTCGACTATCCCAGGCTCAAACAATCGCTTGGCACATCCGCAAAAAACAATCATCCCAAGTGCGGCCGTTCCGTTTAGAACGGCAGGTCATCGACCTCTGCCGAGGGCGTTGCTGCATAGGTCGGCTCCTCGGCAATCGGAGGAAGGTCTGCCATAGCCGAAGCCATCGGAGCATCCGATGCCATAGCCGGAGCCTCTGCCACCTTGGGCTGCACACGCCACGCCTTAACGTCGGTGTACCAGCGGCCGTTAAACTCTCGCGACTCGACATTTACCGACACCATATAGGTCATACCCTCACGCAACTGTGCCACATCGTTCTCCTTATTGAAGAAGGTCACGCAAATCTTGCGCGAGAACTCCTGCGGGAGTTCAAAAACCACATCCTGACGTTTCCACTCGCCTCGTGCGGAGGTTCCGCTTGTCGGAGGCAGTATCTTATAAACTACACCTTCAAATTCCATAATTCATCGTGTTTTAATACCCAACAAAGGTAAGAAAAATAATCAAATAAAACAGGGTCATCCGACAAGTTTTGTCAGATGACCCCATCTCTGTATTAGAAATTCCGTTAGGCGACGTTTAGTTCACCCAATTGAAGTTCTTGTCGAAAGCCTTGTAGAGCAACGTCATCGAAGTCGAGTACTGGGGCACCTCCACAATGGTCGGCTCCTCGAAAGGCTTGCCCGAAGGAATCGACTCCTCGGTCATAGTCTCGGTAGCCTCGATCGACTTAACCGTGAATACAAATCCGAACTGAACAACGCCATCGCCATCTACATAGCGGATAACGTATGCGGGATGAGCATCCTCTGCCTCGCGATACATCGTTACATTTTCGGGCTGACCCTCGGTAGGTTCCAGTGCTACATCAGCATCGGGAAGGTCACCACGCCAGTCGAAATCGTACTCGCCGCTCTGATTTACCGAGCGGACATTGATTTGCGACGGATTCGAGAAGTTGCCCTCAATCTTTGCGAACTCGCAATCGAGCATCAAGCCAGCAGCCACATCCTCGTCATCATCCTCTACAAGTTTGGTTGCAGTCAGATAATAGACGCCATCAGCATCGAGATACATCGTGAGTCTCACGAACTTACCACCTACGCGATAGAAATCATCTACACGGTTCAGCGTCTGTGCATACTGCGTTTCGGGATCGCTGGTATCAATCTGTGCCGTATCATAAACGAGCGTCATCGTCTGGGGTACATCAGCACCGGGAGTCTCGAACTCCGGCTTATCAGTACAACCGACAGCAAACGCCATTACAGCCAATATGAATAATAATTTTTTCATTGTTTCAACTTTTTATCGGGTCGGGGTACCGAGGTGGTGCCTCGGCACCCGTCACCATATTAATAAATCAATCGTTTCAACACTAATTAGCGAAAGGGGTATGCTTTCGGGGTACGAGTAAGCTCCTTACGCTCGCTCTTCTGACCCATAGTCACCGACTTGCTGCTCAATGCACCGGTCTTCTGGAACGACGATTTCGGTGCTACCGACAGCGGCGATACGCTACCACCACCCGAACCAATCATCAACGGCTCTGCAAACGGATAGAAGAGCGACTGGTCGGTAAAGAAAAACTCGTCAGAAGCAGGATCGTAAGCATAGAGATCCACGATGAACGTATATGCCGGATCGGGACATGTACTTGAATCGCCGAAGTAGATCATACCCTGATCGCGGTCGAGGTGCAACGCTACCGACTCTGCAGATACATCCGGGAACGAATACCAGTAGTAGGTCGTCAGATCAGAACGATCGCTATAATCATAATTATAGTCCGTAGTACAAGGCTGGAAGTAGGGGAAGAAGGTTACACCGCCAACCACATACTCCGGCTTGTAGAAGTACTGTGCAGGAATGATAACAGTGTTGGTCACAGGGTCATAAGTACCCTTAACCGAACCACCGGCTGCCAAATTCGGGAGAGCAGGACGCTCTTCCATAGGAACCGGCACCTTGATTGTTGCTTCGGGATTCTCCGGATCTGCAACTTCCTTCATCGGAACTGCTGCACTGAAATATCCTGCACCATCTTCATCCTTATACTTGCCATACTCTGCGAGAATAGCCTCCGGAATAAGACCCTCGATAATCAACTCATTCGAGTTCTCTGCACTACGAGTAATTTTTACATCTCCGTAGTACGGAACAATTCCGGGGGCAATCTGTTGCAGGCTTGCATTGAAGCAGGGAGATTCCTCAACAAAGATTTGCTGTTGCATCATGAACTCTCCAATGAAGTAGTTGATATTACCATCCGACTCCATATCGAAAGTCTCCTCGTACTCGCCAAGCACCTGACCATCCTCGTTCACGATAGCGACACCGAAGGTAAGTTTCTTGACAGCACCACTCTCGTCGAGTTCGACTGCACTCTTAACATTCTCGCTCTGCGAAGCATAGAGTTCGCGACCGTTCCACTGGATATTGAGCGGCTGCTTCTCGACAACCTTTGCAACCGAGCCATTCCAAGTCATTGCAAGACCAAGAGTGCCTGTCTGCTCGGTAGAAGTACCGTAAGCATCGGCTACGTAGTAAACAGTCTCCTTGTAAACGCTCTCGAAACCGGTGTAGAGAGTCTTGGTTGCGAACTTATCTTGGTACTGCGAAGAGAAGACACCCTCGCCTACCTCAACATACTTAATGTCGTTGTTGTAGTCAATCAAGAAGTAGTTAGCCCAATCCTCTTCGAGGCTGTTCTTGTCCCAAGTAACTTCGAAAGGTATAACACCTAGACTTCCCGTATTGAACGGCTCCCAAATTGCGGTACCAAATGAGTATGTATTCATTGTACGAGTAGTCGCACCGAAATTATACGAAGGCATAAACATCGTTAAATAATACTCATAACCATCGACAAACGGCACTCTTGCCATATACATTAGCTCTGTTGCAGCAGTTCCTACTATACCACGAAGTGAGCCATCGGTAGATCTAATACCCACAAGCGGGTGACGGGGATATCCGGTCTTCTCTACACTTGGCTTCGTCGGGTTAGGATATACGGGATTGCCATCCTGTACAACCGGCTCATAATTAGGAGTCAAGCAAACCATAAGGCCATCGCCCATTGCGAAATACTCCAAGTCAGACTCCTCGAAATTACCATCACCGGCATTAACCGAAGCCGATGCCATCTGCAACCAAGGACGCGGAATGAAGAAACGAATATAATCTGCTTCAAATTTAGGAGCCTCGTTCTTCTCTTTTGCCTCATTGATAGCCTTCAAGTCATCATTGTGAATCTGAATCACGCAATCAGAGTAGGTTGCACCGGTAAAGATTGGGTCAGTAAGGGTTACCAAACCGATATCGGTATAGGGCAACTCCACAGTAACCGAATGCACAATTGCAAACTCAAACTCCGAAGCACCGTAGTTCGACGAGTTCTCCTCGTCTGCCAACTCGGCTACAAACTGATAGTTGGTGTTATCTGCCAACTGCGCGATATCGAAGCCAAGGCGGAGAACTGTCTCCGAAGCATCTGCATCAAACACGCAGGGAACGGTGTAGGTTACAGTCTCCTCTGTCGGATTAGCACCTGTCTGGGTAGCACCTGCGGGAAGAGTAAAGAGTGCTGCATCCTCGGCATCCATCGTGAGTTTTACCTCGAAAGCATACTCTTCGAGTTTCGAACTCTTACGAACAATCTTCAAATCTACGCAGTTATCATCCGTAAAGACATCATTCTTCATCAGACCCTTGCTCAACTTTTTAAGCTCCTCTGCCTCCTTCTCCTTGTCGGCAGCGGTCTTAACTTCGAATGTCGAGAGCGAATTGTCGATGTAAATCTGCTCGCCCGAAAGATCACCACCCGGTGTATAGGTCTGATCCTTCGTACAACCCACCATCACGAGGGCTGCAACTGCGAACAGAGCGTATAATATATTTTTCATTGTCTTCATATACATTCATTTTTTCGTTTTACACTGATTACTCCTTCCAAGGCTCAATCAACGACGACGGGTCGGGATTCGACACAACTGCGGGGTTGGCGTTGTGCTCCGTGCGGACAATACACATGTTGTACCAAGGAGCCAAACCATTCGAGTTGAGACGTGCATCCTCGTAGTGGTTAGTACCCTCGTAACCACGAGTTACACCCTTACCCAAACGCTTGTAGTCGAAGAAGTTGATACCCTCGCCCCAGAACTCGATACGCTTCTGGAAGAAAATCTCATCAACGAGTGCCGTTGCACCCGATGCGGTGCATACGTAGTCGGGGTTACGCTCTGCCATGAACGCCAAGAGTCCATTCGGCGAGCCCTTGCGAGCATCAGCCTCGGCGATGATGAGCATCATCTCCTCCATACGCATAAACGGATAGTCGCAAATTGCACCCGGATCCTCCGAGTCGGGATTACCGCTACCCGGACGGAACTTGATAGCTGCATATTCGGGAAGACCCTCTGCACCTGCATAGTCAGCAGTTGCCGGAACGAAGTTCTGCTTGATAGATACGCCTTCCGGAGCCTTCCACCACTTCTTACGCCAGTCCGAATTGGGGATACGGCTGTAAAGACGTGCATCAATCATACGATAGGGACCTGCTCCTGCGTAACCGAAGACGGTCTCCGATGCAATCCACGATGTAAAGTTGATAATCGACGACTTAACAGCATCGTCCTCCTTAACCAGCGACGAGCACCACATCCACGAGTTGTTCGTACCTACCGAGTTAAAGCCGGTAGCAACATCCGTAGCCTGTGCCTCGTTCAAAGCCTTATAATCAACACCGGTCTTCGTCTTATCGAGAGCCCAGCCTGCGTACTTGGCAGCCTCATCATAATTCTCTGCCCAGAGGTATGCACGAGCCTTCAAACCGTAAGCCACGCTCATATCGGGTTGGGTCTTGTTCTGGCGAACAAACAAACGCTTGTTCTCGTCCTTCTCATTCTCGTTGTAGAAGAAGTCGATAGCCTTATCAAGGTCAGCGTGAATGTGAGCCAAAAGGTCTGCCTTCTTCACACGCGGGTTGTTACGAGCCTCTGCCTCGGTCATATTCTCGCGGATAATCGGAATGGTATAACCCTCCAATTCGGGAGCAACGGTGTAACCATTCTTCTTAAACTCGAACATACGACCCATATCGAGGTTAATCATCGCACGATAGCAGTATGCCATACCGAGGTATTGCTTCTGCACCTCTGTTGCCGATGCCTCGTTCACAGCCGAGATAACCGAGTTTGCAGTGAGCAGGAACTGCGTGTAGTAGTTCCATACCTGCTGCGCGTATGCGTACTGGTCGCTCATAGCACGAGCCTCGATCCACACGCCGAAATGCTCGTAACCGCTCGATACAGTAGCCATATCCTCACCCATAAGGTCGCGAATCATACCCATCGAAGGATATCCGAACTCCGAGTGATTAACACCCAGAATCTCGATAGCATTCACGAATGCAGCGATACCGTTAACCTGCGACTCCAAAGCAGCGGGGTTTGCAGCAACCTGATCCGACGTAGCGACGCTTGTGGGGAAAGTCTCCTTGATACAACCGCTCAAAAGTGCAGTTGCAGTCAAAGCCACAAATCCTATTTTCAATATATTCTTCATATCTTTTTCTCCTTTCATCTTTAAGCGTTAAATTAGAATGAGAGGTTAAGACCGCCCGAAATCGTGCGAACTGCCGAGTAGGTAGATGCATTGTTCGATCCGGTGAGCGTCAAACGCGGGTCAAAGCCCTGACGACGCGACCACAACCATACATTCTCACAAGCCAGATATACGCGAATCTTATTCACACCAATCTTGCTTGTCCACTTGCGAGGCAGAGTGTAACCAAAGTTGATGTTCTGCAAGTTCAGGTAGCTACCATCAATGAGGAAGCGATCCGAAGTTGCAACGCTATACTGGTCGTTATACTGGAAGCGCGGGATGTCCGAGTTGCGGTTCGTGGGCGACCATGCCTTTGCCAAGTCGGTGTGCAAACTATGACCGGTCGATGACGACGTAGGCGATGCCATGTACGATGCGTAACCCGAATCATAGATCTTACCACCAATCTGGTAGGTGAAATTAACGGTCAAGTCGAAACCGTAGAACTCCAACGATGTTCCGAAACCACCATAAGCATCCGGAAGAGGATTGCCACAGACGTAGTCCGAAGCCAACGAGTAGTCGGTAGTAGTTACCGTCTCGCCATCCAACTCGCGGTACCACATAGGAAGACCCGAACTCTTCTCTACACCTGCATATTTGGGCATATAGAACGAGTAGAGCGACAGACCCTCGCCATAGAAGTTATTACCAGAGGTATAACCCTTATAGCCATCGGGAGTCTCCATCGACAAACGCGAAGGATCGAGTTTGGTGATGCGGTTGTTTACATAGGTAAGGTTAGCGTTCAAGTTCCAAGTAACATTCTTGGTGCGGATAGGAGTTGCATACAACTCAACCTCAACACCACGATTGACCATATCACCGACGTTAGCCCAGTAACCGGTGTAACCCAACGAAGGCGGAACCGAGAACCACGACAACATATCGGTAGTCTTACGATAGAAGCCCTCGACAGTACCGCTCAAACGACCCTTGAAGAGTTCGAACTCGATACCTGCGTTGAAGTTACCGTTGGTCTCCCAAGTGATGTTCTTGTTACCCTTCGTATTGAGTACGAGCGATACGTTACCACCGGAGTTTACGATATCGTAAGTGTCAGTATAGAGGTAGTTACCGATACCGTCGTTACCCTGCGAACCGTAAGAAGCCTTAAACTTCAACATATCAATCCAATCAACATTGAACCACGACTCCTTGCTCATGATGTAACCGGCACCTACCGACCAGAAGTTACCCCAGCGGTGATCGGGGTGGAAACGCGACGAAGCATCGCGACGATACGAAGCCGAAACGAAGAGTTTCTCGTCCCAATCGTACATTACACGTGCGAAGTAACCCTCGGTGTTGTACGACGAAGTCGAAGATGATGCCGAGCGGTCGGTAACTGCACCCGAAAGTTCGAGGTTGTCGGGCGAGAACATATTGCTCTTCGAGCCATAGAGCGATGCACTCTCGGCTACGTAGTTCTCGTGACCAATCATTGCGTTGATGTGATGAACACCTGCGAAGGTCTTCGAGTAGTTGAGCAACTGCTGGAAGTTGTACGACCAGGTACGCGAGTGCTGCTTGCTGATGATACCGTTAGCCGAAGCATACTGACCATAGAATGCGTTGGTCAAGCCTGTCGAGCGAGTCTCGTCGAGCGAAGTACCTGCATTCAACGTGAAGGTAAAGTCCTTCAAGAAATATACGTCAAAGAATGCCGTACCGGTAAATGCGTTACCATCGTAGAGGTTCTTATTGAGAAGGTGGTCGCTCAATGCGTTCGACTGACCGAAGATAGGACGCTCCAAACCGGCGTTCATCTCATCACCGTAGTCGTACATTGTGTTACCGTTGTTATCCTTCATAATCTTCTTGTTACCATCACGAAGATAGAGCGGATAGATAGGAGCGATAGCCGACGTTGCAGCAAAGATGTTTGCAGTCGAATTCGACACACCCGAAGCATCCGTCAAGTAACCCTTATAGTGAGCATACGATGCGTTAGCACCTACGCGCAACCACTTCTTTGCCTGATACTCTGCCTTCAAACGGCTTGTGAAACGCTCGAACATCGACTGCTCAACGATACCCTCGCTGTTCAAGTAACCTGCCGACGCATAAACCTGCGCACGCTCGTTACCTGCCGATACATTCACGTTGTACTCCTGACGGAAACCGTTCTTCATAGCACCCTCGGTCCAGTTATCGGGATAGAGCCAATAGTCCTGACCGTTGTAATTAACCATATTACCGAGCGTAGCATTAGGATTGACCTTACCGTTCTTACCGATGAAGTACTGGCCATCGGGCACGTTAAATACCTGATAAACAAGACCACCACCAGACATCGGACCTACGATAGCATCGTTCGCTTTGAGGTGAGCCTCTGCGGGCGAACTACCGTTGTCGATGTAGTAGTTTTCGAGAGCCTTGTAGTGCTGCTCGTAGTACGCTGCGGGATTCTTGATGTAGTCGTAATCCTGCACACCGCGCGAAGCAACACCCCACTTGGCATCAACATTAACGACAGCATCACCGCTCTTCGCACGCTTGGTGGTAATCATGATGACACCGTTAGCACCACGCGAACCATAAAGAGCATTCGATGCAGCATCCTTCAAGACGGTCATCGACTCGATATCGGCAGGGTTGATGTTGCTCATGCTGCCGCTGTACGGAATACCGTCGAGGACAACCAGAGGAGCATTACCTGCGTTAATCGAGCTAAAACCACGGATACGAATCGTCGGGCTATCATCACCCGGCGCACCCGAAGCATTCGCCATCTGAACACCGGATACCTTACCGTTCAGTGCGTTCATTGCATTCGACACCTGCGAAGTTGCAAGTTCATCTGCACTGACTACGGTAGCCGAACCGGTAAATGCCTCCTTCGTAGCGGAACCGAAGGCCATCACAACGACCTCTTCGATTGCCTGACCCTCTTTCAGGACAGCATCAACCTGCGTCTTACCGGCGATGGGTACTTCTGCACTCTGATAACCGATAAACGAGAACTCCAAAACACCGTCACCGGGTGCTTCGAGAACATACTTACCGGCAGAGTCAGTAGTTGTACCGATAGTTGTACCCTTCACGGCAACCGTAGCACCGGCGATGGGGGTACCTGCATTATCGGCAACTGTACCCGAAACCTGCTTGTACTGTGCTTGGAGTGCAAAGCAACCCATAGTCAGTACAGCAACAATTGATAGTACAATTTTCCTAACCATAAGCATAAAATTTAGTGTTAATAACAAAAATAGTTACGGGGCAAAGTTAGCAATATTAAAGTATTTTAACAACTAATTTTTAAGGAAATACACCTTATATAATAAATTTATTTAATATTGTTATTACAGGTTACATATTGCAACCAAATATTACAATATGGTTACAATTCGAAAGGTATTTTTTGGGTATTTTTTTGACTTTTCGGGACAAAGTTGCCCTCCGTAGGGGTCAAACAGAGTTTCGAATGGTTAGAAATCGTAACCAATCTTCGTCATTTACCGACAAAACAGCCAAATAGAATATCGGCATACCTATATATATTATAGGATAAGTTCCAACCCGAAATGCGATTTTCAGTTTGACTGCATTGTGCGATGGACAGATGATTTTTTGGAGCATATAAATTAAAAAGTATAAGGAATTTGGGGAAGTCAAGAAGATGCTAAAACCCCTTAACTACACTAAATTCCTTACACTCTCTATACTCGCTCTTCTCCGCGAGTTCAACTTCACGCTACTTCTCTACGACGTATGTCTTCTTATCAGGGCCTACACCTTTGATTGTCAAGCGTGTCCAATGTTCCGGCAGGGCATGCTCCTTGACCTGCATAATACCACCCTTCGGATTAAAGTCAAGACCCGCAAAGCCAAACAATACCGACTGCAATGTACCTCCCGCACCCGTAGCGAAGTAGGGATTGGTACCTCCCTTGAACTCTGCCAACACTCCGAACGGAGGCAGCTGGTTGGGTCGATACGAATCGAGGAACCACTTCCACGCCTGCTCCACATCGCCACAACGCGAGCAGATTACCGAGAACATCGACTGCGTCATTGCCGGCGTGCGCACCTGCGGCACCTTCAACGAGTAGTAATCCAAATCGCGCATCATCTGTTCGCGGTCGGTAATAAGTTTATGCGGGAATGCGAGCAGATTGACATCCGCCTGCTTGATATCGGCACCATCGTAGCCCACATGCTCGCTCGTCACGCCATTTGCCATCTTCGCGAAAAACATACCCTCGGCAATCTCGCTCCACAGAGCCGGAGCCTTCTCGCCCACGATGGCTGCCGCTGCTACGGCATACTCCAAATTACGTTTGGCAGCGCAGTTGGTGTAGGCATTATCATCGACATTGAGGGCGAACTCATCGGCACACATAACATTATAGATGTGCCACTTACCATCCGCACCCTTCTCGCAGCGACTTGCCCAGAACTCTGCCGTAGCCTTGATTATAGGCCATCCGCGCGAGATGAGCCACTCCTTATCCTGCGTTGCGAGGTAGAAGTTCCAGCAACCGATAGCCACGTCAGCCGTCACGTGGTGTTGGAACGTACCCGAAAGCGATGTTGCGGGAGTATCCTCGGCACCTGTCGATGCGCTCTCCCACGGATACATTGCACCCGCAAATCCGTAAGACGAAGCATTCTTGCGAGCCTCATCGAGGCGATTATAGCGATATTCGAGCATCGAGCGAGCCATTTCGGGTTGCAGCAACATCAATGGCGGCATCATAAATATCTCGGTATCCCAGAATACGTGTCCGTTATAGCCCAGACCGCTCAAACCCATTGGCGAGGGCGAATGAGCCACGCCCGCACGCGAGAAACTATATAGGTGGTAGAGCATACTGCGCACCTCCTTTTGGGCTTGCAGGTCGCCCTCGATGATAATATCGCTCTCCCACAACTTTGCCCACGCCTCGCGGTGCTTGCGCAGGAGTTCCCCCTTCTTCTGGAATCGTGCGTATGTCACCAAACGCTCTGCCTGATTCAGCGGGTCGGCCGTATGTGCCGACGAAATCAGCGAGCCGATAACCTGAAAACGGAAGGTTTCGCCCGCTTTGAGTGCCTTGCAGAACATCAGGTTATGGTAGTCATTGTCGGGAGTCTGGTGATAGACCGGCAGCGTAGCATCCTCATCCTCAAAGAGGAAGAACGACGACGAAGCGACCTTTACGCTCTCGCTGGGTGAGAGAGCCGTCGTGGTGATAACCTTAAACGGTGGCTCGGTTTTTAGTTTGAACATCAGGTCATTGGCTGTCATCACGGCCCCGTGGAGCGACTGTGGCACCTGATGCACCAAGCGTGCTTCGAGCAGATGGTCTGCCGAAGGGGTTATCTCGACCTCCATCAGCACAACGTGGCTCAACTGGCGCAGAGCGCAGTAGCGATAGGTCATACGTGTTCCGTCGTAATCCAGACTACCCACAAACTCTCCCGTGCGCATATCGAGCGATTGGGTATAGTTCGAGATTTTTCTGTTGTCAAATTTCTGATTATCAAACTTAAAATCGAGATTTATCGGGCTGATATTGGGCAGGAAGTTATTCACACGACCTCTACCGAAGTGGTCATAAATACCCGCCAGCACAACCTCTTTTACGGCAAAAGGCTTGGGCGAGGAGACTAATCCGATAACTCCGTTAGCCGAAGTGACTCCGTAATAGTTTCTTTTGTCGATTTTGTCGGCACGAAGAATCCAATCCTCGCCCGAAGTCCGGGCATACACCCCCACGCCCACGCAGAGCGCAATTGCAAGTAGTAGTACTCTTTTCATTATCGCATGTTTTCGATTTTACGTCAATTCATTCGAACGCGAAGATACGAAAATTTGCACAACGTACAAAAGAATACTCTTTCAACCGGCAAGAAATTCCTCTTTCAATAGACAAAACAGTTCCACCACCCAACCTCTCACAATCTTCTCACACAAAAAAATCAAAAAAATATACATCTATGTATTGCATAATACTAAATTTGTTTATATATTTGCAAAGTAAAAATAGCACAGAACTAACCAAAAGCATAGCATAAAACAATGAAAGAGACTGTAAATGTGAGCATTGCATCACAAGCATTCACACTCGACCAAGATGCCTACAATCTGTTATCGGGTTACTTACGCGAGGTAAAAGAGCGTCTTGGTGAAGGAGAAAACGACGAAACTTATGCCGACATCGAGGCTCGAATTGCCGAAATCTTTTGCGAAAAGCGCCCCTCGTCAATGATGGTTATCACCATTGACATTGTCCGCTCGGCAATGGCGCAGATGGGTTCGCCCGACGATTTCGGTTGCGCAGGCGCATCGGGGACATCGGGCGCAACAACGAGCCACTCCGAGCGCAAAGACTACCGCTACAATCGTCGCAACTTTGAGGCATTGCGACGCTCTCGTGCCGACCGAATGATCGCCGGAGTCTGCGGAGGTATAGCGGAGCATTTCGGCATTGATGCCGCGATGTTGCGTTTAGTTACGATGTTATTGGTAATCTTCGGAGGATTGTCCCTATGGGTCTATATTATTCTATGGATTATAATCCCCGAACAAGAGAGTACAAACTTCAAAAACCGATAGAGCAATGAGCGAAGAAAACGTAAAGGCGCAGATGCGCAAAGGTATTCTGGAATATTGTATTCTGGCGATAATCTCACGCGAGGACTCCTACGCTCCAAAAATCATTGCAGAGTTGAAGCAGGCGCAGATGATTGTGGTCGAGGGTACGCTCTACCCTATCCTCACGCGACAGAAGAATGCCGGACTGCTGACCTATCGCTGGGAAGAGTCACCACAAGGACCTCCACGCAAGTACTATATGCTGACCGACAAGGGTCGCCAGCACCTGCAAATGTTAGACGAGGCATGGTCAGAGTTGGTTGAGCAGATTGAGCGAATACGCAAAAAGTAAATAATTAAAACAGAGAATATTATGAGAAAGTTCCTGATTATGGCAATGATTGCAGCAGCGACATTCACCAACCATACCGGTTTAGCCTCGGAGGGCATCTTCTCAAAACGCATCCGTGGCAACGGCAATAAAATTATCGAAAACCGCCAGAGCGCAATGCAATTTTCGGAAATTGTGGTCAATACCTGCATACATCTGGTTGTCAGCGACCGTCGCGAGGGAGATATTCTGGTGCGCACAGACGAGAACATTATGCCCTACGTCAAGATGGAGGTACGCAATGGAGTATTCCGTGCATGGCTCGACAACACCTCCTCACGCGAGATGGAGAATGTCCGCATCGATATCGAGATGCCCTATAACGGCAAAATTCGCGAGATAGAGGCCTATGCCGCATCGTCTGTAACAGTCATCCCTCTGCTCAAAGCCGACGAGGTGGAGTTTTCCGCCTCCGGTGCATCGTTTATCATCGCAAACGCCCACTCCAACAGCCTCGACATAACACTCTCCGGAGCATCCTCGGCAGAGATAAGCACCACGACCGGCGAGTTAGAGATTACGGCATCCGGAGCGTCGAAGATCAATCTCTCCTCTGCGATATGCAAAAGTTGCGACATAGACGCAGCGGGAGCAAGCAAGGTTTCGGGCAGACTCACAACCGACACGTGCGACATCGAAGCGTCGGGGGCATCGAAAGTTTCTCTCACCGGCTCGGCTCGTCAGGGCGACTTCGAGATTTCGGGTGCATCAAAACTCGACGCCTCGAAATTCGTAACCGAGTTATGCTCGGTGGAGGCGACCGGAGCCTCGGCAGCGTACGTTCATTGCACCACCACCCTCTCGGCAGAGGCGAGTGGCTCTTCGAAGGTCGGATATTCGGGTAATTGCCGTGTAAATGTTGCCTCGGAGTCTATTTTCAAACAGAATTAACGCTCAAACAACTACAACTATGAACGAAGTAAAGAAATGCAGCATATCGGGTATCGCCTTCACAATGGACACCGAGGCATACTCAACTCTGCGCACATATCTCGACACCCTTAAAGAGCGATACGACAAGGAGCCTGATGGCGATGAGATTATTGCCGACATCGAGGCTCGCATAGCAGAACTTATCCTCTCGACACAAGATAACGCCCGCGTAGTCGAGCAGCCGCTCGTCAAAAACATAATCGCACAACTCGGCTCGGCAGATGCAATCTCCGAAGAGAGCAACACCGAGAACGAAAAGCCCAAACATAGCGAGCCTCGCATTCCACGTCGTCTCTATCGCGATATGGAGAGTGCCAAATTGGGCGGAGTTTGCGCAGGAGTGGCAAGTTATTTCGATATCGACCCTGTGTGGGTGCGCTTGACGATGTTTGCTCCGCTGTTGTTCATGCCTCTGTCGGGGATTCAGGCGCTATGGTGGTTATCGAATATCAGTGGCAGCCTTTTCGGTGTTTTTCTACTGACATATTTGGTGCTGTGGTTTGCAATACCCGCAGCACGCTCGCCTCGCCAAAAGTTGGAGATGAAGGGGGAGAAGATTACCGAGCAATCCATTCGTGAAAATGCTGCCAACAACACTTCGAGCGATGCCGACACCGAGGCTCGCCCCGCAGTTGCCAATGCTGTCACAGCATTCGGAGGGTGTCTGTTAGTCTTGTTCAAGATATTTGCAGCATTCATAATCTTTGGACTTTCGATGATAATTTTGGCTCTCTGCATAGGTCTTGTTGCTATCGTAGTGACCGAAGGTGCAATGCTCAATTTCGGGACCCTCGACGTCGCAATGGCATTTGCAGGTGGAGAAATTGCGATGGCAGTCCTCGGCATTTTCACAGTGCTTATACCGGCGATTTTGTTGCTCTACGTACTTGTGTGTCTCTTTATGAGCCGCAAGCCCAGCCGAGCGACATCGATAACACTCTTCGTAATCTGGATATTGATATTCTTTGCGCTCTGCGTTACCGCAATCACGACAGGCACCAACATCAACAACTTCAATTCGATAGAGGTTGTTCAAGACTCTATCGAGAACCGTATGGAGCAACTCGAAGATGCCGCAGAGTCGGTTGAAGATGCGATTGAGGATGGTCAATCGGTCGTTATAACTATGCCCGACGGTACCAAAATCAGCGTCTTCGATATCGAGAAGAGCGGTGGTACATTCCGCGAAACCACCGTCAATATTGATAAGTAAGGCTATTAGCCATTGGCTATTAGGGAGTTTAGGGAGAATGGGGAGCGCAATCTCCATTCTCCCTATATTTTTCCCTCTCCGTTGCCTAATAAATCAAAAATTACTACCTTTGAACGATTTTTGATTTATACCCAGATATGGCAACTATTAAATGTATAGGTATTCTCACGTCGGGCGGTGATGCACCGGGTATGAATGCCGCAATTCGTGCCGTGACGCGCACGGCAATATATAACGGACTGAAAGTCAAAGGCATTATGCGAGGATATCATGGTCTGGTATCCAACGAGATTATAGACTTCTCGTCGTCGAGTGTCAGCAACATCATCCAAAAGGGTGGCACAATCCTCAAAACGGCTCGCAGTGTCGAGTTCCGCACCGAGGAGGGGCGCAAGACCGCATACGAGAATATGAAGGCGGCAGGCATTGATGCGTTGGTGGTTATCGGTGGCGATGGCTCACTCACGGGTGCTGCGACCTTCGCACGCGAGTTTGATGTACCCATCGTGGGTCTTCCCGGCACTATCGACAACGACCTCTCCGGCACGGATGCCACGATAGGCTACGACACGGCTCTCAATACCATTATGGATGCTGTCGATAAACTTCGCGACACGGCAACCAGCCACGAGCGGCTCTTCTTCGTCGAGGTTATGGGCAATACCGCCGGCTATCTCGCTCTGAATGGTGCTATCGCTTCGGGTGCCGAGGCTGCGATAATCCCCGAATGGGAGACCGAGACCGACCAATTAAGCGAACTTATCGACCAAGGATTCCGCAAGAGTAAGAGTTCGGCAATAGTTCTCGTTGCCGAGAACAAGCAGACGGGTGGAGCCATGGGACTTGCCGAGCGCATCAAGCGTGAATATCCGCAGTATGACGCCCGCGTGACTATCCTCGGACACATCCAACGCGGAGGCTCCCCGACCGCCACCGACCGCATCCTTGCTTCGCGCATGGGTGCAGCAGCAATCAAGGCTCTCATGGAGGGACAGCGCAATGTGATGATAGGAATCCGCGACCGCGAGATGGTCTATGTTCCCTTCGCCAAGGCGGTGAGCCGCACCAAGAGTATCGACCGCGAAAATGGCGAGTTGGTCAAGATTCTGTCAATGTAACAACCGATAAGCAACTGCATAAAAACTTACAATCCAAATTTAACGCGTTATGAAGGCTCTCAAAATCGTTGCAGGATTTATACTCCTCTGCTCGACGGCTCTTGCCGGCACAAAAAACGAGGTCGGAAAGCCCTACAAAGGGTGGAGACAGGGCGAATTTGACATCCACCACATCCATACAGGCATGGGCGAGGCGAACTTCCTCATTATGCCTGACGGAACATCAATGCTGATTGACGCCGGTGACTTGGGTCCCAACAAGCCGGAGTGGAAGCGCCCGAAGGTCTATCCTCCCATTGCCGAGTGTGAGCATCATCCCGGAAAGTATATTGCACGCTACGTTCTGCGCGTTAATCCTCATCATGAGAGGGTGGATTATTTCCTGTCATCGCACTTTCACGACGACCACCTCTGCAAGGTGCGAGAGGGGTTGCAAAAGAGCGAAGGTCGCAATCCCTATTACCATCTTACGGGCGTGACCGAGGTGGGCGAATACCTGCGCTTCGGTAAGTTTTACGACCGCGGATACCCCAACTACAACTACCCGTTGGCGATAAATAGCGATTTCGTGAATTGTTATAGGCGATTCGTGCAGTATCACTCGCGAGAGTATGGTGCCACACAAGAGGAGTTCAAGGTCGGACAACTCAACCAGATAGCCTTGACCCACAGGCCGAAAGCCTATGCGAAACTCTTCTCGATTCGCAATATTGCCGCCAATGGCGAGGTGTGGAGTGGCAAAGGTACCGAGACCACCCGTTACTACGACCTCAACCCCAAGAACATTACCGGCAAGCAGAATGAGAATACAAAGAGTATTGTTTTAAGATTCGACTACGGGGATTTCAGTTACTACACCGGTGGAGATATTGTCCGCACCCTGCTTGACGAGAGCGGCTCTCCCGTAAATATCGAGGTAAAGGCCGGCGAGGCTTGTGGCGAGGTTGATATCTGCAAAACAAATCATCACGGCTACCGCGACTCGATGAAGGAGGAGTTCCTGAAAGCAGTCAATGCAGACCACTACATATCGTGTGCATGGGATATCTGGCATACCCAGCCTGCTGTTATGGAGCGAATATTGAGCCATACGAAAGGCATGTTCTTCCATCAATTCGTATGGTCGGAATTTCTCGAAAATTACCGCAATGCCGAATGGATGAAACGCCTCTACAAGGATGGCGGACACATCGTCGTCAAAGCATTCGACAAGGGTCGCAAATATATGATTTACATCCTCGATAGTTCAAACGAGGAGATGATTGTCAAGGCCATATTCGGGCCATTTAGCGCAATCGAATAGCCATAACCAACCCACGAAAAACTACTTACCTCAATAAATAGAATGAAGAAGATAATAGGAATAGGCAATGCGCTGACCGATATGCTCGTCAATCTGCGCAACAACGACATTCTCGCCCGTTACAATCTTGCCCGCGGCTCGATGAGCCTTGTGGATTCGTCTTTGCAGACCGCAATCTCGAAATCGGTGGCAGGACTACCCTACTCGCTCTCGTTAGGTGGCTCGGCAGGCAACACTATCCGCGCCATGGCGTGCATGGGATGCTCCACAGGTTTTATCGGCAAGGTGGGCCCCGACACTACGGGTGAATTCTTCGTGCAGGCTCTCGAAAACCTCGGCATTGCCCCTGTGATTTTCCACGGCACCGAGCGTTCAGGTAAGTGCGTGTCGCTCATCTCGCCCGACGGAGAGCGCACGATGGTTACACACCTCGGAGCAGCCCTCGAATTGAGTGCTGCCGAGATTGATGCATCGATTTTCGATGGGTATGATTGCCTCTACATCGAGGGCTATCTCGTTCAGGACCACACACTTCTGCGCCACACCATCGCAACAGCCAAGCAGTGCGGACTGAAAATAGCCATTGACCTTGCAAGTTTCAACGTCGTAGCCGAGAACCTCGACTTTCTGCGCGAAATCGTTGCCGAGTATGTCGATATTCTCTTCGCCAACGAGGATGAGGCAAAGAGTTTCACGGGCGAGTCAGAGCCTATAAATGCTTTGCAGGCAATATCCGAGATGTGCGAACTCGTAATCGTCAAGATAGGTATGCGCGGAGCCTTGATAAAGCAGGGCGGAGAGGTTGTTCACGTCGGAATTATGGCAGCAGCAAAGCGCGTAGATACCACGGGTGCCGGAGATTTCTATGCCGCAGGATTCCTTACAGGTATGTGTCGCGGACTCTCCCTGCGCCAATGTGGCACTATCGGAGCCATAGCCGCAGGCAAGGTTATTGAGGTCGTGGGTACCACATTCGACGAGGAGCGTTGGACAGACTTGCGACGTCTTGTGCGCAAAGTCGAGACCGAGAAGTACCTCTTCTAACGAGATTTTGGCGGGGATTGAGCGCAGAAATCGGATAGTTTTGTCGGAATTTTTGCAAAAAAATTTGTTTGTAAATATTTTTGGGTTACCTTTGCACCCGCAAGCGAGAAATCTTGGGAGCTTAGCTCAGCTGGTTCAGAGCATCTGCCTTACAAGCAGAGGGTCGGGGGTTCGAATCCCTCAGCTCCCACAAAGAACAAACGAAGCAAAAAGGTGTCGAGAATTCGACACCTTTTGTTTTTGGATAGTATGGCGCAAATTTATTTGCAGACATAGTAGCCAAAAACAAAAATAGTTGATTTATCAACTTTTTGCGCAGTGCCGTTCTTTGTTAGGGCCCCACCGGCGAGGTGTAGGGAAAAACGAGCGACGCGATGCGGCAGCAGAGCATAGCGAAGTTAATCCCTCTATCAATTAGAATCTGAATTGGGGCGCGGTCTGCGACCGCTTATGGGGAATATGGGGAATATGGGGGCGCAATCAGAGATTGCTTATGGGGACGATGGGTTAGATGAGTCAGATGGGGAGTTTTTTACTTACCCTAAACTCCCTAAACTCCCTAATTTCCCCATTCTCAATTGTCAATTATCAATTATCAATTCCCCATAAGCAGCCATCGGCTGCGTCCCCAGTTTCCCCTGTTTCCCCAGTTTCCCCAGTTTCCCCACCAAGCACCTCCAAACAAAAAGACGGAAGGACAACCTTCCGGTTATCCTTCCGTCTTTGAGCCGAAACCGAGATTTGAACTCGGGACCCCTTCATTACGAGTGAAGTGCTCTACCGCTGAGCTATTTCGGCAACTACGCAGATTTGTATCATCTGTTCGGGGTGCAAATATCGTAAAAAATTTCCGATTAAATCAAAAAATATGATGGGAAATTGTATAAAAGTGTGAAATTTTGCCACTTTTTGATTATATTCGCCTTGCAGAAACCAACAAACCGGTACTCGCCCCATAGGCAAGCAACCGATACAACACGCAAAACTATGATAACCTTTATTATCTGTCTGGCAGCCCTGATTATCGCCTATTTTACTTATGGCAGATTCTTGGGCAACGTGTGCGACCTCAACGCATCGAATCCCGTTCCTTCAAAGACTCTCTACGATGGCGTAGATTACATTCCGCTACCTCGTTGGAAGATTTTCCTTATCCAACTGCTCAACATTGCCGGTCTGGGTCCTATCTTCGGTGCCGTATTAGGTGCCGCCTACGGGCCTGTGGCGTTCCTTTGGATTACCCTCGGAGGTATCTTTGTGGGTGCAATGCACGATATGATTTCGGGTGTAATGTCGCTCCGCCACGACGGTATGAGTCTGCCCGAAATTATCGGCGAATATCTCGGCACACGCACAAAGCAGTTTATGGGCATCTTCTCGGTGTTGCTGATGATTCTGGTCGGTGCCGTATTCCTCTCGCAGCCCGCAAACCTTATTGATTATCGCTTGGATGTTCCGGCACTCGAAGGTATCGCATTTGGCTCGTACTCGTGGTTGTTGCTGATAATCCTCGCCGTGATACTTATATATTACATACTCGCAACACTCCTGCCGGTAGATAAGATTATCGGTAAGTTATACCCCATTTTCGGATTGGCACTGCTTATTATGGCAGTCGGAATCCTCATCGTGTTGCTCTTCCAGAGCGACAAATATACGATACCCGAACTTACCTCGCTCAAAAACATGATTGCCGATGCCGAGAAATTCCCAATCGTACCGACGCTCTTTACGACAATCGCCTGTGGTGCTATTTCGGGATTCCACGCCACGCAGTCGCCCCTGATGGCTCGTTGCATCACTAACGAGAAGCAGAGCCGCTCGATATTCTACGGAGCGATGATTGCCGAAAGCATCATTGCGCTGATATGGGCTGCTATTGCAATGGCATTCTGGGGTGATGTCGAGGGTCTGAACGAGGCTATTGCTGCCAACAAAGGCAATGCAGCCGTACTTATTGACCTGATTGCCACCGAGACGCTCGGCCCGGTAGTTGCGACCTTTGTAATCTTGGGAGCCATCGCCTGCGCCATAACCTCCGGAGATACGGCATTCCGCTCGGCACGTCTTATCGTTGCCGACTTTCTGCATATCGAGCAGAAGAGCTTGCGCAAGCGCATCTACATCTGTGTTCCGCTCTTTGCCTTGGGTCTGTTCATCATCTTCGCATTGCCGTTCCAGACGATTTGGAGTTACTTCGCATGGTGCAACCAGACGCTGGCGGCAATTACGCTATGGGCGATTGTTGCCTACCTCGTGAAGAACCGCAAGCCGGTCATTATCGGATTGATTCCGGCTCTGTTCATGACCTATGTATGTGCAAGTTATATGTTCGTATCGCCCTTGATGTTCGGACTCGCCAACCGCACGTTGGCATACATTCTGGGCGGTGTGGTAACAATAGTAATCATCATTGCGGTTGCACTCCGTATTCGCAAAGCCTATGGAACGAAGAGGTAAATATACACTTAACCCCACCCCAAACCAGACCTTCGAAATCACAGGTTTCGGAGAGTATGATTTTGCCACCATCCTGCACCACTCCTACGAGTTGCAGGAGCAAGAGCATAATATTGAAGCGGCCTGCAACGAGCGTTTTCACGCTTTTCAGCGCATTGTTGCCCTGATTCCGGAGGACGAGGAGATTACCCTCGAATGGGAGCATACCAATACACGTGCAGCCCTCGAAATCATCTACGCCTCGGCTGTGGATCACTTCCTCATCAACGATTTTGAGATGGCGGCAGGTATGTTTGAGATGTTGCTCGACCTCGACCCCGAAGACCACACGGGTTGCATCACAACGCTCGCCTTTTGCTATGTCGCTATGGAGGAGTACGAACTCTTTGACGAGATAGCGAACGATGTTTCGGACAAGTTACCCGAAAAGCATCTGCTGATGATGTGGGCAGAGTATCGTCGCACGGGCGAGATTCCGGAGGGCGAGGTACGTGTATTGAGTTTCAAGCACCGACTCTTCTTCGAGGAGTTCCGTGCGGTGGAGCATCCTGCTAATGAGGAGTATATGCAGGGATTGGAAGCAGACCCTCCGACACGCCAGTCGCTGGCTCGCCAGTTGTGGTTACAGACCGAGAATCTGTGGACGTTACATCCCGACTTTATCGAGGCTCTGCGTGAGAAGTAGCAATCCGAAGGTCAAAAAGAGTCTTCGCGTGTAAATATTTCAGCAAAACCGAGAAATAAGCAAACCGTTTTTTCGCAGTTTGCAGGAAAAGTATTATCTTTGGTAAAAATTCGCATAGTATGGCTGTATTCAAAGTAGAGGGAGGTCATCGTCTTCATGGAGAGATAACCCCGCAAGGTGCAAAAAATGAGGCATTGCAGATTCTCTGCGCCACATTGCTGACAGAGGAGAGGGTTGTGGTACATAACATCCCGCGCATCCTCGACATTATGCAACTTATTGACCTGCTGCGCTCGATGGGCGTAGTTGTCGAGGAGTTGTCGGAGGATACCTTCGCATTTACAGCCAAAGATATCGACCTCGACTATCTGCGTAGTGATGATTACCAGAAGCGATGCCGTCGTCTTCGTGGCTCGGTGATGATGGTAGGGCCTCTTTTGGCTCGTTTCGGCGTGGGTTACGTTCCCAAGCCCGGTGGCGACAAGATTGGCCGTCGTCGTTTGGACACACACTTCATCGGCTTCCAGAAGTTGGGTGCGAGGTTTAATTTCGATAGTGCCGACGAGTTTTTTGCGGTCGAGGCAGAGGAGTTGAAAGGCTGCTATATGTTGCTCGACGAGGCATCGGTAACGGGTACGGCAAATATCGTTATGGCTGCCGTGCTGGCAAAGGGTACAACCACAATCTATAACGCAGCCTGCGAGCCTTATCTGCAACAACTCTGCAAGATGCTTAACCGTATGGGTGCCAAGATTTCGGGCATAGCCTCGAATCTGCTTACCATCGAGGGTGTTGAGCGTTTGGGCGGCACGGAGCATACGATGTTGCCCGATATGATTGAGGTGGGCAGTTTTATCGGTATGGCAGCAATGACCGGCTCGGAATTGACTATCAAGAATGTATCTTACGATAACCTCGGCATCATTCCGGCACAATTCGCGAGATTGGGCATCCGCTTCGAGCAGCGCGGAGATGATATCTACATTCCACAGCAAGACCACTACGCTATCGAGAGTTTTATCGACGGCTCGATTATGACCATTGCCGATGCTCCGTGGCCGGGACTTACGCCCGACCTGCTGTCGATATTCCTCGTTGTGGCTACGCAGGCCAAGGGTGCTGTGCTGATTCATCAAAAGATGTTCGAGAGCCGCCTCTTCTTTGTCGATAAGCTGATTGATATGGGAGCGCAAATTATCTTGTGTGACCCCCACCGCGCTACGGTCATCGGTCACGACCACCGCATACGTCTGCGTGCTACGCGAATGTCCTCGCCCGATATTCGTGCCGGTGTTGCGTTGCTGATTGCGGCGATGAGTGCCGAGGGTACAAGCACCATTCAGAATATCGACCAGATAGACCGCGGATACAGTAACATCGACGGCAGACTGAATGCCCTCGGAGCGAAAATTATTCGTTTGGAAGACGAATAATTTGAATTCACAATTCACAATTCACAATTCACAATTTTGAATATACAAACTACTATGAAACGAGTTTTTACAATCATATCTGCAATTGCTATTCTTGTCGCTTGCAACCCCAATAAGAGAATCGTATCTACGGTTCCCATTAAAACTAATGTTATGGGTATTGAGTTATGCGAACCTACCACTACTTCTAAAATAGAAAAAATCCTAAATAAGGACACCGATCACTACTTATACCCGCTCTATGAGAAAGATGGTAATACTACGTTTTGTAGATTTCTTCCTATAATTCCACATCTCAACAGACCTGGATTCATCTCATACGGAGGACTTTCTTGGGCATATATTCAAGTAGGTATTTCTGAAGAGTCAAAAGTCTACTTAATTGGATTGGTAGGCTCATATGAAAGCATTGAAACGGCAAAACAACAATACGAAAAAGCGGTTAGTGCTTTTACTCAAAAATATGGAAGAGGAAACGAATCTGAAGATAACATCTTTTGGACCGATGAGAATAATTCGGTGAGCATATCATACGGGAAAGATAGTACTATGGGTGGTAGCGATAGATACTTCTGCATACTCTCATATTCAAACATAGCACTATTAGATAGAATTGAAGCAGACAATCAATCGGATATTTAACACATACAAATTCTAATAATAGCTAATAGCCAATGGCTAATAGCAAAAAAAATAAACAAATAAAGCCAATGGCCAATGGCTAACGGCTAATAGCAAAAAGAAAAAAAAGATATGTTTTTAGAGAGTGCCAGCCGTAAAGGCTATATAGAAGTTGTTTGTGGCTCGATGTTTTCGGGCAAGACCGAAGAGTTGATTCGTCGCCTGAAACGTGCGAAGTTCGCAAACCAGAAGGTCGAAATTTTCAAACCCTGCATCGATACCCGCTACTCGGAGGAGGAGGTCGTATCGCACGATTCGCACGCCATTCGCTCAACTCCGGTAGATTCACCGCAGAACATCCTGCTCATGTCGAGTGATGTGGATGTTGTCGGCATTGACGAGGCGCAGTTCTTCGACGAGAGTATAGTGGATGTATGTCGTCAGCTGGCAGATAACGGAGTGCGCGTGATTGTTGCAGGTCTGGATATGGACTATATGGGCAAGCCCTTCGGACCCATGCCGGCACTGATGGCTACGGCAGAGTATGTAACCAAGGTACATGCTATCTGTGTCCGCTGTGGAAACTTGGCACACCACTCGCACCGCCTCACGGCCGACGAAAAACTCGTAATGTTGGGCGAGAAGGATACCTACGAGCCTATATGCCGCCACTGCTTTGCGGAGTTGGTGCGCAATAATAACAACGAGTAAGCGATGGATATAGCACAAGCAAAACGCAAGGAGAATATTGCCGAGTACATCCTCTATCTGTGGCAGATTGAGGATTTGTTGCGTGCCTTGCAGTTCAGTCCGGAGGCTATCTACTCGCAACTCGTGGCACGTCGCGAAGTGGCAGAGGAGCAGAAACAGATTTTCCTGCTCTGGTATATGGATATCGTAAATCTCCTGCGTGAGGAGGGCAAGGAGGAGAAGGGTCATCTTAACCACACCCTTCATCTTATTGCCGATATGCACAACCTTCACCTGCAACTCTTGCAGTTGCCTGTGGGCGACCACTATCGCGCTACATTCTCGCGCTTGGAGCCGGAGTTGCCACGCTTGCGTCAGATTGTCGGAGGTGCGGATATGACCGATACGGAGTTGTGCTTCCGCGCGCTCTATGCAGCGATGCTCTATCGCATCAAGGGCGAGGGCGAGAAGAGTGCCGTGAAGGACACCATCGAGTTTGTGTCGCCGGTAGTTGCGGAGTTGGCAAGCCTCTACCGCAAGGTCGAGACCGGAGAGTTAGACCTCTTCAAAAATGCCGAGTAGGTAGAAGAGATCATAGAAAAAAATGTCATAGAGAATAGCAAAGGCGTGTCCGGCAAATTGCGGAACACGCCTTTTTCGTAGGCAATAACGCCACCGGACTATACCAGACCGGAGAATCCGAGGAATGCCATAGCCAGCAGTGCTGCTGTAACCAGAGCAATCGGAGTACCCTTCATTGCCTCCGGCACATCCTCGAACTCCAAACGCTCGCGGATACCGGCAAACAGCACCAATGCCAGAGCGAAACCGATAGCGGTCGCTGCCGAGAAGACCACGCTCTGCAAGAGCGAGAACTCCTTCTGAATCATCAAAATCGCGATACCCAACACTGCGCAGTTGGTAGTAATCAAAGGCAGGAAGATACCGAGAGCCTGATAGAGTGACGGAGATACCTTTTTGAGGATAATCTCGACCATCTGCACCAGTGCAGCAATGACCAGAATAAAGACGATGGTCTGCATATACTCAATGCCAAGCGGCACGAGAACGTAGGTCTGGATACACCACGCAACAACAGCCGTGAGCGACATCACAAACGTAACCGCTGCACCCATACCGAGCGAGGTCTCGACCTTTGACGAAACACCGAGGAAGGGGCAAATTCCGAGGAACTGCGCCAATACTACATTATTGACCAGAATAGCTCCTATGATAATTGCAAAATATGAAATCTCCATAACTACTTCTTCGCAAATTTGTTAAACAAAGCCATCAAATATCCCAACACGAGGAATGCTCCGGGCGCAAGGACAAACACGAGCGGCATATAGTCAGCAATGCCGAGCGAGAATCCGAATACCGAACCGGAGCCGAGCAACTCACGCACGGCACCGATAACCGTCAGCGAGAGCGTAAAGCCCAATCCTATGCCGACACCATCGAGTATCGAGTCGATAGGCGTATTCTTCGACGCAAAAGCCTCGGCACGACCCAAGATAATACAGTTCACAACAATCAACGGAATAAAGACTCCGAGGCTTGCGTAGAGCGAAGGAACATACGCCTCCATCAACATCTGGATAATGGTCACAAACGATGCGATAACCACAATAAATGCCGGAATGCGCACCTTGTCGGGAATCAGATTCTTGATGAGAGAAATCACGAAGTTCGACATAATCAGCACCGCCATCGTAGCCACTCCCATACCCATACCATTCATAGCCGAGGTGGTAGTTCCAAGGGTCGGACACATACCCAACACCAAAACAAAGGTCGGGTTCTCCTTAATAATACCTTTGAGGATAATCGAAAGTTTATTCATTGTTACCTCCTTTCTGTGCAGACTCAACCTTCGAAGCACCTGACGAAACATCCGTAGGCTCCGTGCCGTTAGCCACACTCTTATAAGCCATATAGGCTCTATTTACTGCATCGACGTATGCACGTGACGAGATTGTCGCAGCCGTAAGGGCATCAACATCACCGCCATCCTTCGTAACCGCCAACATCCCATTTACCAACTTCTTCGATTCGAGGTTCTGACCCTTAATGCTCGAAATCAGAGGATTACCCTCGTCGCACATCTTCGTTCCAAGACCCGGAGTCTCTGCCTGTTGGAGGACATTCACATTCAGCACTTCGCCCGTGGGAGCAAAGCCGACCATAAGTTTCACGACACCGCCAAAACCCTTCTTGGTCATCGTCTCGACGGCATAACCGATGGTCTTACCCTCTGCCGTTGCGGTATATACCTTTATCGGCATGGCATCAATCTCCAACTCGTCGATTTTCTTATCGTCGAATGCCGGCAACACCGCCAACACCGCATCATTCACAGCCTTCTGCTTCGCCTCGGCAATAGGCTCGACGGTAATCATATTTACCAATCCGACACCCGCAGACGAGATAAGCGTAATGCAGAAGAGGACTGCAACCATATTAAAAAGTGTACTTTTCATCTCTTCGCCCTCCCCTACTTTTTCAAGCCGAAACGCTTGGGTTTGACATACTTGTTAATCAAAGGTACCACCGAGTTCATAATGAGGATTGCAAACGACATACCCTCCGGATAAGCACCCCAAAGACGGATACACATCGTCAGCACACCGATACCCACGCCATAGATAACCATTCCGCGCGTAGTCATCGGCGAGGTTGCGTAATCGGTAGCCATATATACAGCACCCAGCACTGCACCTCCCGCCAACAAGTGGAATGCCGAGAAGTTCAGCACCAAATGGGGCGTATCGAACGAGAATGCACCATAGATAGCCGCAAACAGAGCCATCGTACCAAGCACTGCCACCGGAATATGCCAAGTGATGACCTTGCGCCACAAGAGGTAGCCGAAGCCGAGCAGCAGCGCGAGTGTTGCAATCTCGCCCACCGAGCCTGCCATTACGCCATTGAACATTCCGAACATATCGAGCGCACCATAATCAACCATCTGTGCCTTTGCAGCAGCCAGAGGAGTTGCTCCGGAGAAGGCATCGACAAAGCCCTCAATCTTCGGAGCAGGGAAGGTTGTCATCTGTGCCGGATAGGCAATAAGCAGGAATACACGACCTACCAATGCAGGATTGAAGGGGTTTTTACCCAGACCACCGAAGGTCATCTTACCCACCGCAATAGCGACAAACGCACCGACAACCACAATCCACCACGGCAGACCGAGCGGAAGGTTAAATGCCAACAACAGACCCGTCAATGCAGCCGAGAGGTTGCACACCGTAAGCGGGCCTTTAATTAAAAATTTCTGAATCAGGAACTCGAAGAGAACGCAACTTGCCACCGAGATTGCCGTCAGCAGCAGCACGCCCCACCCGTAAACTGCAATCGACACGCAGAGAGCAGGCAGCAGTGCGATAATCACATCCGCCATAATCTTCTGTGTCGTCTGCTCACCGTGGATATGCGGTGACGGGGAAACAAAGAATTTATTAGCCATATCTTTTAACTTTTTTGTTTTCACTTTGCAAGGAAAGCCGTTATTTTTTCGCTGCGGCACGCGCACGGATACGACCCATCACAGTCTGCTTACCCAGACGGATATAGTCGAGCAGCGGCAACGATGCCGGGCAGGTATATTGACACGAGCCACACTCGATACAATCGGTAATGTTGTGTGCCTCAACCACATCCCACGCGCCCTTACGCGAGAGTTTCGAGAGGTAATAAGGTTCCAATGCCATCGGGCATGCCGACACGCACTTTGCACACTTGATACAAGCCGTAGCCACATCACGCGAAGCCTCCGCACCACTCAAAATGGTAATACCCGAACATCCCTTCGTTACGGGCGACGCGAGATTTACCATCGCACGTCCCATCATCGGGCCTCCGTTCAGCACCTTCACATCTCCCTCCGGAAGACCGCCCGCCAACTCTACAAGCGAAGCGATAGGCGCACCCATACGGGTCAGCACATTCTTCGGAGAAGCCACCTGCTTACCCGTAACAGTCACAACACGCTCGATAAGCGGCTTATTCTTCTGCACTGCATCATAGACAGCCACCGTGGTCGATGCGTTGCACACAACAGCACCTACATCGATAGGCAATCCCGGCGGGGGTGGCACCTCACGACCCGTAACCGCTGCGATAAGTTGCTTCTCGCCACCCTGCGGGTACTGCGTTTTAAGGGCCACGACCTCAATACCCTGCTTGCCTGCAACCAGAGAGCGCAGGTAGGCAATGGCATCGGGTTTATTATTCTCAACTCCGATATATGCCTTCTCGACTCCGAGTGCGCGTTTGAGAATTGTAACACCGACAACCATACGCTCGCCATATTCGAGCATTGCACGGTAGTCCGACGTAAGATACGGCTCACACTCCACGCCATTGATGATAAGCACCTCTGCCTTCTTGCCCGGAGGTACCGACAACTTGACGTGTGTGGGGAACGTAGCACCACCCATACCTACGATGCCTGCCGCCTTGATGCGCTCGATAATCTCCTGCGGAGCAAGCGAACACTCCGTAACAAGAGTCTCGCTGCGGTCGATATCCTCGACCCACTCATCGCCCTCGCGCTTGATGGTAATCATCATCTGGCGCAGACCCTGACCATTAGGTTGCATATCGACAGCCGTAACCGTTCCCGAAATGGGCGAGTGGATATTTGCCGACATAAAACTTGCAGCCTCGGCAATCAACTGTCCGGTCAGCACCTTATCGCCCTTGGCGACCTTTGCCACAGCGGGTGCGCCGATGTGCTGACCAAGCGGTATGGTCACGACATCGGGCAGAGCCATCACCTCGATAGCACTACCCTTACTCCATTTTTTGTTATCCGACGGATGAATTCCGCCTATTGGAAATGTCTTCATTATTGTTTTAATTGATAATTGACAATTGGGAATTGATAATTTAAGGTGTTTTATCAATCTATTTTTACTTCTCAACCTTTTCCGTTGCAGGGGTTGCAGGGGTTGCAGGGGTTGCAGGTGCTGCCACCTTTGGTGCCGGAGCAACCTTCGGCTCCTTCGGCAGGGGTGCAAGACCAATCATCGTAATCGAGCCGGTCGGACACTCATTCACGCACTTGCGGCACAAACGGCACTTATCCGAGTCGATATAAGCCACGTTATTCTCCACCGTGATAGCCCCAAACTCACAAACTTTGGCGCACTTACCGCAACCGATACATCCCGCCTTGCAAGCCTTCATAACGACTGCTCCCTTATCCTTCGACACACACGAAACAAAGATTGCACGATGCTTGGGCCACTTCTTGCGCAGTTCGATAATTCCCTTCGGGCAAGCCGTGACGCATGCACCACAAGCGGTACACTTCTCGGCATCGACCTCTGCCAATCCTGTCGCGGGATTGATGTAGATGGCATCGAACTTACAAGCAGTAACGCAATCGCCATAACCCAGACATCCATACGCGCAGCCCGTCTCGCCAACGTAGAGCGATGCTGCCACAGCGCACGACTTCGCACCATCAAAAGCATTGGTACGAGGACGCTTCTCGCACGTTCCGCCACAGCGCACAGTTGCCACGCGAGGCTCCTTCACAGGGGCCGACTTACCGAGATAGTCGGCAATAGCCTTCATAACCTCCGCACCTGCCGCAGGGCAGAAGAGGTCCGAGATATCGTCACGTTTAACCAGAGCCTCTGCCATATTACGACAGCCGGCAAAACCGCAACCTCCGCAATTTGCACACGGAAGCATCTTCTCGACCTCGTCAATGCGGGGATCTTCTTCAACTTTGAATTTTCGGGCAACGAAGTAGAGTACTACTGCCGAGAGAACACCCAAAACACAAAGTGTCAATACTGTAAATAATAAAACCGTCATTATTTTATGATTTTTGAAATTGTAAAATTCACTCTTTCGGAAATCTTGCCGCCAAACATCCACAGCAGAAGGTAATAAATCGCCACTCCGCCAATCGCACCGAGTGCCGCATAGCCCTCATTCATATTAAACACCTCTGCCAGAACCAACACCACACCAAGCACAATCAGCGGTGCAACATAGGCCACAGCCACAGCCCACAATCCGACCTTTCGGCGCACGGCAACCACAACCTCCTCGCCAACCTTGTACTCCGCAGCCGAATGGCACTCGACATCGACAATCTTCTCTGCCGATTCGCTCATACCGCACGCCTTGCGCGATGCACACGTGCTGCACGCGCTATTCGATACTATCCTCACACGAACAAGATTCGCGTCGATACTCTCGACGCGACCTCGGTGTTCGATATGTTCCGGACTTGCCATCAAAGACTCCCCCACTCTTCGGATTAAAATCCGTATTTATTGATAAGCGGCATCAGACGCTCATGCTTGAACGCACATGACGAGAGTCGCAATACCGGTGGGAACTGATAGCGTTTCTTCTCGTTGAGCATAACCATCGAGTGTATCTTCTCAACCACCGCCGAGTCGAAGCCCGCATTGATAATCTCCTCGCGATGCTGACCCTCCTCTATCATACGAATCAGGATGGCATCCACAACCTCATACGGAGGCAGTATATCGCTATCCTTATGGTTGGGGCGCAACTCCGACGACGGCTCCTTCGTGAGGATGCTCTCCGGAATTACCTCCCCGAACTCGCGATTGATATATCGAGCCAACTGGTACATCTCGGTCTTATAGAGGTCACCCGTAACGCTGAATGCACCTGCCGTATCGCCATAGAGCGTACAGAAGCCGAGCGCATTCTCGCTCTTGTTCGACGAGTTGAGCATAACGTAGCCACTCTTATTCTGCAATGCCATAAGCATAATGGTACGAATACGTGACTGCATATTCTCCTCCGTAGCATCGAAATCCGTACCGCCCGTAATCGGTTTCAGCGTATCCATAACCGAGTTATACGCCTCCATAATCGGCAGAACACTATACTGTATTCCGAGATTCTCCGCCAGCGTCTTCGCATCCTCGACCGAACTCTCTGCCGTAAAGGGCGACGGCATCAGCAGGGCGCGGACATTCTCCTTGCCGAGCGTATTTGCTGCGATGCAGGCAACAATTGCCGAATCGATACCTCCCGACAGACCGATACTTGCCTTCGTATAGCCACTCTTGGCGAAGTAGTCCTTCAAGCCGAGACACGCGGCACGATAGAGCATACGGGTATGATCATTACAGGTCGAATAGGGCATATTCTCAATGGGAGCATACTCCGCATCCGTATCATACATACGGAAATCCTCGTCGAAACTTTCGAGCATCATAACGATTTCGCCCTTGGCAGATACCACACACGATGTTCCATCAAAAACAAGTTCGCCGGAGCCTCCGACATTATTGACAAAGACCAGAGTCTTACCCTCCACAAACGCAATCTTGCGCAACGTATCGTAGCGGTAAGCCAACACATCCTTGCCATAACGACGAGCATTGACGCTGATAATCATATCAGCCTCACGCTCCATGTCGTGAATATGGCTCAAATCATCGCCTACGACCACAGCCAGACGATGACCGGCAACCTCTACATACTCATATCCCTTTGCCGATACCAGAAATCCCATCTCGCGACGTGCCGAGATATGGTGCTTGCCGATAAACTTCTCGACCTTGCCATCTGCCACCACCGCAGCAGCACTTATCGCTCCGTCGTTAGTCAATACGGGCAAACCCACAATCGCTGTAATACCTTTGCAGTGTTCCGCCACCGACTCCAAAGCCTCATCACACAATTCGAGGAATGTTGTTTTGCGCAATAGGTCAAATGCCGGACTTCCGCTGATTGCCTGTTCGGCAAAGAGGACAAGGTCTGCACCCTCCGACTTTGCCTTCTCGACTGCGGCGATAATCTTTGCGGCATTACCATCAATGTCGCCCGTGGTATAGTTCAATTGAGCAAGAGCTATCTTCATCTCAAAAATATTTTACGTTTTCTAACCCACAAAGGTAATTATAATTTTACAAATTATAAAACTATCAAGAGAATAATTGATATTCGAGGCTCTTTTCGGCAATAAGAATAAAAATTTGCAAGATTTTGCGTAAAAATTGGTGGTTTATAAAAAAAAAATTATATCTTTGTCCCGCGATTCAGCAATTGAGTCACCTGCCCAGATGGCGGAATCGGTAGACGCGCTGGTCTCAAACACCAGTAGGTTCACCCCTGTGCCGGTTCGACCCCGGCTCTGGGTACGAAAAAGAGGAAGATGGATGTCTTCCTCTTTTTTTTCGTACCCCTCGCCGGGGTCGTTGCTTCGGTGGCGGCTCGGCAGACTTATCTTCGCTCTATAAATGTGCAGTGTTGCTGCGCAACATTAGAATCTTAATTGAAAATCTTCTGTTCAAATAAATTTGACATCGTCTTTTCAATCAAGCTTCTAAACCTTCGGTTTTCTGCACATTTCATTTGCTCGGTCTACTCTCGCCTGCTGCGAACCTTCGACCCACGGAAGGTTATTCGGGTCGGGGGGGGGTGTCACGCAAAAACTCGTTCGAAAATAGGACAGCAAGGGGTACGATAAGAGAAGTTCTGATTTTGGACTTCTCTTTTTTTGTACCCAGAGCCGGGGTCTAACCGGTACAGGAGGGGGTAACTATTCAGGTCGGGGCAATATCTCGCAACAACCAAAGGCAACCAAAAGCAACCCAAGGCACAAAGAGACCACCCTACTTCTTATCGCGCAGGAAGATATGTTCGAGCAGAAGGATGATGATAACACCCATAACAAAGCCATTGCCGACTATCGGACGAATGATTTCGGGGATGGTAGCAATTGCGCTCTCCGGAGCGAAGGTCATCACAACATTAAAGAGCAGGGGCAGAGCGATAATCATACCGTGGCGGAACTCGGTAACGCTACCCGTTGAGCGTACCATCTCGAAACCTGCTGCCAACTGCGTACCCATCAGGAAGAGCAGCACCGTACCCATCACGGGGGATGGTATCGACATCAGAAAACCTACAATCGTAGGCGAGAAGGCGATAGCAATCATTGCCAGACCTGCCGGTATAACCGTATAACGGGATGCGCAACGTGTCGAAGCGACGATGCCCGGACTCAACGAGTAATCGACCGGACCGATAACGCCCGCTGCTCCCGACAGTATATTCCCCAAGCCGACGAGAATCATACCACGCTTATTACGCTTCTCCATATTGTCGGCACCGACCATACCTCCGAGCGACTGTACCGAGCCTACCTGATTGATAAGCAGTGCAACGTAGCAGAAGAGGAACGAGAGAACAACGCCCCAATCCAAGTCAAATTTCTGCATAAAGAGGCTCGAACTATGCGTATCGGCAGCAATCGACGAAGGAAAGCCGACAAAGGCATAATAGACCAACGAGCCGAGAAGCATCGCCCACATCACAACCGTCGATTTCCAGACTCCACGCAGAAGGTTATTCGCCACAGCCATCAGCGTTGTGCAGATGATGCAGAACCAGAAGGCGAGTTGCTGATGCGTCGGGTCCGAGAACAGAAGTCCGATTATCGGCTTGGTTATGGTAAATGATATCAGCAACAGTATCGATATAACGATGCGGGGCGTGAAGAGGCGTTGCAGGCGCGACATCACTCCACTCAACGCTATCAGTGCGATAAATGCGCCTCCGACCATCATCGAGGTATAGATAGCGCTCTGGCTGCAACCTTGTGCCGAGGCGGAGATAACACCCATAAGCAGTGCTGCCGCCGGGCCGGCAACCAATGGCAGACGATGACCGCAAAGAGCCTGTACAACCATCACAGCACCCATTATACCAAAGAGTTTCTGGGTGTAGGCGATAGTCTCGCCCGCGGGGGCGATGAAGGTACTTGTCAGCACCACGGGAATAGATATGAGTAACCACTGCACGCCATAAAGCAACAGATGTGACCAACGTGGGCGGTCGTTAAGTGCGTATCGAAAATCCATATATTTATCTTTTTTGCAAGTTTGCGATAGTTTTTTTTTGTTATTGTCAATTTCGGACTAACCGAGGGCTACATCGAGAATCATCATCAGTGTAAACCCCACGGCTACGCCTATGGTGGCGATGTTGGAGTGCTTGCCGCTCTGCGATTCCGGGATAAGTTCCTCGACAACGACATAAATCATCGCTCCTGCCGAGAACGCCAGCAGGAATGGCAGTGCAGGGAGCAACTGCTCGATTAGCAGTATAGTAACAACTGCCGCTATCGGCTCGACCACGCCCGAAAGCATACCGTAAAGGAAGGATTTACCCTTGCCGTTGCCGTCGCTTTTGAGCGGCATCGAGATAATTGCACCTTCGGGGAAGTTCTGTATGGCGATACCGAGCGAGAGAGCCATAGCCCCCGCAAGGGTTATGCCGGAGCCTTCCGCCATAGCACCTGCCAGAACAACACCGACGGCCATACCTTCGGGGATATTATGGAGCGTGACGGCAAGCATCAACTTTGCCGAGCGTCCGAGTTTGGATTGCAGACCCTCCGCCTCGTCTGAATTGACGTGGAGGTGGGGAATAAGTGTATCAAGCAACAACAAAAAGAGCATACCGCCCACAAATCCCGTAGCAGCGGGCAGCCACGCTGTCATTCCGTTCTCGGTAGCGATATCTATCGAGGGAATGAGCAGCGACCAGACCGATGCCGCCATCATAACTCCCGAAGCAAAGCCGAGTAACATCTTTTGAAGTCGGGGCGAAATCTCGTTGCGCAGGAAGAAGACCATGGCGGCTCCGAGTGTCGTTCCGACGAATGGAAGTAAAACTCCTATGGTTGTATTCAACATAATTTTTAGCGTTTAATCCCTCAAAAGTAAAAAAACTATTTCAAAATCGTGCAAAAGTTCGAATTGTAATATATAAATTTGTAAAAATCTCACGTTATATATTTGGAACGTAGTTTGCAACAGAGGATGTTATTAACAAATTAAACGAATAAGAGTATGAGAAAGTTTTTTATTGCATTGGTTGCTGCTTTTGCGACCCTCGGAGTCTCGGCAGTTGAGATTGACGACACCCCTATCGACACCAAAGCCCTGCCGGCTGCGGCGCACAAATTCCTGAAACACGCATTCCCCGGCTGTGAGGTCTCATTCGCATCGAAGGATGTCGATTTTATGGAGACCGAGTACAAGGTCGTTTTGGCGAGTGGCTATGTTATTGAGTTCGACAGCAAGGGCGCGTGGAAAGATATTGACGGCAAGGGCAAGGCCCTCCCCGAAGCGGTAATTCCGACCGCTATCTCGCAGACCATCCAGAAACGCTTTCCGGGGCGTGTGGTTACCGACCTTTCGCTCGACAGAGGCAACTACGAGGTCAAACTCGACAATGGGTTGGAGGTCGAGATGAACAGCGCAGGCAAGATTCTCGAAATAGACGATTAGCAGATAGATTTTCACAGAGTGAGGCTCAACGCAAGGTCGTGGAGCCTCACTTTTTTGTGTTTGTTTGCCAAAATTTCCTATCTTTGCAACCGCTATAAATGGCGTTTATGGGGATGCAATATAAAGTTTTGGCTCTCGACCTCGACGGTACTCTGCTGAACTCCGCAAAGGGTATCAGCGCACACACTCGCTCTGTGCTTGAACGTGCCAATGCCCAAGGGGTAAAGATTGTACTCGCTTCGGGACGTCCGACTCCGGGAGTGCAGTGGGTAGCCGATATGCTCGATTTCCATAGACTCGACGGATATATCGTAGCCTACAACGGAAGCGAGATTTTCGAGAGCGCAACGGGCCGAAAGATTTTCGATTTCCACGTCAATCCCCAATTTATCCCCCACATCTACCATACAGCGCGTGAATATGGGGTACAGATGGCGATGTACCACGAAGGCACGGTCTGGTGCGACGACCCCGAAACGAAGTGGATTCGCATCGAGTGTGAGTTGAACCACATGCCCTACCACAAGACCGAACATCTGCTTGAAGAGTTCCGTTGGAAGAGTCCGAAGTGTATGATTTCGGGCGAGCCGGAGGTGTTGGAACGCCTGGAACGGATTTTGAGTGATGCCGTAGGCGAGCATCTCGGCATCTTTCGCTCGGAGCCTTATTTCTTGGAGGTGATGCCGGAGCAACTCAACAAGGCACAAGCAATCGGATTGCTACTCGACCACCTCGGTTACACACGCGAGGAGTTGATAGCCTGCGGCGACGGATTCAACGATGTTCATATGGTGGAGTTCGCCGGCTTGGGGGTGGCGATGGATAATGCCTGCGACCCCGTGAAGGATGTTGCCGATTTCGTGACAAAATCGAACGACGAGGATGGCGTGGCGTATGTTGTGGAACGCTTTATGCTCGGCACGAGAGAGTGATTATTAAACAATAACAAAAAAAATACGATAGGATGAAAAGTTTTCTGGATTTGGTCGAGGCTCGTTACTCCTCACGCTCTTACAGTGACCGCAAGGTCGAGAGTGAAAAGATTGATTACATACTCGAATGTGCGCGACTGTCGCCCTCGGCAGTAAATTTTCAGCCGTGGCGATTCCTCATTGTCGAGAGTGAGCAGAAACGTCAATTGTTGCAAGGCTGCTATAAGCGCGAGTGGCTACGCGAGGCTCCGCTCTACATCGTTGTCTGTGCCGATAAAGCGCAATCGTGGAAGCGTCGCTTGGATGGTCACGACCACGCCGATATCGATGCGGCAATTGCTACCGAGCATATCTGCCTTGCCGCTACCGAGCAGGGACTTGGCTCATGCTGGGTATGTAACTTCGACGCGGACCTCTGCTCGGAGGTCTTGGACCTCGAAGGGGAACTCTACCCCGTAGCAATAGTGCCGATAGGCTACCCTGCCGACGAGCCTACCGAGAAGAAGCGCAAGTCGTTAGACGAGATTGTATCACGACTCTAAATCGAGTTCTCCCTCAATAACAAATAGGGTTGCTCAACAAAAATTTGTTGGACAACCCCATTTTTATAGCGATTGAGGGATTAGCGCACCTCAACAAGTGATGCGTGCTTAATCTCGGACACTCGCTTGGTTTTGAAAGCCGACGCGGACGAATAAGTAAACGGCTCTACTCTACCCGTCCAATCGCAGGTAAGTGCATATCCATTACCGGTCGTGAGGTCAATATCAAATCCGTAAGAGTCATTGCCTGCTTTACGAATAGCAATTGTTCCCCCCGTAATAATTGCATTTTCAACGTGCATATCCGGATATACGCGCTCAACGAACGATCCGAGCGGCGTGGTACCATAGAACTTGCCCGGCTGGAACTTACCCGGCTCGCGCACCGTGGTAGTGCCATTACTCTCGGCTACAACATAGTCGCCTGCAAAATCTGCACCTTGCTCGCTAAATACGGTAATCGAGATCATATGACCTACACCTGCGACATGAGTGCCATCGCTATACGGCTCTGCATCGAAAAGACGGATAACGTGAGTTGTATAGCCATCTGCCGGACGAGTATCTACGGTTGCTGAAATCGGATTAACCGTGATATTCTCCTCCATGCCGGGCTTCCACTGCTCGTCGTCGCTCTGGTCTTCGAAGGTAATTGCACCCTCGTACTTGAAGGTCAGTTCGACATCCTTGCCGTCAATCTCGGTGGTCATCACAGCCTCGATACGATAGCCCTTCGAGGTATGCTCTACGACAACATTTCCACCTTTGAATTGGCGATCTACAATGCGGTATTGATTGCCAACCTTCTCGATATTAGCGGTAGCGACCGTATATTGGTCATAGACCACATACATATCGCGCAGATTGCTGAAAAAATATTCGCCTTCGGGCAGAACAGCATTTGCCGTATCCACCGAGGCCTCTGCCCACAAGTCGAGGAAGAGCAACCAGCCTCCCACCTCCATAGGCACCTCCAAGCCGGTCTGCACACTCTGACCTATTTCGCAGTTCGAGAGCACAACGTAGTAATCGGCATGCTCCTCGCCCTGAAAGTCCCAAACCTTGCCGAGATAGTAGGCAGCACCCTGACGGTCGAGAAGAATGACATTCTCATCACCCTTGCCTCCGTTACCACCATTCTCACCACCCTCGCAGGCGGGCAGTATTGCTACTGCCACGACTGCAAGAAGTGTATAAAATAGATTCTTAATAGTTCTCATATAAAAAACTGTTATGAATCAGATGTTAGTTTGCGGGGACAGCCTGCGAAATGGAGATTGTTCCGTTTGCCGCTGTGAATGTCTCATTACCCGGCTCGTAGTACTTCAAATATATATAATCGTTACGAGCCCAGTAACCACCGCTTGCGTATTCATTTACCGAGAAAGTGATGGTCTTATTTTCAGCATCATGAACAAGAGTGCTTCTGTCAATTGCTGCACCGGTAGTCGAAGCCTCCACTACAACATTTCCGCCCTCTGCAACATTTACAATAGAGTACGAAACGGTATAAGTTCCTGCGGTTGCAGGTATCTTCAATGTAATCTTGCTATCACCGGGTGTTACGGTAATCGAAGAGTCACTGCACTCGAACATAAATGAAGGCTTATCAAGCACGGTAGTAGCCTCCACCTTCGAAACACCCGAAACTGCCATTGTCGGAGTAGTCTTGTCATCAATAGCGTATGCGTAGATGTAGTACTTCTCTTTGCCGGCCACGTAGTATGCCGAAGTTACCTTCAAGTTCGTCTGGTCTCCGACGTAACGGGTTGTTGGAACCGAATAGCTGCTACGGAAATCGTTCGCGATAATCTTCTCATCACTCGACTCACGCAAGTTCTCGTAGTCGTAAAGCGAAACTGAATTGAGAACGTAAGCAACCTCCTTGTTCGAGGGTGTTACATTAACCAATACGTGGTCCCAGTGAGTCTCAACGACCTCAATCTCGAATGTGATGTTCTCGGCAGCGGGATTAGCAGCCTGATTAACCGTCAAAGTGCGAGCATTGAGAGCGAAGTCATACGTAAATGTAATAGTTGCGGTACGGGCAACGCCATAGGGGTTCTCGTCGTACTCAAAAACAACCTTGTCATTTACGACTTTGATATTCTTAATCCACTTTGCATTGGTTTTAGCCTGGATGTCCGCATTCTCGACAGGATTCTCAATCTGGAACGAGAGTCCATTGGAGCCGGCATCCGAAGTGACGTCAAGAGTCGTTCTACTGAGGGTAATAACAGGTGCAGGCAAGAGGGGAACCTCTACAACCATTACTTTCGTAGTCAATTTCTCGGCAGTAAGTTCCTCTCTAGTTGCAACCGTGGTATCTACACCACATACGATAATATAGGGGACATCTGTCTCGTCGGTGAGCATCCAATACTGGTAGTTCTCGCCCTCCTCGGCATCGGCTGCGGGATAAGCACCGGTGTGGAACTTGTCCATATTTGCGCCCCAAAATGAGAACAGAGCACTTTTAGCCTCGTTAAGCACGTAACTTACAGCCTTCTCCTCGATGGTTTCGCCTGCGTAAGTGCTGGTATTCAGCGTCGATTTCTTGGTATTCAGAATCATGTATTGAACATCCGACGATGCCGGTGTAACGCTTACATAAGCCGATTCAGAGGTTACATTCGAGAACGAAACCTCGAAAGCATCTCCTACCGGTGCTGCGCCCTCCTGCGTAATGGTCACATCCTTGTCGGCACCTGCGTAAGAGAGAGTTATCACTGCCATACGCTCTGATGTAGAGGTGTTGGCATCAACAACAAACTCTACGGCGGTAGCAGTTACGTTGATGTCGTGAATCCACGTCGTCTCATCATCAACAGTTGCGGTCAGCGTTGCGCCCTCTACGGCTACAACCGAGTAGGTAAAACTTGCATTACCACCTGCTGCGGGGACTTTTGCCAACATGCCAATAGTGATATCGCTGGCCTGTGCCTGCGAGATAGTAACCTCAACGGGCGAGAGGTTTGCATAAGAGATGGTCATAGTGGTTGAACGTGCATCACCATTATTGGCATCAACAACAAACTCTACGGCGTTCTCACCGACAGTGATGTCGTGTACCCACGTTGCCTCGGCGGGAACGGTAGCGGTAACAACCTCACCCTCAATAGGATTCTCAACAGAATAAGAGAGAGTGCAATTCCCCCCCCCTGCTGAAATTTCAGCGAGTTCGCCTACGGTCAGAACTGCGGGATCAGTATCCACTTCGGGATCCTGACAACTTACACCGGCAACCAATGCGAAGGCTGCAAGTGCGAAAAATGTGAAAAACTTTCTCATAATTGTTTGATATTAAAATGTGTTAAAAAGTTTGTGTTTTATCTTCTCATCAACCTTTTTGGGGAGATGCTTTTGTTTTGTGCGGAGTCTCTACTCGCGTGAAGCATCTTCCTTTAAGGCGCAAAAATATAAAAAATCTTAAAGATTCATAATTATATAGCGTAAAAAAGAGCAAAAAAAGAGTTTAATATATGGTGCAAGAAAAATTTGAGTAATTAAGTTTTGGCAATTCGAAAAAAGATTGTATATTTGCACCGCTCAATCCGCAAGGACGAGGGTTTGGTGAGATGGGTGAGTGGCTGAAACCACCAGTTTGCTAAACTGACGTACGGGCAACCGTACCGGGGGTTCGAATCCCCCTCTCACCGCAAAGATAATGCAGAGCAGACGACTTAAAAAGTCGTCTGTTTTGTTTTGTGCTTGTGGCTGTGTGCAAGCCCCCGCCACAGCACCAAACAAAACACGCCACGGGCGGTCGCTCTGCATCTGCGGAGTGCGGGCATTGCTCTCTTAAATTGGGGGTTGCGAGGATAGAATTGTGTTTATTGCTCGGCTTGCAGCCTCCGCTTATATGGTATCCTCGCGAGGACGAGCCTGCGGCTCGACCTTCGAATCCCCCTCTCACCGCGAAGAACAAACGAAGCAAAAAGGTGTCGAGAATTCGACACCTTTTGTTTTTGGATAGTATGGCGCAAATTTATTTGCAGACATAGTAGCCAAAAACAAAAATAGTTGATTTATCAACTTTTTGCGTAGTGCAGTTCTTTGCAAGGGCCCCACCGGCGAGGTGTGGGGAAAGACGCAGTAAAGCGAAGCGACTGCGTCAATCCCGCCAAGTGCGACTTGTTCATTGATTTTATATCCGAGATTTCGTATGGTTGGGAAAAATATAGTGCATTAGCCTCACATATCAAACAATAAGGGTTGTCCAATCAATGCGCTGAACAACCCTCATCTGCTAAAAATTAGTGTTAATAACTACAAAACAATCAATATTGTTTCTTCATGAGATTCTCAACCAATCTGTCGGCATTGGGAACATTCAGTTCTGCTGCCTTTTCGTAGCAAGCAAGCGCAAGTCTCAAATCCTTTTCCAAGTAGAAACGGTCATGGGAGCGTCCGGTTTCATAAAAGAGTCCAAGAGGTAATAATGCCTCTTTCTCGCCATGTTTAACGCCAAGATTGTAGCATAAAAACGCTTTTGTTACATCAAGTTCTTTGCCATTCCTGCTATACAAATAGTTATGTCCCAATTCGGTGTATGATTTCGAAGGAGTCCCAATCGACATATTTTTGTAAAATTGCAGATTTGAATCTACGCTTTTTGCCAATAGTTCCGCTCGTTTAAGTTTCCCCGCAGCATGCTTTTGCTCTTGCCGCCCTGCCTGTTCAGTCTCTCGTTTTTGTGCCAAAGCAATACGTTCTGCCTCTCGCTCTTTTGCCAAAGTTTCCCTTGCCGTAGCCTTGATTTCTCGCTCTTTTGCCATCTCGGCTGCAACAGCATCTTTTTGAGCATCGAAAGTGGCTCGTTCCGCTGCTTTTGCACGCTCTAACTCCTCCTTCTTCCCAGCAGCAAAAGCCTTGGCATCAGCAATACTCTTTGGCCTCAAAGTGAAAATCATGTAGGTACCATCAATCTCCATATATTTGGTACGATAGTTCGGGGTTTCAACGCAAAGTACCGCAGCATCAGCCGGAACATCAATTGCAAACGTTCCATCTGCACCTGTTTTGAATGTTTTGGCATTGCCTACAACTCTTAACGAGGCATTACAGACCGGTTCTCCACGAAAATCATGAACAGAACCCTCTATGCGTCGCATATTCTGCGCCTGCAAAATACCGACACTCAACACACATAGAAGAGTGCAAATAATACGGCTCATTACTTATGTTTTTTTGTCAGTTCTATAAAATCTTGCAAATTAGCAACACCTCTTCTACGATTATGAACCTTGTTTATGGCATCTTGTGTCAGCCACACAGCCTCCGGAGTCCAATAATCTTTGCTGGGACTTGTGAAATTAGTGTATTTTGCAGGATATCCCGACACCGTTATAGATTTAATCTTTCTCCACCACAGAAAACGTGATTGTTTTGTTTGAACTTCCAAGCCTACCAAAACATCTCCACCTCCATTGCTTTTCAGAGCCTCTCGAATAGCCGTACTTTTAACATTCTCAAAACCTCCGCGACGAACTCGACGATGTGGTTTCATTGTGTAAGACACCCTTTCCGGAGCAACTTGGAGATCCGCAATCAACGCACCAATAGGTTGAATCTCAACGCTTTTGTGAGTGGCACTGCTTCGAATTGTGATGCAAGAAGTGAAAGCACTTACTGCCAGAATTAAGACAACTAATTTTTTCATAATTATTTAAGTTTTGTTGCCCGCCAACCCCAAACGTGCTGTTTATAATAATAAGAAAGTGTGAGGTTGATATTTCGAATGTCTATATGAAGGCTCTGACAAAACCCGACTAAAAACAAACGATACAATGCCCCACACCTGTATATAGCAATACATTGGCATAGAACATACCAATAGCACATATACAAGAAATAGGTGTTGCCCGTAAGCCCATTAGTCGTTGAAAACTGTCAGATTCTCATATAAGGACTGCGAAAAACACTTTCTATGTCTGCCTCGCGGTTGCGTAAACAAACCGTTCAGCACCACAAAATTAGAAAACATTTCGCAAATGAACAACACCCAATGGGACATTGTTGTAATAAAATAGTTGAAAGCAGGTGATTTTTCAAGGCTCTCGCAAATATCAAAATCAGACCTTACGACTTCGGGGGATGCGCTTTTTTTGGGCGCGCACACCGAACAGCAGTAAAAAATCCGATTTTTTTGCAAAAAATTTGTGTGAATAAAAAAAACGCCTTATATTTGCACTCGCAAAACGGATTTAGCTCCGTGGAGCGCTTAAAAATATGCGGAAATAGCTCAGTTGGTAGAGCACAACCTTGCCAAGGTTGGGGTCGCGAGTTCGAGTCTCGTTTTCCGCTCAAAGGTTGCAACACCTTTCATAGTAGTAAAGTGTTAGTTGCGGAAATAGCTCAGTTGGTAGAGCACAACCTTGCCAAGGTTGGGGTCGCGAGTTCGAGTCTCGTTTTCCGCTCAAAGAGTCCAAAACAAAAAGGACAAAGTAATGAAAAACCTCTTTAAACGCTGTTTTAGAGAGGTTTTCTTGTTTTTGGTCCGTAAGCCGAATCCCCTGAAAATACCTATTTCCGCTGTACATTTCATTACGAAGTGTTACGAATTAACCTAAAATCAAAAAGTCGTAACGGTTGTAATGAAAAGTCGTAACGGTTATTGGGGTTAATAAACTTTCTGTCTGTGGTTTACCTATACTTTTCCTGTACGCAAAATGCGTCAAAAAGCAAGTAAAACTCATTAAAACCACAATCAGATGAAAAGTACATTTAGAATCTTGTTCTACGGGCGAACAAATGAACAACGCAAGGACGGCACAATGCCCCTTACAGCCCGCGTAACTATCAATGGTGAGACCGTCGCATTCAACATTAAGATGAGCGTTCCCGTTGCAATATGGGACGGCAAGTCGAGCAGAGCCAAAGGTCGCTCGCCCGAAGCAACTCGCATAAACCGTTACTTGGACAGCATTAACGCTCGTCTAATCTCCATTTATCAGAATTTCACCGAAGCGGGCGAGATTGTTACGCCACAGATACTGCGTGACGAGTTTCTCGGTGTTGGAGCTAAAAACACCACGCTGCTTACGATTTTCGACGAGTTTAACGAGCGTCAGGAGTCGCTGATAGGCATCGACATTACCCAATCGACATTTAACAAATTTGATCTCACCTATCGCCGTTTGGAGGAGTTCCTACGCAAGAAACGCAATCGCGAGGATATTCCTATCCGACAGGTGGACCGCACATTCGTACTCGATTTCGAGGCGTTCTTGAAGGTGGAACACGGTCTGTCGCTCAACTCGTCGGAAAAGTTGATGCGAATCTTTAAGCGTATCACGACGATGTGTTTCCGCAACGGTATGATGAAGCGCGACCCATTCTGCGATGTGCGCCTGAAAAAGGAGAAGAAGGACCGCGGCTACCTCACACATCAAGAGTTGGAGCTATTCCTCAACTACAAGCCCGAAAATAAGCGTTTGGAACGCGTGAAGGATAGGTTTATATTCTGTTGCTTTACGGGCTTTGATTTCTCGACCTCGTCGTCGCTAACGCCGAAAAACATCGTGCAGGCGGACGACGGTAGCACCTGGATTGAGACGCACCGCGTGAAGACGGGCGTGGCATCAAAAGTAAAACTGCTCGATATTCCACTCTCAATTCTGCGCAAGTACGAGAAGGAACGCACGGGTGACTACCTGCTGCCTATTATCAGCAATGCGAAGTATAACGACTATCTGAAGGAGATTGCAGCCATCCTCGGCATCCAGAAACGAGTAACCTCGCACCTGGCCCGCCATACATTTGCAACGACAGTGACCTATGCGAATGGCGTATCTATTGAATCAATCAGCAAGATGTTAGGCCACACAAAGTTGGCGACAACCCAAATCTACGCCCGCATCGTTGACCAAACGGTCAGCAACGAAATGGACAAACTCTCCGCGAAACTGAGCGGCACAAGCTTTAGCCTGCAATAGGTATAATTAGCCCCCACCTTCCTCTATTATGAAGAATGGCGGGGGCAAATTAAACAAAATAGAATATCCTTGAATGTTAAGATATCAATTGTCGTTGGTTAGATTTTTAACTACCACATATGCGTTTCTATGTGTCGTGTCAACTTTTATTGTAGAGAATTAGGCTCTTCGCAATGAATTGGAAATTTCGTTCGAGTGCACTCAAAACATATAGATATAGTACTTTTTACCCATCTCTTTGCATAGGTCGATATCGTGTTCCGTGCTACGACTTTGACCATCCCAAAAGGCAAAGCAGAGGTCGCACTCTTGGATAATCTTCACATTGCGTAGCGGATCAGCTTTGCGACCATATCTTTCCCATTCAGCAGGGAATACAATTAGTTCCAATCTGTTTTCACGAGCATACTGCTCGGCAAGGGTGTCGGCTCCGCGTGCTCCATCCGATACGACTGCCTCAATAGAGTTAAACTCCGCATCCGAGAGGCTCCTCTCAATAAATGCACACATCATCTCGTAATTGGTGAATGTGCGACTTCCTACAATTGCTATTTTCATACTCATTATGGCTTTTAGAACCCAATTCTTCTGCGGTGCCCTGGTTGATCTAATCGTTCTTCGTTGCAAAATTCGATCAATCGATTAAGTTCAACCGAGTGTCCTGTAAGAATCTCTTCGACGGAGTGTTTGCGTGCAATATTCTCAATTTGACCGCCACTGAAATCGTATTTTGTAGCCAATATCTCGGCATCGGTTGCAGACAATGAAGGAAGCATAGACTGCCAAATATGTTGTTTTGCTTCGAGCGAAGGTTTCTCAAACTCAACCTTATAGAGGAATCTTCGCTCAAAAGCCTTGTCCATATTCTTGGTTAGGTTAGTTGTGGCGATTAAGATGCCTTCGAGGTTTTCAATCTCTTGTAAGATGATGTTCTGCATCGAATTCTCCATCTTATCCACAGCTCGTTCGGCATTTTCGTTGCGCTTATTGATGATAGCATCCGCCTCATTAAAGAAGAGTATGGGGGCGCGCTCCGACTCCTTGACTAATCTGCGATAACGATCAAAGAGAGCCTTGATATTCTTTTCGCTCTCGCCAACCCACATACTCTTAATCTCTGACACATTCACTTGCATCAAATCTCGTCCAGTCTTTCGCGCAAGTTGTAAAACCGTCTCTGTCTTACCAGTTCCTGGAGCTCCATAAAAAAGGCAAGCAAATCCGCGTCGCAGACCTTTTTCCTCCAAGCGAGTGCAGATATTATCGAATTGCTCAGGTTCCAACAGAGAACTGAGCTGCATTAGCGAACGCTCCTCTTTCGGGTTGTAAAAGAGTTTTTTGGCAACAATTGAACTACTCGGCAGCAGCTTATTATCATTTTTCTTTTTTGGTTCAACACCTAAACCCTGCAAAAGTTCATTGCGAACATAAGAGGTTAGTTCATACGCATCGTGTCGCCCCATTCCATCGTTGTTTACGGGTTGCAATAGTCCTCTGTCAAATAGCAACGATTGTTGTTCTCGCAGAGCACTTAGTTGCCTTCTGTACAACCTACGCATACCATTGTACAGGGTATCAATATCATGCGGAATGATAACTCCATCATCCTCCGTAACGAGCATATCACAGCACCACAATAACAGGATCATATCTTCTTTAGGAAGATTAAGACTTTTGAGTTTTCCAACAAAAGGCAAGGAAGAGTTTGCATTGATTAACTCAAATACCTCTTCGGCAAAGAGACTATATTCCAAACCTTCGTCTTTGCGCTGTTGGGTCAAATCGTTGAGCCGATCAAAGAACTCCGTAATAGTCAAGCCGGAGTATGTTGGACAATTGAATGTTTCGTTGTGTTGAATGGCACACAACGCATCCCTCGTTATTCGATAGGCCTCGCCATTAAAAGGTGCCGGTGCCGAATTATTGCTTGCCCTGATTCTTATATATTGATTTTTGCGCAGGAATTCCAATTCAGGAGCATAACGCAATAGATGCAATCGCTTGCAACCGAGGTATTCTGTCAACTCGGACAGTGTGTTCCATTCATCGTAGAAATTGGCAAGCAGAGCCAACATCATAGCCTGCTTGTCGCTAATCTGCAATCGCTCCACGATGTAGTTTATCGGCTTTGCGGCCTTTTTGAAAAACGCTTCACTCAAAGCCGAATTTTGCGCCTGCTCGGCAATTTGCTCCACCGCATCGAGGAGTGTCAGCGCCTTCTGCTCCTCCACCTCTCTTCTCTTTGTTACTCGTTTTGTTTCCTCTTGTGCCATAATCTTCTTATTTTATTTCTGGCACAAAAATATGCTACACATCTGCCAAAAGTTGGCAGAGTAAAAAAGAGTAAAAAAAATCGCAAACCTATATAACAATGCCACTTTTTGGCACAGGTTAGGTATAAATTTGCATCGTGATTGAAAGTTAAACCTAAAACATAAAGCATATGAAAATGAGAGAGAAGACCAAGTCTGTAGAAGATCCCTTTGTGACGATTTTAGAGTTCCGCACCAAAGATGAGAGCGTTTGCATTGACGAAGCGATGCTTGCCGTCTTTCCGCTCGCTGCGTGGAACGAAGTGAGCAACCGTTCAACTTTTGAGAGCAAAGGTCTGTGTCATCTGCTGCTCGTCACCCATTTTAAGAATGCTGACGCTGTTTATCACAAAATGGCCCACGAGTTCGATGTTTTTGATGAGCATTGTGTGCAATTAACAATTTTCTCTGCCGTAAAACCGATCGTGCGTCAACGAACTTTGCAAAAAATTTTGCCTGACGTAAAGTTCACACTCGACATTGTTGAGCAAGATCTGTTCAGCAATCTGATGTAGAGAGTTGTTTCGATATTATTTTAACAAAAAACCACCCCGACTTTTCAAGTCGGGGTCGTGGCTTTTATTGCTGGTTGTTAAGTCCTCCAAGGAGTTTTTTAACATCCGTAATAATATAATCAATTAAATCTTCTGTTTTTACTTCAGTTTTAAGTTTTCTAAACTGATATATCATTGCTGTATTTGAGTTGTCTGATGCATATTTTGCATAGGGCAATGTATCTTTTTGTTTTTTATATTCCGGATATAACGGCGATTCATCAAAGATAGCTGATTTAAGAACTACATTTTGATTTGAAAGTGGGTTAAAATCCTTCGTCGCATCGTCAGCAAAATCTTCACATCTCAACCACGGATAGCCTCCAACTGAAAAAATATTATCCGTGCTTTTATTGCGTATGTAGTCCCATAATTTCTCGGCTTTTACGCCCTCGCATCCCTTCAATTTTGAATGATCGGCAATTACACCATGCTCATATACACCAGATTGTACCTGAATAATGTATGTTATGAGATTATCATCTTTATCTCGTCTTGCTATTTTAACACCAACCAAAGGCTCTCCGTGCGTGTAATTATATTCCCATACAATACAACCTTTTTTCTTGTTACCTTCTTCCTCCAAATATTTACACACCGCTTTATCTGTCAAGTTAATACCTACCTCATAGCCATCAATGTTTATGTTTTCGCCACCGAATCTAGAGATTATATCTGCACAAATTCTTGCATACTTTGATTTATGAAACAAATCGTGAATGCGGAGATTTTGAGCATCAGTAATATAGCCTATATATGCACCACATGGTTGTTTTTGGTCTTTGTAATATATAAAGCCTAATTTATCATAGCACCTGACTGTCCATACTTGATATATAACAAGCAGGTGCTCTACAAACTTGATATAGTCATCTATTATTTTTGATGCGTAGACCTTTGTCTGTTCATCTAAACCATCAGAAGATGATATTTTTAGCTCCTTGAGTATTTTGATATACTTTTCATATGTTACAATTTCCCAATTGTCTATGGTGGAATTTTTATCTTTTGATGATATCTCTTTTGGTGCATTTGGGAAGTGAGTTGGCAATGTCAACAAAATATATTTAACATTCCCGGCATCGCCCTTACGGCGTTTACCATATAGTTCATTGACCTTATCAACATATTTTTTCAACTGTGCCTTATAGGGAATGCTTTTGACCTTATTCTCTATCACTAATAAGACATCGCCATAACGAATCTTTCTTACGCTAGTCTTTTCGTCATAACTCTCTTTATCGCAACGCTTAACACATAAGTCAAAACTATTATATTCTCGTACTACTTCCCACTCGCCTCCCCAACCCAATTCTTTTGTTTCGACATCTAATAGTGTCGCCATAAGGCGCTTAAAGGCGTTTGAATCTAACTTCCATATCCAATATAAAAAATTGGAATGAAATAACTCTTTCGATGAAAGCGAAAGATTAAACATCGGCGAGGTTTTCAGATACTCTATTGCAGCGTCATAGGCTGTATTGATATTTTCACTCATATCCCTTCATTTTTAGGTTAATAATTTTTCTTCAAAGTTAATTATTTTTCGTTTGATTGTTCGCTATTGCGTAGGGAAATTCCCCCAAAATGCTCTTTATCGACAACCTCTTGTGCGATGAGTTTAATGGTCGAAGACTGCATACGGTGCTTGCCTTTGGGGTCGATAAGTACGCGGTAGCCACTGTTTGCTACGACTTGTTGTGCGGCTGCAGCGGCTTTATCGCCCAGCAGCTCGTCGTGAGGTGAGAATACAGCATAACTTGCTCGGCCAAGCACAGGTGTGTGCGAGGCGATATATCGCTCGTATCGTTGGCACATCTGCTCGGTGAGTTCAAACTCCGTAGCACCATCCAAACGCTCGCAGAAATATTCGTGCCTGCCCAAGCCGATAGTATGCCGCACGCTGTCGGCAATCGACAATGCAGGGTTACAGACCACCTTCACAACCTCGGGTGCATCGGCATAGAGCACGGTCAAGCCACCCATCGAAGTTCCGATGATAAGCTGCGGGGAGTTGCTGCGAATCATATCATTGAGTTGCTCCACATTTTCGGCCAGCTCCTCGCCAAAGTCGGCTGATATCCACACAAACTGCGGGAAACGTTTGGCAAGTTTATCGATGGTTGAGGCATTGGCTCCCGAGGCCAGGCCGTGGACATAGATTGCAACGGGCGGGCGATCCATATAGGGGTCGCAAGAGGATACTGAAATAGGGATATTTAAGTCCATAGCTGAATTGTTTTTGATTATTTTCAGCAACAAAGGTAACGGCTGTCTGCGCCAAAACTTAGCACAAGTGGCCGTTTGAAGTGATTTTTAGTGATTACTCATCGCCGTTTTCGTCGTCATCATCTTCCTCATCATCCGTGTCAAAATCGTCGTCATCATCATCTTCCTCATCATCCATGTCAAAATCGTCGTCGTCATCATCGCAATACTCATCTACAATCCAATCATCTGTATCGGCATTACCTTGATCGAAATTCGCTTCCTCTTCATAGTAGGAGTCCTCGTCGGCACATTGGTTAATAGCCTCGGTTACACAATAATAAAGACAATCCCACGAGTATTGATTTTGTTCTTCGACCTCTTCCCAACGATACCATTTAGCATTCTGGAACTCGCCTACCCAATTCGAGTTGTTTTGCTCATCGAACTTTTGCAGAAATCCATTTTCATATTGCTCTTTGGTGAAAATGATAGCACTCTCCGGGATATTGCATCTCACGGTGGCGTGGAGCATTTTCCCATTTTCAAACTTCAAAAGTTCGTAACACCAGAACTCATCAAAGGTTTGAGGGTTTACGGCAGGTGCATTCTCGAAGATAATACCAAAAATAGATCTCCTCTCCAATGCTTCACAGATTAACTTGCGATAGATTGCAATTTTCTCATATCGGTCGCTGTGATAAGGGCGTTTGTACTCAATCTTTTTCATAGTTGTTAATTTTAAGGTTAATAAATTAGTTATCCTTGTTCGATACTGAGTAGTCGCACTTGCTTAGTGTCGATTCTTCCTCCACGCATATTACGCATCTCATTTAGAAACTCAAACTCTGCCGGACGGCTATTGCGATTATGTAATGTCACACGAATCTGCTCTCCGTGATAAGAAAAAGTAGCCGTCCAATTAGTCGGAATACGATGGTCAAAAAGTCCGCCCATCTGTTTGTCCGGCGCAGTAGCCGAGTTTTTGTTTCGCTTCTTATGCTCAGAAGAGCCACTACTAAACCCAAATAGCGATTTGATTCCCCACCATAGCAGTTTGAAAGAACCTTTCACTACCCATAACAGGGCATCTACAATGAAATCCATACTACTTATTAATTTTAATAGGTTAATAGTTGGTGCTATTCGCGAGTTCGGTTTCTCTATCGATATTGGCTTTTTATCTTGTTAATCTTTACTGTACTGCCGTTATAGTCGGGTTTCAATAAGTTCAGAAAGGCTTTTGCATCCTCCTTTTTCCCCATTGCGTATAGACTTTTGCAGAAGCGGTCCAATTTAGTATTAAAAGACGTTACTCTCATATTATACTCTTCAATATTCACATATGGGACAAACTTCCCTATCTTTTCATCATATTTTTCATCATCTTCTACATCTATTTCCACCAAAGACAATGCTTTTATAAGCTCAACATTGGTATATGAGCCATAGATGTCTATAAGTTGATTCATCAATGCACTTTCATAGAGATTCTTGTCTCTGTCTTCTGTAGCAATTTGTTTAGCTAATGAGAATTGGCCTTGACTAACCAAATAAGAGACATGAGCTTGTGATAATTTTTCCTTCGTAAGCGCATAGTAATTTGGTTTTCCGTATGTATTTTGTGTATTCCCGCTATATTCCGACAGCAGTTTCCTCGCCTGAACGAAATCCAAGTTCTCAATACATTCTTCTACTAATTGCAATCGTTCTTGGTTCTTTTTATCATTTCGGCTATCTATCCACCCATAAACAGCAGCCCCAAGATAGGGAAGAAGAAACATAACAGCCACTCCTATTGCTATATTACGCAAGCATCCCATAAAACGCTTGTCTGATTCACTTAATTTTGCCATAATTATAGTAATTAATACAACTCCCCAGCAAAACTAACTAACCCTCTAATAATACTTATTTATACAAATCCAACCCCGACTTTTGCGGACTTTGCAAAGAAATTATTACCTTTGCGACTCTTTATCAAAAAATTACCGCTATGAGAGAGATAAATCCCCAGCAGACAACTCGTGCATACGCCTTTGAGATGTGGATGCAGGCACCGATGCCGATGGTTACATTTTTCAAGACGCTCGATGTATCGCGCCTCGTGAAAATCAGCCGCAAGCGAGGGCTGAAATTCAATATGTTGATGTGCTACTGCATTGGTCGTGCCGCCGTGCAGGTCAAGGAGTTCTATATGCTCCCCGTGGGCGACAAGTTGATGCAGTACGACACCATTGCCGTAAACACCATTGTTGCCAACACAGCGGGCGAGGTGAGTTCGTGCGATGTGCCTTACAGCGAGGATTTGGCGCAGTTCAATAGCGACTATCTGCGCCTGACGAAGCAGGTGGCGGAGAGTTGTGCCGACCACGACCTCTCGGCAGAGAGTATGGTTATCGGCACCTCGGCATTGGCGCAGTACGAAATAGATGGCGCGGTGGGTATGTATAGCGGCATTTTCAACAATCCGTTTATGATTTGGGGTAGGTACAAACGAGGCTCGTTTAAGACCACATTGACCGTATCGTTCCAATTCCACCATACCCAGATGGACGGTACTCACGCAGCGAAGTTTCTTGACATCTTGCAGATGGAGATAGATATGATGGAGGGGTAGTAAAAACAATATCCTATGTAATATCGAGAGAAAAAGTTTCGGCTTTTTCTCTTTTTGCTGTGTGGACAATATGAGTTTTCGCAGTCCCACAACATTCTATTAGAAATAATTGCTAACTTTGTAGGAGAATAAAATAAAGTGCCATTATGAAAACTATTTACATTGATATGGACAATGTGCTGGTTGATTTCAAGTCGGGTATAGATGCTATGGATACCAACATTTTGTCGCAGTTTGAAGGACATCTTGATGATATACCAGGCATATTTTCAAAGATGACACCGATGACTGGGGCAATAGATGCGTTTAGGAAGTTGGCACAGAAATATGATGTCTACATACTATCGACAGCACCTTGGAATAACCCATCAGCGTGGAGCGATAAGGTGCAGTGGGTACAAAAATATTTGGGTGATATGGCCTATAAGCGTCTAATATTATCGCACCATAAGAATCTTTGTAGAGGCGATTATATCATTGATGACCGCACACGACATGGTGTTGATATTTTCGATGGCGAGCATATCCATTTTGGTACGGAGCGCTTTCCCGATTGGGAGAGTGTGCTAAATTATTTGTTGTGACAGAAATAATTCGCTAACTTTGTCATTATCTTAACCCCACAAGTCATGGAAGAAATAGGCATCGTATATATTCTAACAAATCCAAGTTTTAAGGAGGATATTGTAAAAATTGGTATCACCTCTGGTACGGTCGAGAAACGAATGAAGGAACTGCACACAACCGGAGTGCCAACTCCATTTGAATGGTATGCCATCTATCAGGTTCGCGAATACAAGAAGGTAGAGAGATTTATACATTCCTCGCTATCGCTCCTCGTTGGCAATAGAATAAATTCCAACAGAGAGTTCTTTCAAATAAAACCAGAGATAGCTTTGGATTATTTAATGCAAATAGCCGAACTTGTAGGGGGTGAGGTGATTCCACAGAACAAAAAAGCAGAATTGGCCAAGAACGATATAGATATGCGTAGAGCATACAATGACAAGGAGGAGTGGCTGAAAGATAATAATAAAGAAGTATTACGCAATGTAATCGATGAATTTGTAAAATTTGGGTTTGGCTATCACCTCGGAACATCTGATTTAAGAATTGACTATAAACCAGACAATAGCAAAAAGCCATATAATTGTCTAATGCTGATAGGAAAAGCCGATTTTGCATCTTTTCAACCTTCAGAACTGTATAAATTAGTGGCTGCTTGTGGTAAGGACTCTTCTATTATAGATCGATTTCTTGCTGATATGTTGCCATATCTATCCGAGAAGAACAAACGCAAGCCATATGAACTCCTAACAGGATATTATAATATATCTCACGATACACTAATTACCAAACTAGTAGAGATATGTGATATATATTCACGACTAATTAATGTGCTATGAGTACACTTGAACGAGCAATAGAGATAGCCACCGAGGCGCATCGTGGGCAGTTTGACAAGGCAGGCAATAACTATATCGGTCACCCGTTACGTGTTATGGCGGCAGGCAAAACTACCGAGGAGAAGATTGTCGGCGTATTGCACGATGTTATTGAAGATACAGATTGGACCTTTGAACGCCTTGCTGCCGAGGGCTTTTCGAGGGAGATTATCGAGGCGCTGCGCTGTGTAACCAAATTGTCGGAGAATGAGCCGTACGACAAGTTTATTGCTCGTGTCAAGGAGAATCCTTTGGCAGTGGCGGTCAAGCTCAACGACCTCTCGGATAATATGGATATCCGTCGTTTGCCATATATTTCGGATAAGGATGTAAAGCGATTGAAGAAATATTTGAGAGCGTATAAGCAGCTGACAGGAACGCCTACCTATTCGGTTTTTGCTTGCCAGCAGGAGTATTCCAATGCCTACAAGCCGTGGACAGAGGAGGATGATTTAGAGCTAACCCAAATGTGGTGCGAGGGTGCAACGACCAAAGAACTTGCTTCCCATTTCCAACGCAAGCCAAGCGCCATAACCTCCCGCATCAAGAAGTTAGAGTTGGTAGAAAATTATGGAGAGAGATAAAGGACTATTACAACAAAAATAAATATATGAAGAGACAATTTATCCCAGATAGAGAAATTGTATTAAGCAAAGATACTGATTTGCTTAATACCTCAACCTATGCAGATAACTTAACCAATTTAATTCAACAAGCACCTAAAGAGCAGGTCTTTACTATTGGATTATTTGGAAGTTGGGGATCTGGTAAGTCGTCTATCATCGAAACCTCAAAAAAGAGCCTAACTTGTTCAGAAGATGTAAAAGTCAAGTTTATTACATATGATGCGTGGAAATATGCAAATGACTCCTTCAGACGCATGTTCCTACTTCGTATTCAACAAGAATTAAAGCAGGGACAAACGGAGGTTATGCAACGATTCTATCAATCGGAATCGGCAGAAACTGAGCCAAAAACCTATGTATCTACAAATTATTTAGGTATATTGTGTCTAGCATTGCTTGCGCTGCTTATTATTATAAATTGTCTGCCTATATCTTTTGAAATGAAGGTGCCGATTTTTACCGGCCTATCATTATTGGGAGTACTTATTACTATTTTTGGCGGCATATTTCAGAAGCTAAAAATTCAAATTAATAAGCCAATAGTATTTGCGCCTGAACAATTTGAAGGATGCTTTAGAGATATGATATCTAAAGCATTGAAGAAGCGTAATATAGTTAACAATACCTATACAAAAATTGTTGATTATGTAGAAGTGGGAGAATGCTCTATCACCAATCTCGATCAACTTGTCCTCGTTATCGACAACATAGATAGATGTAGCAGTTCGCAAGCATATAATCTTCTCACGGATATAAAAACATTTTTATGCGATGAAAAGTTTAATCTTGTGTTTGTTATCCCCGTTGATGATGAGGCTTTAAGAAAACATATCCTTCACACATCGCACAATAATAACACTGACGAATGCGCAAGAGACAAAGAAGAGTTTTTAAGGAAGTTCTTCAATGTAACA
>SUZF01000009.1 GCA_015060065.1 Rikenellaceae bacterium | reverse complement strand
GGGGAATATGGGGAGTATGGGGAATATGGGGAATATGAGGGCGCGGTCTGCGACCGCTTATGGGGATACTGGGGGAATTAGAGAGTTTAGGGAATTGGGGGAGTTTAGGGAATTTGGGGAAGTTGGGGAGTTTGGGAAATTGGGGGAGAGTAAAAGACTCCCCATCTAACCCATTCTCCCCATAAGCAATCTTTGATTGCGCCCCCATTCTCCCCATAAGCAATCTCTGATTGCGCCCCCATTCTCCCCATTCTCCCCATCCTCCCCACCAACAAAAAAAAGCCACCCGAAGGTGGCTCATTTTCTTGCAAATCGCGAATTACTTCGTCGGCTTGTACTTCTCGACACGCCAGTCGTTAATCACACCGCTCCAATTGAGTCCGTAGGCGTAATCATAGACGTTGCCGTCGGCATCCTTATAACACTTCATATCGAAAGGCAAATCCTCGCTCTGCTGCTCGACAGTCTTCATATCGGCAGGCATCTGCACCGGCAACAAACCTTGCGGCTCCGCCTTGCCCGACACGATTTCGAGGAACGCCTGATTCTGAATCTCAAATCCGACAAGAATCGCATCCACGACACCCTCAAACTCCGAGAACACCAACGGACGCTCGGCTGCAACCATAACAATCACAGGCTTATTGCCCATTGCCTTACGTGCTTCGAGCACTGCATCCAACTCGCACTTATTGTGAGTCTGCACGGTCTTACCACGATAGCTTCTGTTCTTAAAGTTCTCCTTCGGGTCACCACCTGCAAGGCTCTCTTTACGAGCGTGTTTAGCGGTGTAGTCGCCATACTGCAACGAGATGGGTACATAGCCCGTACCACCGGCTCTGATATCTCGTGCCGAGTAGCCACGACCAACCGTCGGGCCTGCGATGAACACCAATGCACAATCGGCCTCTTCGGGATTTGAAACCACGTCAAAATATCTCTTCACAAGGTCCAAACTTACGCCATAACCATCGTGTGGCTCACCGCTATATGCACCACTCCAATAGCTCTTGTTTCGAGGATAGTGATGCACCGGGACATAGACCTTTGTACGCTCCTTCAACGGCAGAGTCTTGTTGTGGTTTTTGAGCATCACAACCGACTTTAACTGCGCCTCAAAGCCCTTCTGTGTAAACTCCTCACAACCTACAACCTGCTGGCTGATATGGGGTTCGAGATAGGGATTTTCGAACAAGCCCGTACGGAAGATATTAACCAAAAGACGTACCGCCGACTGCTCAAAACGCTCACGAATAGCCTTCTCTCCAAATCGCTCCTTACCGAGTTCGTATGCCTCGATGATATGCTTCTTGGTATTGATGCCACCAAACTGATCCACACCAACCATCAGCACCTGCAAATAACGCTCTGCAACGGGCATATCCTCTACGCCCCAGGGTTTACCATTATTATAGTAAGTCCACTTATAATCATTCACAATACCCCAATCGGTGCAGACTACGCCCTCGTACTTGTACTTCTCGCGCAAGAGATCGTGAATAATATATTTACTATATCCGTTAGCGACATTCTTGCCCGACGGGTCCTGATTGTAAGAGATTGTGTAGTAGGGCATAATGGCCGACGCCATACCCGTACCGCCTTCGAGCTTGAAGGCTCCCTCGGTAAAGGGCAGCAGGTGCTCCTCGAAGTTATTGCCGGGATAGACGGCATATTTTCCGAAAGCAAAGTGTGCATCACGACCTGCCTCACCGGTACCACCTCCGGGCCAGTGCTTCGCCATGGCATTCACGCTATTCTTGCCCCAAGCACCCTCCAAGGCATCGGCACCTGTCGAGGTCTGGAATCCGTCAGTATATGCACGTGCAATATCCGTAGCCAACTTTGAGCCCTCGCCAAAGGTTGCCATAACTCGACGCCAACGCGGGTCGGTCGAGAGGTCAATCTGCGGAGAGAGAGCCGTAGCCATACCGAGATGACGATACTCCGTAGAGGCAATATCGCCAAACTGACGAGCAACTGCGGGGTCAAAGGTCGCTGCCATACCGAGCAGACCCGGCCAAATCGAGATAGTTCCACCACCCGAAGCGTACTCCTCGTCCGAAATCAAACCGTGACGCGGGTCAGAACTATTATTTGCGGGAATACCGTGCTCGCAAGACTCACACAAAGCCTGAATATTGTTATTCCAAGCCGCAGCCAAATAGGGGCTACGAATAGTCTTAATCAGAATGTGGCGAATCTTATCCTCGACAACCATCACACGTTGCTGGTCGGTCAGCGACGATGCGGGAACTGCTGCCTCCTGGAAAGGCTTACCGTTATAAGTAGCTTTGCGCGATGAAGTGCTCAAATGAGGAATTGAGAGCGACGAACTGTAAATCATCAAGCCTGCAATCTCATCGAGTGAAAGTTGCGTTGCAAGGTTCTGGGCACGCTCCTTCGAGGGGCGACGCCAATCCTCGTATATATCGAGCTTACCGTTGCGATTGAGATCCTTGAAGGCAAAGCCATCGACTTCGAGAATCTGTACGCCCGAATCGACATTGTAGCCGAGCGTGCGACCACCCTCATTAGTAATCTCCACAAACGACCCTTTGTCGCTCTTGCTCCATTTGTGCTGTGCCGAGGCGGTTCCACACGCCAACAAAGCCACAGTTGCAATCAAAAACAATCTTTTCATTTTAAGTTTCATTTGAAGTTGGTATTATTAGATTTGTGTGCCACGTTCTCCTTATCGCCTGCGGAAGGGCATTCCTCCGGGCATCTTGGGCAACTTGCCCATGCCTCCTGCCGCGAACTTCATCATCTTGCGCGTATCCTCAAACTGCTTCATCAGTCGATTCACATCAGCCATGGTCGTACCCGAACCCTTTGCGATACGCTCTCTGCGGCGAGCGTTGATAATTTCGGGATGCTCACGCTCTTCGGGAGTCATCGAACCGATAATTGCCTCGGTCTGCTTGAAAACGTCGTCGCCAATCTCGACATTCTGCAATGCCTTGCCCATACCGGGAATCATTGAGGCGAGGTCTTTCAGACCACCCATCTTCTTGATTTGCTGAATCTGACCTATAAAGTCGTTGAAATCAAACTTATTCTTGACAATCTTCTTTTTGAGTCTGCGAGCCTCCTCCTCGTCGAACTGCTCCTGCGCACGCTCCACAAGCGACACCACATCGCCCATACCGAGGATACGGTCTGCCATACGCTCCGGATGGAACACCTGCAAGGCATCCATCTTCTCGCCACTCGAAATGAATTTCAGCGGCTTATTCACAACCGAGCGAATCGAAATCGCAGCACCACCACGTGTATCGCCATCGAGTTTGGTCAGTACCACGCCATCGAAGTCGAGTCTGTCATTAAACTCCTTGGCGGTATTCACAGCATCCTGACCCGTCATCGAATCAACTACAAAGAGCGTCTCACTCGGATTTACAGCTGCCTTGATTGCGGTAATCTCCTGCATCATCGCCTCATCGACAGCCAGACGACCCGCTGTATCGACAATGACCACGTTATAGGAGTTCTGACGCGCATATTTTATTGCATTCTCGGCAATCTGCACGGGATTCTGGTTGCCCTCCTCGGTATAGACCGGCACACCGACCGTCTCGCCAAGAATCTTCAACTGGTCGATAGCCGCAGGACGATAGACGTCACCCGCCACGAGCAACACCTGACGACCCTTCTTGCTCTTGATGAACGATGCCAACTTACCGGAGAAGGTCGTCTTACCCGAACCTTGCAGACCGGCAATAAGCACAACGGCAGGCGTACCCTCCAAGCGGATATCGGTAGCCGTACCGCCCATCAATGCAGCGAGTTCGTCGCGCACAATCTTGGTCATCATCTGACCCGGCTTGACCGACTTCAAGACATCCTGACCCAGAGCCTTCTGCTTAACCTCGTCGGTAAATGACTTTGCGACCTTGTAATTGACATCGGCATCAATCAGCGCACGGCGAATCTCTTTCAAGGTCTCCGCCACATTTATTTCGGTAATACGCCCCTCGCCTTTGAGGATTTTGAATGACCGTTCAAGTTTATCTGTTAAATTTTCAAACATATTTTTTGTCTGTTATTATTCTATACGTATTGAGCGACAAAGGTAGGAAAAATAATTTTCAATTATCAATTATCAATTATCAATTTTATTCATAAACCTCGCCCTATCTACAACGTAGCGGATATGCACGCCCTCGCCAATCACTCCGCCCTCATCCGAGGCACCAACCGCAAAGGTCAGTTTGCGCCCCTCGACAGCCGTAAGAGTGGCCGTAGCCGACACTTTTGCCCCTATACCCGAAGGTTTGATGTGTGTCACATTCATCTCGGCACCCACCGTGGTTGCTCCTTCGGGCAGAACCTCCGCCACAGCCTTCATCGCCGCATTCTCCATCAGCGCAACCATCGCGGGTGTGGCAAAAACCTCCAAATCGCCCGATCCTGCGGTCACAGCACAATTTGTGAGCGATACATCCGTTTTACTCGTGTATGAGAGTCCCTCTTTCAACATAACTTTACTTTTTAGGTCAAATATTTCACAAAAATAGTTATTTTTGTCAAGAGAAGCAACAACAAAGACGATGAAACGACAATTATTTACCCTCTCAATCGTACTCCTCGGCATCATGGCTGCGGAGTGCTGTATGGCGCAGGGCAGAACTATAATTCGTCGTGGCAGGGGGTATTGGCATCAGGAGTGGACCATCGACCGCAAAACGGGCGACTCGATAGCGACAATTCACATGATGCCCATCTACAAGTTCAACCGAGGTATCGACCGACGTCGCTACTATCGTCTTATCCGCACCGTCAAGAAGGTCTATCCATTGGCGCAGATTGCCCGCAACGAGATGGCGAATATGGAGGATGAACTGCGTAGCCTGCCGACCAAAAAGGAGCAACACGCCTTTGTCAAGAGCATCGAGAAGCGCATCGTTAAGCAATACACACCCCTGATTAAGCGAATGACTCTATACGAGGGTAAGATACTCTGCAAACTTATCGACCGCGAGACGGAATTTACGGCATATCAAATTATTAAGGATTTCCGCGGAGGCTTTGTAGCAGGATTCTGGCAGGGTTTAGCGCGCATCTTCGGCAACAACCTCAAACTCGAATATGAACGCGACGGCGAGGACAAAATGCTCGAACAGATTGTCCTCTACTACGAAGCAGGGCTATTGTGATTGGACATTAGGGAGTTTAAGGAATTTAAGGAGTTTAAGGAGAGACTAATTCACTAAATTCACTAACAAAAAAAGACCCTATTTGCGAGGGTCTTTTTTTGTTAACTATCAATCATTAAAGTCTTGCTTTAACATTGTTCACGGCCTTTTCGAGCAACTCGGCAGGGCAGCAGAGCGTAATACGGACATAACGCTTACCCTCGGTACCGAAGATACCTCCCGGTGTAAGGAAGACGTCACACTTCTCCATAATCTCGTCCGAGAAGTCATAGCAGTCACCCTCATAATCCTCCGGAATCTCCGCCCAGATAAACAGACCTGCCTGATTGGGGCGATACTTACAGCCGAGAGCATCGAGCAGTGCATATCCCTGCTTCTCGCGCTCGTAGTATATAGCGTTGAGTTCCTTGAACCACTCCTCACCAAGCGACAAAGCCGTCTCGGCAGCAGCCTGAATGGGGTAGAACATACCGGAGTCCATATTCGACTTAAAGGTCAGTATCGAGTCAATCCACTCCTTCTTGCCGAGGATGACACCCACACGCCAACCGGCCATCGAGTGACCCTTCGACAGAGAGTTCATCTCCATAGCCACATCCATCGCGCCCTCGACCGAGAGAATACTCATCGGCTTATCGGCATTACGGATAAACGAATAGGGGTTATCGTGAATAATCAGGATATTATGCTTGCGACCGAAGGCGATAATCTTCTCGAAGAGTTCGCGCGTCGGGGTCTGACCCGTAGGCATTCCGGGGAAGTTGGCGAACATAATCTTCACTCCCTCGACACCGGCAGCCTCGATAGCATCGAAGTCGGGGGTAAAGTTGTTCTCCTTGTTGAGCGAGTAGGGGAGCATCACACCACCGGTCATACTCACAGCCGACTTATATGCGGCATATCCCGGATTGGGAACAAGCACCTTGTCACCCGGATTGATAAAGGTTTGGCAGATGTGCATAATACCCTCCTTCGAACCGATAAGGGGCAGCACCTCCGAATTGTAATCAACCTCTACGCCGTACCACTTGGCATACCAATCGGCAAAGGCCTTACGCAATATAGGTTCGCCCTTGAACGACATATACTTATGCACGTCGGGACGGAGAGCCTCCTGCGACAGACGCTCCACAACCGAGGGGTGTGGCGGCAGGTCGGGACTACCCATAGCAAGTTTGATAATCTGACGTCCGGTCGATGCCTCAATCTCGGCAATCTCGCGCAGACGACGCGAAAAATAGTACTCACCCGTACCATCCATACGGTGCGCACGCTCGATATTTACTCCGTTGCTCATCTCTGTTTAAGTTTTGGATGTGCAAAGGTAAAAAAAATAATTGTGAATTATGAATTGTGAATTGTGAATTTTTATACCTTTGCGCCCGAATTAGGTTAGTAACATTCTACATTTATATATTATGGAGTGGTTATATTCTCTCTTTTTCGGTAGTGGCATTGCCCATTCGGTGCTGGTTTTGGCATTGGTAATCACCGCAGGTACGGCTTTGAGCAAACTGAAAATCAAGGGCATCTCGCTCGGTGCTACGTGGATTCTCTTTGTCGGCATTGCCGCAAGCCATTTCGGAATGAATCTCGATGCCGAGGTACTGCAATTCGTCAAGGAGTTCGGACTTATCCTCTTTGTCTTCTCGATAGGTTTGCAGGTCGGACCGAGTTTCTTCGCATCGGTAAAGCAGGGTGGCGTGAAGGTCATTTCGCTGGCTACATTGGTCGTAATCCTTGGAGTAGTAACGACATACGTCATTCATCTTATCTCTGGCACTCCGCTCTCGACGATGGTCGGCGTACTCTCCGGAGCCGTAACCAACACCCCCGGACTCGGTGCTGCACAGCAGGCTTTTACTGACTCTACGGGCATCGAGGAGCCTAATATCGCAATGGCTTATGCCGTGACCTATCCGCTCGGTGTCGTAGGTGTGATTATCGCCATTATCGCCCTGCGTTATGCTATGCGCATCGACTTCAAGAGGGAGGATGAGGGATTGAAGGCTCTCTCCAACGAGAATAAGTTTGCCACCAAACTATCCATCGAGGTTACCAACGAGATGATGAACGGACAGAGCGTCGGACACGTCAAAGACCTTATCAATCGTCAATTTGTCGTTTCGCGCATCGCTCACAAGGATAACTCGATATCAATAGCCGATGCTTCGACAACCCTCACGATAGGCGACCGCTTGTTGGTGGTTTGCGCAGCCGAGGATGTCGAGGCTATCGTCACCTTCCTCGGTCACGAAATTCAGATGGAGGAGAAGGAGTGGAAGGCATTTGACAGCCAACTTGTGTCGCGCCGCATTGTCATTACTCGCAACGAGATTAACGGCAAACGCTTTGCCGACCTTCGCCTGCGTACCAAGTACGGCATCAACATCACACGTGTCAATCGTGCGGGTGTCGATTTGATTCCCTATCAGGGTATGGAGTTGCAGGTGGGTGACCGAGTTATGGTTGTCGGCTCCGAGAAGGCTGTGGAGCAGGTAGCATCACTCCTCGGCAACTCGCTCAAAAAGTTGAATCACCCCCACATCATCACCATCTTCCTCGGCATTGCCCTCGGTGTGATTCTCGGCTCGATTCCCATCGTCAGCATCCCCCAACCCGTAAAACTCGGTTTGGCAGGAGGTCCGCTGATTGTGGCGTTGCTGATTGCCCGTTTCGGTACGCACATGCACCTTATAACCTATACCACGATGAGTGCCAACCTGATGTTGCGCGAAATAGGCATCTCGCTCTTCCTTGCTTGTGTGGGTCTTGGCGCAGGCGACGGCTTTGTCGATACGGTCATCAACGGAGGATATGTCTGGATTGGCTATGGTGCAATCATCACTATACTGCCGATTCTGCTGGTCGGCATCTTCGCTCGCTTTGCGTTGAAGATGAACTTCTATACGATTATGGGTACGCTCTCCGGAAGTATGACAGACCCCATTGCTCTTGCATTCTCTAACACCACAGCCGGCAACGATATGCCTGCGGTAAGTTATGCGACGGTCTATCCCGTCACGATGTTCCTGCGCGTACTTACGGCGCAGTTACTTATCATGTTCGCACTTTGATAGTTTGGAGCCACGCGAGGGGCATTTCTGCTCGGAACACGAAGCGCAAGGGTCGAAGAGGCTCCTGCGCTTTTTTATGTTACAGACAACACGCACAACTCCCCACACAACAATCGCTGCACCGATAGCAGCCACAACCCAATCCTGCCACGTCATACGAAGAGATTTAGCAGATTATAAGCCCCGAAGGCTATAAGCCATGCCATCGTGGTAGAGTAGATAATCGACCCCACAGCCCACTTCCAACCCAATTCCGAGGCTATTGCCACCACGGTCGCAAGGCAGGGGAAATAGATTAGGATAAAGAGCAGGAATGCCATTGCCGAGGCAGTATTGAAGTCGCCACTGGCAGCAAGACGATGACGCAGATTTGCCTCGCCATCCACCTCTGCCACCTCGTCGCCTTCGGAGTAAAGCACTCCGAGGGTGCTGACAACAATCTCCTTGGCCGCAACTCCGGAAAGCAGAGCCACGCTCGACTTCCAATTGAATCCGAGAGGCTCAAACACAGGCTCGCAAGCCTTGCCTATGGTGCCGAGGTAGGAGTTTTCGTAGTGTTCTGCCTGCGAGGTAACATCGTCGCTCTTCGGGTAGTAACTCAAAAACCAGATAATCACAGACGAGATAAGGATAAGTCCTCCCATCTTACGCAGATACTGTGCGCACTTGTCCCACATGTGTATAATGGTGGTTTTCAGCGTCGGGATGCGGTAGGGTGGCAACTCCATAACAAATGGTGTTTCATCCACCTTAAACATAAACCGTCGCATCAGTCGTGCCGTCAGTATCGCCATCAAAATACCCGTAACATAGAGTAGCAACAGCACCAAACCTGCCGAGCGCGGGAAGAATACACCTGCAAAGATTATGTATATCGGCAGTCGCGCACTACACGACATAAAGGGTGTTATCAGTATGGTTATCAGACGACTGCTACGGCTCTCGATAGTTCGGCACGAGAGTATTGCCGGCACGTTGCACCCGAAGCCCATAATAAGCGGAATGAACGACTTTCCGTGCAGTCCGAGGCGGTGCATAACCTTGTCCATAATAAACGCAGCACGCGCCAAATAGCCCGAATCCTCCATAAACGAAATGAAGAGGTAGAGAATCATAATGTTGGGCAGAAAGACTATCACACTACCCACACCTCCGATAGCACCATCGACCACAAGGTCTTTGAGCGTTCCGTCAGGCATAAAGTCGCTGACAAGACGGCTCAACCACTCCACAGCGCTCTCAATCCACTCCTGCGGATAGGCTCCGAGCGAGAAGGTGCAGTAGAACATCAGCCACATCACAAAGAAGAATATCGGGAATCCCCAAACGCGGTGGGTCACGATAGAGTCTATCGCCATTCCAATCTTCGGTTTCTCGTTCTCTCCGGGGGTGTATGTCTCTTTGAGCGCACCCGAAATAAAACCGTACTTACGCTCGGCAAAGGCTGTTTCGAGATCCACACCCAACAACTCCTCGGCACGTTTTGCCTCGCGGTCACGTATCGCAACCCACTCGGCATACTCCGGGTAGTTGCCCAGAGCCTGCTCGATATCCTTGTCACGTTCAAGCAATTTCATCGCCAGATAGCGCGGAGGATAGACATTCGGCAGGCGGTTGCGGTAGCGGTTAAGTTCTTCGTTCATCGTGCCGAGAGCAGCATCGATGACGGCACCCTGGTTGATGTGGATATGGCGCACTCGGTCATCCTCGTTCTCATAGACCGCAATAATCGTATCGAGCAGAGCCTCGATACCTCGACCCGTGCGAGCCACAACCGGCACCATCGGCACTCCCATCATCCTGCCGAGGCTGTCGTAGTCGAGTTCCGCACCCGTCTTCTCCAACTCGTCGTACATATTGAGAGCCACCACCATACGGGGATTCATATCGATAAGTTCGGTGGTGAGGTAGAGATTTCTTTCGAGATTTGACGACACCACGGCATTGACCACAACGTCGGGCGCACTCTCTTCGAGGTGGTGACGCACGTACAACTCTTCGGGGGTATATGCCGAGAGGGCGTATGTTCCGGGGAGGTCAGTAATCTCAAACTTATAACCACGATAGGTGCAGTATCCGCGCTTGGCATCGACCGTCACACCGCTATAATTGCCGACGTGTTCGTGGCTGCCCGATATGGCGTTAAATATCGACGTTTTACCGCTATTGGGGTTACCCACCAGCGCAATGCTTATATGCTTTGATTTGCGGGAATATGCCTCTTCAAGGCAGTCTGCCTCGGTCGAGCCGAAGTTCTCCTGACGCAGAAGTTGTTGAGCCTCCTCCTCGGAGATAACCTCGACCATCTTCGCCTCACTGCGACGCAGCGAGATGGCATAGCCCATGATACTGTACTCGATAGGGTCTTGAAGCGGAGCATTGAGAACGACCTCGACACGCTTACCGCGCACGAAGCCCATCTCCATAATACGACGACGAAATCCTCCGTGACCCCTCACTTTGAGAATCACACCCGACTCGCCACTCTTCAACTCCGACAAACGCATAAATCAATATCTTTGCGTGCAAAGATAGTTGATAATTCACAATTAAGAAGATTTTTTTACAAAAATCTCTTTTCCTCCTCGCGGCTCGGCATAGTGCAAACAGGTTTGCCCTCTGCGCTCGCTCCGCAATTAAGAAGCCAATGGCTAATGAATGGGGAAAATGGGGGCGCGGTCTACGACCGCTTATGGGGAATATGGGGGCGCAATCAGAGATTGCTTATGGGGAGATTGGGGAGAATAAAAAACTCCTCCCCTGTTTTAGGGGAGGTGGCTAAAAGCCGGAGGGGTCGGGGTGTTGGGCATTAGCCATTAACTTTTGGGGGTGGATGGGGTGGATGGGGAGAATGGGGAATATGAGGGCGCGGTCTGCGACCGCTTATGGGGAGAATGGGGAGAATAAAAAACTCCTCCCCTGTTTTAGGGGAGGTGGCTAAAAGCCGGAGGGGTCGGGGTGTTGGGCATTCGCCATTAACTTTTGGGGGTGGATGGGGAGGATGGGGAGGATGGGGAATATGGGGGCGCGGTCTGCGACCGCTTATGGGGCGATTGGGGCGATTGAGGGCGCGGTCTGCGACCGCTTATGGGGAGAATGGGGAGTCTTTTACTCTCCCTAAATTCCCTAAATTCTCTGAACTCCCCCCCAGTATTCCCATAAGCGACCTCTGTCGCGCTCCCCGGTATCCCCAATTATCAATTCTCAATTGTCAATTGTCAATTCTCAATTCTCAATTATCAATTATCAATTCTCTCCCATCCTCCGCCCAACGCTTTGAAGAGAGTAACGTAGTTGATATACTGCTGTGCCACGAGGTCGATAAGTTGCATCTGCGAATCGTAGAGCGAGCGCTCGGCATCGAGCAGGTCGAAGTAGTTCGACAAGCCACTATTGTAGAGTGCGCGGGTCAAACGTGCCACCTTGCCATTTGCCAGCACCAGCGAGGCGCTGTGTTCAGCCTGCGTGTTGAGAGTCTCGATAGCGACAAGAGCCTGCTCGACATCCGCGAGAGCCTCCAAGACGGTCTGGCGGTATGTTGCTACGCTTTGCAGGTAGTTCTGACGGGCAATCTCCTCGTTGCGTTTCAGCCTACCAAACGAGAATATAGGCGCAGTGAGCGAGCGTGTGGCTCCCCACACGAAGGGCATACCCGTAACCAACCCCTTCAACTTGTTGGAGGCGATACCGCCCGAAATGGTCATTGCCACCGAAGGAAAACGCTCGGCACGGGCAATGCCGACCCTCTCGCCGCTACCAACCAACGTGTAGTATGCCTCCATAACATCCGCCCGACGATGCAATAACTCCGAGGGCAGACCTATCGGTATATCGACCGGCACAAAGTCGGTCAGCAGATTAAGTCCCACACCCGTATCGTCACACTCCACGGGAGGCTCGCCCAGCAACGTATTGAGCGACAGACGCGTTTGCGCAAGGGCGCGTTCATACTGCGAGATATCGGCCGCAGCCGTGAACATCAGGCTTCGTGCCTGCTCCAAATCGACCCCCGACGACATCCCATAGCGGAACATCGAATCTACCAACGCTGCCGACTCGGCACGCAGAGCATAGGTCTGACGAGCAGTGGCAAGGTTGCGCTCGTACTGCAAGAGGGTAAAGTAGGTGGTTGCCACCTCTGCCGTGAGCGACAACACCGCACCGCGATAGGCCCACTCACTCTCCAAAATCGCTGCACGAGCCACTCCTAGCGAGTGTTTAAGCCGACCTGCCATACCAAATTCCCACGTCATCGATGGTCCGATATTGTAGTTTATCGTGTATTTATCGACATTATCGTACTTCCCATCCACCGACAACCCCACAGCGAATGAGGGCAGGAACTCCGCCCGTGTGGTTGCGAGTTGCAGGCGAGCCTGCTCCACACGCGAGAGGGCAACCTCGATATCGTTATTGTTCGCCAACGCCTGCTCTTCGAGTGCATTGAGCCTCTCGTCGTCGAAGATTCGCCACCAGAGGGTATCTATTCCCAGCGAGTCCTGCGAGAAGTTACCGCCATAGAGATACTGCGCAGGAATCGTTACCGAAGGTCGTGGCAACGAGGGATTGCAGGCTCCAAGAAGCAGAACCAGCACCATCGATATCGCAGCCGTAGCACTCCGCAGGGCTGTTGTTCTATTTTTCAGATTCCGTATCATCATCTTCCTGTCTCATCAATTCACGTTTTCGCTCGAAGCCCCCGATGCGAGCCACCATATAGTAGAGGGCAGGGTAGAGGAATATGCCCGCAAGGGTTGCGAGGGTCATACCTCCGACCAGAGCCACACCCATAATGTTGCGAGCCGTGGCATAGACTCCGTCAGCAAAGACGAGTGGCATAACTCCCAACACAAAGGCAAAGGCGGTCATCAGAATCGGGCGCACCCTCATTCGTGCCGCACCGAGAGCCGCCTCCGAGAGCGACTCTCCTCGCTCGAAGAAGTTGCGGTCGGCATACTCCACAACCAGAATGGCATTCTTGGCTGCCAAACCTATAAGCATCACGAGCGAAATCTGCATATAGATATCATTCACGTACTTTGCCTCCGCGAGGTGCATAGCCCCGACCGAGAGCAACGCTCCCAATACCGCCACGGGAACACTCAACAGGATAGCCACCGGAAGTCCCCAACTGTTGTAGAGCGATGCCAGAGCCAGAAAGACAAACGCCAACGCCACGAGATAGACCACAAAGCCTGAACGCGACGCCTCACTCTCCTGAAACGAGACTCCGCTCCACGCTGTCGAGATATCGTCGGGCAGGATGCGCTCTGCGCACTGCTTGACAGCCTGCATCGTCTCGCCCGTAGAACTCTTGGCGGCAGGGGAGATGTTCAAACCTATGGAGCGGTAGAGGTTATACTGCGACACAAACTCCACACCGACCGTATCGACCACCTCGACAAACGAGGTTATCGGCAGGCTCTCGCCATCGCCATTCCCGACAAATACGCCATCCAACGACCGAGGGTTTGCACGATAGTCGGGAGATGCTTGAAGGTATGATTGATATAAATTGCCGAACAGGCTGAAATTGTTGATGTAAGACCCACCGAGCAAGGTCGAAATTTCGGAGTATAAATCGGCAAGCGACACCCCATATTCGAGGGCTTTGAGGCGGTCGATTTGAAGGAGTCGTTGAGGCACTTCGTCGTTGAATCGGGTAGTCACCGAAGCCACATCGGGCAGCCTTTTCAGCGAATCGATAAGTCGGTAGGTCTGCTCGGCAAGGTATGTCGTACCGCGACCCTCCATATCCTGCACTTCGAGCGATATTCCCTCCCTTACGCCAAGTCCCGGTATTGCAGGCGGAATGAAGGCAAAGCAGTCGCCATCAAGCACTCTCCCGTAGAGTTCGTCCGTCAGTGCATCGGCAATCTCCATAGCCGTCAGTTTGCGCTCGGAGTAATCTTTGAGCGAGACAAAAATCACTCCGCAGTTGGTCGATGCGATGCCTGCCAGCATATCAAAACCTGCCACCGTAGCGGTCGATTCGACCCCCTCAAAACCTCCGACAACGGCATCCACCTCCGCCATCAGAGCCTCGGTACGTTGCAGGGATGCAGCCTCCGGAGCCTCGACAAAGACCATAACGTAGCCTTGGTCCTCCTCCGGCAGGAATCCCGACGGAATACACCGCCAAACCAACACCACAGCAACCAACGTCACACCGACAAAGAGAGCCGTGCGCAGAGTATGGCGCATAAGCGTATCGGTTGCACGTGAGTATTGCTCCATTCCGCGGTCAAAGAGGCGGTTAAAGGCGGCAAAAAAGCCTGTTTTGGGGCGTTCCCGACCTTTAAGCAGCAGAGCCGCAAGTGCAGGCGAGAGCGAGAGCGCATTGAATGCCGAGAGTACTACCGCCACGGCTATCGTCACCGAGAACTGCCGAAAGAGCAAGCCCGAAATGCCACTCGTAAAGGATACGGGTACAAATACCGCCAGCAACACCACCGTCGTTGCCACAATCGGCGAAGCGACGCTACGCATAGCCTCGATGGCAGCCTTGCGGGGTGAGAGTCCGCGCTCGATATTGACCTGCACGGCCTCGACTACGACTATCGCATCATCGACAACCAGACCGATAGCCAACACCAAGCCCAGCAACGAGATGATGTTTATCGAGAAGTCCAGCAGTGGAAAGAAGAGGAACGTGCCGACCAGCGACACCGGTATCGCCACAAGCGGAATCAGCGTAGCACGCCAATCCTGCAAGAAGAGGTAGATTATCGCAATAACCAGCACCAACGCAATGACGAGGGTCTTGAATATATCCTCGATGCCTGCATCAATGCTCTGCGTGGTATCGACTATGGCATCAGCCTCGATTCCATCGGGAAATCGCTCTGCAAGGGTTGTCATAACGCTCTTTACGCTACCACCGACCTCGACGGCATTGCTCCCCGGAGATTGATAGACCACAATCACAGTTGTAGGCTCTCCGCCAAACGAGGATGTCGAGCCGTAACTCTCGCACCCCAACGCCACCTCCGCAACATCGCGCAGGCGTACGACACTGCCCTCCGAGGTCGTTTTGAGGATGATATCCTCGAACTCCGCAGGGGTAGATAACTGCGCAGGCAGGCGCACCGTATAGGTAAATGCCGTACCTTCGGGAGCAGGCTCGGCTCCGAACTTGCCGGCAGGGTAGATTCCCGCCTGTGTGGCTATTGCCGACGATACCTCCGCAACCGAGATGCCGTAGTACTCCAACACGTCGGGGCGTAGCCAGATGCGCATAGCGTACTCGCCTGCACCCATAATCTCGACCTTGCCCACTCCGTCAATCTTCAAAAGTTCGTTCTGGATGTTGATATAGGCGTAGTTCGAGAGGAACTCATCGTCGTATCTGCCGTCGCTATGGAGGGCATAGACCACGAGAAATCCCGTCATCGACTTGCGGGTAACAACACCCTGACGCACAACCTCTTCGGGGAGTTGGGCTGTGGCTGTTGAGGCGTTATTCTGGGTAAAGATGGCATCCATATCGGGGTCGGAGCCTACGCGGAAGGTCACCTGCATAGACATCGAGCCGTCATTGGCAGAGGTGGTCTGCATATAGAGCATATCGCTCACGCCCATAACACTCCGAGCGAGAGGTGTCGCCACGGCATCATTCACCGTCTCGGCATCGGCTCCCGGATAGGTTGCCGTAACCTCCACGACCGGAGGCGTGATATCGGGGTACTGCTCGATGGAGAGCGAGCCGAGGGATATCACTCCCAACAGCACCGTAGCCAATGCCAACGCAATGGCAAAGACCGGTCGTTCTATAAAAAATCGCCCCATACGCTACTCTGCTTTTCGGATTGCAACCTTCACTCCGTTGCGCAGTCGCTGACCACCACTCGTCACAACCTGCTCGCCCTCGCGCAGTCCCTCCTCGACAATCCACTGCCCGCCATAGGTCTCGCCAAGGCTCACACGCCTGTACTCCGCGGTACTGTCGGGGCGCACGACCCACACCGAGGCTTGTCCCTGTCGTTGCACAACACATCTCTGCGGCACGAGAAGACACCTCTGCTCGGCTCCCACATTCGCCTCTACACGCGCAAACTCGCCCGCTTTGAGGCGATAGTCCGGATTGGGGAAATCGACCACAATAGCAAGTGTTCCTGCCGAATCAGACACCTCGGTACGCGTATAATTATAGGTACCACGCAGTGGGTAAGGTGTGCCGTTGTCATCGAACAGCACTATGTCCGAGAGCAGGCTCTCATTCTCGTATATCGGCCTACCCGGCTCGATATGGCGTTCATACTGCCACAAGGGCAGGGTTATATCGACCGACACGGTATCGATATTTACAACCTTCGTGAGGGTGGCAAACTCGGTACCGACACCCACATAGTCGCCCACGTGAGCCTTGGGAGCCTCGACAAAGCCGTCGATGGGGGAGTATATGCGACTATATCCCACTTCGAGCGAGGCGTTGCGCAGTTGCTGTTCGGCACTACGCACACTCGCCTCGGCTGCGCGGTATTGAGCCGTATATTGGTCGAGTTGAGCCTGACTTATGGCATTTATCTCGGCAAGAGGTATGGCTCGCTCGTAGTTGTTCTTCGCCTCGACGGCCTGCGCCCTTGCCGATTCGAGCGACGCCCGTGCCGAGAGAAGGGTAGTACGAAGCAACCCCGCATCTATCTCGAAGAGCAACGCTCCGCGCTTGACAGGCATTCCCGACTCGAAGTGTCGCGAGAGCAGGTAGCCACTCACGCGGGGCTGAATCACAGCCTCGTAGTTGCCCGATATGCGCCCGACAAAGGTACATCGGTCGGGGATAGACTCCGCACGTGCCTCGACAACTTCGACAAGCATTGCCGTTGCGGACTCTGCGGATGATGTGGCAGAAGCGGAGGATTTGGACTCTGCGGAGGGTTTGGTGGTCGATGCCGACCCGACAGTTGCTGTCGAGGATTCCGCACAGCCACAAACCGATAGCCCCTCAAAGAGGCAGAACAGCAGGCAAAACAAGGTGTTGATAATTCGCATAGACTCTGTTGCTTTTTGGGGTCGGAGAGGACAAAAAACATACCGTCAGGGCTCTTCTCGCGGGCTAAAAACCGGAAAAATCACATTTTTTGGATGTTTTGCGTAAAATTTTCGCGAAAAAATTTGCAGGTAGCCAATCTTTTTATACCTTTGTTCAAAACTTACAACCTTTTAATGTTAAGATTATGAAAAATTTAGTAGATCAGATCAACGCACAAGTTGAGGCTTTCCAGGCAAATGCTGCGGCACAGGTAGAGAAGGGTAACAAGGCTGCGGGTACTCGCGCTCGCAAGGCTGCTCTCGAACTCTGCAAACTCTTGAAGGAGTTCCGCAAGGTTTCTGTTGAGGAGGCAAAGAAATAATTCGTGTAATTATTTTATTTGTGTTCAGTCCCGTCACGATAGTTCGTGAGCGGGACTTTTTGTTGACCGTTAGCCGTTGGCTATTGACCCCTCCGGCTTTCAGCCACCTCCCCTAAAACAGGGGAGGAGTTTTTTTTACTCGCCCTAAACTCCCCAGTCTCCCCATAAGCGGTCGCAGACCGCGCCCCCCATTCTCCCCAATCGCCTCAATCTCCCCATTCTCCCCGTTCTCCCCATCTTCCCCAATTTCGGAATAATCTTTGCGAGAGGGATACCAACAAAACCAACAACCGACCAGCCAAAACCAACCAAAAACCACCCTCGGCTATGACACGCAAAGGCACAACCTTATCGACCATTTCTACCGCAACCGCGCGACGAAGAACTGACATCGCTCTGCTCTTTCTGCGCCTCTTTATAGGTGGGGTAGTCCTACTCCACAACATAGGCAAGATGCAGACCTACAACGAGATAATCGAGGGATTTCCCGCTCTGCTGTTCGACAGTCCGACACTCACATTTGCCGTCTTCACGATTGCCGAGGTGGCATTTGCGATGCTGATAATGTGCGGTCTGTGGGTCCGCTTTGCTGCATTTTTGATGGCTCTGGGGATGTTCCTATCGATATTCGTAGTGGTACCCACGGCAGGGATGACGGCAGGAACACTACAATTTATATATATGGGTATCTACATCTTCTTCGTCATTGCAGGCGGTGGAGCCTACGCACTGGACTCGGTGCTGTGGAGTCGCAGGGCAATAAATTAGTCCGAATGGGCGCGAAAACATCTCTTTACAATCCAAACAGGGCTGTTATTGAGAAAAAAATTAGTATCTTTGTCGAGATATAACATCAAACACATCAGAGAATATGAGAAAGTCTATTTTGCTCGTTGTCTGCGCTATGATTGCAGGCATCACGACCGCAAATGCGCAGGGAACACTCCCCCGCAAGGTCGAGAATCCCACCATCTGCGATATGGAGGGCAACCAAACAAAACTTCCCCATTGGGGCGAGAAGAATCTGCTTATCTTCTACGTGGATCCCGACAGTTATATCGGCAAGAACGCCAACAAGGATTTCTCGTCAGAAATCGAGGAGAACAAGCGTGCTTCGGGACCGAATATCTACGGATTCGGAATCATCAACACTGCCGACACCAAACTCCCGAAGGGATTGGTGCGTAATATGGCACGCAAGCGTTGCGAGAAGAACGGAGCCTTGTCGCTCGACGACCAAGACCACTCGTTGGTAGATGGCTGGGGACTCGGCAGTTGCGACGGCAAGTTCGCCATTCTCGTAATCAGCAAGGATGGAGAGTTGGTCTATGCCCAGAAGGAGGAACTTACCCCCGAAGGCAAGAAGGCTTTCTACGACTTTATCGAGGCTTACAAGTAGCCCGTCAAACAACTTAAAGCGTAAGTCGTGTATCGTCTGATAGCCATAGCGGTCGCTCTGCTGTCGATATTGCCTCTATGGGCTACGGCACAGACACAGGAGCAGACCACAACCTCGCAGGGCGACACGATACGCTACACCTACACCCCTTTGGCGCACACCTCCGCTCCGGCAGAGGGTGCGTCTTCTGTTGTCAAGGCAGATAGCGTTGCGCCCAAACGGAGCAAGTTTGCACAGCGATTTATCGACTTTGCAACCAAGTCTGCCATGGATAGGACCTTCGAGAAGAAGATGGACTTCTCGCTGGTAGCAGGCCCGACCTATTCGAGCAAGACACACCTCTCGTTGGGTGTGATAGCCGCAGGAGCCTATCGTGTAAATAGGCGCGACTCGCTCACCTCGCCATCGAATGTCACGCTCTTTGCCACGGTATCGGTTATCGGCTACTACTACTTTGGCTTGGCGGGCAATACCTTCTTTGAGCGCAATCGTCATCGTCTGGACTACGACATAGGTTTCAAGTCGATGCCGACCGATTTTTGGGGCTTCGGCTACCACGCAGCCTCGACCAACAAGAAGAGCAGTTATGTCGGCAAGAAGGCTTTTGCCGATATCCGCTATCTCTACCAAATCTTCCGAAACACCAACATCGGAGCGACACTTAACTTCAACTATACCAAGGCGAAGCGGGTCAAGCGACCCGAATACTTCGGCTCACAACGTCACGAATATCTCGGTCTTGGTCTGGGAGCAATCGTCGAGTACGATTCGCGTGACGTCATAACTAACCCGACCAGAGGAGTCTATGTCGGTGCCAACGCCATCATCCAACCCAAAGCCTTTGGCGACTGCGGCCATACGCTGTGGAAGGTGCGGGCTACGGTTGATTTCTATCAACGCCTGTGGCGCGATGCGGTGCTTGCCATCGACCTGCACGGAGAGTTCAACTCTCGGCACACTCCTTGGACTATGTACGCTCTACTCGGCAGTAACTATCGAATGCGAGGCTACTACGAGGGGCGATTCAGCGACCTCAATATGATTACTTTTCAGGCAGAGTTGCGCCAACGGGTTTGGCGACGTCTGGGGGTGGTTGTCTGGGGTGGTGCAGGCAATGTTTTTCACTCATTCGACACCTTTGCGTGGCGACAGACCCTCCCCAATTACGGCTTGGGTGTGCGCTGGGAGTTGAAGAGAGGGATGAACATCCGCATCGACTACGGCTTCGGTGGCGTAGTCAATAAGCGACTGATTAACGGGTTAGTTATCTCAATCAATGAAGCGTTTTAATCTCTCGAATATCCGTCGGCAGGCTCACGAGCCGAGTGGTAAGGCTCTGCTTCTCTTGGTGTGGCTTATTGTGGCGTTGATGATGCCCAATGTGGTCTTGGCATTCACCGAAGGACACACCCCGTGGTCGGCAGCCGCAGGGGTTATCCTCCCCCTCGGACTCTACCTGCTCACGCTGCTCTTCACGCGCAGGATAAGCCTTGTGGCACTCGCATTGTTGCCGATTTTGGCTCTCTGTGCCGTGCAAATCGTACTGCTGTACCTCTACGGCAACTCGACCATAGCCGTCGATATGTTCACAAACATTATGACCACCAACACCACCGAGAGTAGCGAGTTACTCGGAGGACTGATGCCGATAATTCTCCTTGTCGGGCTGTTGTATGCTCCTCTGCTCTATATGATTGTACGCCAGACGGGTAGCCGTTGCTACACCCTCACGGAGAAGGCTCGTCGCGGAGCGTTATTCACGGGCGGTTTGCTAACTATCGTCGGGGTGCAGTTGCTGCTGCCGGCACGTATGGTCGCAGGCGAGAGCGTTGTTCGCGAGGAGATTTTCCCCGCCAATGCCATACACAACCTCGACATAGCCCTGCGCAATAAGCAGATGGTGCGCGACTATCGCCACACCTCCGCCACCTTCGACCACGAAGCCGAGCGCACAGCAGAGATACTGCAACGCGAAATCTACATTCTGGTCATCGGAGAGTCATCACGAGCCGCCAATTGGAGCCTTTACGGCTATCCGCGCACGACCAATCCACGACTCTCGCAACGCAAGGATATATGCCTTTTTCGCAACGTGACGACCCAGAGCAACACCACCCACAAGAGCGTACCGATGATGCTCACATCGGTCGGTGCCGATGAGTACGAGGCTCTGTTTCAGCGCAAGGGCATTGCCGACATCTTCAAGTCGGTAGGGTTTCGCACCTGCTTCATCTCGACCCAATCGCCACAAGGTGCAATGGTCGATAACCTCGCAGCCGAGTGTGATGAGGTTATATACATAGGCGCACCGAGCCACGACGAACAACTCTTGCAGATGGTTGAGAGGATTGTCGAGAGCGACAGCGAGGAGGATTTGCTCTTCGTGCTGCACTGCTACGGCTCGCACTTCCGCTACAATCGTCGCTATCCGAGAGATGTGGCGCACTTCACGCCTGACGACGCCATGGCGGTCAATGCGACTAACATTGAGGCTCTGCGCAACTCCTACGACAACTCGATAATCTACACCGACAGGCTTCTCGACTCGATAATAGGCTACCTTGCCAACCTCGGAGATTGTACGGCAATGCTCTACTGCTCGGACCATGGCGAGGACCTCTTCGACGACGAGCGCGGGATGTTTCTGCACGCTTCGCCAAAGGTTACCTACTACCAACTCCACGTGCCGTGTCTGGCGTGGTTCTCGGAGGAGTACTGCACCCTGTACCCCGACAAGGTCACCATGGCTCGACGACATCGCTGGTCGCCGGCAACTACGGCAGCCATATTCCACACGCTGACCGAGATAGCCTCCATCCGCAGTCGCTACATAGACCCACGACAGTCGCTGGTAAGCGCAGGCTTTGACGAGGCAGCACCCCGTCTCTACCTGAACGACCACAACGAGGCTCTCCCGCTCGACCAACGCATCGGCATCACCGACCTCGACCAACGAGAGTTCTTGTTACACGGAATAATTATCGATTAGAGCATCTCTTTGAGCAGATTTCTGCACCCCTCTTCGAGCATATCAAGCACCAACTCAAAGCCCTCTGCACCCTCGTAGTAGGGGTCAGGCACGTGCGACCAACGCTCGGCAAAGGTCGTGAAGAAGTCGCGCATACGATAGATTTTATTGGCTAATTCGCGCGAGGGAGCAAGACGATGAACACTCTCGTAGTTATAGTCATCCATAACCACTATGCGGTCGAAGTCATAGAAATCCTTCTCGCGAATCTGGCGTGCGCGGTGGGTAAGATTGTATCCTCTACGCGCTGCGGCAGCACGCATACGATGGTCGGGCAACTCGCCCGTATGACCGGCATAAGTACCGGCAGAATCGACCCCGATACGCCCCTCTGCACCTGCCTTGCGGACAAGATGTTGCATAATCCCATCCGCCGCCGGCGAGCGACAAATGTTTCCAAGACAGACAAATAGAATCTTCTGTTTCATAGGGTTACGATGTGGGGTAGTTATCGATTAAAACTCCAAGCCCACACCGACACGGAAGGTGTTGCGCCACGGGCAGTTCTCCCCCGCTGCCCAATACGAGGCATCGACCTGTACGTGCATAAAGCGCAGGCCAAGACCCACCGTAGCATAATCGTAGAGGTTATGTGCATATCCTGCGCGGAATTTGAGCAGTTGCATCAGCGAGTACTCCACACCGACATTTGCCAGCAGGCTCTTGACTCCGACGGGCGCAAAGCGATAGCCCAAATCAACCTCGGCAAGCAGCGAATGAGAGTCGTTAAAAGGCGCATAGAGCGAGGCTCCGACCTTTGCGGTCAGTGGCTGACGGAATCCCTCCTTGGTTACCGAGAAGCCCGCATTTGACACCTGCGCACCGATATTCACAGCAGCACCCTCACGGAACTGCAACGGAATCTGCGAATAGAGAGCCAAGTCGAAATTCACTGCCGAGTACTTATCGCCCAATCCGTTGGCATAGTGCAGATAACGAGCCGTCAGCGCAAGCGCAACCTTGTCGCATACCTTCAATCCGTAGGCCACATCCAGCGACTTGCCATTCGGGCGGGTATAGTCGCCAACTTTATAGTCCGTATTGCCATTCTCGTCAGTCGGGAAGAAAGGGTAGTCCCCATCCATCGTGAGTTTCGGCTCGCGGAACATACGACCACCAATCGAGAGTGAGTGTCGCTGTCCGAGTTTGACATATCCCGCCACCGACATCAAGTCAGACCCCTTCTGTTCGCTCGGCATCCACGGAGCATACACATAGCCGACCTGCGCGGTCTGGTACTCGAAGAGAGGCGCAGCCGCATTGTTATAGACCGCATAGGCATCTGCCGTTGTTGCCACCGTTGCATCTCCCATAGCAGCCGTGCGGGCATCGGGATTTATCGTAGCAAAGTCCTGTGCTGCGGCTGTTAAAGCAAAGGTTGATATTGCGAGTGTTAAAAGTATCTTCTTCATATCTTTAAGTTTTATCTCTTGATTACCGTCTGCGTTACTATTTGGTGCGTTCCTGCCACCTCGACATCCAACGTCACCTGATACCTTCCGGGATTGAGCGTACCGACAGCAAACTCCTCCGGAGTAACACCCTCGAAGCGCACCGACTTATCGAAAATCGTCACACCCAACGAGTTCTCAATCTTCACACGCGCATCGCAGTTGCGGTACTCGTTATTGATTTTGCCCATTCTGATATGCAGCACCTCGTCGCAAGGGTTAGGGTAGAACAACACCGAGAGTGGCTCGATAACGAAAGAGATAGTAATCTTCGCCTCCGACGTTTCGTTGCGACCCGTGACAATAAATTTATGAACACCCTTCTCGAAGCGTGCAGCATCAATCTTCAACGTGAGCAGATTCTCGCCCTGCTCGACATCAATACGCTCGTCGCTAACCTCGATTGTGTCGCAATTAACCACCTCAAAGAGCATTGTACTCTTCTCATTCGGCAACATATAGAACAACTCCTTGCCGTGTTTGAGCAGAATTTTAGCGTTATTGGCAGGCACAAACCCATCGCCCGGACCTCCCATTGCCAAGGCCGCCGAGACATCGATAAGTTTGCCGACCTTGCCCTTGAACGAGGAGGTCTGATAGGAGTCGATATCCCTCGCAGAGTCGATAAGCAACTCCGTAAGGCGCGTATTGGTAAAGCCCTGACCACCGCAGTACGACACAATCAGAGCCGCAGCACCCGACACGTGCGGACATGCCATCGATGTTCCGCGCATATATCCGTATCCCGGAGTACGCACATAATCAATCATATAGGTCTTGCCATCCTCCACGAATGTATCGCCATTGCGGATAGAGGTCGGCAACGTACTCAAATTCCAAGCATAATAATCGTACTGCGAATACTCGTTATGGCTATCGCCTCCCGGAGCGAACAAATCGACCGTAGTAGAGTAGGTCGAGTACCACGCACGACGGAAATTTCCCGACATAGCCGCCACACTCAAACACTTTTCGTAGGAGGCGGGGTATTCGCTCTGCTGCTTACCATCGTTACCTGCCGCAAAAACGACGATTCCACCGGCCATAGGTCCCACCTGATTGCCATTCTCGTCCATACCGGCATTGGCAACAAAGTAGTCGATTGCATCCTTGATAACACCTAAACGCGACGCAAATTGCGACTCACTGCTCACATAATCAATCGGGTAGCCCCAACTGTTTTGGCTGATAACAGCACCGTTATCGGCACCATAAACGATTGCCTTGGCGCAATCTTCATCAGAACACTCTCCGTTTGGCGAGAAAATCTGACACGACATAAGTTTCACGCCATCGCCATAGCCCAGACCACCCGCAATACCGCACACTCCGATACCGTTGTTATTCACTGCGGCAATCGTGCCTGCCACGTGTGTTCCATGCTCCTCGGCAGTGACGTTCTTGCTGTTACTCACAAAGTTATAGCCGATACCGTCCCACATATTCGCTGCAAGGTCGGGGTGGGTCGCTTCAATACCGCCATCGACCACCGCCACGATAACATCGGGTCTGCCGCCACTCTTCTCCCATGCGCCCTCGACATTGATATCGGCACCCTCGACAAAGCCATACTCTCCATAGTAATCCGAAGCCGAGGCCACGTTTTTGAGCATCCACTGTTCGGGCAACAGAGGGTCATTGAATTTATATGTAGGCGTTGAAGCACGGCTACTCTCCAATTGAGCCAACTCCTGCGCGGTCAGATAACGCACCTCACTCGAACCCGCGCGTCGGGGTTTCGCCTGCGGAGCCACCGAGAGGACTCCCTCCATCTTTCGGAGTTGCAGGGCTGTTTCGACGCCACGTCGGCGGTTAGCGACCTTCACGACGTACCATTGGTCGAGTCCCATTTTACGCTTGCGAGCCTCGAACTTATCGGCCGGAAAGACTCTCTCCATCGACACCACATCATACTCACGGCAAAGTTCATCGAGTGTCACATTTCCCGTCGAGAGGTCGCCCGTGCGGGTTTCGGATATAGCCAACTCGTCTGCCACCTCGCGCGAGAACTTCACGTTCAGCACATTCTGCACTACGTCTTTGTGAGCAAAAGCCTCCTTCATCTCCTTCTCGACGACCCACACCGGCTCATCCATGTCGGCAGTACAGCCCAGCAGAAGCAGAATCGGAGCAATAAATGTTAATTTATTTATTTTCATAGTGTTATAATATTTTTCGCGTTTTTGTTTCTAAAATGTGAATAAATATCGTTCAAAGGTAATAATTTCTCGCCACAAAGTTGTACTTTTGTTCAGTTTTTGGCAAAAATCATAAAACAATATACAATTATGGAGAGAGATAATAGAATTTTTGAACTTATCGACGAGGAGCGCGGTCGTCAGACTCGCGGCATCGAACTTATCGCATCCGAAAACTTCGTGAGCGAACAGGTAATGCAGGCTATGGGCTCGGTGCTTACCAACAAGTATGCCGAGGGCTATCCGGGCGCACGTTACTATGGTGGTTGCGAGGTTGTGGACAAGGTGGAGTCGCTCGCTCGCGAGCGTCTGTGCAAGCTCTACGGTGCAGAGTACGCCAATGTACAGCCGCACTCCGGAGCGCAGGCAAATATGGCGGTATTCTTCGCCATTCTCAAACCCGGAGATACATTTATGGGTCTTGACCTCTCGCACGGAGGACACCTCTCGCACGGCTCGCCGGTAAATATGTCGGGTAAGTTCTTCAATGCCGTAGGTTATCAACTCGACCCCGAAACCGGACTTGTGGATTACGATGCCATGGAGCAGAAGGCTCTCGAATGTAAGCCCAAACTTATCGTCGGAGGTGCTTCGGCATATTCGCGCGAATGGGACTACAAGCGTATGCGCGAGATTGCCGACAAGGTTGGTGCATTGCTGCTTATAGATATGGCACACACGGCAGGTCTTATTGCCGCAGGTCTGCTTGACAACCCCGTAAAGTATGCGCACGTCGTAACCTCGACAACCCACAAGACACTGCGTGGCCCTCGTGGCGGTATTATCTTGATGGGCAAAGATTTCGAGAATCCGTGGGGTCTGACCACTCCGAAGGGTGTTGTGAAGATGATGTCGCAGATTTTCGACTCGGCAGTATTCCCCGGCATTCAGGGTGGTCCGCTCGAACACGTCATCGCAGCCAAGGCTGTGGCATTTGGCGAGGCCCTCGACCCAAGTTACAAGGAGTATCAGTTGCAGGTGCAGAAGAACGCCAAGGCTATGGCAGAGGCTTTCGTTAAGCGTGGCTACAAGATTGTTTCCGGAGGCACGGACAACCACCTGATTTTGGTCGATTTGCGCACCAAATTCCCCGAATTGACGGGTAAGTTGGCAGAGCGTTGTCTCGTGGCGGCAGATATCACGACCAACAAGAATATGGTGCCGTTTGACTCGCGCTCGCCCTTCCAGACTTCGGGTCTGCGCTTCGGAACTCCGGCAATCACGACTCGCGGCTTGAAGGAGAGCGATATGGAGGCTGTCGTAGCACTTATCGACCGCGTATTGCACGACCCCGAAAACGAGGAGAATATCGCTGCTGTACGCAAGGAGGTAAACGCAATGATGGAGAACCGCCCGCTCTTTGCGTGGTAAACTCTATATTGCCGAATAAACAAATACGGACTGCCACTTTTGAGTGACAGTCCGTATCTGTTTATAACGCAGAAAACACCGTTCTATTCCTGCTCTGCGAAGTATTTGTAGAACAACGGAATAGTCTCGATACCCTTATAGAATTGGTTGAGTCCAAAACTCTCGTTGGGTGAGTGAATTGCATCCTCCGCCAAGCCGAAGCCGATAAGCAACGACTTGATGCCCAAAATCTGCTCAAAACCGCTGATAATCGGAATCGAGCCACCCGAATAGAAGGGTAGTGGTTTCTTGCCGAAGGTATCGACAATGGCCTTCTCTGCTGCCTTATACGCAGCCATATCGGTCGGAGCAACATAGGGTGCGCCACCATGCAGGAATCGCACATCAACCTTCACACTCTTGGGCGCGATAGCCTCAAAATGAACCTTGAAGAGTTCGCCAATCTTCTCGAAATCCTGATTTGGCACCAAACGCATCGAAATCTTTGCCGATGCCTTCGAAGGGATAACCGTCTTGGTTCCCTCGCCTGTATAACCGCCCCAGATACCATTCACATCGAGTGAAGGGCGCACACCTGTACGCTCGATAGTCGTGTAGTCCTCTTCGCCCTCGACGTCGTCAATATCGAGTGAGCGTTTGTAATCCTCCAAACAGAAAGGAGCCTTATTGAACGCCTCGCGCTCGGCAGGGGTAAGTTCGCGCACATCGTCGTAGAAGTGGGGTATCGTCACACGACCCTTCTCATCAACCAACGACGACACCAATCGCGTAAGTACATTAGCCGGGTTGGCAACCGCACCTCCGAACAAGCCGGAGTGCAGGTCTTTGTTGGGTCCCGTTACTTCAACTTCCATATAAGTTAAACCGCGTAATCCGCAGGTAATCGAGGGAGTATCCATCGAAATCATCGAAGTATCCGACACAAGAATTATGTCAGCCTTCAACAACTCCTTATTCTCGCGACAGAAGTCATAAAGGTTGGCAGAGCCAATCTCCTCCTCGCCTTCGAGCATAAACTTTACGTTGCAGGGCAACGAATCCGTAGCACACATAGCCTCGAAAGCCTTGGCGTGCATAAAGAGTTGTCCCTTATCGTCATCTGCGCCTCTGCCCCAAATTCTACCATTCTTGATTACCGGCTCGAAAGGCTCGGTCAGCCACTCCTCGCGCGGATCTACGGGCATCACGTCGTAGTGTCCATAAACCAGCACGGTACGCGCTTCGGGGTTGATAATCTTCTCGGCATAGACCACGGGGTTGCCGTTGGTCGGCATAACCTGCGCATGGTCGGCACCCGCCTTTACGAGCGAGGCTGCAAGCCACTCGGCACAACGCACCATATCCTCCTTATGCAGAGATGGTTGTGCGCTGATTGAAGGGATACGGAGCAGGTCGAACAACTCCTCGACAAAACGCTCCTTGTTACCCTCGATATATGTTAAAGCCTTTTTCATATAAATATTGGTCATTAAAGGTTACAAATCGACTTAATCTCGGCAATAAATTTCTGCGCCAGAGCATCCGCCTCGGCAGGCGATTTAGCCTCGGCATAGACGCGGATAATCGGCTCGGTATTCGACTTGCGCAGATGCACCCAATTCTCTGCAAAATCGACTTTCACTCCATCGATATCATTCACATTTTCATTGCTATAACGATTCTTCATTTCAAGCAATACTTTATCCACATCGATAGCCGGTGTCAGTTCGATTTTATTCTTCGAAGCGAAGTACGACGGATAGGTCGCACGCAGTTCGGTCATCGTCATATTACGTTGCGACAACCACGTCAGGAAGAGAGCCACTCCAACCAGCGCATCGCGACCATAGTGCAACTCCGGATAGATAACTCCGCCATTGCCCTCGCCACCGATTACGGCTCCGACCTCCTTCATCTTTGCCACAACATTTACCTCGCCAACAGCCGATGCCGAATAGTTACCGCCATGCTTCTCGGTCACATCGCGCAACGCTCGCGACGAGGAGAGGTTAGATGCAGTATTGCCCACACCCTTCGAGAGGATATAGTCGGCAACCGCCACCAATGTATATTCCTCGCCAAACATCGTGCCGTCTTCATTCACGAAGCACAAGCGATCCACGTCGGGATCAACAACAACACCCAAATCAGCCTTTTCGCGCACCACAGCAGCCGAAATCTCGGTCAAATTTTCGGGCAGAGGTTCGGGATTGTGGGCAAAGTGACCCGTCGGCTCACAGTTGAGTTCCACAACCTCACAACCGAGTTCGCGCAGCAGGGCAGGGATAACTATACCGCCCACCGAATTGACCGCATCAACCACAACTTTGAAGCCCTTGGCACGCACAGCCTCGACATCAACCAAAGGTAGAGATAACACACTCTTGATATGCTGATTATTAAAATCTTCGCGCAACACAACTTTTCCGATTTCGTCAATCTGCGGAAAGTCGAAATCAGACTCCTCGGCAAGTGCCAACACGCGCTTTCCTTCGGCATCATTGAGGAACTCTCCATGCTCGTTAAGCAGTTTTAGAGCGTTCCACTGTTTGGGGTTATGCGAAGCGGTAATGATGATACCGCCGTCGGCTTTATGTCCGATAACAGCCATCTCTGTTCCGGGGGTAGTGCAAAGACCGACATTGATTACATCCACACCGCAGCCGAGCAGCGTTCCCTCAATCAGGTCATTGACCATTTCGCCAGAGATGCGGGCATCGCGACCCACAACAATCGTAAGGCGTTTTCCGTTATGTTTTTCGCTCATAAAGCGAGCATAAGCCGAGGTAAATTTAACCACATCGATAGGGGTCAGATTGTTGCCCTGCGCACCTCCGATAGTGCCTCGGATACCCGAAATTGATTTGATTAGTGTCATTGGTAAGATTGTTGATATTGATAAATTTTGTTGTTTTGTACCTATATTAAATAAAAAATCGCTCGTTTTCTTTGAAATTCGATGTAAATATATTACTTTTATGCCAATTATAAAATAGTTAAGATGAAAAATTCGAGAATTATCCCCGCTTCGGAGTTGATACTCAACGATGACGGCACCATTTTCCACCTCCATTTGCTGCCGGAGCAGATTGCTGATATTATTATTTTGGTCGGTGATCCCGGTCGCGTTGCGCTCGTTTCGTCATTCTTCGACAATATCGAATGTGAAGTTGCCAATCGCGAGTTCAAGACCGTAACCGGAAACTACAAGGGAAAGCGTATGACCGTAATGTCCACCGGTATCGGTATCGGCAATATCGATATCTCGGTAACCGAGTTGGATGCCTTGGCAAATATCGACTTCGCCACACGTCAGGTAAAGCCTCAATTCCGCCAACTTACACTTGTGCGTCTTGGCACATCGGGTGCAATTCAGAAGGATATCAGCGTGGGCGATTTTGTCTTCTCGCGCACTTCGCTCGGATTTGATGGTCTGCTCAACTACTACAAGGGCCGCAATGATGTCTGCGACCTCGAAATCGAGAAGGCCTTTATGGCGCATACCGGTTGGAACGAATTGTTGCCAAAACCTTATTTTATCGATGCCGACAAGGGTCTGTGGGAGTTGTTCAAGGATTCGACTATCGAGGGTATAACCATCGCTGCACCGGGATTCTACGCCCCGCAGGGCCGTTGGGTACGCCTCGAACCGGCTGACGTGCATCTTAACGAGAAAATCGAGACTTTCGACTTCGGAGGTCGTCGCATAACCAACTTCGAGATGGAGGGGTCGGCTCTGGCAGGACTTGCCGCACTGATGGGACACCGCGCAACCACCATCTGCACAATCATTGCCCAGCGCATAGCCAAGGATGCCTGCACGGACTACAAGCCCTTCGTTAAGCAGATGATTCACATGGCGTTGGATAAACTCGCAACATTATAGACAGATTCAGAAAACAATATAAACATAACAAAAATAAAAGAAAAACCTATGAAATTTACAGTATCAAGTTCCGCACTTTTCTCGTTGCTCTCGACTATGGGCAAGGTTGTAAGCAGCAAAAACACGCTGCCCATCCTCGACTACTTCCACATGGAGTTGAAGGATGGAGAGTTGAAGGTTACCACCTCTGACCTCGAAACCACCTTTATCGGCACGCTGAAAGTCGAGAACGTGGAGAGCGAAGGCACGATTGCCGCTCCCCATAAACTTCTGCTTGACTCACTCAAAGAGTTCTCGGAGTTGCCGCTGACCTTCGAGGTCAACGACCAGACTTGGGAGATTAAGTTGAACTGGAAGAGCGGTTCGCTCTCGATTCCCGGTGCAAGCCCCGTAAGTTACCCCGCAGTACCGACCCTCGCCGAGGAGCGTATCGAGGTTACTCTCGACGTGGATACACTTGTGAATGGTATCAACAAGACCATCTTCGCTACGGCTGACGACGAGTTGCGCCCCGTGATGAATGGTGTATATATCAACATCGACACCGAGGCTGTAACCTTTGTGGCTACGGATGCTCACAAACTCGTAAAATTCTCGACCGAGAGCCAGAATAGCGTTCAGTCGGCATTCATTCTCCCGAAGAAGCCGGCAAACCTGCTCAAAAACGTACTTCTCAAAGAGGAGGATGACATCAAGGTAAGTTTCGATGCGAAGAATGTGGTATTCCAACTTAAAAACCACACATTGGTTTGCCGCCTTATCGAGGGCAACTACCCGAATTACAACGCTGTAATTCCGGCAAACAACACCAACAAGGTGCTTATCGACCGCGTAGAGTTGGTAAATTGTATCCGTCGTGTGGCTGTCTGCTCGAACCCGACAACAAACCTTATCCGCATGGATATCGCTGACAATAAGGTCAATCTTACGGCACAGGATATCGACTTCTCGGTATCGGCAAATGAGACGCTGTCGTGCAGTTACGAAGGTCAGCCGATGTCGATTGGCTTCAAATCGACCTTCCTTGTCGAGATTCTCTCGAATGTCGAGACTCCGACCGTGGTTATCGAGTTGGCAGATGCAACCCGCGCAGGTGTCTTCAAGCCTGTCTATGACGACAAGCAGAGCAGCGAGACCCTGATGTTGTTGATGCCGATGATGATTAACGCATAGAACGAGTAATCGAATGAAACTCAATCTCAAACGACCGATTATCTTCTTCGACCTCGAAACCACGGGCGTCAATACATCAAAAGACCGTATTGTCGAAATTTCGCTCGTCAAGGTTATGCCCGATGGCGAGGAGATAATCAAAACTCGCAGAATCAACCCGGAGATGCCGATTCCTGCCGAAGCGACAGCAATTCATCACATTACCGACGAGGATGTGAAGGATTGCCCGACCTTCAAGCAAATCGCCAAGTCGCTCTACCAGTTTATGATGGGATGCGACTTCGGAGGCTTCAACTCCAACCGCTTCGACTTGCCGATGCTGGTCGAGGAGTTTATGAGGGCAGGGGTCGATGTAGATTTCAAAAGCCGCAAGTTTATCGATGTGCAGAACATCTTTCACAAGATGGAGGAGCGCACATTGGTTGCAGCATACCGATTCTACTGCGACAAGGATTTGACCGAGGCACACTCTGCCGAGGCGGACACGTTGGCGACCTACGAGGTACTGAAAGCCCAACTTGACCGCTACAACATCCTCGAAAACGACATCGAGGCGTTGGCGAAGTTCTCGTCAAGGGGAGAGACCGCGGATTATGCCGGCCGCATAGGCTACAACGATAAGGGCGAGGAGATTTTCCTCTTCGGCAAGCACAAGAACGTGCCTGTGCATGTGGTCTTCGAGAAGGAGCCGGGGTACTACAATTGGCTAATGGATGGCGATTTTCCGGCATATACCAAGAAGGTTTTTTCCGAGATTCGTCTTCGCACCAAGAACAGCAAGTAGCATATTCGGCAATTACTACATAGGAGGGGAGAATCTTCGTGATTCTCCTCTCGAAATTGTAAATCAGAAGGATGAAGATGAGGAGATTGTATATACCGTTTCTCTGCATTTGGCTTACCGCAGGAGCATTGTGTGGCGTTGCAGCCGAGAGTGCGGGGCGTTCACACACGATAGTCTATATCAACGGTGCGAAGTATTACGTTCATACCGTCAAGGCGGGCGATACGCTCTATTCGCTGTCGAAGATTTACGGGGTCGATTTGGAGAATATTACCAAGCACAACCCCTCGGCTGCCGACGGGTTAAAACTCGACCAGACGCTCAAAATCCCCGTGACACAATCTCAAACGGTGGAGAAGAAGCGCAAGAAGAGGGATTTTGAGTACCACACCGTAGCCGCAGGCGAAACGCTCTACTCGATTTCGAGGCTCTATGCCGTCTCTATTGACACGATATTGGCAGACAACACCGACATCGACCCTGCGCATATCAGCATCGGCACACGCCTCTACATCCGTCGCTCGGAGATGGGGCAGGCTCCCGAAAAGCAGGTAAAGAACGAGTGGGAGGAGTACAAAGACAACCTCAATGCCGTAACCACAGACGGACACTCTTATTACATCGTTCAGGGGGGCGATACTCTCTACTCGCTCTGCCGTCGTTTCGGCATTGACGAGCAGACTCTGCGCTCGCTCAACGACCTCTCGGAGGGGTTGAAGGCAGGTGCGCTCATCAAAGTTCCGGGAGATAAGGCGAAGGAGGCAACGCAGGAGGTGCAGACAAACGCCAATATTGCAATGCAGGCAGCAGGGCAGACAGCGCCTACTAATGTGCTGGCAGACGCTAACAGCGACGCGCAAGTCTCCTCGGTGCAAGCCGATATGAGCCATAGTGGATTTCACGCACATATCGACTCTCTTTCACAATTCACACCCCTACGCGACAGCGACACGCTGAAAATAGCGTTAATGCTACCGATGACTCGTAATGGTGTGTCAAACAATAACTTCACGGATTTCTACCGAGGTTTTCTGCTCGGTTTGGAGCAGGTCAAAGAGGGCGGTCATCAGGTTGAACTCGCACTCTATGACACAGACACAACGCCCGAAGGTGCCACAGCGATTGTCGAGAATGAGTTCGGTATCAGCCGACCTAATATGATTGTCGGCCCGGTCTATGAGAATCAACTCGGTGCGGTTTTGGCTTATGCCGAGAGCCGTAACACTCCCGTCATTTCGCCTCTGTCGGTGCTGAACTCGCAGAGAAGTCCCGTGCTGTTTCAGATGGCTCCGTCGCCAAAGCACAAGTACGACAAGGTTCAAGACCTCTTTGCCGAGGAGCGTAACGTAACGCTGATTTACAGCGAGAATATCGACCCCGAATTTGAGCGTGAAATCATCGCCCAACTCAAAGGCCGCACCTACACGACCCACAAGTACGAGTACGAGCACCCCTCGATTATCGAAGCACGCGAGAAGGAGCGTCAAAAGTTGCGTGAGAAGGGCGTGGAGGTACCCGACGAACCGATAAGTCCGAGCGATATGTCGCCACTGCTCAAACAGGAGGGGCGCAACACGTTTGTCATCTTGGCAAACAACGAGACTGACGTGGATCGTATTTTGACCGCCATCGCCTCGGCAAACATTTCACTCACGGCAAAGACTCGCAATGTAGCCCCCTTTACGGTGTTGGGCAACCCGAAATGGAATCGTTACAACAATATCGACCGCTCGATATTCTTCCAAGATAATGTGGTTATGCTCTCGTCATACCATGCACGTCGAGATAATGAGCAGGTCTATGAGTTTGACCGTCGATTTATCACGGAGTTTGGCTCGATGCCTACACTCTTTGCCTATCGAGGATACGATGTGGCAGTAATCTTCGGCAATGGAGCGTTCAACGAGGATTTCAAGCAGGCGATGTGTGGCAAATCTTACACTCCGCTGATGACCCCCTACCTATTCCAAGGCTACGACACGATGCCCGACGGTACCACAACCGACGTGCAGACAAATAGCGAGTGGGTACGCATTAACTACCACAAGAACTACACGATAACCACCGAATAACGACCACAAATGGCAACATTGAGAAACAACATTCCGGAGAAGACCATCGAGCGTTTGAGCGAGTATCGACGCACGTTGCTGATGTGTCATCGTCAAGGCATCACACACGTCTTCTCGCACATTCTGGCAGGTATGCACGGCATCACAGCCGTACAGGTACGTCGCGACTTGATGCTTATCGGGTTTTCGAGCGACACAAAGAAGGGCTATGACGTGAAGGTGCTTATCGAGTTTATAAACAATATCCTCGATAGCGAGGAGCCGATGAAAATCGGTGTTATCGGTATGGGTCACCTCGGTCAGGCGATAACCAAATATTTCAACAGCAAGGGTCTGAAACTGCGCATCACAGCAGCATTCGACATCGACCCGGCGAAGGTCGGCACCATCATTGACGACATCCCATGCTATCATCTCGACGAGTTGGAGGAGGTGGTTGCCAATGACGATATCAGCATTATAGTTGTTTCGGCTCCCACGAAGGTTGCAGCCCAACTTGTCGTGCCGATTATCAATGCCGGCATCAAGGGTGTGCTGAACTTCACATCTGCCTCGCTCAACTTCCCGCAGGGTATTGTGGTCGAAAACTACGACATCACGACCATCCTCGAAAAGGTCGCCTATTTCGTCAAGGAGAACGAGGAGAACAGCAACAATTAACCGAAGATGAGGGTTTTCAGAGGGTTTGACAATCTGCCGGCTTTTCGATGTGGAGTAGCAACAATCGGCTCCTTCGATGGTGTGCATTGCGGGCATCGCGTTCTGCTTGACCGCGTGAGAAGCGTTGCCGAGGAGGTTGGTGGCGAGAGTATTGTTCTCACATTCGACCCTCATCCGCGCATCACGCTCGGCAAGGCAGAGGGCTTACGTCTGCTCTCATCCACCGAGGAGAAGATGCACCTACTCGAAGCCGAGGGTATCGACAATGTGATTATCATCCCCTTTACGACCGATTTCAGTCGTCTTTCGCCCGCAGAGTTTCTGCACGACCTGCTCGTCGAGAAGGTCGGCATCAAGCATCTTGTTGTCGGCTACAACCATCACTTTGGGCATAACAAAGCGGGAGATTTCGACTTCCTGACCGACAATAATGCAGGTATAAATATCGTAAGAGTCAATCAGCACCGCGTCGAGAGCGACAAGGTTAGTTCGACCGTCATACGTGGCACCATCGCGCGTGGAGATATGGCACAAGCCGCTCGACTGCTCGGACACCCATATATTATAGTAGGCAGAGTAGGCTCGAATGGTTTAGTCGAACATCCCGAAAAAGAGTATAAACAGTTGCCACCGGCAGGGGAGTACTCCGTGCGCGTGGGTGGGAAGAAGAGTTTATTAACTGTAACCGCAGAGGGAGAGGCTCGCTTGGCGGAGTATGACACGCAGAGCGCGGAGCCTCTTATAATAGAATTTGGAATATGATAACTTTTGACACAGAGATAAGGGTTTGGTATGTCGATACCGACCAGATGGGCATTGTCCACCACTCGAATTACATCAAATATTACGAGGAGGCTCGCTCGGCATTTATGCGCCACCTCGGAGTGTCGTATGCCGATATGGAGGCGAGCGGTGTGTTGATGCCGATTTTAAGGGTCGAATCCAACTACAAACGCTCGGCTCGCTACGATGATATTTTGACCGTGCGTATAATCATCAAAGAGGTGCCTATGGCGCGATTCACTGCCGAATACGAGGTCTATAACTCGAAGGGGGAGTTGCTCAACACGGGCTTAACGACACTGGGATTTCTCAATAAATCGACAATGCGCCCCTGTCGCGCTCCGCAGTGGTTTGTCGAGTTGTTGCTCAAAAACGGATTGGAATCGGACAAATAGGTGTCCGATTTTTTTATTGTCAGTGACTTCGACTGACAATATGTCAGTAAATAGCGGGCAAAAGGGTAGTGGCACACACTTTGCCGTATCGCTGCAAAACGCAAACAAACAATTAAAAACGAAAATATATGAAAAACGGAAAAATCGGGGTTACGACCGAAAACATCTTCCCCGTAATCAAGAAATTCCTCTACTCGGATCACGAAATCTTCCTTCGCGAGTTAGTATCAAATGCTGTCGATGCCACGCAGAAACTGCGCACACTCTCATCGTCGGGAGTGATAAAGGGCGAACTCGGCAATCTCACGATTCACGTTGCTGCGGACAAGGATGCAAAAACACTGACAATTACCGACCGCGGTATCGGAATGAGTGCCGAGGAGGTCGATAAGTACATCAACCAGATTGCCTTTTCGAGTGCCGAGGAGTTCCTCGACAAGTATAAAAATCAGACCATTATCGGACACTTCGGCTTGGGATTCTACTCGTCGTTTATGGTTGCCGACAAGGTCGAGATATTCACTCAATCGTGGAAAGAGGGCGCGAAGGCGGTGCATTGGAGTTGCAACGGCTCGCCCGAATTTGAGATGGAGGAGTTGGAGGAGAGCCGCGACCGCGGAACAACCATCGTTCTCCACATTGCCGAGGATTGCCTCGAATATGCCGAACAGTCGAAGGTCGAGGAGTTGCTCAAAAAGTACTGTCGATTCCTACCCATTGAGATTGCCTTTGGCAAGGTCAAGGAGTGGAAGGATGGCAAGTATGTAGATACCGACAAGGATAACATCATCAACGACACCAATCCGCTCTGGACACGCAAGCCCAACGACATCTCGGAGGAGCAGTACAAGGAGTTCTACCACGAACTCTATCCGCTTGGCGATGATCCTCTGTTCTACATTCATCTGAATATCGACTATCCATTTAACCTGACGGGTATTCTCTACTTCCCGCGCATACACAACAACTTCGAGATTCAGAAGAATAAGATTCAACTCTACTCGAATCAGGTATATGTTACCGACCAAGTCGATGGCATCGTACCGGAGTATCTCACACTGCTGCACGGAGTTATCGACTCGCCCGATATTCCGCTCAATGTATCGCGCAGTTACTTGCAGAGCGACTCGAATGTCAAGAAGATTTCGAGTTACATCACCCGCAAGGTTGCCGACCGCCTGAATGAACTCTTTACAACGCTCCGCCCCGAATACGAGGAGAAGTGGGACAATCTGAAAGTCTTTATTCAGTACGGAATACTTACCGATGAGAAGTTCTCGGAGAAGGCACAGGAGTTTATGCTATGGAAGAACACCGACGGCAAGTACTTTACTGCCAAGGAGTACACCGACCTTGTAAAGGGCAACCAAACCGACAAAGACGGAAACCTGATTTTCCTCTATGTCGATGACCCCGTATCGAAGCACTCGTTCCTCGAAGCGGCCAAGGGCAAGGGTTATGATGTACTCGTTTTAGACGGGCAACTCGACAACCACTACATCAATTGGTATGAGTCGAAGAATCAGCAGACCCGCTTTGTGCGCGTAGATAGCGATGTTATCGAGAAACTCATCCGCAAGGAGGATTCGATAAAGATGTCGCTCAGCGAGTCGCAGCAGGAGTTGATGCGCCCCGTCTTCGAGAGTCAGATGCCGCAGGATGAGAAGATTACGTACAACATCTCATTCGAGGCGATGTCGCCCGAAGAGGCACCTATTGTCATCACGCAGAACGAGTTTATGCGTCGTATGAAGGAGATGTCGCAGATGAGCGGTGGCGGAATGAGCCAATTCTATGGACAGATGCCCGACAACTTCACGATTGCCGTGAATGGCAACCACCCGATAGTTATCGACATTCTGGGAGATGTCGAGCGTGCTTATGGCGACAAGTTGAAGAGCATAACCAAAAAGATTGATGCAGCCGTAGCCGAGGAGCGTCGCTTCGAGGAGGTTGTAAAGGATAAGAAGGAGGAGGATTTGACCTCCGAGGAGAAGACGATGCGCGAGGAGTTGTCGAAGAAGGTTGTAACACTGCGCGACGAGCGCAATGAGCGTCTGCGCGAGATTGGTCGCGACAACGCCTTGGTACGCCAGATTATCGACCTTGCCCTGCTCTCGAATGGTCTGCTCAAAGGCAAGAACCTCACAGACTTTATCCAACGCTCGATTTCGCTTATCGAGAGCGAGAAGAGATAATCAAAATAATTGAAAGCAAAGTCCCCTCCGAACATAAAAGTTTCGGAGGGGGCTCTGTTTTTTTGCAAGATGCTAACCCTACTTGCTCTCCTTGGTGTGCGAGAAGAGCCATTTTAGCCGTTTGGCTGAAAATGCCTGCTCACAAGCATCAGGATGTCGCAAACCGAACAATATCGAAAAATCCATACATCCGCCGGACTTTTCGATTTTGGATGCCATCCATCTTAAATCATCAACACTACGCTCCTGCTCCCCAACCGTAATGCAAATGGGGATTCGTAAATAATCGGTGGGATTATCACATACCGGACGAGCCGAAGCGATAAATGCCGCTGTAAAGAGGTGCGGATAGGTTCTAATCAACTCCCAAACACCTCGACCACCCATCGATGCACCACATATATATACCCTGTTGGTATCGACATCCTTTTCGGTTAAGTAGTATGTAATCAATTCAATAAGTTTATCTTGATAGCCGGGCAATTCTTTACCGGCAACCCACTCATGAGTTGTCGGACACTGTGGCACAACAAAATATGCAGTCATACCGCTACGTTGCAGGAAGTTCGAGATATCTTCCACACCCCCTGCTTCCAACTGGCGGTTATTATCCTCTCCTCTACCACTCCTTCCGTGCAGGTAGATAACCAGAGCCGGCTTTGCCGATGAGTCGGCAGGGTAGTAAGCCTGACGGTATCGCACTCCGAAGCACTCCATCGCAGCATACTGCTGCGCAGTCGCATCCAAGAAGCACATAGCCACAGCAACCAATAGAATAATATATTTTAGACTACTCCTCATATTATCAATTCTCTATATAAGTTCTTTCGGGCAAGGCAGGCACCACAACTAATATCAGCGCAGATTAAAACGCGTATAAAAAGAGGAATTTTTAGGCTTGCGAGATTGGGCTCACTTCAAAATTCCTCCTTAATCGTGCTGTAAATTGTATGATTAGGCTATTTTGAGACTGCTCGCATACCGGGAAACCGGAGCATACTGACGTATGTGAGGATTTTCCCGGACAAGGCAGGCGCCACAACTAATATCAGCGCAACATAAAACGCGTATAAAAAGAGGAATTTTTAGGCTTGCGAGATTGGGCGGAGCAGGGGAATACTTGGCGTATTTCCCTGTTCCGCACAGGCTCGTATAACACCAAAATTACCTTTTTAGGCGCGTTTTACAGAAGGGCGTCGATCTTAACCTTCAACGCATCCTTACTAATCGCTCCGACGTGCTTATCAACAACCTCGCCACCCTTGATAAATACGAGAGTCGGGATGTTGCGCACCTTGTACTCGGCAACGATATCGTCGTTGTCATCCACATCGCACTTGCCAATCACAACCTTGCCTTCATACTCGGCTGCGAGTTCCTCCACGATGGGGGCAATCATACGGCAGGGACCACACCACTCTGCCCAAAAATCGATAACCACCGGCTGACCCGATGCAAGAACTGATGCGTAGTTCTCATTTGTAATCTGTAATGCCATAACTTTAAGTTTTTATTTAGTTAATATTTATGATATAGTGTATTTCAATCCATTATGTCGTAAAAAATCCACCAGTTCATTGGTTATTCCGACCCTTACCGTGCGCGAGAAGTGGCGCAATGTCACATACTCCGCCTCATCGACCACTGTAATACGCAAGGTCGCCTTGCCCTTCGACTTCTTCACCACGGCAACCAACTCCTTGATAAGTTCGGGGCGGATGTCGTTCAGCGAAAGGGTAATGGTTACCTCCTTAACAGCATCGCGCATATCCGCAAGGGGCGTAATCGAACTTATGCGGAACTCCAACTCGTTGGGGTCCTTGCCATAGGGTCGCTTCTGCACCTTACCGCGAAGGCAGAGGTAGTAGTCCGGAAAGATGTATTGGCGGAACTTCTCGAAATCCTTTGAGAAGAAGGTAAATTCGTGCGCACCGGAATAACCTTCCAACTTCACACGCCCCCATGGGCGGCCATCCTTCGTAGTTCGCATATCGACACCCGTAACAATACCAGCCACAGCGACCTCACGACCTTCGAGCGGTGAGAGATTATCCAACTCCGGCAACTCGGTATTGCACATATTATCAATAACTATGCGATACTCATCCAACGGATGCGACGAAAGATAAAGACCGATAACATCCTTCTCCTTTTTCAGACCTTCGAGATTATTCCAATCCTCACACACGGGCAGAGTGGGTCGCTGCAAATCGACCGTACCCGAATCGCCTCCAAAGAGGCTCTGCTGGGCATTCTGCCTCTCGACAACGCAACGCTGACCATAGCGCATCAGTAGTTCGAGGAAGGTTGCACCCGAAGCATCGGTTGCAAAGAACTTGCTACGCGAGAAGTCACAAAGCGAGTCAAAACCGCCCGCATAGGCGATATTCTCCATACACTTACGATTGACCACCGAGTAGTTCACACGCTCAACAAAATCGTAGATATCCTTATAGCGACCATTACGACTACGCTCCTCGATTATCGACAATGCCGCAGCCTCGCCTACACCCTTAATCGCCGCCAAGCCAAAGCGGATATCGCCCTTCTCATTAGAAGAGAATCGCTGCATAGACTCATTAACATCGGGATTCAGCACATTGATACCCATCGACTTACACTCGCTCATATAGTCCGTAAGCGTTGTAATGTCGTTGATATTGCTACTCAACAGAGCCGCCATATACTCCGACGGGAAGTTGGCTTTGAGGTAAGCCGTCTGGTATGCCACCCACGAGTAGCAGGTTGCGTGCGACTTGTTGAAGGCGTAGGATGCGAACTTCTCCCAATCCCTCCAAATCTTATTCAGCACCTTGCGATTATGGCCATTAGCCACACCGCCATTGATAAACTTGGGCTTCAACTCGTCCAACTTGGATTTAATCTTCTTACCCATCGCCTTACGCAGCGTGTCGGACTCGCCTCGCGTAAATCCTCCGAGCAGGCGTGAGAGCAACATGACCTGCTCCTGATAGACAGTAATGCCATAGGTATCCTTCAAGTACTTCTCCATAATCGGGATATCGTACTCGATAGGCTTACGTCCCTGCTTACGGTCGATAAAGTCGGGGATATAATCCATCGGGCCCGGACGATAGAGGGCATTCATCGCGATAAGGTCCTCGAACACCGAAGGCTTCAACTCGCGAAGATACTTCTGCATACCTGCCGACTCGAACTGGAACGTACCGATGGTGCGGCCGTCGCAGTAGAGTTTATATGTCGCAGGGTCATCAATAGGGATACGGTCGATATCGACCTCCACGCCCTTGATGCGGCGTATATTCTCGACCGCATCCTTCATAATCGTCAGGTTCTTCAACCCAAGGAAGTCCATCTTGATAAGGCCTGTATCCTCAATAACCGAGCCTTCGTATTGCGTCACGAGCATCTTCTCGCCAGTCTCCTTATCATCAGCGGTTGATACCGGCACCCAATCGGTAATATCGTCACGGCAGATAATCGTACCGCAGGCGTGTGTTCCCGTACCACGCACGTTACCCTCCAACTTACGCGCATACTTTATCGTGTCGCGCATAATCGGATCTTCCGAATTTTCGGCCTCCTGCAACTCCGGCACTGCCGCAATCGAGTTTTTGAGATTTACTTTCAGAGTCTTCTCCTTATCCTTCGGGTCGGGGATACGTGCCGGAATCAATTTACACAACTTATCCGACTCGGCAAGGGGCAGTTTTTGCACACGCGCCACATCCTTCAACACCATCTTGGTCGCCATCGTACCGTAGGTGATGATATGCGCCACCTTCTCCTTGCCATACTTCTCCGTAACCCAATTCAGCACTCTGCCACGACCCTCATCGTCGAAGTCGATATCGATATCGGGCAACGAGATACGGTCAGGATTGAGGAATCGCTCAAACAGCAAGTCGTATTTTATAGGGTCAATCTGCGTGATTCCCAAGCAGTAAGCCACAGCCGAGCCGGCTGCCGAGCCACGGCCCGGACCTACCCACACATCGAGTTTATCACGCGCAGCGGCAATAAAGTCCTGCACGATAAGGAAGTAGCCCGGAAAACCCATCGTCTTCATAATGTGCAACTCGAACTTCAATCGCTCGGCAATCTCCTCCGAAAGGGGCATAGGGTAGCGTTTCGCGGCTCCGTCCATCGTCAGTTTGGCGAGGTAGTCGGCTTCGAGTTTTATTCGGTAGAGGCGGTCACAGCCTCCAAGTTTGTCGATTTTCTTCTTCGCATCCGCCTCCGACATCACCTCATTGCCATTCTCGTCGCGCGTAAACTCCTCGAAGAGGTCTTGCTCGCTGAACTTTGCGCGATACTCCTCCTCGGTGCCGAAGTCGGCAGGGATGGGGAATACCGGCATAATCGGGGCGTGGTCGATAGAGTAGGTCTCGACCTTATCGAACACCTCCATCGTATTGGCAAGGGCTTCGGGGTACTCCGCAAAGACCTCGTTCATCTCTGCGCGGGTTTTGAGCCACTCCTGCTTCGAGTAGAGCATTCGCTTCGGGTCATCCAAATCCTTGCCCGTATTGAGGCAAATCAGGTGGTCGTGCGCCTCGGCATCGTCTTCGTCGATAAAATGGACATCATTCGTGCAGACGAGTTTCACATCGTGCTTACGCGCGAACTCGACAAGGTGTTGATTCACCTCGACCTGCATTTCGTATGCCTCGTGATTGGCTCGCTCGACCGTAGCCTTATGGAGTTGCAATTCGAGGTAGTAGTCATCGCCGAAGACTCTCTTGTGCCACAGCACAGCCTCCTCCGCCTCCTGCAACCTGCCTGATGTTACCAACTTCGGAATCTCGCCACCCAAACATGCGGAGCAACAGATAAGACCCTCGTGATACTTTTCGAGTTCGGCATGGTCGGTACGCGGGCGCATATAGAATCCGGCGGTCCATGCCTTCGAAACTATCTTGATAAGGTTCTTGTATCCTTTCAGATTCTTTGCCAGCAGGATAAGGTGATAACCACTCTGGTCCTCCTTGCCCTCCTTACGGGTCATACCGCGACGTGCAACATAGACCTCACTGCCAATAATGGGTTTGAATGGCGGTTTATTCTCGGATTCGATGATTATCTCGCGAGCCTTGACTGCATCGTACCCGAACTCCTTCTTCATATCCTTGATTTTGGCTATGAGGGCAGCGAGTTCGCCAAGTCGTTTCTCCTGCTCGGCAGTAGGCTCGAACTCCTTATTTTTCTTCTGCTCGGCTGCGACAGAGTCCTTAATCTGCTTCTCCTCTGCCTCCTGCTGCGCTAAATAGGCATCGAGGTCGCTATGCTCCGCTTGGAGGGCGAGCATCGCATCGAGCAGTTTTTTGAGTCGTTGCTCGCGCTCGACCTTGGCTCCATTAACCTTATTGACGTAGTTCCAGAACTCTTTAACACCGAACATATTACCGTGGTCGGTCAATGCGATTCCGCGCATCTCATCAGCCAAAGATTTATCCACAAGGCGCTGTATGCTCGCCTGACCGTCGAGAATCGAGTATTGAGAATGGACGTGAAGATGTACGAAATCAATCATCGGTATCGCAGTTTTAATTATTCCGTACAAATATACTTATATTAAATTGAATTTCTCGGCAAGAGTATTGCAAATTTATCAACAAAATTTTCGATAATTCAAAAAATATTTCATAACTTTATGGTAACCAAAAACTCTCTGACTATGGAAGATAGAATTTTAGTTGTTTTGGCAGAGTACAATTCGCCCATGGAGGCTGAATTGGCAAAGTCGCTCCTCACGAGCGCAGGCATCTACACCGAACTCGAAAACGAGTTTATGTCCACACTCTATCCACCGGCAGTGCCGTGCCGATTGATGGTCTGTGAAGAGGATTTAGAGCAGGCGAAAGGGCTGCTGTTGCAGAGATGAGCCTCAATTCTCAATGAGAATTGATAATTGATAATGGCTAACGGTTAATAGCCAATGGCTAACGACCTGCTGTCCATATTTTCCACGACGCCTCGGCTTGTGCCTCGAACATAGCCTCGCCATTGATAGTCTGCGCTCCGGCACGCTCTCCGCGAGCAAGAAACTCCGTGCGTGCAGGGTTATAGATTGTGTCGAAGAGCAGGTTTGCTCCCGTGAGAGCCTCGTAGGGTAGTGCCGGGGCTTCGTCGGTGTGCGGGTACATTCCAACGGGTGTAGCGTTGATTATCAGACGATACTCCGCCACGATGGCAGGCGTGAGGTCGTCGTAGGTAAGATTTCCCTTCGTTGCATCGCGCGACACGATAAGAAACTCAATTCCGCGCTCTGCCAGCACATACTGTACCGCCTGCGAAGCGCCTCCCGTACCAAGTACCAGAGCCTTCACACCCTCCTCGCTACCCAGCAACTTATCGAGCGAGTGGCGGATGCCGACCACATCGGTATTGTAGCCCGTGCGAACTCCATCGTGACACTTCACGCAATTCACAGCACCCACAGCCTGCGCCTCCGGTGACACCTCGTCGAGCAGAGGGATAATCTCGCGTTTGTAGGGTATAGTCACATTAAATCCCTCGATATCAGCAGGCAACATCGCATCAACTGCACCGATATCAGGCAGTTCATATAGACTATATTCGGCATCAATAGCCTCACGCTCAAACTTGGCGGTAAAGTATCGAGCCGATGCAGAGTGTCCGAGAGGGCAACCTATCAATCCGTAGTGTTTCATTGTTTTCTACCTTTGCTTTACACAAAGGTAGAAAACTAATTGATAATTGACAATTGATAAATGACAATTATTTTACCCGCAAGACAAAAAAGCCCTCCCTACGATGGGAGAGCCACAAAAAAAACACTTTACAAATACGACAAACAACGAAATGTCACATATCAGCACCAAAAAGAATTGTCACGACATCCGCAATCGTGTACGTTTGGATTGTACCGTAGTGAAAATCCTTCATCCCGGAAGCAAGAGTTTTAGCCTCATCCAACGACCTCATGGCATCCCAAGGGCTTGTGGTCACATTAACAAGGAAACTACGACCCTGCTTATCTACGTATATACACCCCGGATTCTTCTCGAAGCGGCCACATCTGATGGCATATATCAACTGCAACTCACCATCAGCATCCACAACTCGAGAACATTTGTAATTCTTCCACCATAGCAGATACTCTCCCAGAGTTGTACTACCAAGAGGAATAGCAGCATTGTAAAGACGGCTGTCAGACAAAATCACATTACGTTTTTCATAAAGCCGATGCGCATACTTCAGGAATAGTTCTCCATTTTTTGAGCATTCTCAAAATGAACAGCCGGATTACCATGAAACTCCATATCCATCAATACGGGTTCACTTCCGTTCTTAACCCTAAAATAGTCGAGTTCAATATACGGCATCCTTACCGCATAATGCCTGTCAAAGAGCGTAAACTCTCTCTCGCTAACAAATCTAATGATCTGTCTCTCATCCTTAATAATGTTCTCCATAACAACAAAATTTAATTGGTTAAAATAAAATTTTGTCCGGGGGGGGGCGTTGTCGATACAAAAGTAGAGGGGTGCAGTGACAACTCTTGACACAAGCATATTTTTTGTAAAAAAATAGCAAAAACGGCTGTTGGCAAATGGATTGGAAGAATGGGGGCGCGGTCTGCGACCGTTTATGTGGAGAGTGGGGAAATTGAGGGTGCAATCGGAGATTGCTTATGGGAAGATTGGGGGGGGGCTAAAATAGGGGAGGTGGTCGAAGACCGGAGGGGTCAATTGGCTAATGGCTAATGGCTAAAAAATCTCTCCCGCCTCAAAAGGCAGGAGAGATTAGACACTCGAATCACGCAACGTGCGTGACTACAAATCCTCGAACTCCAAGTCCGACTTGGTTATAGGTGGTTCCTCCGCACCTTTCGGAGCGACAACCGCAGGCTCTTCATGCGCCTCGAAGTAGCGGGGACGACTCTCTTTCAGAAACTTCTCGATATTGCCAAACTCCTCGCAGAAACGACGGATATCCTCCTTGTAGAGGACAATCTTATGGCGGTCATAATATTGCGTACCGTCGGGATTCTGACGTTTGCGACTCTCGGTAATGCTAACGAAGAGGTCCTCGCCCTTGGTGGCACGGACATCGAGAAAATATGTTCGATGAACAGACTTAATTGTACGCGAAAGGATATACTCGCCGTACTCTTCAATTCGGTCGGTACGCGACTCGTTTTTCTGACTCATAAATTGGTTTTTAGGGGTTATCGGAGAACAAAGATATAAAAATTTCCTTACTCTCCCAAAAGAACATTGCTTTTTAACCCAAAAATATCCGATTTATCTCACTCTTTTCTGTCGCCGAGAATCTTTTTCCCTGTTCGCGCCCAATCAGTCACTATGCGAACACCCTCATTCAGAACAGAATCCCCCTCCGAATTGAGGATTTCATAGTATGCCGAATCCGAGAATAGATTTCTCGCAAGAAGAGCCTTTAATTGTCGTTTTACAAACGATTTCGAGCGTTCAAACTCCTCCGCGTTCATCTCAACTCCTTTTGCCGATGCCTTGGAAACCACCTCGTCAAGCATCGCATCCGTAGTCACAAACCCGTCACGAAACTTCTCGAAAGTGGGGTATTGACCGACCAAAATATCACGATGTGCATCGAGATACTCATAGAGATACTCCGCCACGACACCTCTGCCCGTTATCTTGATAAGGTATGGCGTAATTTCGAGCGTGTCGGGTGCTATGGTAACATCGGGCGTTATACCACCCCCACCACGCACAGTACGCCCATTACGCAGCGTTTTATATGTAGGCAGTTCGGCAAGTCCGACCGTATCCGCAGCCCTGCCACTCGCTATCAGACGTGCGCGTTGAGCCTTATAGTAGTCATCTCGCTTGCCATTCTCGTAGGGTCGCTGAATCACACGCCCTGTGGGGGTATGGTATCGGGCAACGGTCAATCTCACTGCCGAGCCATCGTTAAGCATCACCTGACGTTGCACCAATCCCTTGCCGAAACTTGGACGACCGACCACTACACCTCTATCCCAATCCTGCAACGCTCCGACAACAATCTCGCTTGCCGAGGCAGAGGTCTCGTCAATAAGTGCAACCACAGCATCATTGACAAAATATCCGCCCTTACGTGCGCGATAGACCTGCTGTGGCACCGCGCGACCCTCGGTCGAGACCACCTCTGCACCCTCCGGCAGGAAGTGGCTTGCCAAGCCTATCGCTTGGTCGAGCAGTCCTCCTCCGTTGCCTCGCAGGTCGAGAATCAATCCGTGCAGGCGACCGAGCGACGACACAGCCTGCTGAAACTCCTCCACCGTAGTACGTCCAAATCGGTTAATCTTCACATAGCCGACACCTTTGGCAATTTCGTATGCCGCATCGACCGTATTTATCGGAATCTTATTGCGCGTAATCTCGAACTCCAAGACACCCTCCGTGCCGTGACGAACAATGCCAACGCGCACCTTCGAGCCGGTTTTTCCGCGAAGGCGGGAGGGGACATCGGTTCTTTTTATGCCTACAACATTCTCGTTATCGATAGTAACGATACGGTCATTCGGGCGCACACCGACACTCTCGGCAGGCGCACCGGCTATCGTATTAACCACCAAAATCGTATCTCGCAAGACGTTGAACTCTACGCCAATACCGCTAAACTCGCCATCGAGTTGCTCCTGCACGCGCTGCATATCTTTTGCCGAGATATACGACGAATGAGGGTCGAGTTCGGTCAGCATACTCTCGATTGCCTTCTCGACCAGAGGCTGCATATCGACATCATCGACATAAAGGCCTGCCAGATAACTATAAAACTTGTTGAACTTCGATAGTTGGCGCATCTCCTCGCTATTTGCACGCGACTGCGCAAAGGCAAAAAACGGTACAACAGCCACCAGTAATGCCAACAATATTTTAGAGCGACATCTCACAACTATTTCAAATATTTTCATTACCTCACGATAAAAAAACAGATACCGATGCAAATATACGTTTTTTTATTTATCTTTGTAGGAAGTTTAACCAAACATTGTTCCACAATATGAATCGAAAAATCATCTCTATCATTATCTTCTCGTTGATAGCCAATATTGCAACTGCTGCCCCAAAAATATACCATAAGGGGTGGATTGACTTCAACAAGAACGGCAAGATGGACATCTACGAGAATCCGAAAGCCGACATTGACAAACGTATTGATGACCTGTTGAGTCAGATGACACTCGAAGAGAAGAGTTGTCAGATGGCAACTCTCTATGGCTACCGTCGCGTGCTGCGTGACCAATTGCCGACGCCCGAATGGAAAAACAAAATTTGGAAAGACGGCATCGGTGCCATTGACGAGCATCTCAACTCATTCAAAGGATGGAATCAACCTCTGACAACCGAGAGCCCCTACATTTGGCCCGCAAGCAAGCACGCGTGGGCATTGAATGAGGTGCAGCGATTCTTTGTCGAGGAGACCCGCCTCGGTATCCCCGTAGATTTTACAAACGAGGGTCTGCGAGGAGTGGAAGCATACAAGGCAACCAACTTCCCCACGCAGCTCGGTCTTGGCTCGACTTGGGATAAGAATCTTATCCGCGAAGTGGGTCGCATCACCGGCGAGGAGGCTCGACTGCTCGGCTACACAAATATCTATGCGCCGATTCTTGACGTGGGTCGTGACCAACGCTGGGGCCGTTATGAGGAGATTTACGGCGAGGATCCGTTTTTGGTAGGAGAATTGGGTGTTCAGATGGTCAAAGGTATGCAGGAAGATGGCGGTGTTGCCGCATCGGCAAAGCACTTTGCAATATACTCCAACGGCAAGGGCGCACGCGAGGGTATGGCTCGTTGCGACCCACACGAATCGCCTCTCTCGGTAGAGAATATACACATCTATCCTTGGCGTGAGGTTATCTCTCGCGCAGGGCTGATGGGACTGATGAGTTCCTACAACGATTACGATGGCGAGCCTATTCAGGGTAGTCGCTATTGGCTGTATGACCGTCTGCGCAAAGACCTCGGCTTCACAGGTTATGTCGTTTCGGATTCGGACGCTGTGGAGTATCTGCATATGAAACATCTCACATCGCCAAATATGAAGGAGTCTGTTCGTCAGAGCGTCGAGGCAGGTCTGAATGTTCGTTGCACCTTCCGCTCGCCCGACAGTTACATCCTTCCGGTACGAGAACTCGTGCGCGAGGGTGCGATAAGCATGGAGACAATTGACGAGCGTGTGCGCGACATTTTGAGGGTTAAATTTATGGTCGGACTCTTCGACAAACCCTATGTCAGCGAGCAAGAGATGAAGCGAGCCGACATCGAGGTAAATGGCACAGAGAATAACAAAGTGGCTCTCGAAGCTTCGCAGAAGTCGCTCGTACTGCTCAAAAACAACGGATTGTTGCCGTTGAATGCATCGTCTCTGCGCAAGGTTCTTGTTGTGGGTCCTAATGCCGACAACGACGACTATGCACACGTTCACTATGGGCCACAGGCAACCGAATCTGTAACGGTATATCAAGGCTTGAAAGCCGCCCTCGAAGGCAAAGCCGAAGTTCTCTACACCAAGGGTTGCGACCACGTCGATTCGCAGTGGCCGGACTCCGAACTCTTCGGTTATGAGCCGACTGCCGAGGAGTTGGCATCGATTGGCGAGGCGGTAAAGTTGGCATCCGAGGCTGACGTTGCAGTAGCGGTTTTGGGCGATTGCTTACGCACCTGTGGCGAGAACCGCAGTCGATCGAGCCTTGACCTGCCTGGATGTCAGGGGTTGCTTATCAAGGAGTTAAAAAAGAGCGGCAAGCCGCTTATCGTGATTTTGGTCAGTGGTCGTCCCGCATCAATCAACTGGGCTGACCGCAATGCCGATGCCATAATCCAAGCCTTCTATCCGGGCGCACACGGAGGTACTGCCATAGCACAAACCCTGCTTGGAGATCATAACCCAGGCGGTAAACTTACCGTAACCTTCCCGCGAACAGTGGGTCAGATTCCGTTCAACTTCCCCTTCAAGCCCAATTCGCAGGTGGATGGTTATGCAGGCGTAGGCCCCAAAGGCAAAAAGACCCGTGCTGCCGGAGCTCTCTACGATTTCGGTTTCGGTTTGAGTTACACCACATTCGAGTACTCAAATCTGCAACTTTCAAGCAAGAAGATTCGTCCCGACGAGTCTATCAACATTGAGTTCGACATTACCAATACGGGCAAATATAAGGGCGACGAGATTGTTCAACTCTACATCCACGACCATTTCAGTTCAATTACCGTCTATGAGCGTATGTTGCGTGGTTTTGAGCGCGTAACACTCAACCCTGGCGAGACCAAACGTGTGAAGATGACTCTCGAACCTCGCCACTTTACGATGCTCAACCGTGATATGAAGCCCATAATCGAGCCGGGTCTGTTCGACATATATGTTGCTGCATCTTCGACAGATATCCGTCTGGTCGAGACCATAACAATCATCGATCCGGCAAATCCCAATGCCATATACAAGGTTTCGGACTCGCCGATTGCATCGCGCCTGCCGGTGGAACTCAAAGAGGGCGACGAGTTTGTAATTCCTCTCAAATCGTCCGTAGGATTCTACAAATATAATGTCGAGTGGCGTTTGGATTCGAGATGCCAATACGAGGTGTCGCTCAACCTTGGCGGAGGACAGTTTACCCCGGTACAAACCGTCGAGACCTCCGGCGGAAAGGTAACTCTACGCTTAAACAGCACCATGAGGGCTAACGATATAATGATTCGTGTAATCAAGGGTAAAGGCACACTTATAGATTTCTATTGTCAGGCATTGTAGCAATGTCAGGCACGGTGTCGTCTTACACCGATTTCTACAAAAACTTGGGCTGTCCAACTTTCGAGTTGCGACAGCCCAAATTTTAGATATTCAAGAGTTATCAAAGAATCTCTTCAAACCCTGATAAATGTTAATTCTTGATTTGATTTCTTACCTCCTCAAATGTTACCTGCGACTGCTCTCCGGAGCGCATATTCTTCACCGTAGCGACTCCCTGTTCCAACTCCTGCGAGCCGATAATTATCACGTAGGGTATTGCGCGACGATTGGCATACTCCATCTGCTTCTTCATCTTTGCAGCCTCCGGGTAAATCTCCGCAGCAATGCCATCTGCACGCAGTTGAGCCATAATTTGCAGCGACTGCATCTGCTCCGCCTCGCCCAGATTGACAAAGAGCACCTGCGTCGAGCAATCTACACTCTCCGGGAACAACTCCAAGCCGGTCATCACGTCATAGATGCGGTCAGCACCAAACGAGATGCCGACACCCGACACATCGGGCAATCCGAAGATACCCGTGAGGTTATCGTAGCGACCTCCGCCACAAATCGAGCCTATGGCATAATCGAGAGCCTTGACCTCGAAGATTGCACCCGTATAGTAGTTCAAACCTCGCGCCAACGAGAGGTCCAACTCCACCGGCAGAGCCACACCCAGAGCCTCAACCAAGCCGAAGATTGTGCGCATCTCTTCGATACCTTTGGCACCCGTTTCCGACGAGCCGATAATCTCTGCCAACTTATCGAGTTTCTGCGAGTTATCGCCCGAAAGTTCAAGTATCGGTTGAAGTTTGGCAACAGCCACCTCATCCAAACCTCTTTCGAGCAGTTCTGCCTTCACATTATCCAAACCAATCTTTTCGAGTTTATCGATTGCCACCGTGATATCCATCATCTTATCGGCATGACCGATAGCCTCGGCAATGCCGTAGAGAATCTTGCGGTTGTTCATCTTCAACACGGTACGGATGCCGAGTTTCGCGAAGACTGCATCGACAATCTGCACCAACTCTACCTCGTTAAGCAGCGAGCGCGAGCCGATAACATCCACATCACACTGATAGAACTCGCGATAGCGACCCTTCTGCGGGCGGTCTGCACGCCATACCGGCTGAATCTGAAAACGCTTGAAGGGGAACGAAATCTCGTTCTGGTGTTGCACGACATAACGCGCAAACGGCACCGTAAGGTCATAGCGCAGACCCTTCTCGCAAATCTTCGAGGCGTTGTGCAACTCCTCCGTCGAGAGGTTTGCTGCGTAATCGCCCGAATTAAGAATCTTGAAGAGCAGTTTATCGCCCTCGTCGCCATACTTACCCAGAAGGGTAGAGAGATTCTCCATTGCAGGAGTTTCGAGGGGCGAGAATCCGTAGGTACGGAAGACGCTCTTCACGGTATCGAAAATATATTGACGGCGACTCATCTCGACAGGAGAGAAGTCACGCGTACCCTTTGGTATTGATGGTTTTTGTGCCATAGTTTTAGCCATTAGCCATTGGCTTTATTCAATTATCAATTATCAATTATCAATTGTCAATTATCAATTCAAAAAACTATTCCATTAGTTTTTTATACTTCACACGCTTCGGGGTGGTGTCGATTCCCTGATTCTTCTTCCACTCCTCGTACTCCGAGTAGGAACCCTCGAAGAAGACAACCTTCGAGTCGCCCTCAAATGAGAGGATATGTGTAGCAATTCGATCCAAAAACCAACGGTCGTGCGAGATAACCACCGCGCAGCCTGCGAAGTGTTCCAAACCCTCCTCCAACGCACGCAGGGTATTCACATCGATATCGTTGGTCGGCTCGTCGAGCAACAGCACATTACCCTCCTCTTTGAGAGCCAAGGCAAGGTGGAGGCGATTACGCTCTCCTCCCGACAACATTCCGCACTTCTTCTCCTGGTCGGCACCGCTGAAATTGAAGCGACCGACATAGGCGCGAGCATTAACTTGACGGTTACCCAACGTGATAAGGTCCGTACCACCCGAAATAACCTCATAGACCGTCTTTTCGGGGTCGATGGATTTATGTTGCTGATCCACGTATGCGAGTTTCACGGTCTGACCTACGGTAAATGTTCCCGACGTAGGCTCCTCCAAGCCCATAATCATACGGAAGAGGGTAGTCTTACCCGTTCCGTTGGGGCCGATAACACCTACGATACCTGCGGGTGGCAACTTAAAGTCCAGACCCTCATACAGCACACGGTCGCCAAACGCCTTCGATACGCCATTTGCCTCGATAACCACATCGCCCAGACGCGGACCATTCGGGATAAATATTTCAAGTTTCTCCTCGCGCTCCTTCGCATCGGCATTGAGCATCTTGTCGTATGCCGACAGACGAGCCTTACTCTTGGCGTGACGGCCTGATGGCGACATACGTACCCACTCCAACTCACGCTCCAAAGTCTTGCGACGCTTCGACTCCTGCTTCTCCTCCATGGCCAGACGCTTGGTCTTCTGGTCGAGCCAACCCGAATAGTTGCCCTTCCACGGAATACCCTCACCACGGTCGAGTTCAAGAATCCAACCCGCCACATTATCAAGGAAGTAGCGGTCGTGAGTAACCGCGATAACCGTACCCTTATACTGCTGCAAGTGCTGTTCGAGCCAATCGATAGACTCGGCATCGAGGTGGTTGGTCGGCTCGTCAAGCAACAACACATCAGGCTGCTGCAAGAGCAGACGACACAGAGCCACACGTCTGCGCTCGCCACCCGACAGCACCTTGACACTCTGGTCGGGGTCGGGACAACGCAACGCATCCATAGCTCGTTCCAAAACGCTATCCAACTCCCAACCATTCACATGGTCAATCTGCTCGTAGAGTTCGCCCTGACGCTCGATAAGACGTGCCATTTCATCGTCATCCATCGGCTCGCAGAGTTTCATATTGATATCTTCGTACTCCTTCAAGAGGGCAACCGTAGCCGCACAGCCCTCCTCGACAACCTCCTTAACGGTCTTGTTGTCGTCAAGTTGCGGCTCCTGTTCGAGGTAACCCACGCTATATCCGGGCGAGAAGACAACCTCGCCTTGGAAATTTTTGTCGATACCGGCGATAATCTTCATCAGGGTTGATTTACCCGAACCATTAAGACCGATGATACCGATTTTTGCTCCGTAGAAGAACGAGAGATAGATGTCGTTCAGCACCTTCTTCTGGTTGGTAAAGGTTTTCGACACACCAACCATCGAGAATATAATCTTTTCGTCTGCCATAATATATATTTGTATCCTTTACTCGTCAATCGTACAAAGGTACGAAATAATTAATAATTAAAAATCAAAAAATTAAAAATTATTTGTATCTTTGCCGATACGTTAATGAGAAAATGCAACAGAGTTACAATATATCAATGCAGGCATTTGTCCGATGCAATAACCTCTACAAAGTCCGATGCGCATAGTCGGACTCGCGCTGTCGGTGGCGTGCGTTCTGTAAATACCGGCAATCAATTTATACGATATTTATTTACTACTCAAATATTTAACACATTTTGTGTGCGATGAACAATAACGCATATCAAAACATTTCAGTAACATTTGCCGACACTTCCCATGCGAAGTATGCCGAGCATATCTGCAAACTTATTTACGAATCGGCACTGCAACGTGGCACAGGTATCGCCAAGCGCTCTCCCGAATATATCATCTCGAAAATCAACGGTGGCAAGGCTGTCGTGGCTCTTGATGGCGAGAGATTGGTCGGATTCAGTTACATCGAGTGCTGGGAACATGGTGATTTTGTCGCAACATCGGGACTTATTGTCGATCCCGAATATCGAGGTTTAGGCTTGGCAGAGCGCATCAAGCGTAAAACTTTCGAGTTGGCACGCACGCGCTTCCCTTACGCCAAGTTGTTCAGTATCACCACATCACTTCCCGTGATGAAACTCAATTCAAGGATGGGCTACGTTCCGGTAACCTTCTCGGAACTGACCGAAGATAACGAATTTTGGCAGGGTTGCGAGGGTTGCTGCAACTATGATATTCTGATGCGCAACAATCGACGTATGTGCCTCTGTACGGGTATGTTGTACGACCCTGCAAAGCACAAGCGCGAGGAACATTCGTGGTGGAAGCCCTACGCAATGTACATCCAGAACGCAATAAAGAAGATTTTTCATCTGCGATAATTAAAAATTAAAATTAGATATTATGAAGAAAAAAGTAGTTTTGGCATTCAGCGGCGGTTTGGACACGTCGTTTTGCGTAAAGTATCTCTCGGAGGAGAAGGGTTACGAAGTTCACACAGCCATAGCCAACACGGGCGGTTTCTCGAAGGAGGAACTTGCGAAGATTGCCGAGCGTGCCGAGGCTCTCGGTGCTGCATCGCACGCGACACTCGACATCGAGCAGGAGTACTACGAAAAGAGTATTAAATATATGGTATTCGGCAATGTGTTGCGCAACGGAACATATCCTATCTCGGTATCATCGGAGCGCATCTTCCAAGCCATCGCCATCATCGAGTATGCCAAGAAGATTGGCGCAGACTACGTGGCTCACGGCTCGACAGGTGCCGGCAACGACCAGGTGCGTTTCGATATGACCTTCGAGGTACTGGCTCCCGAAATCGGCATTATAACCCCGACACGCGATATGACACTCACTCGTGAGTATGAGATTAACTACCTGCGTGAGCGTGGCTTCGTGGCAGACTTCACAAAGTTGGAGTACTCGATAAATAAGGGCTTGTGGGGTACATCGATTGGTGGCAAGGAGACCCTCCATTCGGAGCAGACCCTACCCGAAGAGGCTTACCCCTCGCAGGTAACGGCATCGGGCGAGGAGAGCCTGAAAATCGGCTTTACCGAGGGCGAGATTTCATCTGTAAATGGCACCGAGTACAGCGATAAAGTCGAGGCTATACGCGCTGTGGAGGCTATCGCCTCGCGCTACGGTATTGGTCGCGATATGCACATTGGCGACACGATTATCGGCATCAAGGGTCGTGTCGGATTCGAGGCTGCGGCTCCGATTCTTATCATCGCTGCCCACAAGATGCTCGAAAAACACACTTTGACCAAGTGGCAGCAATATTGGAAAGACCAAGTCGGCACGTGGTACGGAATGTTCCTCCACGAGGCGCAGTATTTGGAGCCTGTGATGCGTGATATCGAGGCTATGCTCCTTTCGTCGCAACGCAATGTTACGGGAACGGTGGAGATTACACTGCGCCCATATTCCTACACGCTTGTAGGCGTAGATTCGACGTTTGACCTTATGAAGACCGACTTTGGCGAGTATGGCGAGGTCAATAAGGCTTGGACGGCTGACGATATCAAGGGCTTCACGAAGATTTTGGGTAACCAAATCAAGATTTACCACAACGTACAAAAACGCAACGAGAAGTGATTAAAGCAGGAGTTATAGGTGGAGCAGGATACACGGCAGGCGAATTGTTGCGCTTGCTTGTAAATCATCCGGAAGTCGAGATTTCGTTTGTCCACAGCACCAGCAATGCCGGCAATCCTATAAGCAGCATCCACACCTCGCTCTTCGGGGAGTGCGACCTGATGTTCAGCGCAGAGTACGACCTGCACGCGGTGGATGTTCTGTTCATCTGCTCGGCACATGGCGATAGCGGGAAGTTCCTTGCCGAGAACGAGATACCCGAAGGGTTACGCATTGTCGATTTGGCACAAGATTTCCGCGACGAGAGTGCAGGATTTGTCTATGGTCTGCCCGAACTCAACCGCGAGCGCACTCGCGGAGCAAAGCGTGTAGCCAATCCGGGATGCTTTGCCACTGCCATTCAGTTGGCTCTGTTGCCGTTGGTGGCGAAAGGCTTACTCTCCGAGGAGGTGCATATCACAGCCATAACCGGCTCGACAGGTGCCGGTGTAAAGCCATCGGCAACGACCCATTTCAGTTGGCGAGCATCGAATATTTCGGCATATAAATCATTTGAGCATCAACACCTTATCGAGATTGGCCGCAATATCCGTCTGCTCCAACCCTCATTTGACCGCGAACTCAACTTTGTTCCTCTGCGAGGCGACTTCACGCGCGGTATCTTGGCAAGTGTCTATACCGACTGCCCGCTCACGCAGGAGGAGGCGGTGGCCCTCTATAACGACTACTATGCGGATGCTGCATTTACGTTTGTTTCGGAACGCAATATCGACCTCAAACAGGTTGTCAATAGCAACAAGGCTCTTGTTCACGTCGAGAAGCACGGCTCGAAACTCCACATCGTAACCGTCATCGACAACCTCTTGAAGGGTGCCTCCGGTCAGGCTGTGCAGAATATGAATCTGATGTTTGGACTTGACGAGCGGTGCGGACTGCGATTAAAAGGCTCGGCATTTTAGTAATTGATAATTGAGAATTGATAATTGACAATTATTTACCGCAATCAACCGTAACGCCTTTAACACTTTCATAAGATTATGAATCTATTTGATGTCTATCCACTATATCCCATTGAGCCGGTAAAGGGCAAGGGGGCGTATGTCTATGATAAAGAGGGCAAGGAGTACCTCGACCTCTACGGAGGTCACGCTGTGATTTCGATTGGTCACGCGCATCCTCACTATGTCAAGGCCGTAAGTGAGCAAGTTGCCCGCTTGGGTTTCTACTCCAACTCGGTCGAGAACTCGTTGCAGAGTCGCTTGGCGGAGTTGCTGGGCAAGGCTTCGGGTTACACCGACTACTCGCTATTCCTCTGCAATTCGGGAGCCGAGGCCAACGAGAACGCACTAAAACTCGCCTCATTCCATACAGGCAAGAACAAAGTTCTTGCCTTTGGCAAGGCATTCCACGGTCGCACGTCGGGTGCCGTAGCAGCCACCGACAACCCGAAGATTGTCGCTCCGTTTAACCGCACCGAGAATGTGGTATTCGCTCCACTGAACGATATTGAGGCGGTCGAGCGCGAACTCTCGAAAGGCGACTTTGCCGCTGTAATCATCGAGGGCATACAGGGTGTGGCAGGTATCCGAATGGTCGAAGATGACTTCCTGCGCTCACTGCGCGAAGTCACAAAAAGACACTCCGTTCTGCTTATCCTCGACGAGATTCAGTCGGGATATGGTCGCACGGGTCGATTCTTCGCACATCAATACTCCGGCATCTGCCCCGACATCATCACCACCGCCAAGGGTATGGGTAATGGATTCCCGATTGGCGGAGTCCTTATTTCGCCCGAAATCAAGCCGTGGCACGGAATGCTCGGCACCACATTCGGAGGTAACCACCTCGCCTGCGCTGCGGCAATAGCCGTCTTGGAGATTATGGAGGCGGAACATTTGGTCGAGAATGCAGCCACAGTGGGAGAGTATCTGCTGGCGGAGTTACAAAAGATTTCCGCTGCCAAAGATGTGCGAGGCAGAGGTCTGATGATTGGCTTCGATGTAGAAGGCTCCGGTGCAGAGATGCGCCGCAGACTACTCTTCGAAAAGGGCATTTTCACAGGCGGTGCCGGTGCTTCGACCGTAAGGCTGTTACCCTCGCTAGCAATCACTCGCGACCATGCCGACAAATTCCTTAACGCATTAAAAGAACTTACTTTATAACGATGAAGAAATTTACCTGCGTAGCCGACATCGGCGACCTCAAAGCGGCCGTTGCCGAGGCTCTCGATATCAAAGCCGACCGTTTCAAATATTGTGACCTCGGTCGCAACAAGACCGCAATGCTCGTCTTCTTCAATTCGAGCCTGCGCACACGTCTTTCGACCCAGAAGGCTGCGATGAATCTCGGTATGAACGTGATGGTACTCGATGTAAATCAGGGTGCTTGGAAACTCGAAACCGAGCGAGGTGTGGTTATGGATGGCGACAAGGCAGAACATCTGCTTGAAGCGATTCCCGTGATGGGGTCATACTGCGACATTATCGGAGTACGTGCCTTCGCGTCGCTCACAGACCGCAAGGCCGACTACGAGGAGCGCATTATCGAGCAGTTTATCAAATATTCTGGTCGCCCCGTATTCAGCATGGAGGCGGCTACGGGTCATCCGTTGCAGGCATTCGCTGACCTTATTACTATCGAGGAGCATAAAACCTGCGCTCGTCCGAAGGTTGTGCTGACGTGGGCTCCGCATCCGAAGGCTCTGCCGCAGGCTGTACCCAACTCGTTTGCCGAGTGGATGAATGCCGCGGATTACGACTTCGTAATCACTCATCCCAAGGGCTATGAACTCGACCCGCGATTCGTCGGCAACGCAAGGGTAGAATACGACCAGCGCAAGGCTTTCGAGGGGGCAGACTTTATCTACGCGAAGAATTGGTCGGCTTACAATGAGGCAGACTACGGCAAGGTACTCTCGCAGGATAGAGATTGGACAGTCGATGCCGAGAAGATGGCTCTGACGAACAATGCACACTTTATGCACTGCCTGCCCGTAAGGCGCAATATGATTGTTACCGACGATGTTATCGAGTCGGAGCGCAGTCTTGTTATCCCGGAGGCTGCCAACCGCGAAATCTCGGCACAAGTGGTAATCAAGCGATTGCTCGAAGGATTAAAATAGCGTACCGGTCGAAATATCAATAGATTATGGAGAGTTTGAAGGTAATAAAGATTGGTGGCAACGTCATCGACAACGACCTTGCTTTGGAGCGTTTTCTGCGCGACTTCGCAACCGTCGAGGGTCGTAAAATCCTCGTTCATGGTGGCGGAAAACTCGCTACGAGAATGGCAGAGAGGCTCGAAATCAAGCAGACAATGGTCGAAGGCAGGCGCGTAACCGACAAAGCAACGCTCGATGTTGTTACGATGGTCTATGCCGGACTTATCAATAAACGCATCGTAGCGATGTTACAGAGCCTCGGTTGCAACGCTATGGGACTTTCGGGTGCTGACGGAGGCGTTATTCGTGCTAATCGTCGCTCGCCGGAGCCGATAGATTTCGGTTTTGTGGGCGATATTGCCGAGGTTGATGGCAAACGGTTGCAACAACTTACAGCAGAAGGTATTACACCTGTAATCTGCTCTATTATGCACGATGGCAAGGGAGGTCTGCTCAACTGCAATGCCGACAGCGTGGCTTCGGCCGTGGCAGCAGGTGTGGCGCGTGAAGGTGCTGCCGAACTGCACTTCTGCTTCGATAAGGCTGGTGTTTTGCGGGATGTGAATGACCCCTCGTCACTCATTTCGGAGATTACGGCCGAGAGTTATCCCGCGCTGAAAGCCGAAGGTGTCATCAGTGACGGAATGATTCCCAAGGTCGAAAATGCCTTACGCTCGGTTGCGGAGGGGTTACAGAGGGTGGTAATCAAACACTCCGACGAACTTGCCAATGCTGATGCCGGCACAACAATACGATAAAACGATATGAACGAGGTGTTAAAATTGCGTTCAGAGCAGGTTATCGCTCTACTCAAAGAGATGATTCGTCGCCCGTCGCACTCTGGCGAGGAGGGGGCTGTTGCCGACCTTATCGAGGCTCGACTGCGCGAAGGTGGTGTAGTGCCTAAACGTCTGCACAACAATATCTTTGCCTACGCTGACGGCTATGACCCCCAGCGCGAAACGCTAATGCTCAACTCTCATATAGACACCGTGCGTCCTGCCACCTCATACACACGCGACCCATACTCTCCGGATGAGATTGACGGCAAGATTTACGGACTTGGCAGCAACGATGCCGGTGCTTCGGTAGCGGCTCTTGTCGAGACATTCATCGCTTGGGCGCATAAACCTCTGCCGTACAACCTTCTGCTGGCGATTTCTGCCGAGGAGGAGCGTTCCGGAGAGAAGGGTATGCGCGCACTATTGCCAACCCTCGGCAAGGTCGATATGGCACTCGTAGGAGAGCCTACGGATATGCAGGCCGCCATAGGCGAGAGGGGTCTGGTAGTCCTCGACTGCACGGCTCACGGCACCAGCGGACACGCTGCGCATGGCGAGGCTGTAAATGCCATATACGTTGCCCTGCGCGATATCGAGCGACTGCAAAACTTTAAGTTTGAGCGTGTTTCGCCACTGCTTGGCGATATCCGCATCTCGACAACTATGATTTCGGCCGGCTCGCAACACAACATAATCCCCGACACTTGCTCGTTTGTTGTCGATATGCGCACAACGGATGCCTACACCAACGAGGAGGTTGTCACGCTCATCTCGGAGGCTCTCTCCTCTGATGTAAAGCCGCGCTCGACTCGTATTCGCGCCTCGGCAATAGGAGAAACGCACCCTCTGGCACAAGCAGCAACACGCGCAGGTCGCTCGCTCTTTGTGTCGCACACCTCGTCGGATATGTCGCTAATGGAGTTCCCGACACTCAAAATGGGTATTGGCGACACGCACCGCTCGCACTCGGCAGACGAGTATGTTCTCCGCTCGGAAATCGTTGAAGGAGTGGCTATTTACGAAGATTATTTAACGCAATTTACGAAATATTATGGCAACTAAACTTTGGGATAAGGGTATCGATGTCGATGCCGCAATCGAAGAGTACACCGTGGGCAATGACCGCCAACTCGACATGCGCCTTGCGCGTTACGACGTCGAGGGGTCTATGGCTCATATCCGTATGCTCGAAAGTATCGGACTGCTCACTGCCGAGGAGTTGCAGACACTGCTCGGAGGTCTTGAAGAGATTGCAGCCGAGATTGAGCGTGGCGAATTTTGCATCGAAGAGGGCATCGAGGATGTACACTCCGAGGTTGAACTGCTGCTTACTCGTCGCTTGGGCGATGTCGGCAAGAAGATTCACTCCGGACGCTCACGCAACGACCAAATATTGGTCGATATCAAACTCTTCCTGCGCCACGAAATTGCAGCCATAGCCGCTGATGTTCAGCGTCTTTGCTCGACGTTGCTCGAAATGAGCGACCGTCATGCCAAGGTTTTGATGCCCGGATACACGCACTTGCAGGTAGCAATGCCCTCATCCTTCGGATTGTGGTTTGGAGCCTATGCCGAGAGCCTCGCAGACGACCTGCGACTACTCCGCGCTGCATACGATATCGCTAACCAAAACCCACTCGGCTCGGCAGCAGGGTATGGCTCTTCGTTTCCGCTCAACCGCACAATGACCACACAGTTGCTCGGCTTTGGCGACCTGCACTATAATGTCGTGGCTGCCCAGATGAGCCGCGGAAAATGTGAGCGAGCAACGGCATACGCTATTGCAGCCATCGCCTCGACCATGGGGCGTTTTGCGATGGATGCGTGCTTGTTTATGAGCCAGAATTTCGCCTTTATTTCGTTGCCTGCCGAACTAACCACAGGGTCAAGCATTATGCCCCATAAGCAGAATCCCGATGTTTTCGAGGTTATGCGAGGCAAGTGCAATCGCCTACAAGCCGTACCAAACGAGATTTCGCTACTGACAGCCAATCTCCCAGTAGGTTATCATCGAGACCTGCAACTGCTTAAAGATATTCTCTTCCCGGCAATCGAGGAGTTACGCAAGAGTCTTGATATGTGCGACTTTATGGTACGCAATATCAAAGTCAATGAGTCGATTTTGAACGACAAAAAGTATGACACCCTCTTTACCGTAGAGGATGTCAATCGTATGGTTTTGTCGGGAGTTCCGTTCCGCGAGGCTTACCGCGAGATTGGCTTGGCAGTCAAGCGTGGGGAATACACACCTACGCGCGAGGTAAATCACACACACGAGGGCAGCATCGGTAATCTCTGCAACGACGAGATTCGTCGCAAACTGCAAGCGTTGGAATTTTAGCCAAGCGTTATAACGCAAAAGCGGGAGGGCAGCCTGACTAAATGTCTCGACAGCCCTCCCGCTTGTTCATGCTTCAAAAGCAACTACTAATAGTTGTCCTTCATAGGCTCGAAGTATGCCTGCGGGTGGTTGCACGAAGGACACTCCATCGGGGCCTCGCTGCCCTTATAAATAAATCCGCAGTTACGGCACTGCCACCAAATCTCGCCATCACGCACGAAGAAGTTGCCATCGGTGATGCGGCTCAAAAGCTTCAAGTAGCGACGCTCGTGTTCTGCCTCAACCTTTGCAATGTTGCGGAATGTGCGTGCGATTTCGGGGAAGCCCTCCTCATCAGCCACCTTCGCAAACTCCGGATAGAGAACATCCCACTCCTCGTTCTCGCCCATAGCGGCAGCCTTCAAATTCTCGATGGTCGTTCCGATACGACCTGCGGGGTAGGTTGCGGTAATCTCAACATCTCCACCCTCCAAATATTTGAAGAAACGTTTTGCATGTTCCTTCTCCTGCTCGGCAGTCTCCATAAAAACGCCCGAAATCTGCTCATATCCCTCTTTCTTGGCAACGCTCGCAAAGAAGGTATAACGAGTACGTGCTTGGCTCTCGCCTGCAAATGCTTTAAGAAGATTCTTCTCTGTCAAAGTTCCTTTTACACTTTTCATAGTTCTGTTCTGTTTTAGAGTTATTATATAATTTTGTCTTTATCTCTGTTTCACTATGCGAAGATAAAACAAAATTTCGAAATATGTGCAAAAATGTCTATTCTCATTTTTTATACACCTATAAGCATTATTTATACATTGCCACGTTCAGAAAAAAAGCAACCCCGAAAGCCTGTTTAATCTTCGGGGTTGCTGTAATGTTACACTTATGTATATTATAGCAGGAATGCCATCTTCTCTGCAACAGTTGTAAAGTCGGTGATATGAACGTAATCCATACCGCCAAGGCGCACGTGGCTATCGCCGCCACCATCGCCCATATCGTCGCCTACGAAGAGAACCTGTGCTTTGGTATAGCCCTTCTCGGCTGCGTAGCGCATCGTTGCATCGTACTTATTGTAGTTCTTGCCAACGATATCAAACGATGATGAGCCTCCGATGAAGACAGTGTAATCCTTAAAGATTTCGAGCATCTCCGGATACATCACGCGACGCTTCGTGCGGTCGGGGTCAAAAGCGTGCTTCTCCGCCTTCGGGGCCTCGGTGCCGAGCAGTGCAAATGTAACCATGCCCGACTTATGCCACTCGATAGAGTTGCCATAGAATTTCGTGTAGCCATACTTCTCGCGCATACGGTCAGTCTCGCGAGAGAAGAACTCACGATCCACCTCGTCAATCTCCTCGCGGGTAATCACGAGTTCGCCGTCCTTAACCTCTGCCAACTGCTTGCCGTAGTTTGCGATGATATCGATGGGGTAGTTGCCCATCTGGCGGTGGATACGCGGTGCGTTGCCTGCACCAACCATCACGAGGTCATAACCCGCAGCGCGGAGTTTGTCGAGCAACTCGCGGCTCTCTGCCGGCATATCGGTACGATGATTCGACAGTGTTCCGTCCAAATCGAAGCATATAATACGCTTCGTTGCCTTCAACTCGGCACCGCGCTCTGCGACAACCTGCTCGGTAATGCACGAAGCACCATCATACCACGCCTGTTTCTGTTCGTCAGATACCTGCTCCATAAGTTCTCCGAAGAGCGGCTCCTGCACCGGCTCGGTCTTGGGCTGTCCGCAACATCCCACAAACATCAGCGCTGAAATCAACGCCACAAATAAGTTTCTTTTCATAGTCAATTATTTTTAGGTTATATAAGTTCCTTTGCAAATTTAATGTTTTTTCGGATACAAGCGACATTTTCGCAACAGTTTAATTTAATCCTGCCACGAACAGTCGCTCTGTATCACTCATAAACTGCTCATACATTGCGTGTTGTGCATCACTCATATTCTCCATAGCAGCGACTTCGGGAGGCATAATTTTATATTCGGGAAGAGCCACCCACACGGGCGTAATCGTCAAATCGTAACGGCACTCCCCGTCTGCGGACTTCACCACCTCGACCTCGGCAACAACACCTCCGTCGCAGTAGCGTTTGCGCTGATTCGACACAAAGTTACCGAGCGAGAATATCGTAACGCGCCCATTTGTCGCTCTTGCCGGCTGTACAACGTGCGGATGCGAGCCAACAACAACATCTGCTCCGTGGCGATGCAGGAAATCGGCAAGTTGTCGCTGCTCGCGCGAGGGTCGGCTCTGATACTCCTCGCCCCAATGCAGATACGCGACCACGCAATCCGTACCCTCGCGAGCGATGCGCAAATCCTCTGTAATGCACATAGTATCTATCAGATTCACAACACATCCGCTCGGCACGGGCATCCCATTTGTGCCGTAAGTATAGTTCAGAATCGAGAATTTAATCCCGTTTGCATCAAGGCGTAGTATGCGGTTTTGCTCGTAGTCATCGCCATCGGCAAAGGCTCCCGTATGAGCAACGCCAAGGCGATTCAGTGTCTCGATGGTTGTCCGAATACCCCTTGCGCCACGGTCGCAACAGTGGTTGTTGGCAAGCAAAGCGACATCTACGCCCACCTGCGCCAACGCCTCGGCATACTCCTTTGGCGAGGAGAACATCGGATATCCCGAATATGTTGTGTTTGGAGAGATGGTTGTTTCGAGATTAACCACCGATATATCAGCACGCTCGAAGTAGGGTTTCATAGCCACAAACGACTCACTGAAATCAAGCGAACCGTCTGCTTGACGGGCTGCGGCAATCTGCGGCGAGTGGCACATGGCATCCCCGGCAAAGAGCAGGCGCACACGTTGTTCGGTCTTGGCGTTGGGCTGTTCTCCTCGGTTGCCGAGCGAGCATAAACCACCTCCGGACTCCACGCACGAGACCGCAAGCGTTACCGCACAACAAATTATGGACTTCACAACACCTTTCATACTAACACAAAGATAACAAACTATTCCGAATTTTCAATCACAATCCTCATAAATAACGATTGCACCTCTCGTCGATTTACAATATCTTTGTTCCGCAAACACAAATAAAGAGGCATAGGCGTATGGAACTGCACTTTACGGGTATAATTATAGGCGTAGCAACATTTCTGATTATCGGGATGTTTCATCCGTTAGTAATCAAAGGAGAGTACTATTTTGGGGTTAAGTGTTGGTGGGTATTTTTGCTTGCCGGCATCGCATCTGTGGTAGCATCGCTCATCGTGGCAGATATCCTCTGGTCCACGTTACTTGCCGTCTTTGGGGCATCATCATTTTGGAGCATCGGCGAACTCTTCGAGCAGCGCAAAAGGGTAGAGCGAGGCTGGTTTCCCAAGCGCGAGAAGCAAAAAAGAGAAGAGAAATAACGAAATTCGAAATATCCGTATGTAAATAATATAGGCTGTCGCGACGACGTCGGACAGCCTATATTATTGAATTTCGTGCAGTGCTACTTCTTCGGTTTTGCGATAGATTCGCGCATCGAGGTATCAGCCATCACATTCTTCATCTTGTAGTAGTCCATAATGCCGAGATTACCATTGCGGAACGCATCCGCCATAGCCATCGGCACCTCTGCCTCGGCAAGGATAACCTTCGCACGAGCCTCCTCTGCCTTGGCGCGGTTCTCCTGTTCGAGAGCCACCGCCATAGCGCGACGCTCCTCTGCCTTTGCCTGTGCGATATTCTTATCGGCATCTGCTTGGTCCATCTGCAACTGCGCACCGATATTCTTGCCCACGTCGATATCTGCGATATCAATCGAGAGAATCTCGAATGCCGTACCTGCATCCAGACCCTTCTCCAACACTACGCGCGAGATAAAGTCGGGATTCTCCAATACGGTCTTATGCGAGTCTGCCGAGCCGATTGACGAGACGATACCCTCACCGACACGTGCCAGCACAGTCTCCTCGCCGGCACCACCGACCAACTGCTTGATATTGGCACGTACCGTCACGCGAGCCTTGGCGATAAGTTGAATACCATCCTTCGCAACGGCCGCTACGGGAGGGGTATTGATAACCTTCGGATTTACCGACATCTGCACCGCCTCAAAGACATCACGACCCGCCAAGTCGATAGCCGTAGCCATATTAAAGTCGAGCATGATGCTTGCCTTCTGTGCCGAGACCAACGCATGAACTACATTCACAACATTTCCGCCCGCCAGATAGTGCGCCTCCAATTCGTTAGGATTGAGTTTTAGGCCCGCTTTTGTTCCCTCAATCATCGACGATACGATTACCGAGGGCGGCACCTTACGCCAGCGCATAAGCACAAGTTGAAGCAGGCTAACGTGTACGCCCGACACCAAAGCCGAGAACCACAAACCAACGGGAATAAAGTAAAAAATCAGCCACAGCGCAACTAATGCCAAAAAGGCCACCAAAGCGATAATTCCAATTCCAATTCCAGTATCCATATCTTAAAAGTTTTTAGTTGATTTTCTTCACAAGTACCGTAAAATTCTCAAAGCCGACAACCTCGACCTCCGAGCGTTGGTCGATAAAGACATCCATCGAGCGAGCCTCGTAGATTGTCCCGTCAATCTCGACCTTGCCTGCCGGAGCCAAACGAGAGAGAGCCACTCCGCAATCGCCCGCCTTCAATTTTTGTTCGGGCAGGGGCATACTTGCCGACTCAATCTCTTGTTGCAGCGAGAGTTTGCGCCACGTCTTGGCTCGCAACGACACCACGGTTGAGATGAGCGACAACAGAAGAATAACGGCTATAACAATCACGCCCACAAGCGTACCATACTGCGCAAAGGCGAGATAGATGGCACTGCCGTAGCAGACCAACGCCAACGAGGCTCCGATAACCGAGCCTGTAATTACAAGGAGTTCAGCCACCAAAAACAAAACTCCGAGCAGAATCAATAAAACGATGTAAAACATAACGTAACCCTTTTAGTCGGTTAAAGTTAGTGATTTATTGCGAGATTTGCAAATATCGCGGCTTTTTTCGAGCTATTGAACCTCGACAATTCCCACTTTGAGCGAGGCGTCTGCCGATGTAATTCCCTTCAAAACCACCTCCGCAGCCTCACGAGAGCGGAAGCCCGTAACTAAATAGGTATCCTTACCCACGCGTGAAAGTTCGTTTCCTTCGGACATCTGTGCAATTACGCGACGCACGCCATCAGGCAAGGACTCCACACCCGAAATCTCGATTGTATAGGATTTGCTCTTCAATTCTGCAATCTCGGCACGCGAACCGGCATAGGTGCCGTCAATCCACGCTGCTACGTCTGCCGAGCGGAATCCGAGTTTCTTGACCGTCTGCAAATGCTTCTCCAAAGCCTCGACCGAGGGGTATCCGCCACCATAATATACCCAACCTTCATCCTCCGAGCGAAGGAATGACACAGGCTCCAATCCGCGGAATTTCGACAACGGCTGACGCTCTGCAAACTCTCCGAGTTTGATGCGGTACATCTCTCCATTCTCATAGACCACACACTCCGGCAGGGGATTCTTCGAGGTATAGACATATTTGGTCGAAAACTCCAACGGCACATAGTCCAAGAAGTAGCGACGTTTAACCTCAATCATCCCGAAATCGTAACGCAAGGCACCGAGTCCGCCTCGCACACGCGAGAGCGAGTCTGCGGCAGCATGCAGTCCGAGCATTGTGGCCACATCAATCTCATAATCCACCACACACTGCTTCTGGAAGAGGTAATTCATCGGAGCATCACACATATACACGCCCTGCTCGCGCTCGATGCTCTGGCGCATCTTGAAGAGATTAGCCTCGGCTCGCTGCAACATATCCTGACGGCCCTCCTTATCGAATAGCAGGTCGTACATATAGGTCTTATTATCAAATACGAAACTCCAAGTTGCAGACAGCGAGTCGGCTATCATATTACACTCTGATTGTCGATTCAGAAAGAGCGTCATCAGGCTATCTGCTGCACTCTCATTATCGGCTGCCACATACTCCTCGCGCAATACGCCCAATCTGTCGTGGCTCTCTTCAAAGGCTTGGAGCAGTTGTGCTGCCACACTCTCATAGCGTTGTGCTTTGCGCAGTGTCGCATAATCCGCAGATGAAAGAAGAGTAGGGAAGTAAGCATTGCGCGTAAGGTCAGCGTACTTGCGCGTGTCGGTCGGTACCACAGGCTCCTCCTCTGTCTGTGCCACAGATTGTGTCGGGCGATTATTCATATTAACCACCAACCACTCCTGCTCGATTGTGTTTATCCTTTGAGCCAAGCGATTGCGCTCACTCCTTACCGAGAAAGCCTCGCTCTCCAAGCGCAGAATCTCTGCCGAGAACTCCTTGCGTTGCTCACTCTCATTGACGAACTTCTCGCGCAGAGCCTCCACTGCAACCGACAAAGAGTCGGATTTTTCGTTCAGGCGGGCATCCTTCGCCAGAAGCGACATATACTCCTTATTGCTTTCGAGTCCCGCAATGCGAGGCTTTATGCTTTGAGCCGAGAGCGACACGACCCCGACAGCAAACAACGTGGTCAATATACCTCTTAACGCCACCATTTCAAGAAAAAGAGTTGAATGAATCCAAATATTTCAAGACGTCCCATAAGCATCAGGAACGCATCCTGTAACTTCAACACCACCGGCAACTCCGCATAGTTCGCCATCGAGCCAACCTCGCCAAATCCGGGGCCGACATTACCCAAGCAGGCGATTGCTGACGACACAGCCGTCATCATATCCAGCCCGAAGAGCGCATTGACTACCGCTCCGACAAAAAGCAACGCTAAATAGGTTACCATAAAGGTTACGACCGTGGTGAGCAACTCCTCCTCCTGAATCACGCCATCGACTTTCAGGCGAATCACTGCGTTGGGGTGTTGCTGGCGACGCATACGGGCCTTAAACATCTTGGCAAATAGCAACATTCTGTCGATTTTCAAACCTCCCGATGTCGAGCCGGCACATCCACACACCACCGAGGCGAATATCAGCAGAAGAATTGCAAGCGTAGTCCATGTATTGGTGTCGGCAGTAGCATAACCGGTCGTTGTCAGCAACGACACAAATTGGAACGATGCGTGTCGCAACGACGAGAGCAGGTCGGGATAGACGTGACCGAAATAGAGGCTGATAGCCACCAACAATGAGCCTACTGCTATAACAGCAAAGTAGGTACGGGTAACCTCCGAGCGGAAGATGTTTTTCGGTTTGCCGACAATCGTCGCATATATCAATCCGAAGTGGATACCTGCCAGAATCATCGCACCGATAAGCACCAATTCGATGTAGGGGTTATCGTAGAAGGCAATGCTTAAATTTTTAGTACCGAATCCACAGGTCGCACAAGCGGACATCGCGTGGTTTAGTGCATCAAACCAACCCATACCTGCCACTTTGAGCAGAAGTGTCGTAATGATGGTCAGGCCCATATAGACAACCATCAGAATACGTACAATCTGCTGGGTACGATAGCGGTAATTATCCTTTGCCAGCGACGAGAGTTCCACATTCGAGAGGGTCATCTTTGTCTTGCCGAGCGAGGGGAGAACAACGAGCGCAAACATCACAACGCCGACACCTCCCAACCACGCTGTGCATGAACGCCAGAACATCAATCCCTTCGGCAACGCCTCGACATTGTGCAGAATGGTTGCTCCCGTGGTCGTAAAGCCCGAAACACTCTCGAACCACGCATTTACCAACGAGAACTCTCCGCCCCACATCAGGTAGGGAAACATTCCGACCACACACGCCATAATCCACGAGCCGACGACGATGCAGAATCCCTCCTTGTTGGATATCTGCTCAATACGTGGCACGAAGAGCATCGGAAAGGCACCCATCAATGCCGTAATCAATGACGACAGCACAAGCGGATAGAACGATGAGTCCATTCCGTTAAGGAACGACACCACGGCCGACACTGCCATAAAGAGTGCGGCAAAGAGCATCACAAGCCCGGAGTATCGCAATATAACGTACAGTCGCATAACGCTTTAAGCCTTCGTTTGCTTGTTTTGGTTTATCAATGTTTCGATATCCTCTTTCAGGTCGAGCAGCTCATCTCGGCACACCGACTTCGGGGCAAACGGCAGGCGGAAAGCCAACCAATCAGCCAGCGACTTGCGTAGCGACAGCACCGGATTCACGCAGTAAATCAGAATGAAGTAGTAGAGCATCAGCACGATAGCAATCATCACAACAAGCGAGATAAGTACCGGCATTACAGCACGATATGCGTTATGATTCAACTGCTCGGCACGAGGAGTCAGACCCTCATGCGTAGCGGACATAAAGTCGTTAATCTGCTCTGCAACCTTGACCGACACAGGCATATATACCTCGTCGTACCACACTCGGCCAAAACTCGACGGTAAGGTATCAGTTTGTGCAACCAGCATCTCATTTGTCAAACGACGCAACTCCGTAACCGTAACGGTCAGCGAGTCGAGGTGTGCGCTACTCTTCGAGAGGTCGTAGGCGGCAGCCAATGATGATTCGAGCGCAACGAGCCTATCGCGACACAACGAATCACTGCGCATATCCTCCAATACCGCCACATTGGCAACAGCACGGCTCTGCTCGTGGAGTGCAGTGAGCATATCTTTCGCCAACTCCATATTGCGATGGCTGTGTTCGAGGATTACCTCTGCATCGGTACTCAAATGTCCCAACTCAAAAAGCGACACCATTCCCGAAAAGAAAAGTAGAGTAACAATACTCAAAAAACCTATGGTAACTCTTTTGCGGATTCCCTTCATAACTTCGTAAATTTTGACAAAATTAAGAAATAATTGATAATTGGCAATTGAAAATTGACAATTAAATCATCATAGGGCGATAATTTCTCCCACAGCCTCGCCCGTAGGCTCGACCGAGAGGATGCGGACACGGCAGAGAGTGTTGATAAGCGAGCGGTCGTAAGGGACTCGTACTTTGATGTAATTTCCCGTAAATCCTGTCATATATCCACCGCGCATCGTGCTCTCAAACAGCACAATATGCTCCTCGCCGATACTCTGCGAGCAGAACTCATAATGCAACTTCGCACACAACTCTTCGAGCCGTTTGACCCGCTCGGCAGCAATATGTGCCGGCACCTTGTCGGGCATATCGACCGCAGGGGTACCCGCGCGCTCCGAGAAGGGGAAAATATGGATAAAAGCCGGCTTGATGTTCGCCAAGAAGTCGTAGGTGGCACGAAAATCCTCCTCGGTTTCGCCGGGAAAGCCTACAATCACGTCGATACCGATAAACGAGTCGGGCATCAGACGACGCACCTCGGCAATCCGCTCGGCATATCGTGCCGTAGTGTAACGACGACGCATAGCCCCCAAAATCTTATCACAACCACTCTGCAAGGGAACGTGGAAGTGGTGCTGAAATTTATCAGACGAGGCGCAGAAGGCAATTATCTCATCCGTGAGCAGGTTTGGCTCGATTGACGATATGCGGTAGCGGTCGATACCCTCGACCTTATCCAACGCACGCAGCAGGTCTATAAACTTTTCGCCCGTAGTTCGTCCGAAGTCGCCCGTATTAACACCCGTAATCACAATCTCGCGCTGACCGGCTGCGGCAATCTGCTCGGCTTGGGCAACAATCTCGGCAATCGGAATATTGCGGCTTGACCCTCGCGCATAGTGAATCGTGCAGTAGGCACACTTGTAATCACAACCATCCTGCACCTTCAAAAAAGTACGTGTGCGGTCGCCCGACGAAAAGGCTGCAAAGAAGCGTGTCAAATGCTCGACGTCGCAACTGAAAACCTGCTGCACACGGCCCTGCTCGATAAGTTCAATCACTCGTTTATATAAATCGCCTTTATCGTTGTTGCTCAATACTATATCCACACCTTCAATCTTTGCGATTTCGTGCGGTTTCAGTTGCGCATAGCAACCCGTTACGGCAATGATTGCCGAGGGGTTTCGGCGATGGAGTTTGCGGATAATATTGCGACATTTTTTGTCGGCATGTTCGGTTACCGAGCAACTGTTTATAACGCAAATATCCGCCTCTTCGGTAGGAGCCACGCGGACAAATCCGCCCTCCTCAAATTGGCGGGCAAGGGTCGAACTCTCCGAGAAGTTGAGTTTGCAACCAAGTGTATGAAAACTAACTCTGCGCATAGGACACATATAAAAAATCACCACGAAGGTACAAAAAATGGGCGAAATCCATAAAAGATTGGGCGAAATCGGATAAAAAAGTGTATTTTTACGCGCTCAAATTAGGAGAAGAGAGTTGCAATTTATGGAATTTTTCGCTGACATACTCCGTTACGGCTACCTTTCGAATGCACTTATAGCGTGCATCTTGTCGGGCATACTATGCGGAATTGCAGGCACTTACATCGTCTGCCGAAGGATGGTGTTCCTCTCTGGTGGTATCACTCATGCCTCATTCGGAGGTTTGGGCATAGCCTTCTACCTCGGCACCAACCCCATAATTGGGGCTCTTATCTTTGCAGTGGCATCTGCATTGGGTATCGAGTGGGCAAGTGCGCGAGGCAAGATTCGCGAGGACTCCGCCATCGGCATTATTTGGGGCGTAGGTATGGCTCTTGGCGCGCTATTTATGTCGCTACGGGCAGGTTATACTTCGGGCGACTTGTCGAGTTATATGTTCGGCAGCATCATCACCGTCACTCGTGGCGATGTGATTGCCTTGGCAGTGCTGACGCTCATCGCATTGGTCGGTACGGCATTATGGCTACGCCCTGTGATGTACGTCGCCTTTGACCGCGACTACGCACGTAGTCAGGGCATACACACGAAACTCGTATCGTATTTGATGTCGGCATTTTTGGCTGTGGTTATCGTCTTATCTATACGAATTATGGGAATCGTGTTGCTCATTTCTCTGCTCACAATGCCCGTGGTTATCGTCAATACATTCTCGAAAGATTACCGCAAAATCACGCTGTGGAGTGCCGTAGTGGCGGCTTTGGCGAGCGTGGCAGGTGTTGCGGCAAGTTATTTTTTGGAGGTTCCCTCGGGCCCTGCCATAATATTTATGCTCACTTTTGCGCTTATTGTGGTAAAAGTATTACCTTTGCGTAGCAAAAACTCGAAACCGAGCCGATGAAAACCATACACAAACTCGTTCTGAAAGCCTACTTGGGTCCTATGTTCATGACCTTCTTCATCGTGATTTTCGTCTTGATGATGAACTTCGTGTGGCGTTATATCGACGAGTTGGTCGGCAAAGGTCTTGATGCGATGGTCATCATCGAACTCATCTGTTACGCCACCGTCAATATGATTACGATGGGTCTGCCATTGGCGATGTTGCTGGCTGCGATTATGACGATGGGTAATCTTGGCGAGAATTACGAGTTGCTGGCGATGAAGTCGGCAGGTATGTCGCTACCTCAAATCATGAAGCCGCTGATTGTTGTCGTGGGAATTATCTCGGTGGGCGGATTCTTCATTATCAACGACCTTGTGCCGTATGCTAACCGCAAGATGTTCAGTATTATATACGACATCCGCCAGCAGAAGCAGACTATCGAATTTCAAGACGGACTCTTCTTTAACGGCATCGAGAATATGAGCATCCGCGTCGAGAAGCAGGACCCAAAGACCAACCTGCTGCGTGGAGTGCTTATATACGATAACCGCAATGCCAATGGCAATATGACCACAACGATTGCCGATTCGGGATATATTCGACTGTCTGACGACAAGAAGTTCTTAT
>SUZF01000030.1 GCA_015060065.1 Rikenellaceae bacterium | reverse complement strand
GGAGTGCATCCACTCCTTGGGAAGTTTGTTTAATTTACCCTCGGCTCTGACTGCTCCGAAAGCCAAAATCATACCTGCAATCATCGGGATTGCTGCGCACAAGCGCAAGGGAGAGTATCTCCCCTTCTTGAAGTTTGTCATCATAAGGAAACGTTTTTTAGAAGTTTGACTTTTCAGCCCGCAGGTCACCTCCGGATAGTAACCATAAAGCTGCTGGAAAACAAGAAGTCGATACTTCCCGACATCGTAACCCTTATCAATAACATCTCTATCTGCTTCCCACTCCTGCACCTCGACAAGACTATTGCCCGCGAGCCAAACGAATGGGTTAATCCAAAATATACATCTTATCAGTTCGACCACCAATCGCTCGGCCGTATGTCGGTGCCGCACGTGGCTGTATTCGTGAGTGATTATCACTTCCCGCTCCTCTCCATCGAATTTATCATTCAGATATATCGTACGCCAGAACGAGAACGGCTCCCTTGTCTTGCGGCTTTCGGCAAGCGTATAAGCCTCATAGAATGTCAGTTTGGATGCTCGGCGGATGGCATAAACCTCACATAGACGCATTGCCAAACGGATGAAATTTAACACAACGACCGCTACGTATATCGCCACTACCACATATTTGACCACCATGAGCCAATCCACTCCCTCTGCTTCGTTTGCAGGTTGTATGGTCCGAATGTCGATATTGGAAGTGACCGTCGCGATTTGCAACTGCAATGACTCTGCGGGATATATGGGCAATTCCAATAGCGGAATCACTACCGCCAAGAGGGTTGTTGCAACTATATATGCACGAGCCGACCGATGAGCGACCCGCCCCTCGATAACCAATCTGTAAAGCGCATAGAATAATCCGCTACAACAGAAAAACTCTGCCAGATACGCTGCCATAGTCCGCCAATTATTTGTTTTGCAACAGTTTTATTATTTCGTCAGTCTCTTCGAGAGAAATCGATTTATTGGAGGATAGAAACGACACCAATCGCGATGGCGAGCCCCCGAAAAAGTTTGCAAGCACCGACTCCATGTAGGTCGATGTGTACTCCTCGCGGCTCACCACGGGGTAGTATTCGTGACTTTTGCCATAGGCCTTATGCATCACGAATCCCTTCTTTTCAAGTATGCGTACAATGGTTGACACCGTATTGTATACAGGTTTCGGATCGGAAATTTCCTCCAAAATATCATTCACGAACCCACAGCCAATTTGCCAGAGTATCTGCATAATCTCTAACTCTGCACGAGTCAACTCCTGTACTCTCTTCTGTTGAGTTTCTGCCATTGTTCTCTCTCAAAAAAATAGGTTTCGATGTCGGTCGGTTATCTACTTGTTGTTTTCCGAAGGCAAATATATAACTAAATTTTTAGTTATGCAACTATTTTTTTAGTTTTATTCAAAAAAGATGGAGATTTGGCTCAATTTAATAGATGTAAAAGACTATACCGACATAGTGTGCTGCGGCTGCCAGGTTAATCAGCAGATGCCACACCAAGTGATGATAGCGGAATCCTTTGCGGGCATAAAACCACGCACCAATGGTGTAGAGCACTCCTCCGGCAGCAATAAACGAAAGTAATCCGGTCGAAGCGTGATTCCAAAAGAGCGGAAAGAAGAATACCACCGTCCAACCCATAATCAGGTATATCGTCAGGCTGACTGCCGGTATCGAACGACGCGAGAGCGACTTGTAAAATATGCCAAAAATAACCATTGCCCACTGCAACGCCACGATAAGCCACCCCTGCCAGCCTCCGATAACCGAAACGGCAATGGGTGTATATGTTCCGGCAATGGCTACATATATAAATATATGGTCGAGGATATGGAATACCTCCTTGTGTCGTGTCTCGTGCGCCATAGCGTGATAGAGCGTCGAGCCGAGGAACATAAAGAGCAACGAGATAACAAAAACGCTCGCACATACTGCCCCCGTAGTACTCTCCGCCAGGTATCCGCGCACCGCTGCAAATGGCAGAGCGCATATCGCCAACAGGCTCATAACTCCGTGCGACACCGAGTTGCCGACCTCTTCACCGAAGGTCATCACATAGTTTTTCTTCTCTTTTTTCTGTTTCATACATCTGGACATTTTGCCCGCAAATCGACCCAAAGGTAGCAAAAAAGTGGTTGCCCCACAAATTTTATCGGGACAACCACTCTGTTAAGTGTTGTACAAACGGACTCGCTTATCGAACTTTGAATTCGGGGTCTGCCTTATCAGGAATAGGCATCGAGCTGTAATAGCCCGCCTCGAACTTCTCGCGCACAGCCTTGAAGGCATTGATTGTGTACTCAACATCCTCCATAGTGTGGGCTGCCGTCGGGATAATGCGCAGGATAATCTCGCCCTTCGGGATTACGGGATAGATTACAATCGAGCAGAATACACCGTAGTTCTCGCGCAAATCGACGATAAGGTTGGTACCCTCCTCGTTACCACCCTTCATATAGACGGGGGTTACAGGCGACTGGGTAACACCAATATCGAATCCATTTTCGGTAAAGCCCTTCTGCAATGCGCGGGTAATCTCCCACAACTTCTCCTGATACTCCGGATGGTTGCGGATAAGTTCCAGACGTTTGAGCGCACCGATAACCATCGGCATCGGCAACGACTTCGCATAGAGCTGCGAGCGCATATTGTAACGGAAGAGGTTGATAAGCCAACGGGGACCGCTGACAAATGCTCCGATACCTGCCATCGACTTTGCAAAGGTGTTGAACAACACATCTACATCATCGATAACGCCAAAGTGAGCCGCCGTACCGCGACCACCGGGACCCATAGTACCAAATCCGTGAGCATCATCCACGAGCAGGCGGAACGAGAACTCCTTCTTCAAACGCGAGATAACATCGAGGAAACCGAGGTCACCCTTCATACCGAAGACGCCCTCGGTAATCACCAGAACACCACCCTTCTGCTCATTGGCAAGGTCGGTAGCGTGCTGCAACTGCAAGCGCAGCGACTCCTCGTTATTGTGACCATAGACAAAACGCTTGCCCTTGTGCATACGCAGACCATCGATGATGCAGGCATGTGCCTCGGCATCATAGACCACAACGTCACGCGGAGTGAGCAGGCAGTCGATAATCGAAATCATACCCTGATATCCGAAGTTCAAAAGGAAGGCATCCTCCTTACCCACGAACTCGGCGAGTTCGCGTTCGAGTTGCTCGTGATACTTGGTCTGACCGCTCATCATACGCGCTCCCATCGGTGCTGCCATACCGAACTCCTCGGCACCCTTGGCATCAGCCTCACGCACCTCCGGGTGGTTAGCCAAACCGAGATAGTTGTTAAGGCTCCAATTGAGCATCATCTTACCGCGGAACTTCATGTGAGGACCGATTTCGCCCTCCAATTTCGGGAATGCGAAGTATCCGTGTACATTCTTCATATACTGACCGATAGGTCCGCCGGCATTTCGCTCCAAACGTTCAAAAATATCTACCATAATTTTAGTTATTTAGTTGAATTGTAGTTGTTTCTATTGTTTTTCTATTCGTTTGCCAATTCAAAGATACAAAATAATTGTCAAGTCACACCCTCTTTTTGCAAAATTTAAGCAACCGAGCAGGCAATCCCCAACTGCTCAACTCGTACCGCTATCTGCTGCAACTCCTCGCGTGGCACCTTATCAAGCGTCTTGCAGGGGGTATCGCGGTCGAGCGAATAGACCATAACCTGTCGGGGTCGCAACTCCTCGACAATCCGCAACCACGCCTCCACCTCGCGCTCGGTCGTATTATCGACCACTTCGCCATTGCACTCGCCACGCAGGAACATCGTCTGCAAGATAAAATTGCCCTCGAAGAGTCGCAGATTTGCCACAACCTCTGCCACACTGTACGCACCACAAGGATTATTCATAAGACGCACGGTCTTGTCAAATGCAGAATCGAGTTTGAGGATGTTGTTATCGACCTTCGCAAGTGCGCGACGCACACTCTCCCTGCCAATCATCGTGGCATTGCTCAATACCGAAACCTTTGCCGAGGGACAGAGTCTGTCGCGCAAAGCAATAGTATCGTCAATTATCTCCTCGAAATCGGGATGCATCGTCGGCTCGCCATTGCCGGCAAATGTAATCACATCGGGGGGCGTTCCATCGGCAACCATTCCGCCCAACACCTCCTCCAACCGAGTGCGGACCTCCTCGCGCGAGTTGAATCGTCGCGAGTGGGCATTATCGGCATTCCAGCCACATTCGCAGTAGATGCAGTCGAAGTTACAGAGTTTGGAGTGCGTAGGTAACAGATTGACACCCAGCGACAAACCCAAACGACGCGAGCGAACAGGACCAAAGATTACATTTTCGTACAATGCTGTCATAACGCTACAAAGATATGTATTATTTCGGGTCGTTATACCCGTTTATATACCTATTTTTACGTTCATACAGAAAAAAGTTACCGACAGAGAACTCGCCCGCAACTATTGCAACCTGTCGCCACACCTTTTCGCTAAAAACGCACCCAACTACGACAATTTTCAAAAAAAATCGCAGAGGCAATATGGCTCAAAAGTACCTGCGCAGGCGATTGTCAAAAATTGTAAATAACTTGTGCATAAAATCCCACATTTGAAAAAAATCGACCGAAATAAAGCACCATCTTTGTAATGTCGAACAGCGCGCTTTGCATCGCTGGGAAATCGGCAAACAAACCCTTTTTTACGATATATTTGCTCCGCCGCAGCCCTTGTTGCGACGGCTTATTATCCCCCGTAACGAAGAGTTCGAAGATAGTGACGAAATAGACAAAAACAATATAAAACGCTGATAATTATGACAAAACAAAACTCTGTGACTCCGAAAGCCGTTGCCTACGCTGATGCAGTAGAGGCAACGAAAGAGTACTTCGGTGGCGACGAACTTGCTGCGACCGTCTGGGTCAGCAAGTATGCGCTGAAAGACTCATTCGGAAACATCTACGAACTCTCTCCCGTGCAGATGCACGAGCGTCTGGCAGCAGAACTTGAACGCATCGAGAAAAAGTACAAAAATCCGCTCGACCGCAAGGAGATTTTTGACCTGCTCGACCACTTCCGCTATGTCATTCCGCAGGGCGGTCCGATGACAGGTATCGGCAACAACTTCCAAGTGGCTTCGCTCTCGAACTGCTTCGTTATCGGTCATAAAAACCCCGCAGACTCCTATGGCGGCATCTTCCGTATCGATGAGGAGCAGGTACAGCTGATGAAGCGTCGCGGTGGCGTAGGTCATGACCTCTCGCACATCCGTCCTTCGGGCAGCCCGGTATTGAACTCGGCACTCACCTCGACCGGTATCGTTCCTTTCATGGAGCGCTACTCAAACTCTACGCGCGAGGTGGCACAGGATGGACGTCGCGGAGCGTTGATGATTTCGCTCTCGATTAAGCACCCCGATGCCGAGAAGTTTATCGATGCAAAGGTCGATACCGGCAAGGTTACGGGCGCAAACGTCTCGATTAAGATTGACGACGACTTTATGCGTGCAGCCATCGCAGGCGAGACCTATCATCAGCAGTTCCCCATCAAGAGCGAGAATCCGACCTACGAGCAGGATATCGACGCCAAGAAGTTGTGGGAGAAGATTATTCACAACGCGTGGAAGTCGGCAGAGCCGGGAGTTCTCTTCTGGGACACCATCATCCGCGAGAGCGTACCCGACTGCTATGCAGACAAGGGCTTCACGACCGTATCGACCAACCCTTGCGGTGAGATTCCGTTGTGTCCCTACGATTCGTGCCGTCTGTTGGCTATCAACCTCTTCGGATATGTCGAGAAGCCCTTCACGAAGGAGGCTTCGTTCAACTTCGACAAGTTCAAGGAGCATGTTCATAAGGCTATGCACCTGATGGACGACATCATCGACCTTGAATTGGAGAAGGTTGACCTTATCATCAACAAAATCGAGAGCGACCCCGAAGATGCCGAGATTCGTCGCGTAGAGTGTGACCTCTGGAAGAAGATTCGCGAGATGGCTCTCAAAGGCCGTCGTACAGGTCTTGGTATCACTGCCGAGGGCGATATGTTGGCGGCACTCGGACTGCGCTATGGTTCGGATGAGGCTATCGACTTCACTGTACGGGTACACAAGACATTGGCTGTCGAGGCTTATCGCGCTTCGGTTAATATGGCCGAGGAGCGTGGTGCTTTCGAGGTTTATGAGACCGCACGTGAGGTGGGCAACCCGATGATTGAGCGTATCAAGGAGGCAGACCCTGCCCTCTACGAGAAGATGTCGAAGGTTGGTCGTCGCAATATCGCCATGCTGACCATCGCTCCCACGGGTACCACATCGCTTATGTCGCAGACCACGTCGGGCATCGAGCCGGTATTCCGCCCCGTATATAAACGTCGTCGCAAGGTTAATCCTTCGGATCAGGACAACCATGTCGATTTCGTTGATGAAACAGGCGAAAAGTTCCAAGAGTACAACGTCTTCCACCACAACTTCATCAAGTGGGCGGAGGTCAATGGATACGACACATCGAAGTTTGCCACCATCAAGGATGATGAACTCGACAAACTCGTGGCAGCATCGCCCTACTACAAGGCTACGGCAAACGATATCGACTGGGTTGCCAAGGTTAAGATGCAGGGTGCAATCCAGAAGTGGGTCGATCACTCGATTTCGGTTACGGTAAATCTGCCGAATGATGTTTCGGAGCAGTTGGTTGCCGAGGTATATCGCACCGCTTGGGAGTGTGGCTGTAAGGGTGTTACGGTCTATCGTGACGGTTGCCGCACAGGCGTTCTTCTCGACTCGAAGAGCAAATCGAAAAAGAAGAAGGAGTGCGAGCCTGCAACCGGCGAGAACAAGCGTCCGCAGTCGTTGCCCGCAGATATTGTCCGCTTCAAGAACGGCACCGAGGATTGGATTGCATTTGTAGGTTTGCAGGATGGCCGTCCTTACGAGATTTTCACCGGTAAGGTCGAGGAGGATGCGATGTATATTCCTCGCAAGATTACCAAGGGATTCATCATCAAAGTACGCGAAGCCGACGGCTCGAAGCGTTACGACTTCCAATATACCGACCGCTATGGCTACACAAACACTATCGGAGGTATCTCGCGCTTGTTTGACGAGAGTTTCTGGAACTATGCAAAACTTATCTCCGGAGTACTGCGTCACGGCATGCCTATCGAGAAGGTAGTATCGCTCATCGACGGTCTGCACCTCGACAGCGAAACAATCAACACTTGGAAGACCGGTGTTGAGCGCGCCTTGAAGCAGTACATCCTCGACGGCACCAAGTCGAAGGGTAAGTGTCCGCAGTGTGGTCAGGAGAATATGGCATACCAGAACGGATGTCTGACCTGTATGTCGTGTGGCTACTCGAAGTGCGGTTAGTAGTAGAATCTCTATTGAACACCGATTCTAAATTGAACACAAAACGGGCTGCCACAACAAAATGGCAGCCCGATTCGTTTTAAGAGAGCAACCTTCCTGAATTTTCACTATATTTGCAATATCAAAGAGTAAGAAGATGTTAGAGAGATACGAAATATTCCGCAGTTATGTGCGAGAGAACTTCTCGCAGACCACGCAAGAGCTGACCGACAAGGCTATCAAGTATGCTGCCGAGCGATTGTCCGGCGAGGTGCGCTATGACGGTTCGCCCCTGCTCGACCATGCTGTACAGGTGGCTCTGATTGCTGTCAAGGAGATTGGCTTGGGTCGTAACTCGGCTGTCGCATCCATAATCCACGACGTGGTACGCCTTGCCGACAAGCGCAAGGATGAAAATATGGTCGAACTGCTCGAAGAGGTACGCACGCTCTTCGGAGAGCAGGTGGTAGGCATTGCCGTAGGTCTCGCCAACATCTCGTCGATAAAACTCAAAGCATCGAAGGAGCAGGCCTCGGACTTCCGCGATATGATTGTTTCGTACTCGGAGGATCCGCGAGTGATTCTCATAAAACTTGCCGACCGCTTGGAGGTTATGCGCTCGCTGTCGATATTCCCCAAGGAGAAGTGGCGCAAGAAGAGTTGGGAGAGCATGAATCTCTACGCCCAGATTGCCCACAAACTCGGCTTATACAATATCAAGAGTGAGTTGGAGGATATCGCATTGAGTTACCTCGAACCCGAAGCATTCAACGACATCAAACGCAAACTCGAACAGACCGAGTCCGAGCGTCAGACCTTTATTGCGCGGTTTGTCGAGCCGATAGCCGCAGGCATCGATGCACACAATGCCATGCCCGACACTCCACCCATAAAATATAACCTCAAAAGCCGTACAAAATCTATATTCTCGATATGGAACAAGATGCGCAAGCAGCACGTTCCCTTCGAGGGTGTCTATGACATCTTCGCCATACGCATCATCATCGACTGCGCCAAGGAGTTGGAGAAGTCGCAGTGCTGGACCGTATATTCGATTGTAAGCGACATCTACACCCCCAACACCGAGCGTATGCGTGACTGGATAACCATCCCCAAGTCGAATGGTTACGAGTCGTTGCACACCACTGTTGCAGCAGGCGAAGGTCGCTGGGTCGAGATTCAGATTCGCACCGAGCGAATGAACGATGTTGCCGAGCGCGGTATTGCTGCCCACTGGCGATACAAAGGCGTGAAACAGGATGCCCAGACCAGCGAGCAGTGGCTTACACACCTACGCGAACTGATGGAGGATACGACCCACTCTCTGGCACAGCGATTCGATGCCAAGCCATCATCGGGCGAGATTTTTGTCTTCACGCCCAATGGCGATATTCGCAAGTTGCCCGAAGGTGCTACCCTGCTCGACTTCGCCTTCGACATCCACACATCCCTCGGCTCGACATGCTCCGGTGGCAAGGTCAATGGTCGTGCAGTACCCATTCGCGAGGTGTTGCACAACGGAGATATTGCCGAGATTTTCACGCAGAAAAATCAGACTCCCAAAGCCGACTGGCTCAACTTTGTCGTAACCTCGAAGGCGAAGAATAAGATAAAATCCTTCATGCGCGAGGAGCAGGCAAAGAACGCCAAAATCGGGCGCGAAGAGTTGGAGCGCAAACTCAAAAATTGGAAGATGGTCTGCCCCATAGACGAAGCGGTGGCATATCTCGTCAAGCACCACAAACTACGTACCGGCACCCAACTCTATGAGGCTGTGGCTACCGAGCGATACGATATGGCTGATATCAAGGATATCCTCACGCGCTGGCTCTCCGGCGAGGCTGACGAGGAGCGTCGCACAGCCGTAGCCGAAGCCGAGGCGGAACGCCAACGTCGCATGTCGCAACAACGAGAGCCTTCATCAGGCGATGCACTGGTTATCGACGAGAAAATCAACAACATTGAGTACAAACTCGCCAAGTGTTGCAACCCCATCAAGGGCGATGATATCTTCGGCTTTGTAACCATATCCTCCGGCATAACCATCCACCGCAACGACTGCCCCAACGCCCAGCGTCTGCGCGAAACATACCCCTACCGAATTATGGAGGCTCGCTGGCGTGCGAATGCTGACGGCTCATTCCGTGCATCGGTAGCCATCGTGGCACAAGACTCCACCGGACTTGCCAACCGTATAACCGAAGTCATCAGCCACGACCTGAAACTCAATATGCGAACTATGAGTTTCTCTTCGCGAGGCGACGGCAGCGTTATCGGTACCGTGAGCGTCGAGGTTAGCGGTGCAGGTGTGGTCGATATGCTTATCCACTCCCTTATGCGCATCAAAGGCGTACAACGCGCCTACCGCGTGAAATAGCAACCCACAAACCCGACTCCTTTTTTGGTTCGTTCTTTGCAGTTGTTGAATGAAAAGTTATCTGATATGTTACTCTTATTACTAATTTTAACTCTTGTGACTATGACAACATCCACAACCACAGCCGAGACTCGCAAGTTTGTACTTGCGCCCCTTCCCTATGCTTACGACGCACTCGAACCGGAGATTTCGGAGGAGACACTGCGCTTTCATCACGGCAAACACCACGCAGCCTACGTGGCAAAACTCAATGCTCTGATTGCCGGCACCCCCTACGAGACGATGTCGCTCGAAGAGATTGTCGCAAAAAGTGATGGTGCGATATTCAACAACGCAGCGCAAGTGTGGAATCACAACTTCTACTTTGCAACTCTCTCGCCCAACCCCAAGACGAAGCCGGAGAGAGCGTTGCTCGATGCCATTGTGCGCGAGTTCGGCTCGGTCGAGAATCTCAAAAAGGCGATGAACGAGGCTGCGGTAAATCTCTTCGGGTCGGGCTGGGTCTGGTTGGTGGAGAATCAAGACGGGCGGCTCTCAATTATGAGTGGAAAGAATGCCGACACCCCGTTGCGTTACGATATGAGCCCTCTGCTGACCATTGATGTCTGGGAACACGCCTACTACATCGACTATCGCAATGCTCGCGCTGATGCCGTAAAGGCTATATGGAACAAGATTGATTGGCAGAAGGTCGAGGATAACTACTCGAAGGGCAAGAAGTAAAGAGCAAAATAAAGAGTCACGGCTGACCAAAAAGAATTTGGTCAGCCGTGCAACTTTTTAATCAGGCAATCCTGGGTCTCTTTACCTCTTTTTCGCTCCACTCTTGGGGCGGAAGATAAGGTAGCCGATAGAGAGACCTATCTTGTTGGGCATCCACTCTGCCGAGTCATTGAGAGGGTCGGGCGATGGTGGCTCCTTCCACTCCGGGCGATGGGGATAGAGGTCAATTTCGCCGTCCATCGAGTAGCCATTGTAGGTACTATGCATCCACGAGAAGCCTACAAAGGCATCCAAAATCCACCTGTTGCAGAATTGATATTCATAGCCCACTGCCGCACCAAACATAAATCCATACCCCTTGCAGTATCGATTCTGCAAACTGAACTTTCCGTTCAAGATTTGAGGCTTGGACATCTTGAATGCCATCATTCCCACATTCGCTGCCACATAGAATCCGCGGTTATGCTCTTTGATAAAGTAGCGGTACTCGTTCATAAAGATTCCGAAATGCATCGGATGTCCCTTTATCGACTGCCACGGAGAATAGACTATCTCGGTCTGGAATGTGGAGTGGTTGGAGAGGCGGAACTCCACCTGCGGGTTTATCACACCCACGCAGGCGTACAAGCCGTTCAACTTGGCATAAATCTGTGCCTGACCCTCCGTAGCGCAGAGGGTCAAGAGACAAAATGTAAGTATATATACAAGTTTCCGCATAGTTCGGGCGGAGGGGCTGTATCGGGCAATGCACAAATCTCCCCTCTTTGCAGAGTATCTATAACGAGGCTCTTGGCAGACAAACTCAACGGGAGATTCGCTCAATCAAGCGCACCCTCCGTTTGGTTTGCGCCACCCACCGTTTAGACGGTCATAATCTCCTTCTCCTTCTTCTCGATAGCCGCATCAAGCAGTTTAGTGTACTTTTCGAGCAACTTCTGCGAGCGGGTCTCGCCATCCTTTGCCTCGTCTTCGGGCATACCCTCCTTTTGAGCCTTCTTAAAAGCCTCAACAGCATCACGACGGGCATTGCGCAGGCTGATTTTGGCATTCTCTGCCTCGCCACGTACCTGCTTAACCAACTCCTTACGACGCTCCTCGGTTACGGGAGGCATCGTCAGGCGGATATGCTCGCCATTGTTCGAGGGTGTAAGTCCGATATTCGAGTCGATAATGGCCTTCTCGATAAGGCGAATCATATTCTTATCCCACGGCTGAATAAGGATGGTCTTGGCATCGGGAACAGTGACACTTGCCACGCCCGACACGGGGGTCTGCGAGCCGTAGTAATCGACAAACACGCCATTGAGCGCATTGGGCGATGCCTTACCGGCACGAATATTCAATAGGGTATCTTCGAGGAAGTCGATTGCTTTCTGCATTCTTCGCGAAGCATCGTCAAGAATGGTGTTGGTATCCATAACTATTTTTTATTTAAGGTTTTCTCAATTTCCGAAATCAGATGCTTGAACTCCGCCGCATCATAACCCACTCCGAAGAAGGCAATATTACCCTCGCGGTCGATAAGAAAGTTGCGCGGGATGTAGTTCGAGGCAAAAAGATGATATGTTGTCTGTTGCGGGTCGAGGGCGATGGGGAATTTATAACCATGCTCCTTCACAAAAGCCTCAACCTTTGCGCGTGTTTCGCCACGAGATATTGCCACGAATGCAAAATCACGACCGGCAAAGCGATCCACAATATCCTTCTGTACATACTTCAACTCCTCACGGCAGGGGGGACACCACGTAGCCCAGAAATTCACAAGTACAACCTTGCCTTTGAGCGACGAGAGCGTAAGGCGCGAACCATCGAGCATCTCGACCTTAAATTCGGGAGCCTTATCGCCAACCTTCACGAGGGTACTCTTGGCGATGGCATCGTCCATATTCTGTGTCTTGCCACCCTGCGCCTGCGCAGTAGGCAGCAGCCAGATAATCAATCCCACAACCACAGCCAGAGCCGTCAAAATCAACAGTTTAACCGTTCCATTTCGTTTTGTTGCCATAACATTTTCATTTTTAGAGTTTAACAAAGCGGAGCGCACCTTTTACAACTTCACAAGCGTTCCAATCTTTGCATCTGCAAGAACCTTTCCGAGATTGCCACGAGTATCCATATCAAATACGATAATCTCCAATCCATTCTCCTTGCAGAGCGTGAAGGCGGTCATATCCATAATGTGGAGGTTGCGCTCATAGACCTCATCAAAGGTAATCTCGTCGAAGCGTACTGCCGTGGGGTCTTTTTCGGGGTCGGCAGTGTAGATTCCATCCACACGAGTACCTTTGAGCAGCACATCTGCCTCAATCTCCACACCGCGCAGAGCCGCTGCCGAGTCGGTCGAGAAGTAGGGATTGCCCGTACCGCCACCGATAATCACCACATAGCCGTTCTCCAAATATTCCAGAGCCTTCGCCTTCGAGTAGTGTTCGCCGATAGGCTCTGCACAAATCGAGGTCAGCACCTTCGCCTTCACTCCGTTATCTTCGAGAGCCGCTTGCAGGGCAATCGAGTTGATGATGGTCGCCAGCATACCCATCTGGTCGCCCTTCACGCGGTCAAAACCTCGCTTTGCACCTTGCAGGCCACGGAAAATATTACCGCCACCGATAACGATACCAATCTGCACACCCTGTGCAGCAACCGCTTTAATCTGTTCGGCATACTCCTGCAACATCTCGGTCGAGATGCCGTACTTTTGACTTCCTTGCAGCGATTCGCCACTTAATTTAAGGAGGATTCTGTTGTATTTCATACTGTTACAAATATTTATCCACTGTTCGGACAATCGTCAAAAAAGGCGGTTTCGTCACAATGCGTAATGTTTCACATTGCGAATATACAAATTTTTTCGAAAAATTTATACCTTTGTATCGCTATGTCAAAAGATAAATACAATTTATTGACTCAAATCGACTCTCCGAGCGACCTGAAACGCCTGCCGACGGATCTCCTGCCGCAATATTGCGACGAGGTACGTCGCTATATTGTCGAGTGCTGTGCCGAGAATCCCGGACACCTCGCATCGAGCCTCGGTGCGGTCGAGTTGGCTGTTGCCCTACACTACGTCTATAACACCCCCGATGACCGTATTGTATGGGATGTAGGTCATCAGGCGTATGCGCACAAAATCATTACCGGCCGTCGCGACCGCTTCGTCGATAACCGCAAGCAGGGAGGTTTGAGCGGTTTTTTGAAGATGGCAGAGAGTGAATACGACGCATTCGGCAGCGGCCACGCCTCGGTATCTATTTCGGCAGCCCTCGGAATGGCAAAGGCTTCGGAGTTGAAGGGCGAGAGCCGTAAAGTCGTGGCTGTCATCGGTGACGGCTCGATGACAGGAGGCTTGGCATTCGAGGGTCTGAACAATGCCGGCGATGGCAAAAATTGCGATATTCTGGTTATTCTCAACGACAATAATATGGCGATAGATGAGCCTACGGGCGCACTCGGTCGCTATCTCACAAGAGTCTCGACATCACGCTTTTACAACCGATTCAAGAGCGGGCTGTGGCGCATCTTGGGACACGTTCCGTTTTTGTTGCATCTATGTCGCAAGGTCGGAAATATGATTAAGCAGGGTTTGATGAACAACTCAAACCTCTTCGAGAGTCTAAACTTTCGCTACTTCGGCCGCATCGACGGCAACAACGTCAAGGAGTTGGTGCGCACGCTGACCGACTTGCGCGATATTTCGGGTCCAAAACTGTTGCATATTATGACCCTGAAAGGCAAGGGTTATGCCCCTGCCGAGAAGAATCCGACTGAATGGCACGCTCCGGGGCGTTTCGACGCGACAACGGGCGAGCGTGTGAAATCAACGCAAAAAGCCGATAAATATCAGGATGTCTTTGGTCAAACTCTGCTCGACCTTGCCCGCATAGACGAGCGCGTGGTCGGTATTACACCGGCAATGCCGTCAGGGTGTTCGATGACGATAATGATGGAGCAGATGCCGGAGCGTTGCTTCGATGTCGGCATAGCCGAGGGTCACGCTGTAACCTTCTCGGCAGGCTTGGCAACCGAGGGTGTGATTCCTTTCTGCAACATCTACTCGACCTTTATGCAGCGAGCATACGACAATGTCATCCACGACGTTGCGCTACAAAATCTGCCGGTCGTGATGTGTCTCGACCGCGGAGGGTTAGTCGGAGAGGATGGTGCCACGCACCACGGAGCCTTCGACTTGGCATACTTCGGCTGTATTCCGAATATCGTCATTGCTGCCCCAAGCAACGAGCGCGAACTACGCAATATGATGTTTACGGCACTCTCTGCCGGATGTCCCTTTGTGATTCGCTATCCGCGCGGATGTGGCGAAGGTGTTGAGTGGCGGGAGTGCGGATTTGAGTTGCTCCCCATAGGCAAGGGCGTCTGCCTGAAAGGAGGCAAAGATATCGCGATACTGACGGTAGGAACAACCGCATCCTCTGCGGCCAAAGCCATTGCACTTGCAGCAGAGCAGGGGCTCGATGTCGCACACTACGACCTGCGCTTCGCCAAGCCGTTAGACGAGGAGTTGCTACACGAGGTTGGCAAACGATTCAAGCAAGTTATCACGGTCGAGGACGGCATCCTGCGTGGTGGTGTTGGCGAGGCAGTGTCGGCATTCTTCAACCGCAACGACTACGACGTAAAGGTTCGCACACTCGGCATCGACGACCGCTTTGTCGAGCAGGGAACCCCTGCCGAACTCTATGCCGAGTGCGGTTACGACACCGAAGGCATCTTAAAGGCTATCGAACAGACCGCCATTCAAGGGTAGATCCATTAGACATTAGTCATTGGCTTTATCGCTCGAATCCACCTAATCTCCATCACAGATTGTCGAGGGTGTAATCCACCATCTTTTGGCGGATATTTGCCATATCATTCGGGCGCATCGAGTGATTCTGGTCGGGATAGATCATCATATCATACTGCTTGCCCGCACGATTTAATGCGCGGGTCATCTCGATAGTATTTTGCAGATGTACATTATCGAGATGACCCG
>SUZF01000029.1 GCA_015060065.1 Rikenellaceae bacterium | reverse complement strand
GCGTTTCTTTGCTAAATTGCTATTTCCCGTATTTCCGAGATTTTCAGCGTAATGCGTTTATTATCAGTGCAGGATGCACTATTATTCCGATTTCGGTTGATTATTCCAGCGTTTTTCCGTAACTTTGACACACCTAAAAGAGTTTATTGATATGAAAAGAACACTTTATGCACTTTGCTTGATATTGTTGCTCACGCCTGCGGGCTTTGCGCTCTATAATCGCACGTTTGCCCAACGTGAAATAGTCATCCTTTCGACTAATGATATGCACGCGAGTATCAAGAACTTCCCGCGTTTGGCAACAGCGGTGAAGGAGTGCCGCGATACGGTGACGACTCTGCTGGTTGATGCCGGTGACCGCTGGACGGGTAACGCCTTTGTAGATTTGGCACCCGAACCGCGCAAGCCGATTATCGACCTGATGAACGAACTCGGCTACGATGTGGTAACCTTCGGAAATCACGAGTTTGACGGAGGTAGCGACTTCCTGCGCGATATGCTCTCGAAGCAGAACTTCGCAACGGTATGTGCCAATATCGAGGTTGTCGAGGGCGACTTCCCGAAGATTCCGCCATACATTATTGTTAAGGCTGACGGTGCGCGAGTAGGCTTTGTCGGTGCTGTGACCAACTATGCAAACGGCTATCCCGACGGCAAGGCAGAGAGTTTTGTCGGCCTGCGTTTTCCCGACCCTCAACAGCGTGCTGCGGAGGTGGCTGCGGAGTTGAAGGGGGAGTGTGATGTGCTGGTTCTGCTCTCGCATATGGGATGGGTCAAGGATATGGAACTGGCGGCCGACAACGATGACTACGACTTGATTATCAGCGGTCATACGCACGTCTTGGCTGATACGTTAGTCAATCGTACCGTAATAGGTCAGACCCGCAAGAATCTTATTGCCGTAGGTGCTACGACAATCCGTATGAAGGGGCGCAAGATTGAGAGTATCGAGTATCGAAACCACATGCTTACCGAGTTTGAGCCCGACTCGCTCTTCGGCGCACGTGTTGCCGAGATAATGTCCGACCCGCATTTGAACGAGGCTGTGGGCGAGAATGCTGCGAACTTGAATCACGTGGGCTTGGGCAAGATGCAGGCTTCGATTGTGCGCGATGCCGTGGATGCCGAGGTGGGATTTTACCACTATGGAGGTGTGCGTCTTGTAGAGTTGCCGGAGGGGGCTGTGAGCCGCGCTACACTATTCGATTTGGAGCCGTTCTTCTCGACCGTGGCGTCGATGACGATGACTCCGGCAGATATGCGTCGAATGATTATCTCGAAGTTTAACGATACGGGCAATGTGAAGGAGTCGCACCGCGTAGATTTATACTCCACTGTGCCTTACGATATCATCACCGATAGGCGAGGCGAGGCCGTGAATGTTGTCTTCCCGACACTGCGTGAGGGTCGTCGCTATAAGGTTGCAATGTGTAACTACATCGCCGAAACCTATAAGGATATCGTGGCAGAGGAGAAGACTATTCACGATAATATACTTGTGTTGGATAGATGTATCGACTTCTTCGAGAAGAACTCGCCCGTGAAACTCTCGAATAAACCCTTGCAGAGGATAGTGAAACCTTTGAAAAATTGACAATTGATAATTGATAATTGATAATTAGGCCCCTGAAAAGGGGCTTTTTTTGTGTAGGAGGGCTGGGAAGAGTGGGGATGCGACCGAGGTCGCTTATGGGGAATTGACAATTGATAATTGAGAATTGACAATTGATAATTGATAATTAAGCGGCTGATGGCTAATTTAGAGAGTATAGAGAGTTTAAGGAGTTAGGGGTTGATTCCCTAAATTCCTTAAACTCCCTAATCTTCCCAATTTCCCCAATTTCCCCATCCTCTCTTATAGCCATTGTCCATTGACCCCTCCAGTCTTCGACCACCTCCCCTAAAACAGGGGAGGAGTTTTTTTTGGGGGGGGGCTTTGAGGATACTGGGGGCGCAGTCGCCCTGCTCCTGCTTATGGGGAGTATGGGGAGCGCGACCGAGGTCGCTTATGGGGAATTGATAATTGACAATTGATAATTGATAATTAAGCGGCTGATGGCTAATTTAGAGAGTATAGAGAGTTTAAGGAGTTAGGGGTTGATTCCCTAAATTTCCCTATACTCCCTAATCTTCTCAATTTCTCCCATTTCCCCAGTTTCCCCATAAGCAGTCGCAGACTGCGCTACCCATTATCCCCAGAGAAATAATTTAGGGAGATTAGAGATTTTAGGTAATTTAGGGATTATGGGGACACTGGGCCAGATGAGTTAGATGAGAATCTTTTTTTGGGGTTTTCGAGGGGTTGTGGGTATCTGCAAGGATACTGCAAAATGGAAAGAATAACCTTGGGAGTTTACTCACGGAAGGTTATTCTTTTCGTTTTGTATTGTTGTCGCAGACAACCAAACCCTCGAAATAAAACTAAACGCTAAACACAAACATCTCTTACGTTGTCAAGTTCCCCGAAACGCAGTTTCGGCTGAAAAGTTTTTGCACGCCCTGCTTTTTTCAAAAAGCGGGCAAATAAAAAGGTGCGAAAGAATCTAAAATGGGTAGCCTACGCCGAAGTTTAGAGCGGTATTTTTCCACTTGAAGTTATGTATCCATCTCTCGCCTGTGGGGTTGTTGGGGTTATGGAGTTGGATACCCCAGTCGAGGCGCAGGATTGCGAACTTGATGTCGAGTCGCAGTCCGATACCGGTATTGAATGCCAACTGCTTATAGAATGTGTTGAACGCGAATGCGGCACCTTCGGGTACGCCTTTCGAACTTACGCCTGTGTACCAGATATTACCCAAGTCGAGGAATGTAGCACCGTGGAACATACCCCATATCGGGAATCGGAATTCGAGGTTTGCCTCCAACTTCATATTGGCCAACTGGCTGGGATAGACCACCTCGGTAGGCTTTGCTGACGAGCCGGGTCCGAGAGTTCGTGGTGACCATCCGCGCATGCTGTTGCTACCTCCGGCATAGAATAGACGGTCGAAGGGTATTGACTCCGAGTTTCCGTAGGGGAGTCCATAGCCTCCAAATATGCGACCCACGAGAGCCGTGACCTTGCCGAATTGCAACTTGTGGCTTATGCTGATATCGAAGCGAAGATATTGCGAGTATCGGATGCCGAAAATCTCGTAGTAATCTTTGCCTGCTGCGGGGCGCGAGAAGAGGTGAGCAAGACCATCGACGAGGTTGCCTGCCAACTCGTAATTTATACGAACTACGGTGCTGTTGAGTTTGTTCTCGTTCAGCGGGTTGTTGAAGATGTACGACCCGGATAGTCCGCAGATAAGTTGTGAGGTAAAACTGTTTTTGAGGTACTCGTTCTTCAAACTCTGGCGGTATCCCTCGTCGAGATACCCGACATCTATAAGGTTGATATCTATCGGGTTGAGCGCAAATGACGAGTGTCGCTTGTACTTCCAAGTATAGCCCCACGAGAGGCTCGACAGGTTGCGACGATAGTAGGGGCGGTTCTGGTAGTTGTACGAGAGTTCAAGTTTTGTGCGCGGCTGGTGTATGGGACTTAATGTCGATACACGGAACGGCAAAAGACGCGGGAACCACAGACCTGCGGTTACGCCAATCTCCATAGCGTTGCGACGTTTGGCATCGGGAGCCTTCATATACTCATATCCGATGGTTGTCGAGATGTCGAGAGCCTCGACACCGCGGAAGATGTTGCGATTCTGGTAGCCGACCGTGGCACTCACACCGTAGAAACTCGACGTGGTGCTTGCCTCCAACTCTACGTTGAAGTTCTGTTTGAGGGCGGGTGTGCAGAGTATGTTGCAGCGCAGATAGCCCTCCTGTGTGTAGTGTGTCTGCAACGAATCCCTACCGCTGCGCTCGCCAACGTAGGATATGTAGGTCGTGCGGTCGATTATGCGCGGCATCTCCTCGAAGACAATCTTGGCACTCTTGAAATAGCCGAGCGACATAATGTCATCGTAGGTGCGTCGTACCTGACGAATATCATATATATAGTTGGGGTAGAGCGGTACGGAGTATCGCAACGCCTTCGGGCGCACGTTTGGCTTGCCCTTGCCATCATAGACCACATTCAGACCACGCATATTGACCGTGTCGAAGCGACTCACGTAGAGCGGGTCTGTTTTGGCGGCTGCGGGGTTGTAGTTTGGCAGGATGTTTATTTCGCGGATGCGATAGACCACATTATTCTCGCGCACGGGATTTCCGCGCTCGTCGTAGCCCGTGATGTTCTGCTTGATTATGACCTTGACACCAACCTTGCGGTCGCCACCCAGAGTGTCAGCGAGATACTCTATGTTATTGACTGTGAAGTTGTAGTAGCCCCTCTCGCGCAGATAGGTGGCTATGCGCTCACGCTCGCGGTCGAGTACCGTGATGTCGAAGATGTTGCCGACGTGCAGTAGGGTATTTACCGTGTCGGGCAGGATGATATCTTCGAGGAACTTGTCGCGGAAGTCGTAACCTATCGAACTTATGCGGTAGGGGGCATTCTGCTTTGTGCGGTAGATGACCTTTGCGCGACGTTTGCGGTAGGTAGTATCGATCTCGCAAGCGACCTTCGACGAGAAGAAACCTCGTGAGTTCATGTATATTTGCAGATTTTCTGCCGACTTTGCCGTAAGTCCGAGGTCGAGAATTACCGGCTCCTCGCCAATCTTGCGCTTGAAGTTGTTCCACCAATTATCCTTTTCGGGGTTGGCGAGATTGTAGAACCAGACGTAAAAGTCGGTGCCGAGAAAGTGTTTGTTGGGTGTTTGGCGAATATACTTCTCCAACTCCTCCTTGGTTATGCGCTCCTTGCGCGGGGTTGTCTTATCCTCCTCGATTTTGACACGTTGGAGCAGGTATTCGCCCGATTGTAGGTTGCGCGTGACGTTACATGCCGAGCCGAAAATGCTCGCCACAACCACCATTAACAAGTATGTTACTACTCTGCGCAAATCTCTTGTTTTACCTTGTCAGCAAACTCCTCGTAGGCGTTTATCTCTGCTGCAAAAATCTCTTCAATATCAAATTTTATACGTCCGTCAGCCTCTTCCGAGAGCCTTCCGGAGTATTCGTATGTCGCGTTGCCAGACAGACGGGTCGAGAGTCCATCCTCGCGCGGATGCACTTCGCAGATAACCCTGCCTCCGCGGTTGCAGACCTCGATGGGATGGTTGCTACGGATGTACCCTGCCAGTGCTGCGGCTGTCGTGCTTGCTGTCATTGCTGTACCGCACGAGAGGGTTATGCCTGCACCACGCTCGTAGGTGGCAACGAAAATCTTCTCCTCGCTCAACACTTCATAAAGGCTTACATTTACGCCATTCGGGAAGAGCGTTGTCAGATGCTTAACCCTTTCGCCCAGCGACTCCAAGAGTGCAAGGTCTATCTTCTCGCATCGAGCCACAATGTGCGGATTTCCGAGGTTGAGGGCTGTGAATCGCAAGTCGGGATTCAACTCCTCGATAATCTGTTCGCGCCATGACCCTGCCTCGCCAATCAGCGCAAAGTCGCGCCCGTTCAGCGTAATCGGAATCTCAACACCGAAAGCCTTAACACCCTCGCACAGGTCGCCATCTGCACTGATGCGGAAGGTGCGACCCCCGGAACCAAGCGTAAAGTGCGTTCCGTTTATGTACTTTTGTGCCAAACGCGCCACACAACGTATGCCGTTACCACACATCTCTGCCTCCGAGCCATCGGGGTTGAACATACGCATCGCGTAGCCCTCACCCTGCTGTACGAGTAACAGTAAGCCGTCGGCACCGATACCTCTGTCGCGGTCGCACACGTCACGCGAGAGGGTAGCAATGTCGCGACCCTGCAAACTCTGCTCCACGGCATCAATCATCACGAAATCATTGCCCGAACCGTGGCACTTTATAAATCTCAAATCCCTGCACATACGCATAATTTGTTCAAAAATACAAATATTTTTGCAAACCTTCGATATTATCTCTAATTTTACGCAATAAAATTGCATTTTATGGTAGAAAAATTCATTATGGCGGGCGAAACACCCCTTCATATCTGCGATTCGCAGGAGGGCGAGCGTTGCGTGGTGCTTCTGCACGGCTATCTCGAATCGTTGCTTGTGTGGGAGGATTTTGTGCCGCTTCTCTATAAAAAAGCGAGGGTCATTACTCTCGATTTGCCCGGACACGGAATCTCGCAAGTCGTGGGCGAGTGTCACTCGATGGAGTATCTTGCCGATGTGGTAAAGGCGATGCTCGATACGCTTGGCATTGAGCGTTGTACGCTCGTTGGTCACTCTATGGGCGGATATGTGGCTCTGGCGTTTTGCGAGAGGTATCCGGAGCGTCTCGATGGAGTTGTTCTGCTCTCATCGACGCCCAATGCCGATAGTGCCGAGAAACGTGCTAACCGCGAGCGAGAGATTGCCCTCGTTAATGCGGGCAAGAAGGACTTGCTGACCCACACCGCCCCGCAGGCGGGCTTCGCGCTCTCGAATCGAGTCAGAATGCGCGACTACATCGATGACTTGACCGAGATGATTCATCTTACGGAGGACGAAGGAGTCGTTGCCCTGCTGAATGGAATGATTGGGCGCAAGGACCAGAACGAAATGTTGCGAAACTCCTCGGTACCGCAACTCTTCATCCTTGGTCGCAAGGATGAGTATATTACCCCTCCCGTGGCAGAGGCCATGGTGGAGGCGCATCCGCAGGCGAAGGTGGCATGGCTTGCCGAGTCGGGGCACATGGGCTTCCTCGAAGAGCCGGAGGCGTGTGCCGAGGCTCTGCTGGAATTTGTGTGTGGCGCCTGATATCTTCCTTCGCTATTATCTAAAAAAATCCGTTGCAGCATAAGCCGCAACGGATTTTTTGTAATTAGCCGATTCCTCGACTACTTTACTGTCAGTTTGTCGGTCAGGCGGATATCTGCCGACGAAGCACCGACATGAACGGTAAACGTACCCGGCTCAACAACCCACTTGCGCAATACGGGATCGTAGAAGCGGAATGCCTCCTCGTCAAGACGAACACTAACTTTGCGGCTCTCGCCCGGCTGCAAGAAGACCTTGTCGAAGCCCTTCAACTCCTTAACGGGACGTACCAGACGGCACTCATCGTCGCCAACATATACCTGTGCAACCTCTGCACCGGCAACTTTACCCGTATTCTTCACGTTGAAACTTACGACAAACTCCTTGCCATCCTGCTCGATAGCGATGTTCGAGTAGTCGAAGGTTGTGTAACTTAAACCAAAACCAAACGGGAAGAGCGGCTTCACGTTGTTCTTCTCGTAACCACGGTAGCCCATGAAGATACCTTCGCGGTACTCTACGCGCGAGTAGGGGTTGATTTCGGGCTTGCGGATGCGGGGAACATTCTCGTAGTAGTTCGAGTAGCAGGGGTTATCTGCCCACTTTGCCTCGAACGATACGGGCAACTTACCCGAAGGAGAAACTCTACCGGTGATAATCTCTGCAACGGCTTGACCTCCCTGCTGTCCGGGGTACCATGCCATCAGCACAGCCTTAACGTCATCAATCCACGATGCCATCTCGATAGCACCACCACCGTTGAGGACAACCACAACATTCTCGTTGAGGGATGTTGCAGCCTTCAAATATTCAATCTGGCCGATAGGTAACTCAAAGGTACGGTCCGAATTCTCGCGCTCGGTAAGGTTGTTGTGTCCAAGGCATACCACGATGCAGTCTGCCTCCGAGAGCGACTTCTTCATTGCAGCATCCTCCAACATCGGAACCTCGAATGCGAGGTCAAGACCCGGAGAACCCGAAGTGTTGAAGTGCTCAACCACAAACTCATAAACCTCGCCGGCCTTCAAGTCGAGGTCGCAGTAGCCATTCTGCCAACTTGAACTGCTCCACTCCTCGACCATCTTCTTGCCATTGACGAAGAGACGGACACCATCGTTGCCGCTCGCTTGCACGCGATACTTCTCATTTGCGAGAGGCTTGTAATAGAAGGTGTGGCGCGACGAGAAGTTGTCGGTCTTGACATCCTCGAATGCCTCGCCCGTAAAGTACGGAATATGAACCTTTTCAGCCACCTTGACGTTCACGGGTGCGCCTTTGAGGTCACCGTTGTTGAAGATTTCAACCTTAACACCGACGGTCCTCAACTCCTTGTCTGCAAAAGAGCCCTCCAAGTGAGCCTTGATATTGGGAACAAGCACCTCGGTCTTAACCTTTTTGTCGATGGTGCTCATACCCTTTGCAATTGAACTCGAAATAAGCGGAGTAACAAAACCGCTACCACCACCCGTTACGATACGATCGGCATTGGGACCATAAACGACGAACTTGCCCTTCTTAAAAGGCAGGAAGTTATTCTCGTTTTTGAGCATTACGATTGCTGCACGCGAAAGTTCGTGAGCCACAGCATCGCACTCCGGATTGTTTTCGGGTAGCGACTTATCGAGTTGCTCACGCTTGTCGAACTCGAATGCCAAGATATTCTGAATAATGTTCTGACACTTCTGGTCGAATGCAGATTCGGGAAGAACGCCCTGCTCAACGAGTGACTTCATGAGCGACGGCTCCATGCACTGCGGAAGCGGCATCTCCAAATCGACACCCCAGCGAGCAACATTCAGGGGCGAGTAGCACGATACCCAGTCCGACATCACAAATCCGGCATAGCCCCACTGGCGACGCAAAACCTCCTGATTGAGGTACTCGCTCTCCGAAGCATGAACGCTGTTTACGAGGTTGTACGAGGTCATAATCGAAGCGACGTTTGCCTTCTTTACTGCCTTCTCGAATGCCGGCAGGTAGATTTCGTGCAGGGTGCGCTCATCGATATCCGATGATACGTTGTGGCGTGCATACTCCTGATTGTTACCTGCAAAGTGCTTGATACAAGCCATTACACCTTGGCTCTGAACGCCCTTGATGTAACTTGCAGCAATTTCGCCTGCAAGGAAGGGGTCCTCACCGAAGTACTCGAAGTTACGGCCGCACAGAGGCGAGCGGTAGATGTTCGCACCGGGGCCGAGCAGGATATGCACTCCGCGAGCGCGCGAGTCTTTACCCAGCGAGATACCCATCTTCTCGATAAGGTCGGTATCCCACGTTGCTGCGGCTGCTACGCCACTGGGGTAGAGCGTACTCCTGGTATTGTTGCGCACTCCCTGCGGGCCATCAGCCATGCGTACAGCGGGCAGACCCAAGTGGGGAATTTCGCGGATGTACCATCTCTCATAACCGCCAACATAGGCGATTTTCTCTTCGAGAGACATCTTCTTTACGATTTCGGCAGCGCGATCCTTGTGCTGCTGTGTAACCACATATTGCTGCGCCATAAGGGGCAACGAGAATGCGGCTGCAATCAGCGTAATAACGATTCTTTTCATTGATTTTTTGTTGTTAGGTTAATAATATACTGTATGTTTGAACTCTTTCGCAGGGTAAATATAGCGAGAATTTTGGACTCTGCCAAATTCTACTTTATAAATAGTAGTTCGCGATACTTGGGCAGTGTCCATAATTGGTCATCCACAACCTCCTCCAACTTGTCGATATGTTTGCGAATCGGGTCGAGATAACTCATTACGTTGTCGTGGTACGCCAGCGCACGCTCGTATGCCGATTCGATGCGGTTGGCGACCTTGCGAGACTCGACCATCTCGGAGGTAAGTTGCTGAATGGCTGCCGTATGCTCCTGAATAGTGCGGATGAGTTCGATATCCGCCTTGGCATCAAGACCCAACTCTTTCATCTTCCACGCCTTGTCGAGGAGGATTGCCTCATACTTTGATGCTAATGGTACGATGTTGTTCATTGCGAGGTCGCCGAGTACGCGAGCCTCGATTTGGATTTTTTTGACATACATCTCCCACTTGACCTCGGTACGTGCTTCAAGTTCTACGGCTGTATAGACCCCCTGACGCTCGAACATCTCGATTGATTTCGGGTCGATATATCTGCCCAGCACAATCGGAGTGGAGGTCTGACAGTCCAATCCGCGCTTTTGGGCCTCCTTGCGCCACTCCTCGGAGTAGCCGTTGCCCTCGAAATGAACAGCCTTGCACTCCCGAATCATGCGTTTTAGGACTTCGTATATCGCCTTCTCCTTCTTGGCTCCACCCTCGATAAGAGCATCCACCTCGCGCTTGAATGTGGCGAGTTCGTCTGCAACTGCCGAGTTGAGGACAATCATCGCATCGGCACAGTTGTCCGAGGCTCCCACAGCGCGGAACTCGAATCGATTACCCGTAAAGGCAAAGGGCGATGTGCGGTTGCGGTCGGTGTTGTCGAGGAAGAGGCTCGGTATGCGAGAGATTCCACTCATGCGGAATACGCTCTTGGCATCGAAACGTATCGCCTCACTGCTCGGACTCGCCTCCAACTTGTCGAGGACTGCCGAAATCTGCGCACCGAGGAATGTCGAGATGATTGCCGGAGGTGCTTCGCCCGCTCCGAGACGATGTTCGTTTGTGGCACTCATAACCGAGGCTTTGAGCAGTCCGTTGTGCTTATAGACTGCCGAGATAACATTCACAAGGAAGGTTATGAATTGCAGATTCTCCATCGCTGTATGACCCGGACCGAGAAGATTGACTCCCGTGTCGGTGCCGAGCGACCAGTTGTTGTGCTTGCCCGAACCATTGACGCCCTTGAAGGGCTTTTCGTGCAGCAGTACGCGGAACGAGTGACGACGTGCCACCTTGTCCATTATGGTCATCAACAGTTGGTTGTGGTCGTTTGCGAGATTTGCCTCCTCATAGACGGGAGCCAACTCGAACTGATTGGGAGCCACCTCGTTATGGCGAGTCTTGACGGGAATGCCGAGTTTCAGACACTCATACTCCAAGTCGCGCATAAACGACAGCACACGCATCGGAATTGCACCGAAGTAGTGGTCTTCCAACTGCTGATTCTTTGCCGACTCGTGACCCATAAGCGTTCTGCCGGTCATCACAAGGTCGGGACGTGCCGCCCAGAGACTCTCATCGACAAGGAAATACTCCTGCTCCCAGCCGAGATATGAAAATACGCGATTTACACTCTTGTCGAAGTAGCGACACACCTCGGTTGCCGCCTTATCAACTGCCGAAATCGAGCGCAGAAGCGGGGTTTTGTAGTCGAGAGCCTCGCCCGTGTAGGCGATAAATACGGTGGGGATACAGAGCGTGGTATCTACGATAAATGCAGGCGAGGTGGGGTCCCAAGCCGAGTATCCGCGAGCCTCAAAGGTGTTGCGGATGCCGCCACTCGGAAATGATGAAGCGTCAGGCTCCTGCTGGATAAGCAGTTTGCCCGAAAACTCCTCCAAGACGCCTCCCTTGCGGTCAGGCTCGGCAAAGGCGTCGTGCTTCTCGGCAGTGCCTCCCGTGAGGGGCTGAAACCAGTGGGTATAGTGGTCGGCGCCGTTCTCCATCGCCCATTGACGCATACCGGCAGCAATGCTGTCTGCCACTTCGCGCGAGAATGGCGTTCCGTTCTCGATTGTCTGCATCAGAGCCTCGTAGGTGCTTTTGGTTAAATACTTGCGCATCGCCTTGTGTCCGAAGACCTTCTCTCCGAAGTAATCCGATGGGCGACCCTCCGGGGCAGTGACCTCTACGGCACGATGGTTAAGTGCCGCATCGACCATCTTGAATCGTAAAAGTTCCATATCTGTTTTGAGTTTGTTGATTTTTCGCTGTTTGTAGTGCAAAAGTAGTAAAATTTAGTAAAATCACGTTAAATTTTGTGTTATTTTTCGATTTTATTAAATATGTTTATCGTTTATCGATATGCTGATGTGTAAAAATTTGGGAAAATGTAGATTTTGTGAAGTTGAGGTTATGCTCGATTTGTATCTGTTTTTGCGAAGGGCAGAAACAAACTTGTTGCGGCAAAAGAAAAATTTGTGAATTATGAATTGTTAATTGCGAATTGTTTTTGTATCTTTGTACGATTTAGAAAACACACAACACAAATCTATAAAAAAGAGTTATGGCACAAACTAATCAAAACAAGCTGTTTGCCGAGTTCCCTGCGGTTTCGACCGAGAAGTGGGAGGAGGTTATTACAGCCGACCTTAAAGGTGCGGATTACGAGCGCAAACTCGTATGGCGTACAGGCGAGGGCTTCAATGTCCGCCCGTACTATCGCGCCGAAAACCTTGAAGGTTTGCAGTTCCTCGGCTCTGCCGCAGGAGAGTTCCCCTATGTCAGAGGTGTCCGCAAGGATAACTGCTGGCGTATCCACCAGAGCGTAACTGTTGAGTGTCCCGCAAAGGCTAACGCAGAGGCTCTGACTATCCTTAATGCAGGTGTTGATTCGGTTGAGTTCGTTCTCACCGCAGAGGAGTTCTCGGCAGAGGCTCTCAACACACTGCTCGCAGGTATCTCGTTGCCCGCAGTTGAACTCACGTTCAGCGGTAAGAAGGTGGCAGCGGTTGCGAATCTCCTGCTCGACAAGTTTGAGGCAGAGGGTGTCGAGAAGAACGATGTTCATGTGAATTTCGTTATCGACCCGCTCGTGAAGAATCTCTCGTCGAAGGGCTGCTTCTGCACCCCGAATGCCGAGGGTTGCTTCGAGAAAATCGTTGCGCTTATCAAGAAATGCTCGGCTTATGAGTATGTTCGTTGCGTGAGCGTGAGCGGTCACATTTTCAGCAATGCAGGCTCGACTATCGTTGAGGAGTTGGCATTTACGCTGGCAGCAGGTCACGACTATCTGGTACGCCTCATCGAGGCAGGTGTCTCGGTTGATGAGGCTGCTTGCAACATCCGTTTCTCGATGGCTGTTACATCGAACTACTTTATGGAGATGGCGAAGTTCCGTGCAGCACGCATGCTGTGGGCTAACATCGTGAATGGCTACAAGCCGGAGTGTCACTGCTCGGAGAAGATGTTTGCACACGCTGTTACCTCGTCGTGGAATCAGACGGTTTATGACCCCTATGTAAATATGCTCCGTGGCACTACCGAGGCTATGTCGGCAACCATCGCAGGTGTTCATTCGTTGGAGGTTCTGCCGTTCAACTACGCATACGAGGCAGGCGATGAGTTCTCGAAGCGCATCGCACGTAACGTGGAGTTGCTGCTCAAACACGAGTCGCACTTCGATCAGGTAGTCGATCCCGCAGGCGGCTCGTACTATATCGAAAATCTCACGAATAGCATCGCCGAGGAGGCTTGGAAACTCTTCCTCGAAATTGAGGATAAGGGTGGTTACACCGCCGCTTACGAGGCAGGCTTCATCGTTGAGCGCGTGAAGGCTTCGGCAGCGTTGAAGGATAAGAATATCGCTACACGTCGCCAGATTCTGCTTGGTGCTAACCAGTACCCCAACTTTACGGAGGTTGCCGGTGAGGCACTCTGCTCGTGCGCTGTTGAGCGTGTGGAGGGTGAGGGTAATGTACTTGTTCCCTACCGTGGTGCTATGGCATTCGAGGCTATGCGTCTGGGCGTTGATCGCAGCGGCAAGGAGCCGAAGGCATTTATGCTTACCTGTGGTAACCTCGGTATGGCTCGCGCACGTGCGCAGTTCTCGTGCAACTTCTTCGCTTGTGCCGGTATCAAGGTGCAGGATAACACGTTCTTCAAGAGCGTTGAGGAGGGTGTCGAGGCAGCACTCGCATCGAAGGCTGATATCGTGGTAGTCTGCGCATCGGATGATGACTACGCAGAGGTTGCTCCGAAGGTTAAGGAGTTGCTCGGTGGTAAGGCTATTCTGGTGGTTGCAGGCGCACCTGCTTGCACTCCCGAATTGGAGGCACAGGGTATTACCAACTTTATCAACGTGAAGAGCAACGTACTCGAAACTTTGAAGTTCTACCTTAAAGAGATGGGTATCTAAAAGATGTTGATTCTTAAAAAGCAGAATTATTATGAGAGCAAAATTTTCGAATTTATCATATAACGGAGGCGCAGCCAATGGTTGTGCCAACGATGCTGCGGCAAAGGAGCCGTGGCTCACTGCCGAGAGAATACCCGTCAAAGGTGCTTATACGGCAGCCGACCTCGAAGGTATGGAGCATCTGAACTATGCAGCAGGTATCGCTCCTTTCTTGCGTGGTCCCTACTCGACAATGTATGTTATGCGTCCTTGGACTATTCGTCAGTATGCAGGTTTCTCGACTGCCGAGGAGTCAAACGCGTTCTATCGTCGTAATCTTGCCGCAGGACAGAAGGGTCTGTCGGTAGCATTCGACTTGGCAACTCACCGTGGTTACGATGCCGACCACCCGCGCGTAGTCGGTGACGTAGGTAAGGCAGGTGTTTCGATCTGCTCGGTTGAGGATATGAAGGTACTGTTCAACGGTATTCCTCTGGATAAGATGTCGGTGTCGATGACAATGAACGGAGCCGTGCTTCCGGTATTGGCATTCTACATCGTAACAGGTTTGGAGCAGGGTTGTACGCTCGAACAGTTGTCGGGTACCATCCAGAACGATATCTTGAAGGAGTTTATGGTGCGTAACACCTATATCTATCCTCCCAAGTTCTCGATGAAGATTATCGCTGATATCTTTGAATACACCTCGAAGAATATGCCCAAGTTTAACTCGATTTCGATTTCGGGTTATCACATGCAGGAGGCTGGTGCAACGGCAGATATCGAGTTGGCTTATACGCTGGCTGACGGTTTGGAGTACCTGCGTGCAGGTATCAATGCCGGTATGTCGATTGACGCTTTCGCTCCGCGCTTGTCGTTCTTCTGGGCTATCGGTATGAACCACTTCATGGAGATTGCCAAGATGCGTGCTGCCCGTATGTTGTGGGCAAAGATTGTTAAGCAGTTCGATCCGAAGAATCCCAAGTCGTTGGCACTGCGTACTCACTCGCAGACTTCGGGTTGGTCGCTTACCGAGCAGGATCCGTTCAACAACGTGGCTCGTACCGCTATCGAGGCTATGGGTGCCGCTCTGGGTCACACCCAGTCGTTGCATACCAACGCCCTTGATGAGGCTATCGCGCTTCCGACCGACTTCTCGGCTCGTATTGCACGTAATACGCAGATTTACATTCAGGAGGAGACCAACGTATGTCGTGAGGTCGATCCGTGGGCAGGTTCGTACTACGTAGAGTCGCTGACCAACGAGATTGCGCACAAGGCTTGGGCGCATATCGAGGAGGTTGAGAAACTCGGTGGTATGGCAAAGGCTATCGAGACAGGTATTCCGAAGATGCGTATCGAGGAGGCAGCTGCACGTAAGCAGGCTCGTATCGATTCGGGCATCGAGAAGATTATCGGTCTTAACGAGTATCGCCTCGAAAAGGAGGCTCCGATTGATATCCTCGCAGTGGATAACACGGCAGTACGCGAGAGTCAGGTTAAGCGTTTGCAGGAGTTGCGAGCAACTCGCGACAACGAGGCTGTGAAGAAGGCTTTGGAGGCAATCACCGAGTGCGTCAAGACGGGCGAGGGCAACCTGCTCGAATTGGCAGTCGAGGCAGCGAAGGTTCGCGCTACGTTGGGCGAGATTTCGGATGCCTGCGAGGTTGTTGTAGGTCGCTACAAGGCAGTTATTCGTTCAATTTCAGGAGTTTATAGTTCAGAAGTGAAAGCAGATAGCAAGTTCGAAAAGGCAAAGGCTATGTGCGCCGAGTTCGCAAAGAAGGAGGGTCGCCAGCCCCGTATTATGATTGCAAAGTTGGGTCAGGATGGACACGACCGTGGTGCGAAGGTAGTTGCTACGGGTTATGCTGACGTTGGTTTCGACGTCGATATGGGTCCCTTGTTCCAGACTCCGGAGGAGGCAGCAAAGCAGGCAGTCGAGAACGACGTTCATATCGTGGGCGTATCGTCGCTTGCCGCAGGTCACCTCACTCTGGTTCCGCAGATTATCGCAGAGTTGAAGAAACTCGGTCGCGAGGATATTATTGTGGTTGTGGGTGGTGTTATTCCCGCACAGGACTACGACGAACTCTATCGCGATGGTGCCGCAGCCATCTTTGGCCCCGGTACTCCGATTGCAGATGCGGCAATCAAGATGCTCGAAATCATCAGCGAGTAACAATTCGCACACTTGTACGAGAAGAGCCTGTCCCGAAAGGAGCAGGCTCCTCTTTTTTTGTGGGTAGAGGAGTTGGGGGAATAGGGAGAATGGGGAGAATGGGGAGAATGGGGAGAATGGGGAGAATAGGGAGAATGGGGAGAATGGGGAGAATGGGGGCGCAATCGGAGATTGCTTATGGGGACATAGGGGAGTCGTTAGTCGTTAGCCATTGGCCGCAGGTTTCTTACTTGTCCGATATTTTCCGATATTCC
>SUZF01000028.1 GCA_015060065.1 Rikenellaceae bacterium | reverse complement strand
AATCTTCATCTCGTTTTTAAGGGTTAAAAATCAACTTCGTCGTCCTTGCCGACCTCTTCGAGTTCGCCCGAAACAGCAAACCCCATCTCCACGGGAATCTCGACAAACTCCGCTTCGGGAGCAGCGTAAATTCCTCTCGTTTGAGTGAATTTTTGTTCGATTTTCATTTTGTTTTATATTAGTTTTTTGGTTATGTTTAATCAACTAATAGTCATAATCTTGACAAATTTATAGATAAATTTCTAAACTACAAAACAAAAAAATCGGGCAAATACCCCCCCCCGTTGGGGCATTTGCCTGTGTGTCAATGTTTTATGTGATTGTATTTTTTTGATTTTTTTTGAATTGCCGGGGGTGGATGGGTTGGGTGGGTTGGATAGGGGCGCGAACTGCGACCGCTTATGGGGAAATTGGGGAGTTTGGGGGAATTGGGGGAATTGGGGAATTTGGGGAAATTGGGGAGATTGGGGAGTATGGGGAGTATGGGGAGTATGGAGGGTTTAGAGGGTTTAGAGGGTTTAGAGGGTTTAGGAAAATCCCCATTTCCCCCATAAGCAGCCAACGGCTGCGCCCCCAATCACCCCATCTCATCCACTTACCCCCGTTTTAGGTCGGTGGAACCCAATTTTTTGACCTATTATCGAATTTTCAAGAGAAGACAAGAGAAGACAAGAAAAAAAATACTACCTTTGTTGTCACTATTACACTTGAATATGGATAACTCCGAGAAGAGTGCTGTGTGCGTACAGCAAAAATATTGCTTTATGAAGCATCGTGTCCATCGTATTCTGCTGGTTTGTTGCAGTTACGACGGATACATTTTGGAAGAGGACGGGCATATCGAGACCCAGATTAACCAAGAGTATATCGACCTCAATATGAGCAATCCTCCTTCGCTGACACGAGTGAGTTCGACCACCGAGGCTCTCGACCTGTTGGCGGAGGATAGCCGTTTCGACTTTATCCTGACGATGTACAATGTGGGCGAGCCGGATGCATTCGATTTTGCCCGCATAGTGAAGGAGCGTTATCCGCAAATACCGGTGGCTCTGCTCACGAGTTTCTCGAAAGATATCTATCGCCGCATCGAGGACCGCGACCGTTCCGGTATTGACTATATCTTCTGCTGGCATGGCAATCCCGACCTTATTATCGCCATCATTAAGTTGTTGGAGGATAGGCTCAATGCCGATGCCGACATATTGGAGGGCGGTGTGCAGGCGATTCTGCTGGTTGAGGACTCGATACGTTTCTACTCGACCTATTTGCCCGAACTCTATAAGATGCTGCTGCTGCAAAATAGCGAGTTCTTGAAGGATGCCTTCAATGAACAACAACAAATCATCCGTAAGCGCGCCCGCCCGAAGGTGTTGCTGGCAACGAATTACGAGGAGGCGGTGGCTCTCTACGAGCGATATAAGAGCAACCTTTTAGGTGTAATTTCCGATGTCGGCTTTGTGCTTCACAAGGGCGATAAGTCGAGCGATGAGAAACCTGATGCGGGTATCGACCTATGCCGCCTTATCAAGGAGGATATTCCGTTGATGCCCATATTGTTGCAGTCATCACAGTTGGAGTATCGCAAGACTGCCGAGGAGTTGGGCGTGGGCTTCCTTGCCAAGAACTCGAAGACCCTGCTCTCGGAGTTGAACGACTTTATTACCCGCGAGTTCGGATTTGGCGATTTCCTCTTCAAGGATGTCGCTACGGGAGCCGTTATCGGCAGGGCAAAAGATCTGTTGCAGATGCAGCAACAGATAGCCACCATTCCCGATGAGGTCTTTATCTACCACACCTCGCAAAATCACCTCTCGAAGTGGCTCTATTCGCGCGGCCTTTTCCCGTTGGCTCGCCAGATTCGCAAGTTTAAGCATAACCACTTCTCGTCGATTGCCGAACACCGCGCTGCGCTGGTAAATGCAATCAAAGACTACCGCACACTGCTCGGTCAGGGTGTGGTGGCGCGATTCGATGCAGAGAGTTACAGCGATGCTATCGGCTTCGCGCGTATGGGCGATGGCTCGCTCGGAGGCAAGGCAAGAGGTTTGGCATTTATGAACAGTATGCTTGTCAAGTATCACCTCTACGACAAGTATCCCAATGTGCGCATCATGATTCCGCGGACATTGGTGGTTGCCACGGACTACTTCGATGAGTTTATCCGTCAGAATGGCCTCAAATATGTTATCTCAAACGAATTGACCGATGACGAAATTCTCTCGGAGTTCGTAGGCTCGACCCTTCCGCAAGGGCTTATCGAGAGCCTGCGAGCGTACGTGAAAACCGTGCGGTCGCCACTTGCGGTGCGCAGTTCGTCGAAGTTGGAAGATTCACATTTCCAGCCATTTGCAGGCATCTACTCGACCTATATGATTCCCTACGTTGCCAACGAGGACCGTATGCTCCGTATGTTGTCCAAGGCGATAAAGAGTGTCTATGCTTCGGTCTATTTCGCCGAGTCGAGAGCCTACATCCAATCGTCGCAAAACCTTATCTCGGAGGAGAAGATGGCGGTGGTGGTGCAGGAGGTGTGCGGTACCGAGCAGAATGGCTGTTTTATGCCGACATTCTCCGGTGTGGCTCGCTCGATAAACTACTATCCGATAGGCGATGAGGCTGCCGAAGATGGGGTATGCAATGTGGCTATGGGATTGGGTAAATTGGTGGTCGATGGAGGTCGCACACTGCGCTTCTCGCCCAAGTATCCGCAGAAGGTGTTGCAGACCTCAACTACGGAACTCACACTGCGCGATACGCAGAACGAGGTGCTGGCTCTTGACCTTAACCCGGAGGCTTTCCGCACATCTACCGACGATGCGGTCAATATTCGTCGCTTCGACCTCTCGCAGGTGGCAAAATTGCGTAATGCGAAGTTTGTGACATCGACTTGGGACCGTGAGAATGAGCGCATTAGCGATAGCCCGTTTGTCGAGGGGCATAAGTTGATTACTTTTAACTCGATACTCAAATACAACACCTTCCCGTTGGCGGAAATCGTGAGCGATATCCTGACTCTCGGAGCCGAGGAGATGCGCTGCCCCGTTGAGGTTGAATTTGCGGTAAATATGGATGTGCCGAGTGGCGAGAGTCAGATATTTAACCTACTGCAAATCAGACCAATAATTAACAATAGCGACAATCGGGCTTTCGATTGGTCGTCGGTGTCGCTCGATGATGCCTATATCTATGCCGAGAGTGCGCTCGGAATTGGTACGATGAGCGATATCCGCGATATCATCTATATCAAGCCCGACAAGTTCTCGTCGTTGGTTACGGAGCAGATTGCCGAGGAACTTTTGGCGCTAAATGCGCGGATGCGCGATGAGGGACGCGGATATGTGCTTGTCGGCATGGGGCGTTGGGGGTCGTCTGACCCGTTCCTTGGTGTGCCGGTGAAATGGACCCATATCTCGGAAGCGAAGGTTATCGTTGAGTCTAACCTGCCTAACTTCAATGTCGAGCCGAGTCAGGGTACTCACTTCTTCCAAAACGTCACGTCGCTCGGCATCGGCTATATGACTATCGACCCGGCCTCGGAGAGTGGGTTCTTCCGCTCGGAACGGTTGGATGCGCTCGATGCTGTCTATGATGGCGAGTTTTTGCGTTGTGTGCGCTTCGAGGAGCCGCTGACTGTCTGCGTGGATGGCAAGTCCGACAAGGGTGTGGTTGGTCGTTAGACAATTGACAATTGATAATTGATAATTGATAATGGGGGGGGGTAAAAAACACCTCCCCTTGTTTTAGAGGAGGTGGCTGAAAATCTCTCTTAAATTCCTTCTCTGTTTTAGGGTGGGGTTTCTCTTGAACTCCTCCTATTGTTTTAGGGGAGGTGGTCGAAGACCGGAGTGGTTGGTCGTTAGTCATTGTTTTTTCTCCTCCTTGCAGGGAGAGTCTGCAAGGAGGAAGGAAGAGATTTTTTATAAAAAATCCTCTTAATTGCGAATTATTTCGTATCTTTGCCCGATAATGTGTGACTATTATTTGTAGGCAATGAAGATAAAACTCTTTACAGTTCCCAATATGCTGACTCTATGCAACCTCCTTTGCGGTGCGGGAGCAACGGTGTCGGCATTGATTTGGGGCGATTTGAAAACGGCATTTATTCTGGTTATCGCCTCGGCAGTTTTCGACTTCTTTGATGGCTTCTCGGCTCGTCTGCTCAATCAATACTCCGCAATCGGAGTGCAACTCGACTCGCTGGCAGATATGGTTTCATTTGGCTTGGCTCCGGCCGCGGTGATGATGACCCTCTTCGCAGAGACGGGGTCGTGGTGCGAGTGGCAGGAGTGGATGGTCAAGGTCGGTTACTTTGTGCCGCTCGTAATGACCGCCTTCTCGGCTTTGAGATTGGCAAAGTTCAATATTGACGATAGTCAGCACTCGGAGTTCGAGGGTCTGCCTACACCGGCAAATGCTCTGTTCTGCATGTCACTCGGAATGTTGGCAGAGGCGGGCTTGATAACCATGCCGCGCGAGGCGATTGTGATTCTCTCGGTGGTTATGGCTCTGTTGCTGATATGCCCCGTGAGGATGTTCTCGCTCAAATTTGAGGGCTTCGGCTGGGGTGCTAACAAGTTGAGATACATCTTCCTGCTTGTGGCGGTGGCTATTGTGGCGGTGGATTATCGTTATGCCGTGACGGCTATTATGGCACTCTACGTTGTTGTTTCGACAGTCAGACACCTCTTCGGAGGCAATAAAAACGTGCAATAAGGAGTTTATATTGGGATGATGTTGAAGCGGTTGGGTCAAATAGTGGCAGTTGTCTTGGTGCTTGTGGCACTTGCAATGCCTTGTGCCGTGAGGGCGCAGGATGCAAGTACGCTGATGCGCGCCCAGCGTAATGCGAACAACCCTAACGACCCCTTCAATACAGCCTCGAATAACGGCTACGGCTCCAATCCCTATGCCGGACAGAACGGCACCGAGGGCGACCCTAATGCCCAAGGAGACCAGAGTCAGCAAGATACAACCAAGAAAAAACGCATCAAGAAACCGCTCGAATCGTACTATTTCAACGACTCGATTCGCGCCCTGCCCAACTTCGAGTGGAATGTCAGCCGCGACTATAACGAGGTTAAGGTTATGCCTATCGATACCACCTTGGCGGATTGGCGTTTGGACTACCCGTTCTATCGTAAGGGCGTGGGCGATATGACAATCGGTAGCCTTGGTCAGGCCTCGCAACCGACCAACTACTTCGAGCGTCCCGATGACTTCGACTTCGCCTTCTCGAAACCATACTACGTCTATAACTACACGACCGAGAACGTGCCGTTCTATAACGTCAAGAAGCCCTATATGCACATGACCTACCGCGAGTCGGGTCAGAAACGCTACCGCGAGGAGGATTTTGCCCTTACGCTGGCGCAGAATGCTTCGCCGACGACGGGCTTCAATGTAAACTATCGCGCCAGAGGTACGAAGGGTAAGTACGATTGGTCGCGCACGAAGAATCATAACCTCTCGCTGGCGGCATCGCATACAGGTAAGCGTTACTCGGTGCATGCAGCATACATTAACAACAAAATCGAGCAGCGCGAGAATGGTGGAGTTGTTGCGCCATGGGCAATTACCGATACGGTCTTCGAGATGCCGTCGGGTGTGCCTATGAAGTTGGCATCGGCAGAGGCGAAGAATCTCTATCGAAACAACGCCTTCTTTGTCAAGCAGGCAATTGCGCTCCCGTTGCAACGAGTTACCGAGCGCGACTTCTCGATAGCCGACCTCTCGGCAATATATCTGGGTCACACCTTCGAGTATAACTCGTGGAGCAAGGTCTATACCGATAAATATGCAACCTATACCAACGAGCGTGGCAGCCGTGACGATAACGGAGAGTATGTGCCGACGACGGATACATACTACAAGGATTGGTTTATCAACCCGGCTCAAACGCGCGACTCGATTTGTGAGCGTCGTATAACCAACCGCCTCTACGTTCAGGCGCAGCCTTGGGACCGAGATGGAGTTGTCGGAACAATCGACGGAGGTGTGGGTCTTGACCTGCACACCTACTCGCAATTCTCGATGGAGGATTACGCTTCGGGTAAATATAAGCGTGACAAGCGGACAAGTTGGTTTGTCTATGGCGGTGTGAATGGTAAAATACGCAAATATGTCGATTGGGGCGCAGATGCGAAGTTCTATCCTTCGGGCTATCGCGGTGGCGACCTGTCGGTTGGCGCGAATATAGTTTTTCGAGCCTTTATCAAGGGTCACGCTTTGGAGTTGTCGGGCAAATTCCGTCAGGAGCGACGCTCTCCGGGCTATTGGCAGGAGAATCTCTTCTCGAATCACTATGTGTGGAATAACCACTTCGATAAGGAGGATGAAACGCGCTTCGAGGTGCGCTTCGAGGTGCCGGACTTCGGCATTGAACTTGCTGCTTGGCAGGGTATATTCCATAATCGCATCTACTATGGAGCCGACAGCCGACCCAAACAGTTCGGGGGTAATTTGAGCGTTACGAGTTTTTATGCCCGCAAGGACTTCACGATTAAGGGTCTGCATCTGAATCATCGGGTGTTGGTGCAACTAACTTCGAATGAGGAGGTGGCGCCAGTGCCGTTGGTAAGCGCATTTCTGTCGTATTACTACGAGTTTTGGGTCAAGCGTGATGTGTTGCGCGTACAGATAGGTCTTGACGGAAGGTTTAATACGAGTTACTACGCACCGGGATATAATCCGGCACTCTCGACCTTCTACAACCAGCGCGATTGGAAGTTGGGTAACTATCCCTATATCGACGCTTTTGTGACGGCAAAATGGAAACGAATGAGAATTTTCTTGAAATACCAGCACCTTAACAAAGGTCTCTTCGGCAACGATGAGTATTTTTCGGTTGCGGGCTACCCGCTTAACCCCGGTATGTTCAAGATCGGTATCTCGTGGGGCTTCTACGATTAGCCTGCGGATGCCGAGGACGCTAAATAATATTATATGGTAAAACGTGTCGTAGCGACATTTATTTCGATTTCAATTTCGCTCGCTATGCTCTTCTCGTTGAGCAACTGTGAGTCGGCAAGGGAGATGTGCAGATGCCGTAAAGGTCTGAATAAAGGCGAGGGCGTATATGTGATATCTCCGTATGATGAAGTTATGAAGACGGTGGCGCGGGAGTCGGGTATCGATTGGCGTTTGTTGAGTGCCATTGCCCGTACCGAGTCGGAGTTTCGAGCCGATGCCGTGTCGAGGCGCGGAGCCTTGGGCTTGATGCAGATAATGCCACATATTGGCGAGCATTTCGGATTGTCGGCAGAAGAGTTGGCTGACCCGCATAATAACGTGCGTGCGGCAGCCGCGCTGCTCGAAGAGATTCACTCAATGATAAAGGTGCCGTCGGGAGTCTCCGTGGAGAATGCTTTGAGCCTCGTTTTGGCGAGTTATAATGGGGGCTTGGGGCATGTGGCGGATGCACGTCGTTTGGCGCGTGCGCACGGAGCCGATATGAACTCGTGGGTCGATGTGGCGCAGTATCTTACACTTAAAAACGAGCCTGAATATTACGAGCAGGAGGTTGTGAGTTATGGCAGATTTGTCGGTAGCCGCGAAACTATCGCCTATGTGCGTAATGTGATGAAACATTATCGTCGTTATTGCGCCATTGCCGAGCCGATAAGTGTTGATGAGATGGTGTGCGAACTTCCTTGTCCTATACACCACGCGGATAATATCCTCTGATTTATTGATGTTTGATATTCTGCTGAATCCGTTGCAATCCGTTACGGATAAGAGGTGTATGTCCAAACCTCTCTGCAAACTCCTCCTCGCTCATCGATAACCACTCTTCGGGGGTAATCTCCGCAGGGTCGAATGGCGTGGCGAAGTGGGGATTCGAGGAGTAGGGTGTGTTGCGATTGTAGGGACAGCAACTCTGGCAAATGTCGCAACCGAAAATCCAGCCGGAAAGATTGGTTGCAGAGCCATCCGCGTTGCTGTCGTCGCAGAGCGATTCGATGCCGGACTCAATCGTAAGGCGTGATACACAACGACGCGTGTCGATGTTCTTTGTGGGCAAAATGGCTTTTGTGGGGCAGGCGTCGATGCAACGTCGGCACTCTCCGCAACGAGACCCCTCGAATGGGGTGTCGTAGGAGTCCGCCTCTTCGTCAATGAGCAACTCTCCGAGCAGAACAAAAGTTCCGTATTCGGGCGTTACGAGCAGCGACTGCCGACCAATCCACCCAAGACCGGCCTCTACGGCAAGCCGCTTTTCGAGCAGAGGTGCCGAGTCGGTAAATGTGCGAGATTTAAGTGACGGATGCACCTCTCGCAGAGTCGTGTAGAGCGTGGCGAGCATCTCCTTTATGGTCGAATGGTAGTCGCGGTTACAGGCGTAGGATGCGATTTTTGTGTGGCATACGGCAGGGTAGCCGAGGCTTCGTGGCGACTTGTAATTCACTGCGCACACCACCACCGATTTTGCCCCCTCGACCAGTTTTGACGGGTCGAAACGCTTGTCGATGTTGCGCTCCAAGTAGTGCAGTCCCGCTCCGTATCCCGCAGCGAGCCACTCGCGAAGGCGATGTTCATCTTCGGCAAAGTGACGACACGAAACTACTCCACACAGGTCAAACCCCGCGCGTCGTGCAGCATCTTTTATAAATTCACTACTTATCATACTGTTTTTGCCCTTACCGAAACCTTAAATCGAGTCAAAAGTAATAATTTTTCGAAAAAAAACATTATCTTTGACCCGATTTGCGGTTTGTATCAACAAACATATTATGGAAAAGAACACAAAAACTACCCTCTATGAGGTTTTCCAGCGCAGCGTCAAGAACTTTGCCGAGCGCATTGCTTTCTCGATGTTCGAGGGCGAATCACTGACCTACGCAGAAGTAGGTCGCCGCGTTGCCCAAGTGCAGGAGAGTCTTAAATCCGCCGGACTTAAAGCAGGAGACAAAGTCGTGCTTTTGAGTAGCAATATGCCCAACTGGGGTGTCTGCTATTTCGCCATTACGACAGCAGGTCTTGTGGCAGTTCCGATTCTCTCCGACTTTACGGGCGAGGAGTTGGATATGATTATTGAACACGCCGAGGCAAAGGCTCTGCTCTGCTCGGATAAACTCTTTAATAAACTTTCGAAGGCTACGGTTGAAAAGATGAATATCGTCATCCGCACGAAGAACCTCCGCGTAACGGCACAGCGTGTCAAGGAGGAGGGTTCGTTTGTGGTGCCGCAGCCCGATGATTTGGCTGTTATCCTCTACACGTCGGGAACGACCTCGTCGCCCAAGGGCGTGATGCTCTCGCATAACAACATCTGTGCGCAGGTGCCTATGTACTACGGAATCTTCCCGATTTATGAGAATGATATATTCCTTTCGGTGTTGCCGCTGGCACACACTTACGAATGCTCTGTCGGAATGATATATCCCTTCTCGATGGGTTCGAGTGTCGTATATCTCGACCGCCCGCCCACGGCATCGGCTCTGATGCCTGCATTGCGTGGTGTGAAGCCGACAGTTATGATGATTGTGCCGCTGATTATCGAGAAGATTTATCGCAGTCAGGTTAAGGCGAAGTTTAACTCCAATGTCTTCTGGCGCACTGCCTGCAAGATTGGTTTCCTGCGTCGCTACTTCCATAAGGTGGCAGGCAAGAAGTTGATGAAGGCGTTTGGCGGACGTATCCGCTTCCTCGGCATCGGTGGAGCAAAACTCGATAACGAGGCAGAGAAGTTCCTCTTGGAGGCAAAATTTCCCTACGCTATCGGCTATGGTTTGACCGAAACGGCTCCGCTCTTGGCGGGTGCAGCACCATCGATGGTGCGCCTCGGCTCGACGGGTATCGTCTGCCCGACGGTGACCTTGCGTCTGGATAATATCAACCCCGAAACGGGTCAGGGCGAGATTGTGGCTTTGACACCGAGTGCTATGCAGGGCTACTATAAGAATCCGGAGGCAACGGCTGCGGCATTTACCGAGGATGGATGGTTCCGCACGGGCGACCTCGGATGCTTCGATAAGGATAACAGACTCTATATCCGTGGCCGATTGAAGAATATGATTGTCGGACCGAGCGGAGAGAATATCTACCCGGAGGATATCGAGACTGTGCTTAACTCGCACGTCTTTGTGACCGAGTCGGTGGTTACCGAGCAGGAGGGTCATCTTGTGGCTCTGGTACACTTCGATACTGATGCCTTGGAGGCGAAGTTTGACGAGTGGAAGGAGGAGTATCACATCAAGCGTAACGAGTGGGAGCAAGAGTGGGAGAGATGGAAAGAGGAGAAGACGAAGGAGGTCCTCGACTTTGTAAACTCGAAGGTTAATCGCTTCTCGCGCATCAGCGAGGTGGTCGAGGAGAAGGAGGGCTTTGTAAAGACTCCGACCCAGAAGATTAAGCGTGCAATCTACTACAATCGCAAGAAAGAGGAGCAGCCTTCGGCTGACCAGAAATAGGAGTGTTAAAACCTCCGCATGGGAGGATTGAATAGAGTGTAATCGGGGCTGTTCGACAAGGGTCGTGCAGCCTCGATGTTTTTTTTGTGCAGAAGCCTCAATTTTATGTTTGAAAGTTGCGAATAAATTATTACCTTTGTATGCCTTTTCCCCAAGACATTAAATATTATTAACATACCTAACTGCTAAAATGATGAAAATCAATTTGAGAAACGCGTTTGTGGCGGGTGTGGTGGCCTTTTGCGCGTGCGTGTGCGTATCGTGCGCGGAGGAGCAGAAATCTACCACCCGTAATCGTGAGTATGATGTGATGGTTCTCGAACCAACCTCGCGAAAACTTACATCGGTCTATTCTGCTTCGATTCGTGGTAAGCAGGATATCGATATCCGACCCAAAGTGTCGGGTTACATTACCGACATCTACGTAAAGGAGGGTGCGATTGTGAAGAAGGGTCAGACACTCTTCGTTATCGACCAAGTGCCGTATGAGGCAGAGTTGCAGACCGCAATTGCCAATGTCGATGTGGCGCAGGCTTCGGTTGATGCAGCTGAACTTACGACCAATAGTAAGGAGCGTCTGTTCGAGCAGAAGATTATCTCGGATTTTGAGTTGCGTATGGCAAAGACGACCCTTGCCAGCGAGCGCGCAACGCTTGCACAGGCAAAGGCGAAGGAGGTAAATGCGCGCAATAACCTCTCTTATACGCTGGTTAAAAGTCCGGCAGATGGTGTCCTCGGAACGTTGCCGTTCCGTGTGGGTACGCTGGTCAGCCCGTCGGATGCTACGCCGATGACCTCGGTGTCGGATAACTCGGAGATGTATGTCTATTTCTCGATGAACGAGAGTCAGGTACTGTCGCTTACCCGTCGTCACGGCTCGTTGGAGCAGGCTTTGCAGCAGATGCCTTCGATTGAACTGCTGTTGAGTGATGGAACAATCTACTCCGAGAAGGGTCGTATCGAGTCGATAAGCGGTATTATCGACCAGACCACCGGCTCGGTGTCGATTCGCGCCCGCTTCCCGAACTATAAGCGATTGCTGCTGTCGGGAGGTTCGGGAAATGTGATTCTGCCGCATCGTCAGGAGGGTTGTGTCGTTATTCCCCAATCGGCAACATACGAGATTCAGGATAAAATCTATGCCTATAAGGTTGTGAATGGAGTTGCCAAATCGCAGATTGTCGGCGTCTTCGAGATTAGCAACGGCAAGGAGTATGTCGTTGAGTCGGGTCTTATGGAGGGCGATACCATCGTTGTTGAGGGTGTCGGACTTCTGCGCGACGGTATGAATGTGAAAATTAAGAATGTCGTTAAGGGCGAATAATCCAAAAATCCGAACAAGATGAATATTAAAACCTTTATCGACAGACCCGTTCTGTCGTCGGTGATATCAATCGTTATCGTTCTGGGCGGATTGATTGGTCTTGCGTCGCTGCCTATCGAACGATATCCCAATATTGCACCCCCGACAATCTACGTGAGTGGCTCATATACGGGTGCAAGTGCCGAGACGGTACAGAAGAGTGCAGTTGTTCCGTTGGAGGAGGCTATCAACGGTGTGGAGAATATGACCTATATGTACTCCTCGGCAAACAACAACGGAGGCTTCAACATCTCGATATTCTTCAAGCAGGGTACCGACCCCGATATGGCGGCCGTTAATGTGCAGAACTGCGTTTCGCGTGCTACACGCTCGTTGCCTACGGAGGTAACCGAGACGGGTGTGACGGTCAAGAAGCGTCAGTCGAATATCTTGGAGCAGATTGCTATATACAGCCCTAACGGAACATACGACCGAACATTTATTGTCAATTACATCAAGATTAACCTCGTGCCGGCTCTGTCGCGTATCGCAGGTGTCGGAGATATTGACGTGCGTGGCTCGGATTACAGTATGCGTATCTGGCTCAAACCCGACGTTATGGCGCAGTATAAACTTATCCCTGATGATGTGGTGGCTGTGCTTGGCGAGCAGAATATCGAGGCTGCAACCGGTTCGTTGGGCGAAAACTCTGACCAGACCTTCGAGTATGCAATGCGCTATAAGGGTCGTTTGGAGAAACCGGAGGAGTTCGAAAATATAGTTATCCGCGCTCTGCCTAATGGCGAGTTGTTGCGTTTGAAGGATATCGCTACTGTCGAACTCGGAACAACGACCTACCTCTACATCGGCGAGGTTAATGGCAGCCCCGGAACATCGTTCTCGATTTACCAGACTCCCGGCTCGAATGCTACGGAGGTTATCAACAAAATCGACGAGTATATGGCAGAGGCGGCAAAGGAGTTCCCTGCCGACCTCGAAATGGTCGTTCTGTCGAGTTCTAACGACTTCCTCTACGCTTCGATTTACAACGTGGTGCGTACTCTCATTGAGGCGGTTATCCTCGTTATCTTGGTTGTGTTCGTATTTCTGCGCAACTTCCGTTCGACGCTGATTCCTCTGGTTGGAATTGTTGTGTCGATTGTCGGTACGTTTATGTTCCTCTACTTCCTCGGATTCAGTATCAACCTCTTGACGCTGTTTGCGTTGGTGCTGTCAATCGGTGTGGTTGTGGATGATGCGATTATCGTCGTCGAGGCGGTACATTCGCGCTTTGACGCGGGATACAAGTCGCCATATAAGGCTACGGTGGATGCTATGGAGGGTATCACTTCGGCTGTCATTACCAGTTCGCTCGTCTTTATGGCGGTATTCTTGCCGGTATCGATGATTGGCGGTACGTCGGGAGCCTTCTATACGCAGTTTGGTCTGACGATGGCTGTCGCTGTGGGTATCTCGGCAATCAACGCCTTGACGTTGAGTCCTGCGCTCTGTTCGATTCTTCTCAAACCGCACGATGCGGCGGGCAACGAGGTGAAGATGTCGTGGGGCAAACGATTGAGTATGGCTCTGGATGCTTCATTCGGACGAATTACCAACAGATATATGAGGGGCGTAACCTTTATGTTGCGTCATCGTTGGTTTGCTGCGTTACTGTTGATTGTGGCAGCAGGCGGTTTGGTCTATCTGATGCAGAATACCAAGACGGGTCTTGTGCCGCAGGAGGATATGGGTACAGTGCGTGTCGATGTCTCGACCCCTCCGGGCAGTTCGTTGGCATACACCAAGGAGATTATGGACCGTGTGGATAGAGATATCATCAAGGATATCGACGAGGCTCGTGCTTACGTCAATATGGCGGGATATTCGCAGACCGGAGGCGCCGGTACGTCGCAGGGTAGTTTTACGTTGCGCTTGAAGCACTGGGATGAACGCCCCGGTAAGGAACATAGCGTTAGCGATATTATGGAGCGCGTGAAGGAGTATGCCGCAAACTTTAACGATGCCAAAATATTTACCTCGGCACCGCCGATGATTCCGGGATATGGCTCGACCAATGGTTTTAATGTCTATATTCAGGACCGTAAGGGTGGCTCGATTGAGGATTTGCACATGGTAACTACCGAGTTCTTGAAGTATCTGAATGAGTGTCCCGAAATCGGCTCGGCTCATACGTCGTTCAACCCGAAATTCCCGCAGTATCAGATTGATGTCGATGCTGTGAAGTGTAAGCGAGCGGGACTCTCGCCCAAGGATGTGTTGGCAGTGCTGAATGGATACTACGGAGGTCGCTATTCGACCCGCTTCAATCGCTTTACGAAACTCTATCAGGTAAAGATTCAGGCAGACCCGAAGTATCGTACCGACCTGCAAACTCTCGATAATATCTTTATCCGTATCGGAGAGGATATGGCACCTATTGGACAGTTTGTAACCTTCAAGAAGATTTATGCACCCCAAGGTCTTAACCGCTTCAATATGTTCCCCTGCATCAGCATTACGGGACGTGCTGCCGAAGGCTACTCGTCAGGAGATGCCATCAAGGCTATACGCGAGACGGCAACGGAGATTCTGCCCGTGGGCTATGGTTTCGACTTCGGAGGTATCTCGCGTGAGGAGGCGCAGAGTGGAAACAATACAATCTACATCTTCATTGTCTGCATCACGCTTATCTACTTTATCCTGTGTGCGCTTTACGAGAGTTTTATGCTTCCGTTGGCGGTTATTCTCTCGGTGCCGTTTGGTCTTGCCGGTAGTTTCTTGTTTGCAAGTATGATGGGACTCGAAAACAATATTTACCTGCAAACGGGTCTTATTATGCTTATCGGTCTGCTGGCAAAGACGGCAATCCTTATTACGGAGTACGCTTCGGAGCGTCGAGAGCAAGGCATGTCGATTATGCGCGCAGCCTACACGGCAACCAAGGAGCGTTTCCGCCCGATTTTGATGACGGCATTGACGATGATTTTCGGTCTGTTGCCGTTGATGTTCTCGTCAGGTGTAGGTGCTAATGGTAACAACACCCTCGGCGCAGGCGTCGTTGGTGGTATGCTTATCGGTACGCTTGCACTGCTCTTTATCGTGCCACCGTTCTTCGTGGTATTCCAATGGTTGCAGGAGAAGATTAAACCTATTAAAAAAGCCGAATAACGATGAGAAAGATTTTTGCTTATATAATACTCCTCACGGCAACGGCAGTGATGTCGGGTTGCTCGATTTACAGCCATTACTCGCGCCCGGAGGATATCAAGACCGACGGTCTGTTTGGAGATAATGTAGCAACGACCGATTCAACAACGATTGCCCGTATTCCGTGGCGAGAGTTCTTCACGGATGCGAAGTTGCAGGCTCTCATTGAGGAGGGCTTGAAGAATAACTATGACCTGCGTATCGCTACGTTGCGTATCGATGAGGCGGAGGCGGCACTGCGCACAGCGCGTCTGTCGTACTATCCCTCGTTCTCGTTTGCACCGAGCGGAACACTCGCTTTTGGAGATAATTTCCATTCGGTGAGTGGTAGTTATAAACTCCCGATTAACATCAGTTGGGAGTTGGACCTCGCGGGCAGACTCTTCAACAAGAAGAATAAGGCAAAGGTTGCATACGAGCAGAGCCTTATCAATCGTCGTAGCGTGCATACACGTCTGGTGGCAGCCATTGCCAACCACTACTACACGCTGCTGATGCTTGACAGCCAACTTGCCATTTCGCGTACTACGGCAGCCAACTGGAAGGAGAATGTGCGTATTATGCGTGCGATGATGGATGCCGGAATGACCAATAAGGCTTCGGTGTCGCAGACCGAGGCTAACAGCTACTCGATTGAGGCATCGCTCTTCGACCTTGAACGCCAGATTCGCGAGGTCGAGAATGCGCTGTCGTTAGTGCTTGGCTCAACTCCTCGAACCATCGTGCGCGGTACGCTCGACGAGCAGAGTGTTCGTGTGGATTTCTCGGTGGGTGTGCCGGCACAACTGCTCGCCAACCGCCCCGATGTGCGTGGTGCTGAACTCGACCTTGCCAAGGCTCACTACACGACCAATCTCGCCCGTGCGGCATTCTATCCCCAGATTAACCTGACCGGTATGCTCGGCTGGGTGTCCGAAGGCTCGGCCATTGTCAATCCCGGAGAGTTCCTGCTCTCGTTTGTGGGGTCGCTTGTGCAGCCGATATTCAATGCCGGTGTCAATCGTGCAAATCTTAAAATTGCCAAGTCGCAACAGGAGCAGGCGAAGATTGCCTTTGTGCAGACTCTTCTGAATGCAGGTGCCGAAGTGAATGATGCTCTGATGCAGTTCCAGACGGCTCGCAATAAGACCGATGTACGTGTGCATCAGATTTTGGCATTGGAGTCAGCGGTGGAATCGACGCAACTGCTTATGCGTCACGGAGATGCAACCTACTTGGAGGTGCTTACGGCACAGCAAAACCTCCTCTCGGCTCAACTTAAACAGATAGCCGACCGCTTTGAGGGTATTCAGGGTGTTGTGAATCTCTATCAGGCTCTCGGTGGAGGTGCGGAATAGATAAACAACAAACTAAAACTTTTACGCTGTCAAACTCCCCGAAACGCAGTTTTGGCTGAAAAGTTTTTGCACGCCCTGCTTTTTTCAAAAAGCGGGCAAATAAAAGGGTTTTGGTGCCGCTTTTAGAGAAAAGCGGCAGTTCTCCGAGTGGCAAAATCTCTTTTCCGAAAACGAAGCCTCGCTTAACGTCGAAGTCGAGGTTACTGCTTGACGAAGATAAGTTTCGAGGTGTCGTATCCTCGTTTGCGGGCGATGTCGAGGATGTTGTTGAGGGTCTGCTGTGGCAGTTGGGGTGTGCGCGAGAGAATCCACAGATAGTCGGGGCTGCTACTGCCGACGAGCGACCACTGATAATCTTCGTCGAGGGCGAGAATGTTGTAGAAGATTA
>SUZF01000027.1 GCA_015060065.1 Rikenellaceae bacterium | reverse complement strand
TTGATTTTCGTCTCGACGCGGAGCCGTGCAACCCTCCAAGTAACTTACATACGACCCCTCATCTGCCACAATCAACGTGCGCTCGAACTGACCCGTACCTGCCGCGTTGATGCGGAAGTAGGTCGAAAGTTCCACCGGACAACGCACCCCCTTCGGGATATAGCAGAACGAGCCGTCAGAAAAGACTGCTGTATTGAGTGCCGAGTAGAAGTTGTCGGCATACGACACCACCGAGCCGAGATACTTGCGCACCAATTCGGGATAGTCCCTCACAGCCTCCGACATCGAGCAGAAGATTATACCCTTCTCTGCCAGCACCTCCTTGAAGGTTGTCTTGACCGAGGTCGAGTCCATCACAGCATCAACCGCCACGCCCGACAGCGCGAGTTGCTCTTCGAGCGGAATACCCAACTTATCGAATGTGCGTTTGAGTTCGGGGTCGATATCCTCGACTGTTCCCGCCTTGGGCTGCTGCTTTTTCGGTGCAGCATAGTAGATGATATCTTGGAAATCTATCTCCGGGATATTGAGGTGCGCCCACGTCGGCAACTCCATGGTCTGCCAATGGCGAAAAGCCTTCAAACGCATTTCGAGCAGCCACTCCGGCTCACCCTTCTTCTGCGAAATCAGGCGCACGATACCCTCGTCAAGGCCACGACGAATATACTCGGTCTCAATCTCCGAGGTAAAGCCGTATTTGTACTCGCTATTATCGAGTTGTTCGATTATGTCGGTATCTTTTTCTTTCATACATTACGAATAATTTGCAAATGTACAAAAAAAATGCAATACTTACACAATTAAACGTAGTTTAATATCCGAATTGTGATTCTTTCCTACCGAAAGCAGGGACTCCACCCGATTGCGACTCACGGCATCGGGCAAATTGAGCCTCGTGGAGTGAGGCAGGCAGGTGTGATTGCTATTAAAGAATCGAGCGTTGCAACTTCTTCGAGATTTCGACTTTGGCGTTATTCAGGATGGATATACGACGTGTAATATCGGCCATAGCCTCCTCGCTCAAATCGGGCGCAGCAAGTTGGCTGTTCAGTTCGCCAGTAACTCGTTCAATAATTTTCGACTTATAGAGCATTATCGCCTTGGGAACACCCACGGCAAGAATCTCCTCGTCACTCTCGACATGGACATCTTTCTTGTTCCAAATCTCGCTTGGCACGTAGTTATCGTCAGACATCAGCAAATCGACCGCCACATTGCACACCTCCGGGTCGCTATGGCTCGTGAAGTGATTCACCGGAATCTCGACACCTTCGCCCGACTCCTGCCACAATTTGCGATAGAGTTTCAAAATCTCGTTATATGCCCGCGTTTCGAACTCGATACCATCAACATCAAGGTCGCGCAGAATCTCCGCAGCGACATTCATCTTGACAAACTTTTTACCCTCCTTAAATTCGAAGTAGCAGTGTCCGAATTTGAGCAGATATTTCGACAATTCGCGTTCAAGCGAATCCATACTGCTGCCCGCCTCAACGGTTCCCTGTGTTGCCACCGTCTGCATCGCATTTTGCGACGAGATTTGCTCGGCTCGACGTTGAGCCTGCTGCCTGCGCACAAACTCCTCTGCATCAGCATCTCCCGAAGCACGCATACGTTTGCGGGCGACCTCCTCAACGAGGACATTCTCGTCGATATTCATAATGCGGGCGCAGTCAGCAATATAGACCGTGCGCTGGATATTATCCGGAATAAGGGCGATAGATTTCACCATATCGGAAATCACGGCCGAGCGTTTAATCGGGTCTGCACCTGCATTGGCAAGCAGGATTTTCGCCTTGAACGACAAGAAGTCCTCCTCGTTGGCACGTATATACTCCTGCACCTCGGCAGCCGTATGCGCACGAGCAAAAGAGTCGGGGTCTTCCGGTGCCGGCAACGACACCACTCGCACATTCATACCCGCAGCCAGAATCATATCGATACCGCGCTCCGAGGCGTGAATACCTGCCGAGTCACCATCATAGATGACCGTAATATTGCGCGTAAATCGGCTCAAAAGACGAATCTGCTCGGTGGTAAGCGACGTACCCGACGACGACACAACATTTTCGACACCTGCCTGATGCATCGAGATTACATCGGTGTAGCCCTCGACCATAATGGCGAAATCTTGCTGCTGGATTGCCTTCTTCGCAAAGAAGAGTCCATAGAGTTCGTTCTTCTTGCTGTAAATTTCGCTTTCAGGCGAGTTTTGATACTTGGCAACGCTCTTGTCGGTACGCAATGTACGACCTCCGAATGCCACGATACGACCCGAAATATTATGAACGGGGAAGATTACACGCTCGCGGAATCGGTCGTAGAGAGAGCCGTCACTCTCGCGTTTAATCGATAGTCCCGTTGCTGTAAGGAACTCCTCGCGGTAGCCTGCATTCAGGGCATCCTTCGACATTCTGTCGCCCTTCGAGGGGCAGAATCCGAGGGCGAACTTCTTGATTGTAGCATCCGAGAAGCCTCGCTGCTGGCGGAAATACGGCATTCCGACACTCATACCCTCCGGGTCTTGATGGAGAATATTCACGAAGTAATCTGCCACCCAACCATTCAGCGCGAACATACTCTCGCGGTTGTCGTTACGTTGCTGCTCCTCCGGGGTCAGTTCCTTCTCCTGAACCTCGATACCGTACTTTTTGGCTACGATTTTCAAGGCTTCGGGATAGGTTACGTTCTCGTGTTCCATCACAAACGTAACGGCATTACCACCCTTTCCGCAACCGAAACACTTATAGACGCCCTTTGCCGGAGAGACGACAAACGACGGGGTCTTTTCGTTGTGGAAGGGACAACACGCCTGATAGTTTATACCCTTACGTTTCAACGTGACGTAATCGTTGATTACATCGACGATGTCGGCAGCGGCATAAATGCGGTCTATGGTGGCTCTGTCAATCATAAGCGCAAAAGTAATAATTAAAGTTGAATTTTCAGCATTTACCCAACCTTTTTATATCATATCCGATGAAAATAGGGGCTTGGATTTTGAATTTATGTTCGGGTATTATAATTTTGCACTCTATGGATTTCAAACTTGTATCGGATTACAAACCCACGGGCGACCAACCCGAAGCGATTACCCGACTGACCGATGCCATCATCAAGGGTTCGGATTACAACACCCTGCTTGGCGTAACCGGTTCGGGCAAGACCTTCACGGTCGCAAACGTAATCAAGAACCTCAATCGTCCGACACTCGTTTTAAGCCATAACAAGACCCTCGCGGCACAACTCTACGGCGAATTCAAGAACTTCTTTCCGGACAACGCGGTCGAGTATTTCGTTTCGTACTACGACTACTACCAGCCGGAGGCTTATCTCCCATCGACCGACACCTACATCGAGAAAGACCTCGCCATAAACGACGAAATCGAGAAGATGCGTTTAAGCACCACCTCCACCCTTCTGTCAGGCAGGCGTGATGTGATTGTCGTATCGAGCGTATCGTGCCTATACGGCATCGGCAACCCCAACGATTTCCACGCCACATCGATAGATATAAAGGTCGGGGACATAGTTAGTTACAAGCACTTCCTATACAGGCTTGTCGAGGCTCTCTACACCCGCACCGAGCGAGAACTCACGCCCTCGACATTCCGAGTGACGGGCGACACGGTAGATATAATGCCGAGTTTCGGTGGCAACTGCTACCGCGTATCGTTCTTCGATGACGAAATCGAGGCGATATCGGTCATCGACCCCGTAACGGGTCAGCGATTCGAGAGTATCGAGCAGGTAACAATCTTCCCGGCAAATCTCTTCGTCACAACCAAAGAGCGCATAAACAGCGCCGTACAGCAGATATATCTCGACCTCGGAAAGCAGATTGCCTTCTTCGAGCGCGAAGGTCGTCCCACCGAGGCGCAGCGTCTTAAACAGCGCGTAGAATACGACCTCGAAATGATTAAGGAGTTGGGCTACTGCTCCGGAATCGAGAACTACTCGCGATACTTCGATGGCAGAGCCGAAGGAACACGGCCCTTCTGCTTGTTGGACTACTTCCCGGAGGATTTTCTGCTTGTCGTGGATGAGAGCCACGTAACCATCCCGCAGGTAAGGGCGATGTTCGGTGGCGACCGCGCCCGCAAGGAGAATCTCGTCGAATACGGCTTCCGCCTGCCGGCAGCAAAGGATAATCGCCCGCTCCGCTTCGAAGAGTTTGAGAATCTCACGCGCACGACGATATATGTAAGTGCAACTCCTGCCGATTACGAACTCACAAAGAGCGAGGGTGTGGTCGTCGAGCAACTTATCCGTCCCACGGGACTTATCGACCCTCCGCTCGAAGTCCGCGTAACACTCAACCAGATTGATGACCTGCTCGAAGAGATTGATAAACGAGTGAAGAGTGACGACAAGATTCTCGTCACAACCATAACAAAGCGTATGGCGGAGGAGTTATCGAAGTATCTCGACCGCGTAGGTGTTCGCAACCGATACATCCACTCCGACGTTGATACGTTGGAACGCGTGCAGATTCTCGAAGACCTGCGTGCAGGGTTGTTCGATGTACTTATCGGAGTGAATCTCCTGCGCGAGGGCTTGGACCTGCCGGAGGTTGCGTTGGTGGCGATTCTCGATGCCGACAAGGAGGGATTCCTGCGCAATGTACGCTCGATAACGCAGATTGCGGGTCGTGCTGCACGTCACGCCAACGGTAACGTAATAATGTATGCTGACACCTGCACCGACTCGATGCGCATAGCCATCGAGGAGAGCAACCGTCGTCGCGAAAAGCAGGTGCGCTACAATATCGAACACGAGATGTTGCCTCGTCGGGCGCAAAAGAGCGGCACGGGACAGAGTTTGTTGCTCGGAGAGTCGAAGTTCAAAGGCGACATGGTCTATCCGCTTGCCGAGGAGCATTATGGCGACTACGCAATGGCTGCGGATGTCCGCAAGGATTACATCGCAGGCGAAAATATCGATGCCCTCATCGAGAAGGCGAAGTCCGACATGGAGCGGGCGGCACGGTCACTCGACTTCCTTGCCGCAGCACGCTACCGCGACAGAATGTACGAGTTACAAAAGATTAAAGAGGAGCAAGAGGGCTTGTAAGGGTCGAATAAATTTTTCTTTTGCGCCAAAAAAAAGGGTAATGATGCGCCAATGTCCCAAAAATATGGGTACCTTTCGCAAAAGGTACCCATATTTTACTTCTCCGTTGCCACGTTCAGATATGTAATCTCGTAGAGCAACTCTTTGGTATTATCATCATCCTTGCCCGTGTAGATTTTGAGTATATATCCCTCCGAGTCGGTATCGTATGTATATTCCCGCTCCACCTCCGAGAGTTTCTCGTAATTCTCGCCCGCAGGCATTCGGCCATTCACTACCGTCACATCCGTCGGAAGGTAATAACTACGCGAGCCGAATGCACTGACAGCCACACGCAACTCCATCGGCAGGTTGCTATGTTCGAGATACTCCGGGGTCATCAGGTTAAAGAGATTGACGTTGGCGTGAATATTACTGCGATAGGCCTGATAGCCATAACGTACCGATGTTGAATAGGTGCAATTGTTACCATCCTCAACCTTCACAATCTCGCTGATTTGCATCATCGGAGTACCGCCCTGCCAATCGATTCGGCGCACCTCGCCTCCGGTGAGTTTATCGACCATACCGATAAGTTCCAGACGGAATGCCCCCAAGGGAGTGATTGAGTTGTAGTAGGTAAAGGTACTCAACACCTGTGGCTCATCTCCATTCAGCACATAACTCTTCAACGCTCCATATTCGTTGAAGTTCATCGTATATTTCTTGCCGTTGTGCAGGACATCAAAGGTCGCAGTATTGGTCGTCGTGTCGAGATTATAGACAATATCGTAGTGACGGGATTCGGTTGCATTCGTCCAAGTCACGCTATTGACACGCATATCACTATCATAGCCAAGCGTAAGCGTAGCACCGTCGGCACGTGTAATCGTATCGACATACTTGGGCTTAACCGGCTCGTATTCAGTGTCAAAATCATTATTCTTGCACGCTGTGAGGGCGAGCAGCAACATCGAGAAGAGAATAGTCAATCGTTTCATAATCATTTTACATTTTTACGATACAAAGGAATAAAAAAAATACAACATTTCAAACCTTAAAATCAATTATCCGCCCAACTAACGCAGAATGGTTGCAATAAATTGCGATAGTTTTTCTATTTTTGCAGTATGAGAGTAAAAGCCAACTGCAAACTAAACCTCGGCCTTGACGTTTTGCGACGTCGCGAGGATGGATTTCACGATATTGCAACCGTGATGTACCCTGTACGCGGACTCTTCGACATTATCGATATCGAGCCGTGCGAAGGTCATGAACCCCGATTCGAGAATGCGGGCATTACTGTCGATTGTCCTGCCGAGAAGAATATCTGCATCAAGGCTTGGCAACTGATGCACGACCGATACGGCATTGGAGCGGTACGCATAACACTCGACAAGCGCATACCTTTTGGTGCAGGCTTGGGTGGCGGCTCGGCTGACGGTACAGCGGTAATTGTTGCGCTTAACACCATTTTCGGATTGGGATTAAGCCACGAGCAACTCGTTTTGTTGGCAGCAGAACTCGGTAGCGACACTCCGTTTTTTGTGCGCAACACACCCCAACTATGCACGGGCAGGGGCGAGATTATGGAGCCGGCAGATGTCTCGTTGCAGGGATTGTGGCTTCTGATGATTAAGCCCGACGAAGGGGTCTCGACAGGCGAGGCGTATTCGGGCATCAAGCCTTTCATTCCCGAACGCTCTCTGCGCGAGCGCATTTCACGCCCCATAGAGGAGTGGCAGGGGTTACTCAAAAACGACTTCGAGCCACACATCTTCGCGGCACACCCCACAATCGGCAGGATTAAAGAGTGGCTTCTGGCGCAGGGTGCAATCTTCGCCTCGATGTCGGGCAGTGGCTCTACCGTATTCGGCCTCTTCGACCGTGAAATAAAAAACACCCCACCGTTTGATGGAGTGTTTGTACATTGCGAAAGGTTAGAACTCTAACAGTCACACATCTTGGCGATGCGTTGTTCGTGGCGACCACCCTCGAACTCGGCAGCGAGATAGGCATCCACCAACTCCACGGCCTCATCATTCGTAATAAATCGAGCCGGCAAGACCAACACGTTGGCGTTGTTGTGCTGCTTAACAAGTTCGGCAATCTCTTTACGCCACGCCAAACCGGCACGCACACCCTTATGCTTGTTGAGCGTCATAGCCATACCCTCGCCCGAACCGCAAAGCGCAATACCGAATGCCACACTGCCATCCTCAACAGCCGAGGCGAGCGGATGGGCAAAGTCGGCATAGTCACAACGCTCCTCGGAGTGGCAACCGAAATCGATAACCTCATACCCCTTCGCCGACATATAGCCGACCAAAAACTCCTTCATATCGTAGGCCGCGTGGTCACACGCAAAGCCGACAGATGTTTTATTACTCATAATTTTTGCTAAATTTTGTTTTTACAACTACAAATATAGTGATTTTTTCTCTGCAAACCGGATAAAATCCTATTTTTGTGCCGTGAAAAAACTTTTTGTCATACTTGGGTCGCTTGCACTGGGATTGGGTGTGCTGGGGATATTCGTTCCTCTGCTACCGACTACCCCGCTTCTACTGCTTGCGGCAGCACTCTACTTCAAGAGTTCTCCGCGACTCTACGAGTGGTTGCTGAATCATCCCCGATTAGGTGCATATATCCGCAACTTCCGCGAATATCAAGCCATACCCTTACGTGCAAAAGTTGTTTCGGTATCGCTCGTTTGGCTCACGATAGGCTACTGCATCTTTGCCGTGGTAGATAAGTGGTGGTGGGCGCAGGTGCTTATGGCTCTGCTTGCCACAGCGATATCATGGCATATTCTCTCGTTCAAGACCTTGAAAAAATAGAAACTCCTTCCTATTGTTGGATTGTGACGAAACAAAAAAAGAGGCTGTCCGGCAAATCTCTCGCCCAACAGCCCCAAACAGATATTATCTCTACCTATATATTATTTAGCAGCGCGCTTACGATCGACCTCGTTAAGCAGAATCTTGCGTAGGCGCATCGACTTGGGAGTAATCTCGACATATTCATCCTCTTTGATATACTCCAAAGCCTCCTCCAACGAGAAAATCTTGGGTGGCACAATCACAGCCTTATCATCCGAACCCGAAGCACGCATATTTGTCAGTTGCTTCGACTTGGTTACATTCACCGTAATATCGTTGCTACGCGTATGTTCGCCAATGACCTGACCCATATAGACCTCCTCCATCGGAGAGATAAAGAATCGACCTCTATCCTGCAACTTATCAATCGAGTAGGCGTATGCCGTACCTGTCTCTGATGCGATAATCGAGCCTGCCGTGCGCATCTCGATATCGCCCACCCACGGCTCAAAGCCCTTCAAGCGGTGGCTCATAATCGCCTCTCCGGCTGTTGCGGTCAGCATATTCGAGCGCAGACCGATAATTCCGCGCGATGGAATCGAAAATTCGAGTCGTGTGCGCTCGCCATCCGATGTCATATTTGTCAGCGTACCGCGACGACGTGTGGTCATCTCGATAACCGTGCCTGCCGTCTCATCGGGGCAATCGACCGTCATCTCCTCGATAGGCTCGCACTTCACGCCATCAATCTCCTTGATGATAACCTTCGGCTGGCCTACCTGCAACTCGTAGCCTTCACGACGCATCGTCTCGACCAATACCGAGAGGTGCAACACGCCACGACCATAGACGATAAAACTATCGGCATTCTGCCCCGGCTCGACCCTCAAAGCGAGGTTTTTCTCCAACTCACGATCCAAACGCTCCTTGATATGGCGCGAGGTAACGTACTTACCCTCCTTACCGAAGAATGGCGAGTTGTTAATCGTGAAGAGCATCGACATCGTCGGCTCGTCAATTGCGATTGGGGGCAATGGCTCCGGATTCTCGAAGTCGCAAATCGTATCGCCAATCTCGAAACCCTCGATACCGACCAGAGCGCAGATTTCGCCACACTCAACCTTATCGACCTTCGTCTTACCAAGACCCTCAAAGACCATAAGTTCGCGAATCTTGCTCTTGACCATCGTCTTACCGTCGCGCTTGGCGAGAGTTACGTTGTCGCCTGCATGGAGAGCACCGCGGGTAACCTTACCCACCGCGATACGACCGATGTAGGGCGAGTATTCGAGCGAAGTGATAAGCATCTGGGGCGTACCCTCCACAATCTGGGGTTCGGGAATCTCGTCGATGATTGCATCGAGCAGCGGCTGTATCGAGTCAGTCTTTTCGTTCCACTTGTGCGACATCCAACCCTGCTTTGCCGAGCCATAGATAGTCTTGTAGTCGAGTTGCTCCTCGGTAGCATCGAGCGAGAACATCAAATCGAAGACCTGCTCATTCACAACCTCTGGGCGGCAGTTCGGCTTATCGACCTTATTAACCACAACGATAGGCTTCTTGCCGAGCGAGAGAGCCTTCTGCAACACAAAACGGGTCTGGGGCATAGTTCCCTCAAAGGCATCAACCAACAGTAACACTCCGTCGCACATATTCAGTACGCGCTCGACCTCGCCACCGAAGTCGGCGTGACCTGGGGTATCGATGATATTGATTTTGTAGTCGCGATAGATTACCGACACGTTCTTCGAGAGAATCGTGATGCCTCGCTCACGTTCAAGGTCGTTATTATCCAGGACAAGTTCGCCTGTTTTGGATGCCTCGCGAAGCAGATTTCCCTGCATAATCATCTTATCGACCAAGGTTGTTTTGCCGTGATCGACATGGGCGATGATTGCAATATTGCGCAATTTTTGCATATAAAACTCATTTAACCGCGCAAAGGTAACAATAAATCGCGAAAATTGTTCTAATTTTGTTTGCAAAAACCATCAAACGGATATGACACACACACTGAAAGTTGCTGAACGTAGCGATATATATATAGGTCGCGCAGAGGAGTTGCTGCCTTCGCTACTGCCCGACGGCAGGGTTATCGTCATCACAGATGCCAACATCGACCGTCGGCATCACTCGCTGCTCAAAGGCTTCGAGTTTGTGATGATTGGCATGGGCGAGAGTATCAAGACCCTCCACACGGTCGAGACCATCTACCGACGCTTTGTCGAACTCGGCATCGACCGTTCATGCTTCGTTCTCGGCATTGGAGGTGGCATTGTTACCGACATCACAGGATTCGTAGCCTCGACCTATATGCGCGGTCTGCGTTTCGGATTTATCTCGACTACCCTACTCGGTCAAGTCGATGCAAGCCTTGGCGGTAAAAACGGAGTAAATCTCGATGGCTACAAAAATATGGTCGGCACCTTCAATCAGCCGCAATTCGTCATCTGCGACCCCACGCTGCTCGACACCCTGCCTGAACGCGAATTTCGCGCAGGCTTGGCAGAGGTTGTCAAGGCGGGAATAATCGCTGACCGCGCCCTCTTTGAGCGCATCGAGCATAGCAGTTTCGAGGAGTTGCGCAATAATCACGACCTGCTGGGCGAGATTATCCTCGGAGCAATCAAGGTTAAGGCCGATATCGTCGGTCGTGACGAGCGCGAGAGTGGCGAAAGGAGAAAACTCAACCTCGGACATACCTTTGCCCACGCTATCGAGAAACTCTCCGCAGAGATGAATCATGGCGAGGCGGTGGCTGTCGGCACGGCACTTGCGGCTCGACTGGCTCTTCGGCTCGGAGTGTTGAGTGCAGAGGATGCCGAGCGCATCGAGCGACTGCTTACAGCATTGGGATTCTCACTCACACCTCCACTCCCCACCAAGCGACTCGCATCGGCAATATCGAAAGACAAGAAGAGCGACGGCAACGCGCTGCACTTTGTTCTGCCGACCGGCATAGGCTCGTGCGAAGTCCGTAGAATGGAGATAAGCGAAATCGCAAAACTTTCAGAGGAGATATAACAATAAATCCTGCCGTTCGGGCAGGATTTGTTGTTATTTGTTGTTAAAACAGCGTTCCGTCGGTATCCGCAGGGGTAAGTCCCAGATGTTTATATGCAAGTTCCGTGGCTTCGCGACCGCGGGGCGTGCGTTTGAGAAATCCCTCCTTGATGAGGAACGGCTCATAGACCTCCTCGATAGTGCCGGCATCCTCACCCACAGCCGTAGCAATCGTATTCAGACCCACAGGTCCGCCCTTAAACTTGGCGACAATGGTTTCGAGTATGCGGTTGTCCATAGTATCCAGACCGCGCGAGTCGATATTGAGAGCCGAGAGAGCCACACGTGTAATTTCGAGGTCGATATGTCCCTCGCCCTTGACCATCGCGAAGTCACGCACACGACGCAGGAGCGAGTTGGCGATACGCGGAGTTCCACGCGAGCGCAAGGCGACCTCAACGGCTGCATCGTCATCTATCGAGACACCGAGAATCGAGGCTGTGCGCTTCACGATACCAGCCAGCACCGAAGCGTCATAATATTCGAGGTGGCATTGAATACCGAAACGAGCGCGCAGAGGCGATGTCAATAGACCGCTACGGGTGGTTGCACCAACCAACGTAAATGGCGCGAGTTCAATCTGAATCGAGCGTGCCGAAGGCCCCTTATCCAGCACAATATCAATCTTGTAGTCCTCCATTGCCGAGTAGAGATACTCCTCGACAATCGGGCTTAAACGATGAATCTCATCGATAAAAAGCACATCGCCCGCACCGAGGTTTGTCAGCAGACCTGCCAAATCTCCGGGTTTATCCAGCACGGGGCCCGAAGTTACTTTAAGTTGCGCCCCCATCTCGTTGGCGATGATATTTGCAAGCGTGGTTTTACCGAGTCCCGGAGGTCCGTGCAGCAGCACGTGGTCGAGCGAGTCGCCACGCATCAGAGCCGCCTGAATAAAGACTTTCAGGTTATCGACAATCTTATCCTGACCGGCAAAACTACCCAACTCTTGTGGGCGTATGCGGTTTTCAAATTCGCTGTCGCTCTCGTTTGTTCTTAAACTCCTTTCGATAGCCATATCGGGCAATTATTAAAGGTCATCTCTTAAATTTCTTCTGCAAATATAAGATTTTATCTTTTCAGATTAAAAAAAATATACTACTTTTGTCGTAGAACTGCAAAACATGTAGTTATTATTGACGGCTTTTTGCTATTGTTTCTGCGGGAAACGACCAAATTTTTCACAAACGAACAAGCAATAGGCACAAAAAAGTCCGCGCTACACAGCGTGGGATGTGCTTATGTTCGTATGGGTGCTTGGTCGTACCTTCCGCGGATGGGCGTACCCACGTTTCTTGTTATTACACAGAAACGATATTTACGAAATTGCAGTGAGCCAAAAAACGAAACGAAAACACCTAAAAACTATTAAAGCAATGAAACCCAGTCAATAAATTCCCTCCACAACACCGATTTCGGACAGAAATAATGGCAATAATTTATTTTATATCACAAAAAGTTGTATAAAATAAAAAATTTAATGTATATTTGCAGTGTATTGGAAATTCAGGAACAAATGGAGTTCTCGATACATTATTATAATATAAAAGCGGATGCCATTTTCGGAATAAACGAAATCTGGTAAATTTTGTGGAGCACAGAAAAAAATGGCACAATTTTTCACGCTACGCAGGTAGCGTGGGGTTGTTGCATATTTCGTCTGTGTGGGTTTACCAGAGCCCGTTTTCCCGGAATAGTGTATCAGTTCCACGCTTTTTTTTGTTTAATCCGTCATTTTAGGGAACAAAATGACACAAAAAAAAGTTGCATATATAAAAAATAGTGTTTAATTTTGCAATGTATTATTTAATAAACCTATTGTTTAACCAATTGCAGCAACTTTGTTTCGTATAGCGGATTGGCAAGACAAAGGCTTATGGATGAAGAAAAAGACCGACCAACAATATTGTCGGACAGTCTTTGAAAGTAGTCCCGAAAGGATTCGAACCTTCATCACAAGAACCGGAATCTTGCATTCTATCCATTGAACTACGGAACCATTGTGCAAATATGCAACTTTTTTTCGTTTAAGACAAATATGAACGAAAATTGGACCAGACTTAATGCAGTTATTAAGTGGGCAGGCATGACCGCCAACTTCTTTGCTCACCACATCGGACTCCCTTGTGGAGAGAACCTCTACCAGATTAAGCGTGGCAACAACGGCATTTCGCGCGATGTTGCAGAGCGCATCGTCTTAAAATTCCCCGACATCAGCAAGGCTTGGCTGCTGACCGGCGAGGGAAGTATGTTCGCTACCGCCTCGACTACCGCGTCGCAGATTCCCTTCTACAATCTCGATGCAGAGGTTGCCCTGAACGGAGAACAACTCGGCGAGCCGCAGTTCAGAATGTTCGTACCCCAAGTGGGCGACTGCGATATTGCACTCGTATATAATGGTCGTGCAATGGGTAAGATAACCCCTGCCGGTACGATTATATTCCTCAAAAGAGCAGATGTTGATGCCATAATCCCCGGAGATGAATATGTGGTTGTCGGAAAGAAATTTACCGCCTTGCGCAAAGTCCGCAAGATGAAGAATTCTCCCGATATCAACCTTGTAGCAGGCGACAGAAAGGCGTTTGACGACATGGAGATTGCAAAGGAGGATATCGTAAAGTTGTATCACGTTGTAGGAAAACTCTCGGTAAATAATTAAAATCAAAAATATGAAAATCAAGACCAAAGAGGGAGCATCGCTGCTCATTGGTTGCGTGGCAACAATTTTTGTCGTAGTGGCACTGGTTTGCACTCACGTTGTATGGTGGATTACATTGTTGGGAGGCATCGGCACCTTCGCTCTCGTTTCGGTATTCTCGTTGTGGGTAATGTACAAGTATGTGGCGTACAAACTCAAACCCATCTACTCCATAGTATTCTCGCGCAACGTGCGCACGCACGAAGTTCTTGACGAACTCAAAGATAAGCACGTCGAAGAGATGTCGCAGGAACTTACCTCGTGGGCAGATGATAACGACAAGGAGATTTCGCGCCTCAAAGAGACCGAGAAGTTCCGCAAGCAGTATCTCGGCAACGTGGCACACGAACTCAAAACTCCGATTTTCAACATTCAGGGATATATCTCGACCCTGCTCGATGGTGGTCTTGAAGATGAGATGATTAACCGCCAGTATCTGGAACGTACCGAGAAGAGTATCGACCGTCTTATCAATATCATCAATGACCTCGATACAATTTCGCGCCTTGAAAGCGACATGAATCAGATGAAACAGCAGGAGTTCGACATCGCGGCCTTGGCAAAGGAGATTACCGACCAGAGCGAAATCGAGGCACAGAAGAAGGGTATCTCGCTCGTTGTTCGCGGAGCAGAGAGCCAGCCTTCGCCATTCCGTGTTTCGGCAGACAAGCACTTCATTGGTCAGGTCTTGATAAATCTGATTATCAATTCGATACGTTACGGAAAGCAGGGAGGCGAGACGATTATCCGCTTCCGCGATATGATGGACAAGATTCTCGTCGAGGTCGAGGATAACGGTTTGGGTATTGCCAAGGAGGATACACAGCGCATCTTCGAGCGTTTCTACCGCACCGACAAGGGTCGCTCGCGTGAGCAGGGCGGTACGGGTCTTGGTCTGGCAATCGTAAAGCACATCATCGAAGCCCACGGCGAGCGTGTAACTGTCCGCAGCGAACTCGGCAAGGGCAGCACCTTCGCATTTACGCTGAAAAAAGCAGGCTCAACGAGTGTTAAATAATCCACACATCAATAGAACAAACAACAGAACGCAATGATTAAGAATCTGGTTATCGTTTGGGATTTCGACCCCGTAATGTTTTCGCTCGGCTCGCTCGAAATCCGCTACTACGGATTGATGTGGGCGTTGGCACTGCTACTCGGAGGTTGGTTCTTCGGCAACTTCTGCAAGCGTGAAGGTCTGAAATCGGAACTTGCCGACTCGATATTTATCTATGGCGCATTAGCAACGGTCATTGGTGCAAGATTAGGTCATTGCCTCTTCTACGAGCCGGGGTACTATCTCTCGCAACCTTGGACAATCATTACCGAGATTCGCAACGGAGGAATGGCAAGCCACGGAGCAGCAATAGGTCTGCTGATTGGTTTGTGGCTCTTCTCGCGCAAGAACAAGATGCCCTATATCTGGTCGCTCGACCGCATAATGATTCCCGTAGGTATCGGTGGCGCAATTGTCCGTCTCGGCAACCTATTCAACTCGGAGATTATCGGATGTGCAACTGATGCGCCTTGGGCATTCAAATTTGTAAGGCTTTTCCCGGCAGGTACTCCCGTCGAGGCGATTCCTGCACAGCATCCCACACAACTCTATGAGGCATTGTGTTACTTCGTGACGTTCTTGTTGTTGGCATACCTCTACTACGCGAAAGATTTGGGTCGCCGTCGTCCGGGATTGCTCTTTGGAATCGGATTGCAAGGAATATTCCTCACGCGCTTCTGCATAGAATTTATCAAGTTGGAGCAGGAGGCTTTCGAGAAGGGAATGATACTTGATATGGGTCAAATTTTGAGTATTCCCTTTATTCTGCTCGGCTTCTACATTATCTGGCGTGCGCTTGCAAAGCCTGCGGTAGGGGTTGGTAACAACGCAAAAGCAACCAGCACCCCGAAAGCCGAGAAGAGCAACAAAAAGAGAAAGATAAAATGGTAGGCGAAGTCAATAAAATAATATACAACCTGTTGATGTCGGGTGGCGAGGTCTGCATCGGAGATATCGGCACGCTGCTCACTATGCGATATGCAGCACACCGCACCTCGCGCAAGAGCCTGACACCGGGATATCGCTCTGTGGTATTCACTACGGAACAGCGCGGCACCTCGCTCGAAAAGGAGATTGCCCGCGTGGCAGAGGTCGATGAGGCGAAGGCTCACGATATCTATGAGCATTGGCTCTCGGAGGCACTCGATGGCGACACTCTCACTATCGAGGGTGTAGGCTCGTTGCGCCACGACAAATTCAACGCAGACGAGGCATTTATCGCTACACTCAATCCGCAAGGCAGAACACCGATACGCCTGAAACCAAAGGCTAATGTCGGCTTGTATATTTTTGCAGCACTCTGCATGGTATTCGCGCTATCGGTTGCCGGATATGTCTATATTGACAATAACGATATTACCCTCTTTGGGGCGTCAGATGACACCACTGCCGAAATCATGGCTCAAAATGTTACATCAGAGGCAGTTAGCAAGTCGGCAGAGACGGAGGCATCCTCTGCGGAGATAGCCCCACAAACACAAGCACAGGAACAACCGCAGGCAGAGGCACAACCGAATGTTGAGCCACAGGTGCAGATACAGGAGCCGAAGCAGGAGCATCCCGCCGAGGCTGCCAATGTTGCAACCGATGCAGGAGCGATTCTTTCGACCACTCCGGGGCATAGTTACGTCGTTTTAGGCGTATTCTCGACCACCGAAAATGCCGGGCGAGCAATCCGTCAGGCCCAAAGACGTGCCAAAGATTTGCAATATTCTGTCTATCACTACGGCAGCAAGTATATGGTTGCTCTCTATGAGGCACAAAGCCGTCGCGAGTGCCAGGAGTTTGCCTCTTCTCTCGACAACACCTTCAAGGATTTGTGGATTTACTCACGAAAGTAGATGTCCCTTGCCCGAATCATAACCAAAGCCGTTGATGCCCTCTACATCAAGCCCGTTTCTGCCATCGTGCCACAGCAGTTATGGCGTTATGGGGTCTGTGGTGTGGCGAATATGGTACTTGACTCGGTGTGGTACTTTCTGATTTATCACTTCATCATCTGCAAGCACTTTATCGACCTTGGTTTTGTGGTCGTATCGCCACATATTGCTTCGCTGATTATCGTATTTCCAATTACGTTTTTCATCGGGTTTTGGCTCAATCGCAATGTTGCGTTTCACTCCACATCGTCGAGGCGCGAAGAGCAACTGTGGCGTTATGCGCTGTCGGTTGCCGGCGCCATTATCATCAACTACGTCTCGATGAAACTTTTGGTCGAGGTATGTGGCGTGTGGCCCACCCCCGCCAAGACTTTGACAACCGTCATATCTTCGATATATAGTTTTCTCGCAGCAAAATTCTACACCTTTCGCAGAGAAGGCGTCTGATATCCCGACTCTTTATCGACCATAAAGTCCCCTTTCATCAAAAAAAAGCAATAATTAGCATAAAAAAGGGGTTGTTTTTTGACAAGATTTTGTTATCTTTGTGCCACGGTGTGCATATATTGCAAACAAAAACAATTAAATATACACTATAACAGTTACTTAAACAGTATTAAACTATGATTTATTCACACGAAGTGCAACAAATGTGTTGCGTAAAGAAGGGTGCTAATCATCCTTCGGCTCCGATTCCCGAAGAGGGCAAATGGGTTAGAGCCAAAGAGATTACCGATATTTCGGGTCTTACTCACGGTGTGGGTTGGTGTGCTCCCCAGCAGGGTGCTTGCAAACTTACGCTCAATGTTAAGAACGGCGTAATCGAGGAGGCTCTGGTTGAGACTCTCGGTTGTTCGGGTATGACTCACTCGGCTGCTATGGCTTCGGAGATTCTCCCCGGCAAAACCATTCTCGAAGCGTTGAACACCGACCTCGTATGTGACGCTATCAATACTGCTATGCGCGAGTTGTTCTTGCAGATTGTCTATGGTCGCACGCAGTCGGCTTTCTCGGAGGGAGGTCTGGTTATCGGTGCATCGCTCGAAGACCTCGGTAAGGGTCTGCGCACCCAGACCGGTACGATGTTCGGCACCAAGGCAAAGGGTACCCGCTATCTCGAAATGGCAGAGGGTTATTGTACCCGCATGGCACTCGACGCTGACGACCAGGTTATCGGCTACGAGTTCGTACACCTCGGAAAGGTTATGGAGATGGTTAAGAATGGCGTAGATGCCAACGAGGCTATCGAGAAGGCAAAGGGCACTTACGGTCGTTTCAAGGATGCCGTTAAGTACATTGACCCCCGTAAAGAGTAATCCACATTGTCAAACCATTAAACGAATCGAAAATTATGGCATTATTTGAGAGCTATGAGCGCAGAATTGATAAGATTAACGCTGTGCTTGCACAATATGGTATCAACGGTGTGGAGGATGCGAAGGCTATTTGCGAGGAGAAGGGTCTGGATCCCTACAAGATGTGTGAGGAGACCCAGCCTATCTGCTTCGAGAATGCAAAGTGGGCTTACGTTGTAGGTGCCGCTATCGCAATCAAGAAGGGCTGCACTTCGGCTGCTGACGCTGCCGAGGCTATCGGCGAGGGCTTGCAGGCATTCTGCATCCCCGGTTCGGTTGCTGACGACCGTAAGGTTGGTATCGGTCACGGAAACCTCGCAGCACGTCTGCTCCGCGAGGAGACCAAGTGTTTCGCATTCCTCGCAGGTCACGAGTCTTTCGCTGCTGCCGAGGGTGCTATCAAGATTGCCGAGATGGCAAATAAGGTACGTACTACCCCGCTGCGTGTGATTTTGAACGGTCTGGGTAAGGATGCTGCGATGATTATCTCGCGCATCAACGGATTTACCTATGTACGCACCGAGTTCGACTACTATACCGGCGAGGTTAAGGAGGTTGCTGCAACTCCCTATTCGGACGGTCTTCGCTCGAAGGTACGCTGCTATGGTGCAGACGATGTACGCGAGGGTGTAGCAATTATGTGGAAGGAGGATGTCGATGTATCGATTACCGGTAACTCGACCAACCCGACCCGCTTCCAGCACCCCGTAGCAGGTACTTACAAGAAGGAGCGTGTGCTTGCAGGCAAGCCCTACTTCTCGGTTGCATCGGGTGGTGGTACAGGCCGTACCCTTCACCCCGATAACATGGCAGCCGGTCCGGCATCTTACGGTATGACCGATACCCTTGGTCGTATGCACTCTGACGCACAGTTCGCTGGTTCGTCGTCAGTTCCTGCACATGTTGAGATGATGGGCTTCCTCGGTATGGGTAACAACCCGATGGTTGGTGCTACCGTGGCTGTGGCAGTTGCTATTCAGCAGGCGATGAAGTAGTTGCTAACTATGAATATTAGAAAAAACGCGGCCTTCGGGGTCGCGTTTTTTTTCGGGTTGTTACCGACAACTCCCTTTAATTCTTTTTTTATTATCTTTGCACCCTGAAGTTACGAAAAAGGTCTAAATTATTGAGAATGAATGACGACCTTTTAGTTGAATATGTATTGGGTTACGAATTAGCAATATACAGAGTGTTTTGGTCTTCTGCGTTTTGCATAACTTCAAATAAC